>NZ_OZ244917.1:0-676262 GCF_965221825.1 Candidatus Spongiisocius sp.
TTCCTCGAGGACAGTCCGGTCCTCCTCGGAGATGAAGGGCCGCTCGTGGGTGTCGAGGCCGATGCAGTGGCCCGTACGGTGGCGGAACCAGTCCCCGTACCCGGCGTCATCGATGACCGCGCGGGTGGCGGCGTTGACCTCCGAGGCGGTGACGCCCGGCACGGCGGCCCGGCGACCGGCCTCCTGTGCGGCGACCACCAGGCCGTAGGCCTCCAGGTACCGGTCGTCCGGCTCACCGATGTGGATGGTGCGCCCGAAGTCCGAGCAGTAGCCGTCCACCACGGTGCCGAAGTCGAACGAGACTCCCAGATTCTCGACTAACGGCTCGGCGGTCAGGCGGGTGGACGCATCGCGGTCGAGGGCAGGACCCATGGCGAACACGCCCGTGTCGAACGAAGGATACTTCCCGCCGTGTTTCCGCATCAGGTAGTCGACGCGGCTGGAGATCTCGAACTCCGTCACACCGGCCGCCACCGAGCCGGTTATCTCGCCCATCACCCGGTCGCAGATCCGGGCCGACCGGCGCATGGCGTCCAGTTCCTCCGGCTCCTTGACCCGCCGCAGAGCGTTGATCTCGTCGTCGAGGTCGACCAACTCCCCGCCGGTCAGTTCGACCATCCGCACCGCCGTCCGGGAGAATGTACGAGCCGATACCCCGATCCGCCGGATGCGGCCGAATCGGGCCAGGGTGCGGGAGAACACCTCCACGCCGTCGTCCAGGTTCCGCACCTGCACCACGTCGCCCTCCACGCCGCCCGGCAGGTTGAAGGAGGAGTATCCCTGGGGGACCACGTAGACCGGCTCTCCAACGGGACGGAAGAGAGCGCCGGTGGTCCACTGGTGGGCGTACTCGATGTTGCCGAAAGAGGGGGCCCGGCGTGGGAAGCCGGTCAGGTACTCCAGGTCACCCGACGGGAGGCACATGGCGACGTCGACCGATAGGTCGGCGAGCCGTTCCTGGAAGCGGGCACGCCGGGACGCGTGGTCGAAGCCGCTCACGCCGAATCGTCGGCGCTGGTTCCCTCCCAGCGGGTGTAGACCTTCTCAGCGTTGCGGTAGAAGACGTCGTCTCGCTGGTCCTCGGTGAGGAAGTCGATACTCTCGATCACCGGGGCCAGATCGTCCATGTACTTACCGGTCTTGCGGTCGATACCCGACCCGATGCCGGGGGTCTCGGTGCCGAACAGGCAGTGCTCGGGGCCGACGATCTTGAACAGCAGTTCCAGGGACTCCTTGTTGTAGAGCACGGTGTCGAACCAGAGTTTCCGTAGGTCCTCCTCGAAGTCCACCTTGCCCTTTTGAACCCGCTGCGCCTGCCAGCGGCCGTACTGGTAGGGGACCGATCCGCCCCCGTGGGAGATGATCAGCTTGAGGTCCGGGAAGTCCTCGAAGACATGGGAGTCCATCAGCGACATGACCGCGATGCCCTCCTCGGTGATGAAGTGGTTGGAGTAGGACTCCCTTGAGTTCTGGCAGGAGGTGGCGTGCACCAGGCCGGGCACGTCGAGCTCCACCATCTTTTCCCAGAGCGGGTACCACCACTCGTCACCCAGTCCCGGGGTGGCGTAGTCACCCTCGCCGGGATCCGGGTTGACCACGCAGCCCACGAAACCGAGTTCGGTCACGCACCGCTCGAGTTCCTCCACCGCGTTGGCAGGGCTCACTCCGGCGCTCTGCGGCAGGCCGGCGACCCCCACGAAGGCCTCCGGGTACTCGGCCACCTGGGCGGCGATGATGTCGTTGACCGTCTCGATGAACCAGTGCACGATGATCTCCGGCTTGCGGGAGTGCATCATCGAGTAGGGCCGCGGGGAGATGAACTGCCGGTCGATCCCGTGGCCTCGCAGGCGCTCGATGTGCCACCGGCACGACTCGAGGATCTCCTCCGTGGTCGCCCGGATCTTGCCCTTCCCGTGGAACTTACCGGCGGAGATCAGGCCCGCCTGGTACGCGTACAGGGCTAGCGGTGCTGTTACGTGGCCGTGAACGTCTATGTAAGGCATAGGCCGCAAGATACGACGGGCATCGCCCGACCGTCAAACCGGATTCGAGTAATCGGGCTGCATCGCCCTTCTATCGGCAGGGCCGATGGATCGGTTCGGAAATCATCGTTGGACACCGGCTCCTATATCCCGTACCTTCGGTGACCACCAAGTCAACGAGCAGGCCTGCGAGCCTGGCATGAGTCGATCAGGAGGCCCCTAAACCGTGATCCGCACCGGCGCCCAGTACATCGAGGGTCTTGAGGCCCCCCGTGAAGCCTACGTAGACGGCGAGCGTGTCGAGGACGTGACCAAGTTCCCCGCGTTCCGCCGTCCCATCGAGTCGTACGCCCGGGTCTACGACATGAAGCACACCGACGAGTTCCAGGACCGCATGACCTACGTCGAGAACGGGGAGCGGTTCGATCTCAGCTTCCTCGTTCCCAGGACCCACGACCAGCTCCGCGCCAAGGGCCTGGCGTACAAGACCTTCTCGGAGGCCTCCTACGGGTGTCTCGGTCGAGGCCCCGAGTCGATGGCGGCCCTGGTGGCGGGTTTGAGCGTGAGCGCCGACTGGTTCGACCAGTTCGAGAAAGGCGGATCGCAGCGGATCACCGACTACTACAACCACGTCAAGGACAATGACCTGTTCGTCACCCACGCTCTCGGCAATCCCCAGTCGGACCGCTCCAAGCCCTCCCATCAGCAGGAGAACCCCTACCTGCACCTGCGTATCAAGGAGAAGACCTCGAAGGGTCTGGTGGTCAGGGGCGCCAAGCAGCTGGCCACGGCGGCGCCCTTCGCCGACGAGGTGCTCGTGTTCCCCAACGGGCGCCAGTTCGTCCCCGGCGACGAGGCCTACTGCCTGTGCTTCAGCATCCCCACGACCACCCCAGGCCTCAAGCTGCTCTGCCGGGAGCCGCTGGTTAAGGACGACCGGCTCAACGTCTACGACTCGCCGCTCAGCTCGCGCTACGAGGAGATCGACGCTCTCCTGGTGTTCGACGACGTGCTGGTCCCTTGGGACCGGGTCTTCTTCCACAGCAGCAAGGAGGCGGCCAACAACATGCGGTTCATGACCGCGGTCGCCGCCTTCTCGGGCCACCTGTCGATCCAGCGGGCCATCGTGCGCTCCGGTCTGACGGTGGCGGTGGCCATGGCGCTGTGCGCCTCGGTCAAGACCAACGTGTTCCCCAACGTGGGCGAGTTGCTGGGGCGGATCGCCGCCATGCATAAGGCCGCCGAGGCGTTGCTGTTCAGGGCCGAGGAGCAGCCGCGGGTGGGGGACGACGGCGTCTACTACCTGAACGCGGACTCCCTCACCGCGCATGGCCTGCTCTTCCCCGATTTCTACAACACCATGCTGGAGACCATCAAGCGGACCGGGGCGGCCGGGTTGATGCTCACCCCCACGGCCGCCGAGTTCCGCGGCGAGGTGGCCGAGTTCGCCAACACATACTTCGCGGGTGCTGACGCCATGCCCGGCGAGGAGCGGGTGCAGATCGCCAAGCTGGCCTGGGAGCTGGCCGGGGGTCCGATCGGCCAGCGCCTCGCCCACTACGAGCGTTTCTACATCGGCGAGCCCATGTTCGTGGCTTCCTTCTTCGCCCGGGCGGTGCAGATGGGCGACGGCCAGGCCCTGCTCGACCGCCTGCTCGAGGAAGGCCGTCGGTACCTGGACGAGGGCCCGTTCGGGCTGTGAGCCTGCTGGACGGTCCATGAACTCGGTGAATACGGCCCTGGAGTCGGGCGCTCGGCTCGCGGCACTGGACGCCGCGGACCCGCGGGCCTACCGGGACACGATGGGCCTGTTCGCCACCGGGGTGACGGTCATCACCATGGCGTCCGGTGACGAGTACCACGGGATGACGGCCAACGCAGTCATGTCCGTGTCGCTGGCGCCCCCTCTGGTGGCGGTGTCGATCGCCCTTGACAGTTTCAGCAACCGGTTCATAAGGAGGGCGCGGGGCTTCTCGGTGAACATCCTCGGGAAGGATGACATCGGGGTGGCGCTCGGATTCGCCCGCCCGGCGGCCCGGGGGGAGGAGTTGTTCGGCGAGGAAGTGGTGCTCGGGCCCACCGGTGACCCCGTCCTGGACGGAGCCATTGCCCATGTGGGCTGCTCGCTACGGTCGGTCTACGAGGAGGGCGACCACGCGATAGTCGTCGGGCACGTAGACGCCCTGCTGAGGGACGAGCGGTCATCCCGCCCGCTCGTGTTCTTCGGAGGTCGCTTCTCGTCCACGACCTGCCATGCGTGCGTGGTGGACGGCGATCTGACCGAAGTGCTCCACTCCCTGCACCTGGTTTGAGATCGTGCGATGGTGACCGGTGAGACGAGCGGCGCCCGGTGGTCCACCCGGCATTCACCGATAAGATCAACCGGCGGCGAAGCGACACAACGGGAGAGCTAGAGATGGCGGAACTGGTACTGGGGCTCGGGGTCTCGCACACTCCGCAGATGAGCATGTCCAGCGATCACTGGGCGGAATACGCGTCGAGGGACGCCACCGCGTTCCCCCTGATCTGGAAGCGCAAGCGGTGGGACTACCAGGACCTGGTGGCGGCGCGGGCCGGCGAGGGTGTCGCGGAGCAGGTCAACGACGAGGTCTGGGCCGAGAAGTACGAGCGTATCAACACGGGCGTGGCCCGCCTGGCGGCCGCTCTGGCCGAGGCCCGGCCCGATGTGGTGGTGATCGTGGGGGACGACCACCACGAGCTCTTCTCCGAGCAGAGCATGCCCACCATCGCCGTCTACTGGGGCGAGACCATCGACGCCTTCCCGCCCGAGTGGATATTCCCGGCCGTGGAGCCCGCCGCATGGGCGCTGTTCGGGGAGCGACCCGAGACCTATCCGTGCGACTCGGAGTTGGGCAAGTTCCTCATCACCGACCTCAACCGCCGCGGCTTCGACGTGGCGCAGGTGAACGCGGCGCCCGAAGGCCAGTCCGCGGGTCATCCCTTCATCGCCATCCGCAACCGCCTGATGGACCGTGACCGGGATCCGATCCCCATGGTCCCGGTGGTTCTGAACACCTACTTCCCGCCCAACACCCCCACGCCGCTCCGGTGCTGGGAACTCGGCAGGGCATTGGCGGCGTCGATCGCCGCCTACCCGGAGGACATCCGGGTGGCGGTGGTCGCCTCCGGCGGGCTGAGCCACTTCGTGATCGACGAGTCGATCGATCGGCGCATGCTCGATGCGGTGGCGTCGGGGGACGGCCGGCGGATAGCCGAGCTAGAGGCGGAGGACTTCGTGTCCGGAACGTCAGAGGGCCTGTGCTGGATCGCTGTCGGTGGCGCCTGCGAGAGCCTCGAGATGGAAGTTGTGGCCTACGTGCCCGGCTACCGCACGGAGGCGGGAACCGGCACCGCCATGTGCGCGACCATCTGGAGTTGATCCGTGGCCCGTTCGATGCTGGTGATCAGCGCCCATGCCGCCGACTTCGTCTGGCGGGCCTCGGGGGCTGTCGCCACGCACACCGCGACGGGTGGAACGGCTACCGTGGTCTCCCTCTCCTACGGGGAGCGTGGGGAGTCCGGCGCCCTGTGGAGCCGTCCCGGCCAGACGCTGGAGGAGGTGCGGCGGATCCGGCGTGAGGAGGCGATCGCGGCCGCTTCGATCCTCGAAGCCGATTTCGTGGCGCTCGACCTGGGCGACTACCCGCTGGTGGTCGACGAGCAGGCCACCCGACGTCTGGTCGACCTCTTCATCGAGACCGTTCCAGACGTCATACTGATCCATGCTCCCAACGATCCCTTCAATCCCGACCACCCGGTCGCCTCCCAGGCGTCGCAGCGGGCCCGGCTGCTCGCCATGGGCGCGGGCGGGGTGCCGGCCGCTTTCCCGACCATTCCCCCGCCGGCCATGTACGCGTTCGAGCCCCACCAGCCCGACCTGTGCGACTTCAAGCCCGACACCTTCATAGACATCACTCCGGTGTGGCCCGTGAAGGCCAAGGCCCTGGAGGCGATGGGCGCCCAGACCTACCTGCGGGACCACTACACGGAGCGCGCCCGGCAGCGGGCGTTCCAGGCTCGTTACATCGGCGCCGGACCGGAGGTGGAGTACGTGGAGGCCTTCCAGCTCCTGACGCCCGAGATGAGAGCCGCCCTGTGACCGAACCCGGTCCCGATCCGGGCGTGCGCGTCGCCGTAGACATAGGCGGTACCTTCACCGACGCCGTCGCCACCTGGCCCGACGGCAGGACCGAGAGCGCCAAGGCGCTGTCCATCGCCGGGGCTCAGGACGCCGGGGTGATGCAGGCCGTATCGCTCATGGATGTCTCCCTCCCCGAGGTAAAGGACTTCATCCACGGGACCACCACCGCCCTGAACGCCCTCCTCCAGCGCGCCGGCGCATCGATGGCCCTGGTGGTCACGAGCGGGTTCCGCGACGTGTACGAGATCGGTCGGGCCAGCCGGCCCGAGATGTACAACATCCACTACCGGCGCCCCGAGTTGCTCCTCCGGCGCCGGGACATCTTCGAAGTCGACGAGCGGACCCTGGCCGACGGGACGATCCGGACGCCGCTCGACAGCGCCGGGATCCGTGACCTGGCCGAGCGGTTGCGCGGGCGCTACGAGTCGGTGGCAGTCTGCTTCATACACTCGTTCCGGTGGCCTGCGCACGAGCGGGAGGCTGCCGCCGTCCTGCGAGAAGCCCTTCCCGGCGTCAGCGTGGTGGCATCCCACGAGGTCACGGCCGAGTGGCGCGAGTACGAGCGCTGGTCCACCACCCTGGTGTCCGCCTACGTGACCCCCAGCATCAGGGACTACCTGGAAGCCCTGGAGATGCGCCTGGCCGGAGGCGGTCTGCGGTCGCCCCTCCATGTGATGCAGTCGAACGGGGGAGTGATGACCGCCCAGACCGGGCTCCGCCGGGCCGCCCAGACGCTGTTCTCCGGGCCGGTCGGAGGCACCGTGGCCTCCGAGTCGATCGGGAGGGCTATCGAATCGGACCAGCTGATCTGCGTCGACATGGGCGGAACCTCCTTCGACGTCTCGTTGGTGGTCGACGGGCGCGCCGACATAGAGAGCGAGGTCGATATCGAGGGCCACCCCGTGCTCACCCCCTCGGTCGCGATACACTCCCTCGGCGCGGGCGGGGGCTCCAAGATCTGGGTCGAGGCGGGCGGACTCCGGGTGGGACCGGCGTCGGCCGGCGCCATGCCCGGCCCGGCCTGCTACGGGCACGGCGGGATGAGTGCCACCATCACCGACGCCAACGCCTTCCTCGGGCGGATTCCCGAGATCGCCAGGTTCGCCGGGGCGCTCGAGCTGGACCTCGAGGCGGCCGAGGCCGCGCTGGAGAAGGTCGCAGCCGAACTGGGACTCGATCCCCGCGAGCTGGCACTGGGCGCCATAGAGGTGGTGAACGCCATGATGGCCGACGGCATCCGCGAGATCACCGTGGGGCGGGGTATCGATCCTCGGGACTTCGACTTGCTGGCCTTCGGTGGGGCCGGGCCCCTTCACGCCGCCGCGCTCGCCGAGGAGATGGGCATGTCCAGGGTGATCGTGCCCCACGCTCCCGGGGTCCTGTCGGCGTGGGGGATGCTCCAGGCGGACGTGCGTCATGACCTGGCTCGGTCCCTCTACGGGCGCTTCGATTCACTCGACCACGATGCGGTCGGGTCCGCCTTCGGGGGTCTATGCGCCGAAGGACGTGATCTCCTGGCGGAGGACGGAGTCGACGTCTCCGACATGGACTTCCGCCCTTCGGTGGACCTTCGTTACTTCGGGCAGGAGTACACGCTGACCGTGCCCGTTCACGATGCTTCCGGACTCGATGATCCTGCTCGGGTGGCCGCCGACTTCCATGCCGCCTACCAGGCCCGATACGGACACTCCAACCCGGGTGAGACCGTCGAGCTCGTGAGTGTGCGCATCTCCGCGGTGGGCCTTCGCCGTCCCACCGATCTCCCCCTCCTGCCCGGATCTACTCCTGGTCAGGCGTTGACGACCCTCCCGGCGGACTTCGGCGACGGACCGGAGCCGTCGGACGTCTACCGGCGGGCCGACCTCGGCCGCGGCCAGGAGCTCGACGGTCCCGCCATCGTGCTGGAATCCGGTTGTACCACGCTGGTGCCGCCCGGATGGCGAGCCGCCGCGTCGGATCGGGGCCACCTGGTGATGGAGAGGAGCCGGGAATGACGGAATCCCGTGCCGCCGACCTCTTGGGACCACGGAGCGCATCGGACGGTGGCGAGTTGGTGGATCCGGTGACCGTGGAGGTGATCCGCAACGCTTTCCTGTCGATCGCCCGGCAGATGAACAAGAACCTGTTCCGGTCCGCCTACACCCCGATCATCTACGAGATGAAGGACTGCTCGGTGGGCGTCTTTGACCGGAGGGGCCGCCTGCTGGGCCAGTCACCGGGCCTACCGATGTTCCTCGGCAACCTGGAACTGGGCATCAAGGTGACCACGGAGGCGCTGGGTGGTCCGGAGGGTTACCGGCCCGGCGACGTGTACATGGTCAACGACCCGTACCTGGTGGGCAGCCACACGTACGACGTCAACATCTTCTCCCCGGTGTTCCTCGAGGACCGGCTCATCGGCTTCGGGGCCACCAAGGCCCACTGGCTGGACATCGGCGCCAAAGAGGCCGGCCGGCCGGTGGACACCACCGAGATCTACCAGGAGGGATACCGCTTCGGGCCCACGGCCGTCTACCGGGCCGGCGAGCCCGTACGCGAGGTCATCGACTACATAACCCGGAACAGCCGCCTGCCCCGTTCGGTCTGGGGTGACCTCCATGCCCAGATCGCCGCCTGCCGCACCGGCGAGCACCAGCTGGTGGCCCTGCACGAGCGCTTCGGCACCGGCACCGTGGAGCGGGCCGCCGACCAGATATTCGCCCAGTGCGAACACCTCGACCGCGAGGCGGTGCGCGCCATTTCCGACGGTGTCTACCGGGCCGCCGCCCACATGGACTCCGGCGGTCCCGGCCTGCCACGCGTAGACGTGTGCGTGGCCGTGCGGATAGAGGGCGACCGGATGACCATCGACCTCGACGGGTCGAGCGGTCCGACCCACGGACCTGTCAACTCGCCGATGCCCGGCACCCTCGCCGGAGCTCGCCTCGCCTACAAGTGCCTCATCAACCCCGACGTGCCGGTCACCGGCGGAACCTTCCGGAACCTCGAGGTCGTGGCGCCCGAGAACACCGTGTTCAACGTCTCCGAGCCCCACGGGACCATCTACTACTACCCGCCTCTCGGGCTGATGATCGACCTCGTGATCAGGGCGCTGGCCGACGTGCTACCCGACGAGGTGGTGGCGGGCCAGACGGCCGACCCGATGAACGTCACCTTCGTGGGGCGCCGCGAGGACGGTTCACAGTTCGTCACCGCCGACGCCACCGCCGTCGGCTGGGGCGCATCATCCAGGTCGGACGGCGCCAACGGGATGATCAACTACGGCGCCGGCGACCTCAAGAACATCCCCGTGGAGGTGGTGGAGACCAAGTATCCGCTGATGGTCCGGCGCTACGGCCTGAGGGAGGACTCGGGCGGCATGGGGAAGCACCGGGGAGGGCTCGGGATCGTCCGCGAGTACGAGACCCTGGCTGACGGGATGAACCTGACCCTATGGCTCGAGCGCTCCCAGGTGCCGGGCTGGGGACTGCACGGAGGGCGCCCCGGCCGGGCCACCACCGGCACGCTGACGATCGACGGCGCGTCCGAGACGATTCTCAAGACCCCCCCGCGCCGGCTTCCGGCCCACAGCGTGCTGGTGGTGGAAACCGGCGGGGGTGGGGGCTACGGGGATCCGTCCGAGCGGGATCCCGGGGCGGTGGCGGACGACCTAACCGACGGCTACTACTCATCCTGGATGGATGTGCAAGAATGAGCCGGCCGGAAAGCTCGACGCGGCACCGACCCTGCCCGGATCCCTAGCAGGATTCACGTAAGCGGTACAGGACACCCCGCCGCGTCACTCGCGTCGGGCAATCGAACAGGGAGGACGAAACATGAATAGAGGCACCTACCGGCTCAGGCGGTTCAAATGGGTGGCGATCTTTGCCGTAATGGCCATGGTGGCCGCGGCATGCGGTGGTGATGACACCGCTGACGAAGCGCCGGCTACCCAGGCGACCCAGGCGGCCGCCACCGAGGCTACCCAGGCCGCGACTACCTCCACCACCGAGGCCATGATGGAGGAGTCCGACGAGGATGATCATGAGCATGAGGATGAGCATGAGCATGAAGAGGACGACACCGACGAGGAAGTGGAGGCCACCCTCGCCACCGAGGGAACCACTACCACCGTGGCGCCGGGGCTGGTGCGGCCCCAGGTCCTCGAGGACATCCCGTTCGTGTTCTCGAACATCGCCCAGACCGCCAGCCTCGATCCGGCGGTGGCCTGGTCATCCGACGGAATGCTGTTCGTCCGCAGCGCCTACGACACGCTGCTCGAGTACCCGCCCGGCTCGCAGCCGGCCATCGTCCAGCCTTCGCTGGCCAGCGAGTGGTCGACGGAGGACGGTCTTACCTATACCTTCGCCCTGCGTGACGACGTGAACTTCCACGACGGCAACTCCTTCGACTCCACCGACGTTGTGAAGAGCCTGGAGCGGATCCAGGCCATCGGCCAGGGTCCATCCACTCCGCTGCGGAACGTGGTCGGCTACGAGGCGACCGGACCGTACGAGGTCCAGATCACCCTCGGCCAGCCCGACACGTTCTTCACCGGCCTGCTGCCCAAGGTGCCGATAGTGTCCGCCGAGGCCATCGAGGCCAACGCCACCGCCGACGATCCGTGGGCCGAGGCTTGGTTCGCCGAGAACGAGGCGGGCTCCGGTCCGTACGTGCTCGACACGCTGGCGGCGGACATGATCACCCTCAACGGATTCACCGACTACTGGCGGCCGTTCGAGCCGGGCACGCCTACGAGGGTCACCCTCCGGACCGACCCGGACGCCTCCACCGCCGTGCTGCTCATGTGCCAGGGCGAAGTGGACTCGATCGGCGGTATCGGCCCGGACCTCGTGGACCAGGCAGTCGCCTGTGACGGCGTGAAGGCGTTGATCCAGCCCCGCTTCGGGTTGGGGACGGTGGTCTTCAACCAGCTGGCGGAGGGGCCGATCTCCGACGTGCGGGTACGGCAGGCCATCGCGCTGGCCGTCGACTACGACGGATGGATCGCCTACCTCAACGGGCGGGCCGAGCCCACCACCGGGCCACTGCCCCCCAACGCCGAGATCGGACCGGTACCCGACGTGATCCGCCAGGATCTCGACCAGGCCCGGGCCCTGATGGCCGAGGCCGGGTATGGGGGCGGCGGTCCCGACAACATCCTGTTCACCATCAGCTACGCCGGCCTCCAGTTCCTCTCCTACGAGGCCTTCTTCGGGACCTTGATCACCGAGAACCTGAAGGAGATCGGGATCGGCGTGGACGTGCAGCTGGTCGGATGGCCGGAGCTGGTCCAGCTGACCAAGAGCCCCGAGACGACCACCGACCTGGCGTACCTGATCCTCAACATGACGTCGACGGATCCGTCCACGGTGCTCAAGTCGGCGTACGTGACGGAGGCCTGGGCTGACCAGGGCGGCTACAACTGGGCCTACTACTCGAATGAGATGGTGGACGAGTTGACCGCCGGCGTGTCCGGTATCACCGACGACACCGAGCGAGGCTTGGTCCTGCGCCAGATACAGGATCAGATCATCGCCGATCAGGTGGCCATCTGGATGCCCCAGCCGATCATCTACCAGCCGGTGCTGGAGAAGTGGAATCTGCTGTTCGAGCCGCTCGACTTCGTGGTCCAGACCCGGTTCTTCCACGCTCGCAACACTGAAATGGGCGGGTGACGCAAGGGCGTTACCTCGAGGAGACAGGACCGGCGCCGAGGCCCAGCTTCGGCGCCGGTCGCTTGGCGCGGTTCGTCAAGGGGGTCGTCTGGCTGCTGGTAGTGGTCCTGGTGGCTGTCTCGATCACCTTCGCGCTGTCCAGGATCGTGCCCGCCGATCCCGCCCGGCTGGCCGCGGGGCTCGAAGCGGGTCCCGAACAGGTGGAACGGGTGCGCCAGGACATGGGCCTGGACGATCCGGTGATGGTGCAATACGTGCGCTACATAACCGGTCTGGTCAGAGGCGACTTCGGCGACTCGATCCGGACCCGCCAGCCGATCCTCGATGACGTGGTCGAGGCCCTACCCGCCTCCATCGAGCTCATCGTGGTGTCCTTCACGATCTTCGCCTCGCTGGGCATCCTGGCGGGCATCGTGTGGGCCTACTGGCCGAGGGGCGTCCACGCCGTCCTGCTGCGGGTCGTGGCGGTGGCCGGCTCCGCCGTGCCCGTCTTCTGGGTAGGGCTGGTGCTGCAGATCGTCCTGGCGGCTCGGCTCGGCTGGTTCCCGGTGGCCGGGAACCTCAACCATGAGGCGGCCGGGATCGCCGAGGTCACCGGCGCCGGCCTGCTGGACGCCCTGATCGCCGGGAGCCCTCCGGCCATGTGGGAGGCGGCCCGGGTGCTGTTCCTCCCGGTGATGACGATCGTGATCCACAACATCGCCCTCACCATCGCGCTCATGCGTTCGTCCCTCGCCGACCAACTCGACCGGGAATACGTGCGGGCGGCTCGGGCCCGGGGCCTGTCCGAGTGGCGGGTGGTGGTGGTAGACGCCCTCCGCAACGCCCTCAACCCGGTGGTCACCATGCTCGGTCTGCAGCTGGGATGGTTGCTGGGCGGGGTGGTGATCGTGGAGGTGATCTTCTCGTGGCCGGGGATCGGCCTCTACGCCTTCAGCTCCTTCCAATCGTTCGACTACAACGCCATCATGGCCATAACCGTGCTGGCGACAGCCGGATTCGTACTGGTCAACGCGCTGGTCGGCCAGATCTACCCGCTGCTCGATCCCCGCATCAAGGAAGCCCGATGACGGTCGCCGAGCTTCCCCCCGCGCCCGAAACGGCATCCCGGACCCGGGGGGCGGGGCGGGGTGTCATCTGGTGGTCGGCGGGCACCGTCCTGGTCCTGGCGGCCCTGGTGCTCATCCCCGGTCTGCTGGCGCCAGGGGATCCCTACACCCTGGACATCGTGAACCGGTTCACCTCTCCTCACTCCGGCAACCTGTTCGGCACCGACGACGCCGGCCGCGACATCCTGTCCCGGGTCATCCACGGCGCCCGCTACTCGATCGGATCCGCCGTGCTGATCATTACGGTGGCGGCGCTGGTGGGCACGATCTACGGGTCGCTGGCCGCCTGGTACGGCGGCATCCTCGACCGTCTGCTGATGAGAACCGTGGACGTTTTCCTCGCTTTCCCCTACCTGGTGTTCGCCATGGCGGTGGCGGCATCTCTGGGGCGGGGTCTCACCTCCACGATCGTGGCGCTGTCCCTGCTCTGGTGGCCGAGCTACGCGCGGATGATCCGGGGCCAGGTCAAGTCGATCCTCAACGACTACCACATAAAGGCGGCCACCACGCTGGGGGCCCGGCGGGGCCAGATTCTGCGCTGGCACGTCATCCCCCACACCTACAACCAGCTTCTCGTCCGTTTCACCCTCGACATCGGTAACGCCCTGGTGGCGCTGACCGGGCTGGCCTTCCTCGGGTTGGGCGCCACGCCGCCCCTGCCGGAGTGGGGCCGGATGGTGGCCGACTCCAAGCAGTTCGCCCTCACCGCCTGGTGGTACGCGGTGTTTCCCGGTGCGGTCATCTTCCTCACCGTGCTCAATTTCGTGCTGCTGGGCGAGGCCCTGCGGAAGCGGTCGACCTCTTGAGCCTGCTCGCGGTCGAGGACCTCACCGTCACCTATCCGGGCGCCGGGCGGCCGGCGGTCAAGGGCGTGTCGCTGGAGATCGAGTCCGGTCGCACCCTGGCGGTGGTCGGGGAGTCGGGAAGCGGGAAGACCACCCTGGCCCTGGCTCTGGCCGGGTTGCTCGACCGCCGGGCTCTGAGAGATGCCGCCCGGCTGGAGATCAACGGCGAGGACCTGCTCGGGGCGGGAAGGCGCCGATGGAGGCAGCTGCGGCGCACCGACATCTCGTTCATCTTCCAGTCCCCGATCAACTCGTGGAATCCCACCCGGACGATGATCGCCCAGGTTCGGGACGCCATGGCGGCGTCGGGCCATACCGGACGGATGCCCGAACTCATGGACCTGCTGGCCCGGGTGGGCTTCGAGGCCCCCGAGAGGCGGCTGGCGGACCTACCCCACCAGCTCAGCGGGGGGATGTTGCAGAGGGTCTCCATCGCCGTTGCGGTCATCATCGAGCCGGCCCTGCTCATCGCCGACGAACCGACCAGCGCCCTCGACAGCACCGTCCAGTCCGAGATCCTGGCCATCCTGGGGGAGCTGCGGTCCGAAGCGGACCTGGCGATGCTGATTATCAGCCACGACCTCAGCGTGGTGGCCCGGGTGGCGGACGATGTGATGGTCCTCTACGGGGGGAAGGTGGTGGAGCAGGGCGCCCGGGCCGCCGTCCTCGACTCGGCCGTCCACCCGTACACACGAGGTTTGCTGGACTCGGTACCCCGCCTCGACGGAGATCGCAAGACGCCGTTGCCGTCGATGAACCCGGGGCATCTCCCGGCGGTCGGATGTCCCTTCGCTCCCAGGTGCCGCCTAGCGGTCGATGATTGCCACCGGGACGAACCGGAGCTGATGCCGATCGATGCCACCCTCGCGGCCTGCCCTCCCGCCGCCGAAGCCGAGGTGACGGTATGACCGCCCTGCTCGAGTTGGCCGGCGTCGACAAGACGTTCGTCACCGACCGGGGCCCGGTCCGTGCTGTCCGGAGGATGTCGATGTCCATCGGTGAGGGTGAGGTGGTCGGTCTCGTCGGGGAGTCGGGTTCCGGGAAGTCCACCATCGCCAACCTGGTACTCGGGTTGGAGAAGGCCGACGCGGGCCGGATCCGCTTCCGCGGCCGCGACGTGGGGGATTGGCTCGACCGCGAGAGCGCCGGATACCGCCAGGCCGTGCAGGCGGTCTTCCAGCATCCCTTCCAGGCGCTTGACAGCCGCAAGAGGGTCGGGTGGCTGGTTGCTGAGCCCCTGGTGATCCACCGCAGGGGGAACTCCAGGTCGCGCGCCGAGCGGGTGAGGGAGTTGATGGCCGATGTCCACCTCGATCCCTCGCTGGTGGACCGCTACCCCCACCAGTTGTCGGGTGGCCAGGCGCAGAGGGTGAACATCGCACGCGCCCTCGCGCTCGAACCCTCCCTGCTGGTCTGCGACGAACCCGTGTCGGCCCTGGACGTGTCGGTCCAGGCCCAGATCCTCAACCTGCTGCTCGAGATAAGCGGGGAGCGGTCGATGGCCATGCTGTTCATCAGCCACTCGCTACCCGTGGTGCGCCACCTGTCCGACCGGATCGTGGTCATGTACGCGGGCACGGCGGTCGAGGAGGGTCCCGGCGGGGAGGTGTCCGACCGGCCCACCCACCCCTACACGCAACTCCTCGTGTCAGCGGCGTCGCTGGACACCGGCGACCGCGAGCGGGGGCGGGGCACGATGCGAGAGGCGATCCCTTCCGAGGGATGCCGCTTCGTCCCCCGCTGCCCCGTCGCCATCGACCGGTGCTCGACCGAGGAACCGACCCTGGATGAACTCCTGGAAGGTCACTCGTCGCGCTGCTGGCTCGCCTCGGGCCTTCTTCGCGAGACCTGAGAAGAGGTCAGAGCTTCACATGGCTGTTCGTGTCGATCGGCGCCGGGTAGAGGCTGCCAGGCTGCGTTGCGCGAGGGGCGTGGTCGCCGTCGCGGTGGCGGTGGCGATCACGTCTTTGATGCCGCCCGGAGTGGCGTACGGCGCGTCCCCGGATGCATCGGCGCAGGCCGGCCAGGAAGCGAGGGATCGTCTCGCGGAGGAGTTCTCGGCCGTGCTCTCGCTGCGGGAGGCGCCCGACTCGATGTGTCTTTCGGTGACGCTCGACGGCGATCCGATCTTCGAGTCGCGATCCGGCACAGCCTTCACTCCCGCGTCCTTGATGAAGGTGGCCACCGCCGCGGCCGCCTTCGAGGTCATGCGCCCGGACGAGGTCTTCACCACGGAAGTGTTTGCCCGTACCGAGGACCTCGAGTCGGTCACCGACGGCGTGCTGAAGGGTGACGTGTACCTCGTCGGGCAGGGCGATCCCGTGCTCTCCACGCCCCGCTACGTCAATCGATACGGGGTGCCCGTGGCCCACACCGACATCACGAGCCTGGCCGACCAGGTGATGGCCGCCCTCCGTGCCCGCGGCATCAGGAGGATCGAAGGCCGGGTGGTGGGAGACGAGTCCTGGTATCCCGACAAGGAACGCGACTACTCCGGGCAGGTCCTGGCCGGACAGACGGACCCGGTGTGGAAGCGCTCCTTCGTGACCGCGAACCACTCCGGACCACCGTCGGCTCTGCTACTCAACAGCGGTTTCTCGCGGTATTCCGGCTCGGTTTCGGGCGCCGGCCTCCGCCAGAGTGTGCGAGCCGCAGTGCCCGCCCAGCACGCCGCCTCGGTATTCGACGATTTCCTCGAGGCGCGGAGGATGGTGATCACGCGGGTGCCGGTCGCGGGCGTGGCGCCGGTTCCGGGCGAACGGACGATGCTCGGCGCGGTCGATTCTCCCCCGCTGTCCGAGATCGTGGCTCGCATGCTGACCCGGTCGGACAACACGATCGCGGAGATGATCCTGAAGGAGATCGGACGCCGGGGTGGGGGCTCGGATCGCGCCTCGGCGGCGGCCGGGGTTCATGCCGTCCTGCGCGACAAGCTGGGGCCGGCGGCCAACGGGTTGCTGATAGCCGACGGTTCGGGCCTGTCCTACTCCAACCGCCTCACGTGCGGGGCTGTCGCCGGATTGTTGGTGGAGGCGGGCCCCGGCTCGCCGCTTGTGGAGGGTCTGGCCGTAGCGGGCGAGACAGGCACGTTGAAGAACTGTCACCCGGTACGGTCTGCGAGCGGCCACGGCCAGCTCCTTACGGTGAAGGGAAAGACGGGCACGCTGGACCACGTGACCGCTCTGGCCGGGACGGCCGTGGCGGCCAGCGGCGAGACGATCACGTTCGCGATGATCGTCAACAAACCCGCCGTGATCCTGCTCGGTACCTGCAACCGCCTGCGCAGGACGCTGCTCAACGCTGCCGCCAACTACACGTACGGTCCCGCGCCGACGGGTATTCCCGTCCATGCCGGCGATCACGCAGCACTCGTCGCGTTGTTCGACGGTACGGGCGGGGACGGCTGGTTTAACGCGTGGGGCTGGAAGACGGCCGCGCCGCTGGGCCGGTGGCACGGTGTGTCCACGAACTCCGAAGGACGGGTGATCGGGATCGACCTGAGCGGACCGTTCGGTAACGGTCTGACGGGATCGATACCGGAAGAGGTCGGTGAGTTGAGCGAGCTTGCCCGGCTTGACCTATCTGGTAATGACCTGACAGGCAGCCTTCCGGCCCGGATAACCGTCCTGCCAAGGCTCACAGACCTGCAGCTCTCGGGTACCGGGGTGTGCCTGCCCCGGTCGCTGCAGTCTGCCGGATCCATTATCACGGGCTGGCTCGGCGCGGGTCTGAGAACGTGTGCTTCGTCGGTGGACCCCCCGGCTGAAGCGAGGTTCGTGGACATGACGGGGGGTACTCATGCCGAGGCGCTGCAAGCCCTGGCTGAACGGGGGATCCTCGACGGCACCGAATGCCGCGCTGAACACATCTGTCCCGACCAGGCGATCGAGCGACGGACGGTGGCTGTGTGGCTGGTGCGGGCGGTCGACGGCGTGGATCCGCCCGCGGCCGTGGGGACAGGGTTCGCCGACGTGGACGGGGACGGATGGTGGGCGCCGTACATCGAACGGCTCGCGGCGCTGGGGATCACCAAGGGTTGCCACGTCGAGCCGCTGCGCTACTGCCCTGACGGCCCGGTCACCCGCAGCCAGATGGCCTCGTTCCTGGTGCGTTCCTTCGGCCTCGGACCGGCCCCTCCGGCAGGGTTCAGCGACACCGGCGGCAGCACCCACAAGGATGCCATCGACCGTCTCTACGCAGCCGGGGTCACGGTCGGTTGCGGCACGGACCCGTTGCGCTACTGCCCCGACCAGCCGGTCACCAGAGAGCAGATGGCTACATTCATCGCCAGGGCCCTGGACCTCGCCTGAGCACACGGACCGGCCGCCGGACGGTCGAGGCAGGAAGCACGAGCCCGGTCATCCGCCCTCTGCGTACACATGGATCGGACCCGAGTAGGTCGACACCCACACCTCGTCGTTGAAGGCGTCATAGGTGATCCCGATGGGCCGGGGAGACGTATCGAACTCTTGGAGTATCGTGAAGTCGCTGGTACGGATCTTGCTCATCGTGTGTGACCTGTAATTGACGACATAGAGGGCCGTACCGTCGGTGGATATGTCCATGGTGCGGGGCGCGTCGCCGGTCTCCACGCGGCGGATGACCTCTCCAGAGCCGAGATCGACCGCGACGACGGCGTCCTCTCCGTTCAGCGTGGCGTACAGGGTCATGCCGTCCGGACTCAGCACGAGATGGCGTGGCGAGATCCCGACATCACGTATGTAGGTGGGAACCGGCTCCGCCGCCACTTCGGGAGCGTCCGACCCGGGCGAGAAGGCCGAGAGGTCGATTACGGCTATGCCGGTGGACCCCATCACGGCCACGTAGGCGGTCCTGCCGTCGCCCGTGATCGCGATGCCTCTCGGGTGGCGGCCGACATCCACTGTCGCGAGCGTCTCCTCGGCGGCCAGATCTATCACGGTGACGTCGAATCCGCACCAATTGGACACCAGCAGCAGCCGATCGTCCGGCGTCACGGCCAAGTGCTTGGGTACGGGACCGACCGGATAGAGACGATCGATCTCGAATGTCGTAGCGCTTACCCGGTATACGAAGCTGTCCTGCCCCTGGTCCCTGCCGCACGAGTCGCTGCCCGCCTCCGGGTCGTATCCGGGCCCGTACATCCGGTAGTTGGACACGAACGCGAACGAACCGTCCGACGTGAAGGCTGCTTCCACGGGTGATCCCCGGTAGACGTCTCCGGCCACGTCGTACCCGAACTTCCTCAGGTTGACCGAATCGTCGATGGTCGCGACGAGTTCCTTCCGGTGGTCGAGAACCGAGATCGTGTGCCGGTACATCATGTTCTGGGCGAAATACAGGCCGGTTCCGGACGCCACCACCGACTTGGGGGCGAAGTCACCGTCAATACGGGTGACCGGATACAGCACGAGCTGATCGTTCGGGGTGCGGCGAGCATCCCGCGCCGCCGCTCCGTACACCGCGATGGCGCTTGCGCTGCCGAAGGGCATTCCCATCGCCGGAGGCTCCTCTTTAGCACCGGAAGCAGCGGAAACGGTTGTGTATCCGACGGTTGCCGGTACGTCGGCTGCCTCGGTCGAGGAACTATCCGGATCTCCGGCGTCGTCAGCAGATGCGGTGTCACCAGCACGCGTTACGGAGGCTGTCCCGTCCTGAGCGCCTACGGCATCGACTGCCGCGCCGGCGCTCCCGGTCGTGGTAGGCGCTATGGAAGCAGAATCCACCGTCGCGCGGCCGTCGTCAGTCGCGGCGTCGATACCGGTGGTGGTGGGGGCGGAAGTTCTTGTGTTCACCACATGACCCGCAGTGTCGGATCCCCCGCAGGCGAGTACGAGCAGAAGGCCGACACTCACAGCCGCAACGCGGGTACCAGGATTCACCTCGATCGAGGGTAGTTGAGGTCCTGCCGGAACCAACCGCTCGTAAGGCTGAATCGCAGCAGGGGTCTCTGTCGCCTGCTTTGATCGACGGTCTCAAACCGGCGGGGGGAGATAGGGTCACCTCCGGACGCGAGCGGGGCGGGTAGCCTCTTGGCGGCGCACGATGACGGAGGAGGCAGGTGTATGGGCATGTCCATCGGCGATGACCGGAGCGCGCGGTGGCGGTGATGGAGACCGTGCCCGAGGGGATCATCGACGCCCGCTCGCGGCCGCCCATCAAGGCGTTCATCGAGGACCGCACCTACACCAACCTCACCAGGACCCTCGGCAACGTGGCCGCTCGCGGATGGACGATCACCCCCGCCATGCGGCACGCCGACCTCGACGGCTATCTGGGAGAGGTCCGGGAGGCGGGGATCGTGCGGGCGGGGGTCCCGGCCCGGGCGCCGAACAAGTGGTGGGGCGGCAAGGGCAACGATCCGGTCTTCGAGGCCGAGGAACAGAATCCTGATCTCTTCTTCGTGTATGCGGCGGTAGATCCGATGCGGGAGGGTGCCGCGGAGTCGGTTCAATCGCTGGTGGATCGGGGTGCCCGTGGCATCGTCCTCGAACCGGGGATCTGCGACGTGCCCACCTACGTGGATGACCCCGCCATCAACCCTGTATACGAGGCCTGCGTGGCCGCCGGTG
The DNA here is from genome assembly GCF_965221825.1 of Candidatus Spongiisocius sp. Lineage (GTDB taxonomy): Bacteria > Actinomycetota > Acidimicrobiia > Spongiisociales > Spongiisociaceae > Spongiisocius. The sequence goes on from NZ_OZ244917.1 coordinate 20,307, forward strand.
TCCCCGCCCTCGTCATGGGAGGCGGTGAAACCGGGCCCGACCTGAGCTTCTCCGACCCGGCGAGGATCGACCGGGTGGCCGTTCGTTTCCCGGGACTGACCGTGGTCAACGTCCACGGAGGCTGGCCCCACGCGCAGGCGGCGCTGGGGGTGGCCTTCCGCCGGGCCAACGTGTGGATGCTTCCCGATGTGTACTTCCCCGGGCTGCCGGGCGAGGCGGACTACGTGAAGGGAATCGCCACCTTCCTCCAGGACCGGTTCCTGTTCGCCACCGGATACCCGTTCTGCCCGATCCAGGAGACCATCGACCGCTATCTCGGGTTCGGGCTCTCCGATGACGTGCTGGCAAAGGTGATGCGCGGCAACGCCCTGCGCCTGTTCGGATTGGACGGATCGTGACCGGCTCAGCCGGGGGCGTGGTGGTGGTCACGGGAGCCGCCAGCGGGATCGGCCGGGCCGCGGCGGTGGCGTTCCATCGCCAGGGCGCCGTGGTGATGGCCATGGACGTGAACCGGGCCGGACTGGCCGATCTGCGTTCCGAACTGGGCGACACGACCCGATGCGTGACGGCCGTTGCCGACCTGACCTCGGGTCCTGACATCGTGTCCGTGTTCGAGCAGGTGGAACGGATGGGAGGATGCGAGGTACTGGTCAACGCGGCGGGCATCGGCGTCTCCCTGCCCTTGCTCGACCACGCGGATGAGGACTGGGACAGGGTCCTCGATATCAACACCCGCGGCACTTTCCTTTGCCTGCGGGAGGCGGCCCGGCAGATGACGGAGCGGGCTGGGGGAGCGATCGTCAACGTCGCCTCGGTGGTGGGTATCTACCCGTCACCGATACCCGAGATCGCCTACGACACCAGCAAGGGGGCGGTCATCCAGATGACCCGGTCGGCGGCCCGGGAGTTGGCGCCCCATGGAGTGCGGGTGAACGGTGTGGCGCCGGGGCCGGTGCCGACGAACCTCTACGGCACCCCGCCTGAGCAGCCCGAGGTGCCGATGCCGCTCGGCCATGGCACCGTGGACGATGTGGTTGACGCCATCCTGTTCCTCGCTTCCGGGAAGTCCCGCTGGATAACGGGCCAGACGCTGGTCGTGGACGGCGGGTGGCTGCTCAGGTGAGCGGGATAGCCATCGTCTCGGGAGGCGGCCGGGGGATCGGGGCTGCCACCTGCCTGAGACTCGCCGAACGGTTGGACGCCATCGGAGTGATCGACCGTGACCGGGGTCCCGCCGAGCGGGTCGCGGCGGACCTGCGGGCCGCGGGGAGGATCTCGGAGGCGCGGGTCGTCGATGTCACCGACGTGGAGGCGGTCGGGGAGGCGGTGAACAGTTTGGTGACCGCCATCGGGGGTCTGGACACCGTGGTGGCGGCAGCCGGGAACATGGTCGGCGGCAGCGTTGAGGAGATGTCGCTAGCGGCCTGGTCCTCCGTCCTGGATGTCCACCTGACCGGCTCCTTCGCCCTGGTCAGGGCTGCGCTTCCCGCCCTGCGAAGGTCGTCCGACCCGAGCGTGGTGCTCGTTTCCTCGATCGCTGCCCGCGGGATAGCCGGGCATGCCAACTACGGAGCGGCCAAGGCGGGCATCATGGGTCTCACCCGTTCCCTCGCCCGGGAGCTGGGACCCGAGGGCATCCGGGTCAACGCGGTGGCGCCCGGCTTCATCGACACCCGCATGACACGGGACGGCGCCATCGACAGAGGTCTCGGCTGGGCGGAGTTTGCAGGCCGGGCGGCCGCCGCCTCGGCCCTGGGTCGGATCGGTCAACCGGAGGAGGTGGCCTCTGTGATCGACTTCCTGGCAGGCCCGGACAGCAGCTACATGACCGGCCAGGTCGTATACGCAGCCGGTGGGCTGTAGGTATTACTGCTAGCCGAGCCGGCCGGTTGTCACGGCCCCGCCTCACCGGGTTCCCGCGTCCGCGCGTCCGGCGACACGGGGCAGAAGTCGAGTCCGATTAGTAACAGGTCCTCGCCGACGAGGTCCAGCGATTGCCACCCGGTGGGTAGGCATCCGCTCAGACGGTTGCCCGCCAGGTACAGGTGGGTGAGGCCGGTCAACTCACCCAAACCCGCAGGAACCTCACCCGTCAGGCGGTTGCGGCTGAGGTCCAACTCCTCGAGCCCGGCCATGTGACCCAACTCGGCAGGGATCTCTCCCCTGAAGCCGTTGCCGCCTAGGTGCAGCCGCACCAGGTTGGTCATCTCACCGAGTTCTCCGGGTATCTCACCCCATAGGGCATTGTGCTCGAGGTTGAGCGTCGTGAGCTTGACGAGCCTGCCGAGTTCGGCGGGTATCGGCCTTTCCAGGCGGTTGCTACCGAGGTTCAGCTCGATCAGGTTGGTGAGGTTGCCCAGTTGGACCGGTATGTGTTCGGTCAGTTCGTTGTGGTGGAGGTCCAGGTACTCGAGGCTGGTAAGCCGACCGAGTTCGGCGGGTATCTCGCCCCACAACCAGTTGTTGGCGAGGTCTAGGCGGACCAGGTTGGTGAGGTGGCCGAGTTCGGCAGGGATTTCGCCGCTCAGGTAGTTGTTTCCGAGGGACAGGCTGATCAGCTTCGAGAGTTCCCCCATTTCGGCGGGTATCTCGCCGGACAACCGGTTGTCTTCGAGCCGGAGATGGACCAGGTTCTCCAAGCGGCCGATGGCGGCCGGTATAGGCCCGGACAGCTCATTGCCGGCCAGGCTCAGCCGGCTCAGGTTGGGTAGGTTGCCGCGGTCCGGGATTGGACCGGCCAGCCGGTTGTTACCGAGATCGACGTCTTCGAGCCGGCTCAGCGTGGCCAACTCGATCGGTATCGTTCCCGAGAAGCGGTTGTCGTTCAGGTAGAGCCTCTCCAGCTTCGTGAGGTCGGCGAGCGAGGCGGGTATCACACCCGAAAGTCGGTTGTTCCCGAGCAACAACTGTTCCAGACTCGCCAGCCCCGCCAGCTCATTCGGCAGGGTTCCCGACAGGTCGTTGCCCCCCAGATCTAACTGCTCCAGGGCTTCCAGGTTGCCCAGTTCTCCGGGGATCCGACCCGTGAGGTTGTTGTTGCCCAGGTTGAGCACCCAGAGCTTGGTGAGGCTGCCGAGTTCGTGCGGGATGGCCCCGGAGAACTCGTTGTTCCCCAGGTTGAGTTGTGTCAAGTTGTCGAGATCACCTAGCCAGGCAGGTATCTCACCGGATAGCCGGTTGTTGGAGAGCCACAGCCGCTCGAGCTTGGCGAGGTTGCGGAACTCGGACGGTATCTCTCCCGAGAACCGGTTGTTCTGGAGGTAGACCCTCTCCAGCTCCGGTAGCTCACCCAGCCAGGCCGGGAGGTCACCGGAGAGCCGGTTGCCCTGAAGCCACAGCACTCTGAGGTCGGTGAGATTGGCGAGTTCAGGCGGTAACTCCCCCGAGAGATCGTTTTGATCGAGATCCAATCGTCTCAAGTTCGTCAGCCGACCCAACTCCGGTGGTATTTCCCCGGTTAGACCGTTTCTCCAGAGATTCAGTATGCGCAGCCTCCGCAGGTCGCCGAGTTCAGATGGGATCTCTCCTCCCAACTGGTTCAGCCGCAGGTTCAGTATCCTCAGGTTGTCCAGTTTTCCGAGCTCGGATGGAATCGCGCCCGACAGTCTGTTCGAGCTCAGGTACAGCACGGTGAGATCGCTCAGTCCTCCGAGTTCGGCGGGTATGCCGCCCGAGAGTTGGTTGAAGCTGAGGTCCAGCCAAGTGAGGTTTTCGAGCTTCCCGAGCACGGGCGGGACAGTTCCCGACAGTCCGTTACTGCGCAACAACAGATGGGTCAGGTCGCTCAGCATTCCTAGCTCGACCGGAACCTCGCCGTAGAATCCGTTGCTACTCAAATCCACGACCCTGAGCTCGCCGAGGGACCCCAGGAAGGCCGGCACCGGTCCCGAGAGCCTGTTGAAATGCAGGTTCAGGTCGGTTAACTCGGTCAGCCGGGCGAATTCGACCGGAAGCGGCCCGGACAGCAGGTTGTCCCCCAGATTCAACACTCGTAACCCGGTGAGATTGCCGACTCCTGGTGGGAGGTCCCCGGATAGGTAGTTGTTCTCCAGATCGAGCACCTGCAGTTCACTGAGATGACCCAACTCGGTCGGAAGCTCGCCCGTCAGCGCGTTCGATGGAAGAACCAGTTCGATGACCCGACCTGCATCGTCGGTCGTGACACCCTCCCAGTCACTGATCGGCATGTCCTCCAGCCAGTTGCGGGACTTCGCCCATCCCGGGCCGTGCGTAGCGTGGTAGAGCGCTACCAGGGCGTGACGATCTCCGGACGCAGCTGCCGACGCCGTCGCTGCGATCTCGGATGCCGCGTGAGCCGACGGCGATATGGCGGATTGCGAAACGAGGAGGGACAGCGCCACTGCCGTAGCCACCGCAACGATCGGGCGGCGTACCCGCCCGGGACCCCCCGTGGAGTGACAAGGAGGCATTTGGTGGAACGGCATTTTTGGGTACTCCTTGAATCAGCGGACGGTTTCGTATCGGGAGGGTCGAGAGCCCGTGCGAGGCGGCCTAGACGACCCGGCATAGTTCAGGGAATTGACCGCGAAGAGTCGGTGGATCAGCCCCAACCTTGTCCTGCAGATCTACCCCGCTCGGGGAGGATAGGCGCGCTGACTCGTGCGCACGGATCAATCCGGTGTCAGGGCATTCTCCCGGCATGGTGAGTAAGGATGTCAGGGGAGGGACGTGCGTCCGGCTGGGGCAGGGTTGACTGGTGGAGTGCGCTCACCAAACCGCTCGTTGACCCCGAGCGGAGACGGCAAAATGGCTTCGCGACCATCCGCCCGCCTGGCTCTCCCCTAGGCTCGGGCGACCGAGCTACCCGAAGGAGTCGAGTTTGCGGGCCCGGATACTGGTCATCCACCCGATGGGGACGGACATGTACAACGAGTGGACGCTCAACGTCCTCGGATCCGCCGTATCGCCAACGACGGCTCTCTCCGTCCGTCATCTTCCCGGTCTACCCGAGACCCCTTTCGTTCCGGAACCGGAGCTCTGGAGGGATGAGTTCTTTGCGGCCGTGGTGGCAGCGGAGAGGGACGGGTTCGACGTAGTGTTGTCGGCTTGCACGTCCGACCCGCTGGTCAGGGAGGCCAAGCCGCTGGTAGGTATCCCGGTTACCGGTCCGTTCGAGGCCCTCTCCCACACCGCTCCGGCGATGGGGCCGTTGACCATCATCGCGAGTGGGTACAAGATCGACACGTGGGCGCCCCGGGCCGTCGCTCACGGCTTCGACCCCGGCATGGTGAACGTCCGGATGGCGGATTTCTCCCACCCGGATCCCGAGACCGCCGAGAGCCTGTTCGCCACCGATGTCGGGAAGCTGCGGGACGTCGTCATGGCGGAGATGGAACGGGCGCTTGTCGAGGACGGAATCGAACAAGCCCGGCGCGCGGTGGAAGAGGATGGGGCGGCGTCGGTGTTCTTCGCCTGCTCCCTGTGGTCCGGAATGCTCGGTCGGGTGGTCGAACAGGTTCAGGGCGTGGCGGTGCTGGATCCCCTGGTCATGCCTCTCAAATACGCCGAGTACCTGGCGAGGGTCCGGCACTCGGCGGGTTGAAACGGCCTCGGTCCGGAGCGCTGCCGTCAGTCGAAGGGCGGGTGGTGCCGTAGGAGTTCGAGGAAGCGCTCGATCAACCCCAGGCTGTCCGAGTCGGAGCGGTAGATGGCCGTCAGCACTCGGCGCGGGATCACAGGCTCGTCGATGTCGAGCACCGCCACATCGGCCGTCTGGGACATGGTGACGGCTCTCGGGACCAGGCTGATCCCCAGGCCCAACTCGACGCAGCGAACCGCCGTAGCGAGCCAGCCGGTCTCGATGGTGGGTTCCACGCTGATCCCGGCTCGAGAGAAGGCCTCGTCGATGACCATCCGGAGGGCGTAGGGCCTGGGGAACAGGATCAGAGGCTCATTGCGGATCCGATCCAGCGGCACGGCGCGATGCCCGGCCAGTTCGTGGCCGATCGGAGCGAGTATCACCCAGTCCTCCTCGGCGAGGACCACGGACTCGATACCGGTCCCGAGCGCGCTGTGAAAGGAGCGGTCGAGGACGCTCAATATGCCCAGGTCGAGTTCCCCGAGCCCGATCTGGAGGAGGGCCTCGGCCGTCGGGATGTCCCGTAGCCGCACCTTCAGTCCGGCCTCCTCCTGCTGGAGGGAGTGCACTACTTCGGGTAGCCGCATGAAGAGCGGTCCCATAGTGGCACCGACCCGCAGGACGGGCCCTCTCTCCTCGCCCATGGGCGCCTGCCGCTCGATGTCGGTGGCCATCCTGAGGAGCCGCTGGGCAGGCTCGAGCAGGCGCCGGCCGGACTCTGTCAGGTGGGCGCCGTGGCGGCCCCGTTCGAACAGGCGCGTGCCGAGTTCCTTCTCGAGGGCGGCGATCTGCTCGCTGATGGTGGACTGGGTGAGGCGCAGCGCGTCGGCGCCGGCGGTGAAGCTTCCCCTGGCGGCGATCTCCACGAAGGCACGGAAGTGTCGGAACTCCGCCATACCGTCCATGCTGGCGGAACCCCGGCGAGGATGCAATCGGCCCCGGCGGCCTACCTCGCGGCGGTCGAGAGATCGGTTCCCCTCCGGCTACCCGATCAGAGGTCGGGAACGGCGAAGATCGCTCCCCCGAACAGGATGGTGGCCACCAAGAGCGTCCAGACGATGTTGGCGGCCTGACCGAGCAGGAAGGCGGCGGCGGGGCGGCCCTGGTCCATCGACACCAGGTCGCGGAAACGGGTCTCGAGACCGATGCAAAGGAAGGCGAGCGCGAACCACCAGGTGCGTATCTCCTTCATCAGCGCACCTGTCGAGTCCACCAACTCGGTGCCGAGGACGAACGAGAACACCAGTGACGCAGTGATGAACCCCAGTACGAACTTGGGGAACCTATCCCAGATCACCCTGGCCGTCGGTCTCGTGTCGCTGTCCTCTTGGCCCCTGAGCGCCCACCAGAGCGAGATGGCGAAGGCCGCCACACCGAGCAGGGCGTTCTGGGAGAACTTGACGATCACCGCCGCGTTCAGGGCCGAGTCTCCCAGTATCTCCCCGGCCGCGACGACCGCTCCCGAAGTGTCGATGGTCCCGCCCAGCCAGGCGCCTCCCACAATGGCGGGAATGCCGAGAAGCTCCACGACCCAGGGCATGACAACCGTCATCGGCACCGCCACGATGAGTACCAGCGAGGTGACGTAGGAGAGCTTCTTCCGGTCTCCGGCGATGGCGCCGCACGTGGCGATGGCTGCGGACACTCCACAGATCGACACCGCCGAAGCCAGCATGGTCGCGAACTCGTCGTCCACCCGCAGGCGCCTCGCTATGCGGTAGCAGAGGTACCACACCACCAGTACCACCAGCAGAGCCTGGGCCACGCCGAGTAGGCCGGCCTGGAGTATCTCGCCGAAGACGATGTTGGTCCCGAGGATCACCAGTCCGGTCTTGATGTAGTACTCGGTGCGGATCGCCTCCCGCATCCAGGTCGGAACGGCCCCCAGGTTGGAGATGAGAAGCCCGAGGACCAGGGCCACGATCACGTAGCTGATCCCCCATTGCCGCAGCGCATCGTTTCCGGCCACGAGCCGGGCCGCCCAGGCAAGGACGAACACGGCCGGGAATCCGATCAGGTACGGCTTTGTGAGGCCTCCCATCAGGCGGATCCCCGCCGCCGAGGCCGCCACTAGGAGAATCCCGATCGCCAGGGCTGCGGCCACGTCGCCCCACGAGAAGGCATCCGCCAACCGTGCGGCGGTCCACGAGAAGTCCGGGATGGCCGGCCTGACCCCCACCAGGACCAGGAGGATGAGGGCCCAGCCCTGCCAGACCGAGACCCAGTCCTCGGGAGCGAACCTGGCGGAGCGGCCCGGCGGCTCGGTCATCCGGCCCTTCCTCTCGGGTGCGTGTCCTGTCACGTAGCCGTGCCGGGGCAAGGCTACCCTCATCTCTTTGATGGCCTCCGCTCCCGGCCGATCGGGCCGGCCCCCCATCTTTTCCACGGCGCATGGATCACAGCCCGGAGCCTTCGGACCGGTCGAGTGGGCGCTGCTCGCCGGCGTCGCCCTCATCTGGGGATCGTCGTACCTGCTCATCGACATCGGGCTCGACTCCCTCGAACCGGCGGTGGTCACCTGGGTGAGGGTGACGCTCGGTTTCCTGGTGATGGCCACCCTCCCGGCCACGCGCCGCCCCGTGGACCGGGCGGACTGGCGGCGGATCACGGCTCTCGCGCTGGTGTGGACCAGCTTCCCGTTCCTCCTCAGTCCCATCTCGCAGCAACACATCGATTCGGCGCTGGCGGGGATGATCAACTCCCTCATACCGATCTTCGCCGCGTCCATCGCCATGGCCTTCCTGCGGACGCTGCCCGGCATCCGCCAGGTGTCGGGACTCCTGCTCGGGCTGGTAGGTGCGATCACTCTCGGACTTCCTGCCGCGTTGGAATCATCGGCGGCCGCGTGGGGCGTCTTCCTCGCCGTGGTAGCTGCGGGCTTCTACGGCCTGGGACTCAACCTGGCCATTCCCCTGCAGCAGAAGTACGGGGGGCCGGCGGTGATGATGCGTGTCATGGGAATATCGTCGGCAGTCATCGCTCCCTTCGCCTTGGCCGGCCTGGGGGGGTCTGCCTGGGAAGCGGCGCCCGTGGTAGCGGTCACGGTGCTCGGGCTCGTCAACACGGGGGTGGGGTTCCTGCTGATGGTGCTGTTCGCGGGGCGGGTGGGCCCGACTCGAGGGGGAGTGGCGATCTACTTCCTCCCGATCGTCGCCATCCTGCTCGGCACTGTCTTCCGGTCCGAAACCGTGCTCCCGATCCAGTGGATCGGAACCGCGGTGGTGCTGTTCGGCGCCTGGCTGACCAGCCGGCGCGAGTCCTGACCGGTCCCAGCCCGGTACCCTCGTTTCTCTCATGTCATCCCGACCGTCCCGTGGTTCCGGTCGTAGACCTGTGCTGTTCACCGCCCAGGGAACGCAGCTCGGACCGTTCGGCCTCCTCGAATGGGCCTTGCTCACCGGCGTGGCTCTTATCTGGGGCTCCTCCTACCTGCTCATCGAGATCGGGCTGGAGTCGCTGACGCCGCTGACGATCACCTGGGTGAGGTCGACCCTGGGTTTCCTGGTGTTGGTGGCCCTACCGGCGGCCAGGACGAGGATCGAGCGGAGCGACTATCCACGCGTGGTGTTGCTGGGGTTCACCTGGGTCGCCGTGCCCTTCTTCCTGTTCCCGATCGCCCTTCAGCACATCGACTCGGCTCTGGCGGGAATGCTGAACGCTCTCGTGCCCATCTTCAGCACCTCTATAGCGGTCGTGTTGATGCGGTCCCTGCCCCGGCTACGCATCACGGCCGGCATCCTCCTCGGCTTCGCCGGAGCGATAGTCATCAGCGTCCCGGCCGTCCGCGAATCGGCCCTCGGCGGTTGGGGGGTGTTGCTGGTGGTGCTCGCCACCTTCCTGTACGGCACGTCCCTCAACGTGGCGGTCCCGCTCCAGCAGCGCTACGGAGCCCCCGCCGTGATGATGAGGGCGATCGGGGTGGCGGCGGTCGCCACCGCTCCGTTCGGCCTGGCCGGCCTCTCCGGCTCGCAGTGGAGGATCGGCCCGGCGCTGGCGGTGATCGTGCTGGGGATCGTCAACACCGGTGCGGCGTTTGTGATCATGACCTCCTTTGTCGGACGGGTTGGTCCGACGCGAGGGGGTGTGGCGGTGTATTTCATCCCGATCGTCGCCATAGTGCTGGGAGTGACGTTCCGTTCGGAGGTCGTGCTCCCTGTCCAGTGGGCCGGTACCGGAGTGGTGCTGTTGGGCGCCTGGCTCGCCAGCCGTCGGGAGGCCTGACCGGGCCCGGCCGTTGCCGGCCGTCCAGAACTGTCAGTCGCCCTGCCAGCCGTCCCAGTGCGTGAACTCCCCGGCAGGAATCCTGGTGACGGGCTTGAAGTCATCCGCGGGATATCCCATCGGGAGCAGAGCGATGATCTGGGTCTCCTCCGGCATCCCCAGCGCGATCTTGGCGTCTTCCTCGAGGATGTTGAGAGCTGTGGTCAGGCACGTACCGATGCCGAGCGCCCGGGCCGCCAGCATCAGGTTCTGGACGCAGGGCATGATCGACGTGTAGACGGCCTCGGTGCGGATGGCCTTGAGGACTCCGTACCGGGGAAGGTTGTGCTTGTCCAGGTTCATCGCCACGACGATGAGCACAGGGCTCTCCTCGAGGTGGTCGCGGAGGTAGACCGACTTGCGGATCATCGTCTTCTCGAACGTGCGCTTGTCGGTCTCCTTGCGACCCTGGCGGAGCGGGTGGTCCAGCAGGAACTGCAAGCCCTCCCGGTAGAGGTCGGCGAGTCTTTGCTTGAGTTCCGAGTCCTTGACGACGATGAACTCCCATGGCTGCGCGTTGTGGCCGTTGGGCGCCCAGGTGGCCGCCGTCAGGATGGTGCGGATGTCATCATCGGATACGGGTTCCATCTTGAAACGCTTGACGCTGCGTTGCGTTCGCATCGCCTCGAATACATCCACGCCGCCTCCTCTTGACCGTTCGGGAATTCGGGATACCTACAACCTTAGGTTCGGGTTGCGTTCGCGCTGCGAAGACCCCACTACAGCACTACAGCCGCTCCGACCTCTTCACCTTCGGGGTCACACCCGGAGGTTCGGGCGTGGGTCGGGGTTCCGAATCCGGGTAAGCCTCAGCCGCCCGAAAACCGGAAGGCGTAGAAGATGTCGGACCGACCGGCCGAGGCGCCGAACGCGGGATGCGTGGTCGGCGGGCGCAACGCGGTAGGATTGCATTTCGAAATGGTCATCCAGATTCGAAACGGTCATCCAGACCGGCTTGAAGAGAGCAAGGTATTGATTTGCAAGGAACAGTCAAGTTTTTCGATAGCGAACGGGGCTTCGGCTTCATTTCGCGCGAGGGGGGTGACGACGTGTTCGTTCACTACTCCAACATTGTGGGTGAGGTCTACGGGTCTCTTGACAAGGGCCACAGGGTCGAGTTCGACATAGGGCCCGGCCGTAAAGGCGACGAAGCCCAGAACGTCAGGCGTATCTGACCGAACAGGTTTGATGGAGGCACAGGCCGGATCGGTCGGTGCCTCCTACGTTCTCGCCGCTGTTGGCAGCCGGCGAGGGTGGCATCGTGGTTTCTGTTGTTCCGTCGGATCAGGTCGGAGAACTCCGCTACATGAGACGCTGGCCGGACTGCAACAGCCGATCACCGAAGTCGACGTAACCGCCGTCCACCATTCGATACGAAGGTGCGGATCCATCGGCGCAAGGATCACCCGATGGCGATCAGACGATCCGTCTCCGGCTCGCCCAGTGGGCGAGTTCGTAGCGGTTGGTCAGCTGGAGTTTCCTCAGCACCGCAGAGACATGGGACTCGACCGTCTTGTGGCTGATGTAAAGACGGCGCGCCACCTGCTTGTAGGAGAAGCCGCGGGCGATCAGGCGCAGCACTTCCCGCTCACGGGTGGTCAACTGATCCAGCTCAGGGTCGGCGGGCTCCGGGATAGTGGCGGCGAAGGTGTCCAGCACGAAACCGGCCAGCATGGGGGAGAAGACCGCGTCCCCTGCATGGACCCGTCTGATCGCGTCGACCAGAGCCTCCGGACGGATGGACTTGGTTACGTAGCCGCGGGCCCCTGCCCGGATCATGGCGATGACGTCCTCGGCCGCGTCCGAGACGGACAGGGCGAGGAACTTCACGTCGGGATGGGTCTGGAGCACGTTCTCGAGGATCGCCAGGCCACCACCGCCCGGCATGTGCACGTCCACCAGTACCACGTCCGGGGGGCTGTCCCGCAGGGCGTCGATGGCATCGTCCACATCGCCTGCTACGCCGACGAGGTCGATGTCCTCCGGACCGGCTAGTTCCGCCCTGACTCCGGAGAGGAAGAGCCGGTGGTCATCAACCAGAAAGATTCGGATCATCGTGGCTCTCCTCCCAGACGCAGATGGACCTCCGTGCCTTCCCCCGGCGCTGATGAGACGGTGGCGGCGCCGCCGTTACTCTCCATCCGACCCACTATCGACTCGGTGATGCCATGGCGGTCGCCGGCCACCGCCTCGGGGTCGAATCCGGCCCCCTGATCGGAGATCCAGACATCGGTTGTTCCCTGGCTCACCTCGGAGTAGACGGAGACCCGGTCCGCGCCCGAATGCCGTGCTGCGTTGGTCAGCGCCTCGCCGGTAGCCGCGATGGTCGCCCTGACACCCTCATCGACGGGGCGGTCTCCCACGGTGACCACCTGGATGTGGATGTCGAAAGTCTGCTCGATCCGCTCGGCCTCCTCCTGGAGGGCGGCGGAGAGGAGCTCGGGACCGCCCGCCGGCGTAGTGTCGTAGAGCCAGCGTCGGAGCTCCCGTTCCTGGACCCGGGCCAGCGTCATAACCCTCCGAGGGTCGTCGGTTCGCTGGATCAGGGCCAGCGTCTGTAGGACCGAATCGTGGAGATGGGCAGCCATGTCTGCTCGCTCCTCCTGGCGGATCCGCCGCCGGCGTTCTGCTCCCAGGTCGGAAACCAGCCTCCACACCCATGGCCCGAGGAGCACCATCATGCCGACTCCGGTGATCAGCACCGCCAGCAGTACGGTGCCGACCGCGGGAGCAGCCACGTTGGCGAGGATCGACACGCCGATCAACAGCAGCACGACGCCGATCACCGTCCGGGCGCGGAACCGTCCGCTGTCCGGGTCGAACAGCCCCAGGATCGCCGAGCGGGGGTCGATATCGCCCCTGTCCATCAGGAAGGCGGTGCCGAAGCTCAGCGCCGCGCCCGGCCAGACCCATCCATCTCCGCTCCAGATCCCGAGGCCGCGCAGCAGCAGCAACGAACCGATGAACATCAGGACGTACGCCGCCCGCCGGTTACCGTCCGCCGGGGGACCGGGTTCCGGACGGGCGGCCTGATCGAGGGTCAGCGCCCACAGCACCAGGTATAGGAGTATTCCCAGCCCCCATACGAGTGCGAGGACCAGGAAGGCGGCCCGGACGTAGAGATCCAGGACGCCGAGCCGGTCGGCGATTCCTCCGGCCACGCCGGCCACCAATCGGTTCTCGTCCCGCCGCGCCAGCACCGTCGGGCCTCCTGTCTGGTATGGCTTGCTTCCGGCCTATGTTGGCATCGTCCGGGCGCGGTTCGGGGCCGGAACCGGAGATATGCCCCCGGCCTGGGGCCGGTCTGGGGGATGTTTCAGGGTGATTCCCCACGGACACAGCGCCCGGAATGATGGAAGATATGGATATGACCGACAGCAGCCATTCATCGCTCCGCAGACCCGGCGAAGGCCGCTGGATCGCCGGGGTGGCGCTAGGGCTCGCCCACCGACTCGGAATCGAGGCCTGGGTCGTCCGGGTGGGGTTCCTCATCCTCGTGCCGGTCGGGGGGGTCGGCATCTTCCTCTATGCAGCGGGTTGGCTCCTGATCCCGGATGAAGGCGAGCCTGAGTCGATAGCACGGGGATTGTCGGGCGACCGCTCGGCCCGCCGGTGGATGGGTGTCATCCTCATCGGCCTCGCGGCGGTCGTGTTGATTGCCGAGACCAGGCTGGTGAGGGGTGAGCTGGTCTTCGCCCTGGTACTTCTGGGGATCGGAGTGTTGCTGTATCGCGGCGACTTGGGCCCGCCGGACCGGCGGAGCCCCGAGACCGCAGACGTCCCGCAGGCGGCGCCGGACGACCAGGCCGAAGAGCCTCCGGCCGGTCCTCCCTCCTCCAGGCCCGCCGGCCCGCCGCCGGCGCCGCCGCGGGATCGCTCGTACCTGGGCCGGGTCACGGTCGGAGCCGCCTTGGTGTTGCTGGGAACCCTGGGTTTCCTGGACGCGGTGGTTCCCGGGTTCCACCCCTCCGTCCGTCACTACATGGTGTTGCTGGTGGCGGTCGTGGGTCTCGGGCTGGTGGTGGGCGCCTGGTACGGGCGCGTGGGCGGTCTCGTCGCTCTGGGTATCGTGCTCGTGCCCATGGCGCTGGTAACGATCGCATCGGACACGGTCGAGTTCAGTACGTCCCGTAACGGACCGGTGGTCCTGGTGTCGCTCGCATCGGACACGGTTGAGTTCGACACGTCTGCCGGAGACGGGTATCACCGTCCTGGCGGTGTGGACGAGATTCCCGATGCCTACCGTCTCGGTGTCGGGAGCCTGGTGGTCGACTTGCGGGAGGTGGACTTCGCGGGCAGGGTGGTTGAGGTCGAGGCCGAGGTCGGCATCGGTGAACTGACCGTCTACCTCCCCCAGGACGTTGCCGCCGACGTATCAGGACGGGTAGGGATCGGGTCGATCCGCACCTGGGACCATCTCGGAACCACCTCCAGGCAAGGGATAGGAATAACGTCGGACTACGTCTCCGTGGGCGCTGACGGAATGATCGTCCTTGACGCCAGTATGGGGTTGGGTGAGATAGAGGTCTGGGCGTTGCCCGGAGGGGCAACGCCCTCTACAACGGTCAATGTGGAGGACGGATGATGAAGCGCCATCCCTTCAACGTGTTCTCCTTCGGGTTCGGGGTGGTGCTGATCCTGCTCGCGGTCAGGCTGGTGGTTCCCGACGAGTTGAGCGGTATCGGCACGTTCCGGTGGCTCCTGCCGGTGGCCCTGGTGGTGGTGGGGGTCGCGATGCTCGGTTCCCTTTTCCGTCGGCGCGAGGCCGATCCGGATCCGGCCGAGGCCATGGACGGGGCGCTCGACGAGGATCAACCCGAAGACGCCACAGAGTCTGCTTCCACCTGACCCGGGCGGATCCTTCCGGGGCCTATCCGGTCATATTCATAGTTGCTTGCTCTGCCAGCCCAGGTTGGAGAGGAGCACGATCCCGGTCCCGATCAGGAGGGCCTGGGGGTTGGCTATGGACACCTCGGCGAAGAGCCACAACCAGAGCATCTGGAAGACCGGCGAGAAGAACATGATCCGCTGGACGCTCAGGCTCGAGGTCACGTAGAGGGAGTACCGGTGGCTCAGGGCCCCGGCCGCGTTGAACACTCCGGTCAGGGTCAGTAGGCCCACCAGGTTCCAGGTGAGGTCGAAGCTGTCGCCGGACGGAGGGAAGAACAGGAAGCCCCCGATCAGGGTCAGGGGTAGGGCAAGAATCCGTCCGGCCACTGCCGCGAACGTGGCGTTCCATACCAGGTCGTGGTGGTTTCGGGTCGGCCACCCCATCAGGCGGCCGATGGAGACGGTGCCCCAGAGGCTTCCGACGGCGGTGGCGGTGCCGAGGAACGCCAAAGCTATCCCCAGCCAGTTCAGAGCCCCGACCGCAGCCGTCTCCGACCAGACGACCAGGGCGGCGCCCAGGAAGGAGAGGAACATCAGCGTCCAGTGCTTGCCGCTGAGGACGTGGGGGGAGGGCCGCTCCCCGCTGGAGATCTTCCTACCCAGCCGGGCCGCCATCCAGACCATCCCGATCAGCATCAACTGGAAGATGATGGTCACCACCAGCGGATCGATCAGAGTCGCCGCCCACACCCAGAAGGCCAGGTCCAGGGCAAAGGAGATAGCCATCCAGAGGACCGGGGTTCGCAGCATGTCCAGCGGCTTCCGAACCCGAACGGGTTCTCCGGCTTCCCCCCAGTAGAAGAGCAGGCGCCGGGCCTTCTCCAGCAGGCGCTTGTTCCCGGCCGGAACAAGGAAGAAGACCGGGAGCAGCATCACGACCTGGAAGACCAGCAGCCATGAGCGCCAGACGAAGGGGTCGTTGCTGACATGGGTGAAGAGGTAGAGCAGCGGCAGCCAGGAGCCGGTCAGGACCGCGGACAAAGCCCACAACATCCCCTTGGTGGTCGGGTTCACCGGTCGAACGATCCTGTTCTGTGTCCTGTTTCCCAGGGGTCGCCGACGGCGGATAACCCTGAAGCGGCCGTCGGCGACGAGGCCGGACCGTACCCCGGAGGCTACCTGCCGGCGCCATCACTCCCTGGCAGCATGCCGCCCGGACTCGATTTGCGCTTCCGAGCCGGGCTCCTGGGGAATGTGCTACAATGTAGAACATGGCCGAGGTTGGAATACGCGCGTTGAAGCAGAACGCTTCGGCTGTGGTCAGAAGGGTGGCAGCCGGCGAGTCGGTGACTATCACGGATCGTGGGCGGCCGGTTGTCCGGATGGTGCCCACCGAGACGGATCGTATCGAAGCCTTGATCGCGTCGGGTCTGGCGCGACCGGCACTCCGCCCCCGCAGGGAGTTGGATCCCCCGGTTCGGCCCCGGCAGGGTGGGCCGCGACCGTCGGACGTGCTGGAGGAGATGCGCGAGACCGAGCGGTACTGACTTGTTCTATCTCGACACCTCCGCTGCGGTGAAGCTTGTCTTCTTCGAGCCGGAATCGGCTGCACTACGCAGTTGGTGGGATGCAGCGGATGATCAAGTGGTATCCAGTGATCTCCTGAGGACGGAACTGTTGCGGGTCACCAGAAGGGTGGATTCGGAACAGATGACGCGGGCGCGAGGACTACTGGATTCCCTGATCCTGCTGAAGCTCTCCACTGCGGTGTGCGAGCGGGCGGTCATGCTGGACCCTGTGGTGCTCCGTAGTCTTGACGCCTTGCACCTGGCGGCAGCCTTGGAACTCGGTGACGAAATGGAAGGCGTGGTTACCTACGACCGTCGCCTGGCGGACGGTGCCCGAGCCCTCGGCATCCGGGCCATCGCGCCTGGGTAGGGATTCGCTCCACCGGGTCCGTCTATCAACGGGCCAGCCGCTCGACCAGGGCGATCTGGCGGACGTAGCTGCGGTGAGCGCCCACGGCTCGTCCTATCGATGCGTACGAAGCCCGCCGATCGATCTCCAGCGCGTCAGCTATACGATCACGTAGGTTCGGTGGGCGCTCGTAGTGCGTGTCGATTTCCTCCGGGCTGTCCAAGGCCACGGTGCGCACCCAGGACCGCATGGGTGCGTGGGCGAAGTCGATCCAACCCCGGTGGGGGGCCACGATTACTCCCGCGTCGATGAGCCTCCTGCGGTAGGTTGCCCAGGTTCCTGAGGTCATCCGGAGCCGTGCTCGGAGATCGGATGTTCTCGTGGGTCCGTCATCATGACTCATCGCCACCAGAGCGCGGTGTTCCAGGGGGCTGAGACGAGCCCAGTCCGGCTTCAACACCTGGTTCACCATCGCTTCCTGCGCTAGGGAGATTCCCGCCCGGACGGTGGCCACGGTGACGGGCGAGGACCAGTCCGAGGTTGATCTCCATGTCTGGTATCCGACCTGTTGGAGCATGAACGGGTAGCCACGAGCCGCGGCAACCGCCTCGTCGAGGGCAGCCGCCTCGATCCTGATCCCGGCGTCCCGCAGCGGTTCCCTTATGGCTCGGCGCGCCTCCGCATCATCCAATGGCCCGATCGGGATACGCGCGCACCGCCCGAAAAATGTCATCCCGGGATCAGAGAGGATCGTGGTTTCGATAACGCTGAGGCCCGCACCGAGGAAGACCACGGAATGGCCCTCGTTACGGATCACATGTTGGAGTGCGGACGCGAACCGGCGAGCTTCGCCACGCGACAGGTGCTGCATCTCGTCGAGCGCGATCAACATCCCCACGCCCGATCGTGCGGCCTGGTCAGCGAAGTCGGTAAGGATGTAGCGCAGGCTCGGATTGGAGCCGTGCGGGGGCGGAGACCACGACAGCCCGAATCCCAGGGCCTGGATACCGGTGAGTTGCCCGATACGTGGGCCACGCGATCTGGCTATCTGCGAGGCTGCCACCGCCTCGATCACTGCCTCCTCCAACGGCCCGTCGGTGGCCGATACCGACACGGCCGCCCATCTGCGCTCCCGCGCGGCCAGCACCGCCTTGTTCAACAACACCGTCTTGCCCGTGCCCCGGTGCCCGATTACCACCGCGGTGGCGTCCGGATCACCTTCAATCAGCCCGAACGTCGCCGAGATCCGTGCCAGTACCTCGTCGCGGCCCGCCAGCGTGTGCGGTACGGAACCGAACGTGGGTCGGAACGGGTTAGGTGTGGCCATGTAGGCCGGTTTCCATTGTCTTCCATAAAGTAGTCTACAGAATAGAACACCATTGAAAGCCCTACGAGACACCCTGGTTGGCACCGCTCGGGCAGGTGCTACCGGTAAACCGCCCTGGGCTCAGGCGGATTCGATCCGGGACGCGTTCTCCAGTCCCAGTTCGGCGATGGATGCCTCCCGCATCTCGACCTTGCGGATCTTGCCGGTGACCGTCATCGGGAAGCTGTCCACGAACTTGACGTATTCCGGAACCTTGAAGTGAGCGATCCGGCCCCGGCAGAAGTCCTTGATGCCTTCCCCGGTCGCCTCTGCGCCCTCCCGCAGCTTCACCCACGCCATGACCTGCTCGCCGTACTTCTCGTCCGGTATGCCGATCACCTGCACGTCCTCGATGGCCGGATGGCCGTAGAGGTACTCCTCGATCTCCCTCGGGTAGATGTTCTCGCCGCCGCGGATGATCATGTCCTTGATCCGTCCGACGATGTTCACGTATCCGTCCGGGTCCATCGTGGCCAGGTCGCCGGAGTGCATCCACCCGTCGGTGTCGATGGACTCCTCCGTGCGCTGCGGGTCGCTCCAGTACCCCAACATGATGGAGTATCCGCGTGTACATAACTCACCGTCCTGGCCCCGCTCCACGGTCTCGCCGCTCTCGGGGTCGATGATCTTGATCTCGACATGGGGATGCACCTTGCCCACGGTGGAGACCCTTCTGTCGATCGTGTCGGTGGTCATCGTCTGGGTGGAAACCGGAGAGGTCTCGGTCATGCCGTAGGCGATCGTGACGTCGGACATGTTCATGTCGGAGATCACCTGCTTCATCACCTCCACCGGGCAGGGTGATCCGGCCATGATCCCGGTGCGGAGCGAGGAAAGGTCGGAGGTCTCGAGGTCGGGATGGGCGAGTTCGGCGATGAACATGGTCGGCACCCCGTAGAGGCTGGTGCAGCTCTCCTGCTGGATCGTGGTGAGCACCTGGCCCGGATCGAACCCGGGACCGGGCAGCACGATGGCGGAACCGTGAGTAGTGCATGCCAGGGTTCCGAGCACCATCCCGAAGCAGTGGTAGAGGGGGACGGGTAGGCACACCCGGTCCTCGTCCGTGTAGGCGCAGGCCTCACCTACGAAGAAACCGTTGTTGAGGATGTTGGCGTGGCTGAGCGTGGCGCCCTTGGGGAACCCGGTGGTGCCTGACGTGTACTGGATGTTGATGGCGTCGTCATGATGCAGCCCGGCGGACCGGTCGGCCAGGACCCCGTCCATCCCGTCCTCCGCCGGCGCCATCAAGTCGTCCCATTCCGGGGTTCCCAGGAAGATCACCCGCTCCAGGTCGGGCAACTCGTCCTCCACCTCCGCCACCATCTCCAGGTAGTTCGAGGAGAGATGGGCCTGAGCGGACACCAGCACCCGGCAGCCGGACTGGGCCAGCGCGTAGCGCAGTTCGTGAGTCCGGTAGGCAGGATTGATGTTGACCAGGACCACCCCGATCTTCGCCGTGGCGTACTGGATCCACACCCACTCCGCACAGTTGGGACTCCAGATGCCGACCCGGTCACCGGTCCCGAGCCCGAGGCGGAGCAACCCCATGGCCAGCAGGTCCACCGAGTCGTTGAACTCCCGGTAGCTCTGGCGGATACCCTGGTGTACCGAAATGAGAGCGTCCCGGTCAGGGAACCGGGCAACGGTTGATTCCAGGTTCCGGCCGATGGTCTCCTGCAACAACGGTGTCGAACGGTCACCACTGGCATAAGCCGGATCGGGCATTCGGACTCCTTGCTACCACGAAGTTCGTCGGAGTTTCACTGTATCAGCCTCGCCGGGAACTCCACGCGTCCGGCCGCGAATCAGCTTCCGGGCGCTGATGCTGTCAGGTAGGGCCTCCCACGCAGCGTACGCCCTCGAGATACGTGCACCCCGGGTCTCAGGGTCGCCTGACAGCCAGCAGTGCTCCGGGGTTGAGTACTCCGTGGGGGTCCAGGTGTTCCTTGGCACGGGCCAGCACATCACCGAACAGGCGGGGCCGCTGCTGCTCGTACCATGGCCGGTGGTCCCTCCCGATGGCGTGGTGGTGGGTGATCGTCCCGCCGTTGGCTATCACCGCGTCCGACACTGCCTGTTTGATCTCCCACCACTGGTCGAGCATGGACGCCGGGTCGGCGGCGCAATGGAATGCGAAGTAGGGGGCCGGGCCGTCGGGATAGGCGTGGCTGAACCGGCATGACACGGCGCCCTCACCCCCGGTCGCGGCGCGGATGGCTTCCTGGGCGGCGCCGGCGACGGCTCGGTAGAAGGACTCGAAGCGGTCCCAGGTAATGGCCGACTCGAAGGTGTCGGAGATTATGCCCAGAGGCGTCAGTGCCTCCCGGTTGTAGGGCATGCGGATGAATGCGTTGCGCCAGGCGCCCACGGCTCCCTTCAGGTGGGCGCCAGGGTCGGTATGCCTGTCCCCGTCCGGTATTCCCCCGCAGTCCTGGGCGCACTCCGCGGCGCGGTCCATCCAGGCGTCCACCGGGTGGTCGGACGACTCGAAAGACACGACCATCAGGGTGAAGGAGCCGTCACCTGCCCCGTTGACCTGGAGTTCGACGCCGTCGACGATCCTTACGTTGGCCGGGTAGAGGCCGGCCTGGGTGATCGCCCTGACCGCCCGAGCGGCCTCGAGGAATCCGGCGTACCTGAACCCGGCGGTGGCCTTGAACCTCACCCTGCCTTGGAGGCGCACCCAAGCCTCGGTGATGATTCCCAGCGACCCCTCGGAGCCGAGCATGAGCCGATCCGGACTCGGGCCCGCACCCGATCCCGGGAGGCGTCTCGACCCGATCCGGCCCACCGGGGTAACCATGGTGACGCTCTCCACCAAGTCGTCGATGTGGGTGTAGAGGGTGGCGAAATGGCCGCCGGATCGTGTGGCGATCCATCCACCCAGCGTCGAGTGCTCGAAGGACTGGGGAAAGTGCCGCAGCGTCATGCCGTGCGGTTTCAGGGCGGCCTCGAGTTCCGGGCCGCGGGCCCCACCCTGGATCCGGGCGGCTCGGGAGTCGGTGTCGACGTCCAGCACCCGGTTCATCCGGCTCGTGTCGACCGTGATGGTTCCACGGTATCCGCCGCCGGTGTCGGGAGTGACTCCTCCCACCACCGACGAACCGCCTCGGTACGGAATCAGAGCCGCGTTAGCCTCGCCGGCCCACTCGAACAAGGCCACCAGATCCGACTCGTCCCTCGGATAGGCCACCACGTCGGGAGCGTGGGCGAAGTCTCGCGCGAAGATGCGGATCGAATCGGGCTGGGATTGGCCGAAGCTGTGGAGGATCCTCTCGTAGGGTTCCCCGGTGCATATCCGGCTCAGGCCGGGCGGGATGGCCAGACGGGAATCGGGGAGGTCTATATCGGTGATGCCGGGAACGCGACCCTCGGTGGTCGACCGGATCTCGAAGTCGCCGGCAAGGGTGGACAGGAGGCTGTCCCGCTCGGTGCCGGACAGCCCTTCGCTCTCCAATCCCCATCCCCAGTACTTCAGCCGCCCGGACAATCCGACCTCCTGATCCGGAGAGACTCACGCGTGTTCACGTTACCCGCGGATCGACCTGGCCTGCGGCCGGACTCCCGAGGGGAGCGAACCGGCCACCCCCCTAGGATGGCGAGGTGAGCCTGCGGATCACCAACCAACGGATCTGGGTGATCCTCGGGATCATCAGCCTGTCTTGGGGAACCTCTCCGATCGCGGTAAGGGTCGGCATCGGCGAGGGCATCGGCCCCTCGACCATGGCCGCAGGCGGGTCTCTGGCCGCCGCCGTGTCGGTCTGGTTGATGATCGGCCTCATGCGCCGCCGGAACCTGGTTGGTCCGGTCGAGCTACGCATCGGTCTGGTGCTGGCGCTTCTCAGCGTGGCGTTGCCCCAGCAGGCCAGGTACGTAGCCCTGGCCAATGCCTCTGCCGGTTTCGTAACCCTCGTGAACACATTGATCCCCCTCGGGACCGCCGTGGTCGCCCATTTCATGCTGACCAACGAGCGCATCAACGCGGGGACCACGTTCGGCCTGATGCTCGGTCTGGCGGGTGTAACGGCCCTCATCCTGATCGGGGACTCCGGGATAACCGACGGCGGCGACCCGATCATGGCGGGCATGATGGCTCTGACCAGCGTGGTGCTGATCTCATTCGCCGGCGTCTACGCCAAGCGCCACGCCGGCCGATACTCGGTGCTCGGCGTCACGGGAGTCCAGCTGGCAGTGGGGAGCGCCATCCAGTGGGTCGTGGCATTGGCGCTCGATGGCGCGCCGCTCGGCCATAGCGCCACCGGCCTCCTGGCGATCCTCTACTCCGGCACCATCGGAATGTTCCTGCCGCTCAGCCTCTACTACTTCCTGATCCGCCACGTTCCGGTAGTTTTCTCGTCGGTCATTTCTTACCTGATCCCGCTTGTCGCTGTCATGGCCGGGGTCGTGGTCCTCAACGAGCGGGTCCAGCCCGGCATCCTGCTGGGCGGGGCTCTGGTGCTGTCGGGCGTGGTTATAACCGACGTGGTCCGTGTCCGGGAAGCCCGCCGGCAGGAGGCGTGACTCGGGCGCCGCCGGTTACCATCCCGCGGGTGTCTCCCCAGGCGTCCGTCAGGCGTTTTCCTCCCGGCAGGTCGAGAAGATCCCGGTGAGAGCGGCCATCATCACCGGGCCCGGCCGGGTGGAGCTTCGCGACGAGCCGTATCCCACCCCGGGCCCGGACCAGGTGCTGGTCGAATTGGCCGCATGCGGTGTATGCACCTTCGAACGGAGAATCTTCGCCGGCGACAAGCGTTGGTGTCCCGTTTCTCCCGGTCACGAGGTTGCCGGGTCGGTGGTGGAGGTCGGATCCGGAGTGGATGCCCTGGAGGGCTCTCCACAGGTCGGCGATGCGGTGACAGTCGACCTGCTCACCCGATGCCTGACTTGCGGGCCGTGCCGGCGGGGCAGGACCGCCCTCTGCCGCTACCGCCAGGGTCGCTACCTGTCGGACGGTACCTTCAGTTTCGGAGGGTTCGTCGAAACCATCTCGGTTGACGCGAAATCGACTCACCCGGTCGGGAATGCTCCCATGCTCCATGCCGCGATGGGCGAGCCCATCGCCTGCTCGGTCCATTCGCTGCGGAGAGCCGGTTTCGCGGCGGGGGCGCGGGTGGCCGTCATCGGCGGGGGGTTCATGGGGCGGCTTCACATGGCCCTGGTCCGCATCGAGGGCGCCGCGGCCATCGGGGTGGTGGACATATCGGAGGAAAGACGCACGGAATCCGCGGAGGCCGGTGCCGACTGGGTGGCGCAGCCCGGAGAGGCCCGCCGGGTCGGAGGCCTCCAGGACGTGGTGTTCGTGACCGCCATGGGAGGCCTGGACCTCGCGGTCGAGATGGTGGCGCCGGGCGGTTCTGTCGTCCTGTACAGCGCCTTTGACCCGGAGGCCACGGTCGGTGTGGCAGCTGATCGGGCTCATCGCGACGAGGTGTCGATCGTGGGCGTGTTCAACCAGGAGCCGGAGGATTGGCGGCGGGCGGCCGCCGTTATCCGTTCCGGAGTCATCGCGGACGACCTCGACCGCCTCGTAACGGCCCGGTTCCCGCTGTCGCGAGTGCAGGAGGCCCTTACGCTCGTCACCTCCCGGCCCACCTACCGGGTGTTTGTCGAGTACGGGCCGGCCTGATGGCGGGCCAAGTCGTAGCCGGGGTGGACATCGGTACCGGCGCCGCCCGGGCGGTGGCCCTGGATCGAGGGGGAAGGGTGGTGGCCGGATCCGAGGCGTGGCTCGGTCCGCAGCGTCTTCCCCGCGGTGAGGCGGACCCCTACCGTTGGCTCGAGGGGTTGGTTCTGGCTGTGGAGCAGTTGGGCGCAGGTATTCCGGTCGCCCTCGGGATCGGCGGCCAGGGACCCACCACCGTGATGCCGGCCGCGCGGCGCGCATTGACCTACCGGCACCCGGCGGGGGCCTCCTCCGACTTTGCCGGTCAGCATCTGGCGCAGGCGGAGGAGATGTCGAGGCACCATGGTGGCGGGGACCGGCCCCGCCAGATGTGGGACTTCCTGGCGGCCGAACTCGGTGGATCACCCGACACGCAGGCCGTGTGGCCGGGCCAGGAGCCGCTGGAGGGGTTCGGAGATCCGATCCCGGTCGGCTCGACCGTGGGAGCGACGGCGGGGGATTCCGGGTTGCCAGGGGGGATCCTGCTGGCGCCGGGCGCCAACGACGCCTTTCTCACCGCCTGGGCGGCCGCCATCGACAGACCCGGGAAGGGTTTCGATCCGGGAGGCCGGACCGGAGGTCTCGGCGTGGCCGCAGCCCCGAGTGACCACCCGGTGGTGTCCGAGCACGGTATCCCCGGCCACGTTCCCGGCGTCTACCTGGTCGGGGGCCCGGCGGCCTCGCACGGCGCCATGCTGGACTGGTGGTCCTCGATGACCGGCCGGACGGTTCCCGACCTGATCGATGCGGCCGCAGGGGTCGAACCGGGTTCGGACGGGGTGATCGTCCTCCCGTTCCTCGAGGGCGAGAGGGCGCCCCGCTGGGAGCCGGATCTGCGGGCTGAGATCCACGGCCTCGGTCCGGCGTCCGCCCGGGGCGTCGTCGCCCGCGCCCTCCTTGAGGCCTCCGCCTACGGCTTGGCTCACATCGCCCGTGACCTTGCCCGATACGGCATTACCATGAACCGGATGGTGAGTTCGGGTGCCCCGTCGCGTAGCAGTCTGTGGGTCTCCATCAAGGCATCGGTTCTCGGCGTCCCGGTCGATGTTCCGAGTTGTCCGGAGATGGCGGCCTACGGGGCGGCGCTGGCTGCCGGATCCGCCGTAGGGTGGTGGCCCCGGCCGGGCGAGGGCGAAGCGGGAGATTGGCCGGCGCCGGCGTTCACGACGTTCGAGCCGGAAGCCGTGACGGCCTACGAGGAGGGGCTGGACCGCTTCATCGCGCTGGGCGATGAGGCCACCCGCCGGCTCCGCGAGCGGACCTGAGGCATGGAGTCCGTGGCCTCAGCCGTGGGCGCCGGCAAGACCCGGCGTACTCGCCGCTTCGTGCGTGGCGACGGGCGAGCGGTGCTGGTCGCCATCGATATGCAGCTGGCCACCGGGTCCGGTCCGGCCCTGAACGTGGTGGAGGCGGTGGCCGCGGGGCAACCCGACGGCATGCTGGTCACCTGGCAGATCGCCCGGCGCTACCCCGAGGCATTCGCCGAGTGCGGCCTGATTCTCCGGATGGACGGTGCTGAGACCCACCTCGACCGGAATGCGGACGGCGATGGCCTCTCGCTGATGTATCGATCCGAGCACGCGGCGATGATCGGCGCCGACGCGGTCATCCTGATGGTCTACCCGGGCATGCGCGAGGAGAAGAGTTCGCTGCGCCGGCTGGCTGCTCTGGTGGGGGAGTGCGAGCGGATCGGCATGCCGGTGGTTGCCGAGTCCATTCCCGGAGGGTGGGGCCAGGCAGTGCCCTGGGATACGGAGAACATCGCCCGGAGCGCCCGTATCTGCGTGGAGATCGGCGCCGACGCCATCAAGACCATGGCCCCGACGCAGGTCGACGAACTCGGCGACGTGGTGGAAGGGTGTGAGGCGCCCTTGTTCGTGCTGGGCGGCCCCAAGAGGGACAATGAGCATGAGGTGGTCCGGTACGCGGCCGGTGTCGTGGCGGCGGGAGCGTCGGGCATCTGCTTCGGGAGGAACGTCTGGGGAGCTTCGGATCCCACGACGATGGTCCGGCGCCTGGGTCGAGCAGTCCACGGTACTGAGGAGCACGCATGAAGAGACTTCGGGTCTGGCCCGCGCTCGGCTTTCTGGCGGTCATAGCGGTCGCTTCGGCCTGCGCCGACACCGGGGACGGATCCGGAGAGACGCTTCCGGCAGAGCAGCAAGCGGCGGACTTCAACGGCGACGGCTCGGTCCGCATCGCGGTGGTTACCGAGGGCGCCCGGGACGACGGCGCCTACTACCAGGCCCTGGTCGAGCGGGTCGAGGCCATCTCGACGGCCGAGGGATACGAGGCTCCGCTGATCGTGGACCAGGTGGCCCCGGCCGATGCCCGGTCCGAGTTGAACAACGTGGTGGCCCAGGGGGCTGACATAATCGCCATCGGCTCCAGCAACCTGGCGGATGGCAACGAGGACCTGTTCCTGGAGCATGAGGAGATCTTCTGGTACTGCAACTGCGGGTCGGGTTACCAGGACACGCCCGGCCTGCTCCGTAGCGCTGACAGCGGCGCCGAACTGGGCATCTCGGCCGGGTATGCGACCGGCCTGCTCCTGGATGCCCGTGACGCCGACCGGGCGGTGTTCCTAGGGTGTTGCGATCTCAACTTCGAGGTCGAGTCCTTCCTGGCCTTCCGGCTCGGTCTGCAGATGGTGGATCCGTCGTTCGACGCCATCTACGTGCCCACCGGCAACTTCCCGTTCGATTTCAACAACACCGCCGGAGCCACCGAGGCGTACAACGCGGCGGTCGCCGAGGGCGTGGCGGCGGTCTACCCCTTCCTGGGCGGCGCGCACGAGCCGATCGTCCGCCTCGCCAACGAGGACGGTGTGGTGGTCCTGACCGCCGGTTCGTCCAAAGGATGCGAACGGGAGGACCTGGACTATGACATCCAGGTGATGTTCGACGCCGGCGACTACCTGGCACCGATCTTCGAAGAGATCATCGGAGGCACTGCTGAAGAAGGGGGCGCCCGGCGATTCACCGTGGGCGTCGATCCCGAGGTTGGGGCCGACCTGTGCGACGGAACGCCAGGGCAGGACCAGGAGCTCGCCGATCTGAACGCCCGGATCGGAGCCGGCCGGTTCGAGGAGGAGATCTCCAGGATCCTCGCCGAGGCCTACGGCTTCTGAGTGCCCGTTCCGACCCATCTGTCGTTCGCCGAGTGTGGCCTGACCCCTCCGACGGCCGGCCGCGTTCCCGAATCAACCCACCGGGGATCTCGGTCCGGAGTGCCCGGCCCGGGCCGCCCAGGTAGTTCCGATCCGGCCTCAAGAGTCGCCATAACACCGCCGGTGCTCCGCGACGAGCCCGCCACCACCACCATCCTGCCTGCTCGGAACGTGGTCGGCCGCGCCATGTCGCCGGGATGTGACAAGTTTGGTCGTGCCGTCACTCCGGGTTGCGCATAGTCACGTGGCGGGTCGGATGATCGACGACTTCAGGTTCCAGCCCCCGGTACTCGAGGTGGACGGCCTCACCAAGCACTTCGGTTCGGTGGTCGCCTGCGAGGAAGTCGACCTGGCCCTCCGGGCGGGCGAGATACACGGCATTCTCGGAGAGAACGGCGCCGGCAAGTCCACCCTCATGCGCATGATCTTCGGCCTGGTCGATCCCGACCGGGGGGTGATCAGGATCGATGGCGGAGCGACCCGGATAGCCGATCCGTCCGAGGCCGTCCGGCATGGCATCGGCATGGTCCACCAGCATTACAGCCTGGTCGACGCGCTCACCGTGTGGGAGAACGTCGCCATCGGCGAGGTCGGGCCTCTCGATCCCGAAAAGACCCGGGCCCGTATCCGGAGGATCTCCTGGCGCTACGGCCTCTCGGTCGATCCCGACGCGACCGTGCGCGACCTCTCGGCCGGCATCCGCCAGAGGGTCGAGATCATCAAGTGCCTGGGGCGCCGGCCCCGCGTCATCATCCTGGACGAGCCGACGTCGGCGCTGACCCCGGCCGAATCCCAGTACCTGTTCGACGTTCTCCTGACCGGCGTCCGGACCCAGGGTTGGGCCGTGGCGCTGGTCAGCCACAAGCTCGATGAGATCCTGCGGGCCACCGACCGGATCACGGTGATGCGGCAGGGCAGGGTGGTGGATCGGCTGCTGACCGCCGAAGCCCGGGTTCCCGCGCTGGCCCAGGCGATGGTGGGTCGCCCCGTACCGCTCCGCACGGTCACGGCCGCCTTCGAGCGGGACCAGGTCGCCCGGGACCTGCTCGATGCCGACCCGATGGACGACGAGGGACCCGGCCAGACCGCCGAGCCTGGCGCACCGACAACTCCGATCTTGCAGGTGGACAACGCATCGGTGAAGGGCGCGGACGGGCGGGTGCTACTGGACGGCCTGTCGCTCGCGGTGGGCGCGGGAGAGATAGTCGGTGTCGCGGGCGTGGAAGGCAACGGCCAGACTGCCCTCGCCGATCTGCTGGCCGGTCTCCTCCGCCTTGATGACGGGACGGTCCAGGTCAAAGGCCGGACGGTTCCGACCGGCGTGGCCGGGGCCATGGCCGGGGCCGGTATAGCGGTCGTACCGGCTGATCGTCACCGGGCCGGATGCGTACTCGACATGAGCGTGTCCGAGAACCTGATGATCCCCTTCACGCACAACATGCGGAGGTGGGGTTTGCTGCGCCAGGACGCCATCCGCAGCAACGCCCTCCAACTGATCGAGGAGTACGACATCCGGACGTCCGGACCCGACGCCTTGCTCGGTGAACTTTCGGGGGGGAACCAGCAACGGACGGTGATCGCTCGCGCTCTGTCAGCCTCCCCCGAAGTCATGGTGGCGCACCAGCCCACCAGAGGCCTCGATGTCGGGGCGATCGAGTACGTGGGGGACCGGATCCGCCGGTCGGCGGACCGGGGAATCGGCGTGCTCCTCCTCTCCACCGACCTTCGCGAGATACTGTCGCTGGCCGATCGGGTCGTGGTACTCCATCGGGGGAGC
Source organism: Candidatus Spongiisocius sp. (assembly GCF_965221825.1). Lineage (GTDB taxonomy): Bacteria > Actinomycetota > Acidimicrobiia > Spongiisociales > Spongiisociaceae > Spongiisocius. The sequence goes on from NZ_OZ244917.1 coordinate 48,887, forward strand.
ATCGTGGGCGAGATGTCGCGCGATGAGGTCGACCTGCCGCGGCTGGGCTTGCTGATAGGAGGGACGGACGAGGAGGAGAGGGCCTCTTGAGCACCGATCCTCCGGCCGCTCCCACCGACGCTCCCGTCCCAGACCTCCGGGACGGGGTTCTGTATGTCCTGTTGCTTTACGCGGTCAGCGTCGGGTTCGCCCTGGTGGTCTCGGCCGGGCTGGTGGCGGTTACGGGCAATGCCTGGGACAGCGTCGCCGGCGCCCTGGCGGACGGCGCCTTCCTGGCCCCAGGACGGTGGGGCGAGACGCTGGCGGTCGCCACGCCCATCCTGCTGGTGGCCCTTGGCATGGTGGTAGGGGTCCGGGCCGGTTTCTTCAACATCGGCCAGGAGGGCCAGCTGCTGATGGGTGCGCTGGCGATGGCCCTCATCGGCACCAGGCTGGCCGGGCCGGGACCCCTCCTTCTCGTGGGCGGGCTTGTCCTGGGGGCGGTGGCGGGGGGCGTCTACGCCGGGGTGGCGGCGCTGATGAGGTTCCGCCGGGGAGTCCCGGAGGTCATCTCCACCCTGCTTCTGGTGTTCGTGGCCTTTCAGATCGTCGGTTTCGCTATCACCACCGACTGGTTCCTGCGGGACCTCGACCCGAACCGGCCTAGCCAGGCCGTAACCAGCGCCGCCCTCCCCGGCTCAGTGCGCCTGCCGGTCGTGACACTTTGGGGCAACGAGGTCACGGTCGGATTCTTCCTGGCCCTGCTCGGCGCCGGGCTGGTGGCTTTCGTCCTGTCCCGAACCGTGTTCGGGTTCAGGCTCCGGCTGCTGGGGAGCAACCCCAGGGTCGCCCAGCAGGCGGGAGTGTCCTTCGGGCGGGCCGGGGCCACGGCCCTGTTCATCTCAGGCGCTGCGGCCGGCCTGGCAGGGGCCGCGATGCTGGCGGCCGGGGCATCGAGCGCCCGCCTGACCACCGGCTTCTCCAACGAGATCGGATGGCAGGGACTGCTCGTCGCCCTGCTGGCGCGCAACCGGCCCCTCCTCTGCATTCCGGTGGCGATCCTGTTCGCCGCTCTTCGAACCGGATCCGGGTTCCTGGCAGCTACGGGGGTGGATCGGACCGTGGTGGACGTGGTTCAGGCCCTTCTGGTGCTGGCCCTGCTGGTCCCTCCGGCGGTGGAGTTCATGCGGGACCGGCGCCAGGTCTTGGTCGCATCCCGGGCCACGGAACCGGCATGAGCGACATCCTCGCCGCCCTGGGTGACATCTTCACCAGTCCCGCCATGTACGGGAGCGCGGTGCGGCTCGGTGTGTTCCTGGCCTTTGCCGCGCTGGGTGAGCTGGTGGCCGAGAAGGCGGGGACCATCAACATATCGGTGGAAGGCTCCCTGCTGGCGGGCGCGCTGGGCGGGGCGGTGGCCTTCGACATGTCCGGATCGACCGTCTTCGGCCTGGCCGCTGGGGCGGTGGCCGGGGTGTCGGTGGCGATGGTGGCGGCCAACATGAGCCACCGGCTCACCGCTGATCAGTTCGTGGTGGGGATCACGGTCAACGTTCTCGTGCTGGGCCTGGCCGGATTCCTGGATGCGACGGTCAGCCCCCTCGGAGGACGGGCCGCGGTGGTCGGCGTGCCGTTCCTGTCCGACATTCCGGTGATCGGACCCGCGCTGTTCAGCCAGACCTGGCCCACTTACCTGCTGTACGGGCTGATCCCCTTGACCTGGTGGCTCCTCTACCGGACCCGATGGGGTTTGGAAGTGAGGTCGGCGGGCGAGAACCCTCAGGCTTCAGACGTTTCCGGGGTCGACGTCAACCGGCGCCGGCGCCAGGCTGTCTCCTACGGCGGAAGCCTGGCCGGCCTGGGAGGGGCGTTTCTGATCCTGGGTCAGGTGGGAAGCTTCGATGTCGGCGTCGTCGGCGGCCGGGGTTTCATCGCCATCGCCGCCGTCTATTTCGGTGGGTGGACGCTTCGGGGCACGCTGGCCGGGGCGCTCCTGTTCGGGATGGCGGATGCCTTCCGCCTGGCGGTGCCGGTGCTGGGCTACCAGGTGAACGCCCAGCTCCTGGCAGCCCTGCCTTATCTCCTCACGCTGGTCGTCATGTACTTCATCACCAAACGGTTCGTCCAGCCGGCCGCGCTGGCCAAACCGTTCGTGAGGGGATTGCGATAGGAGGACGCTCAAGAACGTCCGGTTGGCCCGATCGTCGGCGGCAACCCCGGGTCAGGGCGCCGCGGTTGACCCGTCCCCGTTCCTCTGCACCCTCCTAGCCGATCCTCCGGCGCCTCGTCCGTACCGTATCCTCGACATCGATGTTCTCGTACCACGATCAGGTGCTGGCCAGGTTCCCGACCATCCGAGCCGGGGTGGTCCATGCCGTCGGGTTGGTCAACGGCCTCAGCCCCGATCCTCTACGGCGGGCGTTTCTGGAGCAGCAGGCCGCTTCCCTGGCCCGATTCCGGGGCATGCCGATGTCCGAGATCCCTACGATCGTCGCCTGGAGGAGGGCTTTCTCGGCCTTCGGCGTGCAGCCGACCCGCTACCGCAACGCCGCCGAGGCGCTGATCCGGCGGCTTACGAAGACGGGTGACGTGCCGTCGATCAACGCTCTGGTCGACATAGCGAACCTGGTGTCCATCCGGTACGGGCTTCCGGTCGCGGCGATTGATCTTGATCGGGTTGCGGGTCCGATCACGGTTCGTTTCGCCATGGGAGACGAGAGATTCAACGACCTGGGTGGTTCAAGGACCACCTCACCGGAGGCCGGGGAGGTCATATTCGTCGACCGTGCGGGCGCGGTGGCGGCCCGCCGATGGTGCTGGCGCCAGAGCGCTCAGAGCGCCACCGGTCCGGACACGGTGGATGCCCTGTTCACCGTGGAGGGTCATCACGAGGGCGCCGCGGAGGGCGTTGCCTCCGCCACCCGTGACCTGGTGGCACTCCTGGAGAACCATCAGCCGCAGGCCCGTATCGAGGCGGCACGGCTCTCGCCGTCCCAGCCACGGTACGAGCCTGCCCGCTGATCTTCAGGTAGGGACGGCCGCCGTGAGGGGATCGTGTCGTATCACCCTTCGGGATCTCGGCCGCGATCCTGACCGGTTCCGGCGCCTGGCGTCTCAGGCCAGGTCGATCCGGACCGGAACCGGGTTCTGGAGGGTGTGGCCCACGGGCGAGCTGTTCACGACCTTGTCGTGCAGGGCCGCCAGTTGCTCCTCAGAGGCATCGGAGTCCAGGTGTACCTTGACTGATAGGCCTCCGTATCCGGCGTGGCCCGGCTTGAGTCCGAGGAAGCTCTCCAGGTTCACATCGCCGCTGAGCTCTATCTTGAGGTCCCTTATCTCGACACCGGCGGCCGTGGCGTTGGCGGCGTATCCGACAGCCAGGCAGTTACCGAGCGCTCCGAGCACCTGTTCAACCGGGTTGGGGGCGGTGTCGGTGCCGCCCAGACCGGCCGGCTCGTCGGAGGGGATGGGGTCGAAGTCCCGGATGGAGACCTCCGACCGGAAGGCGCCCTTCCAGGTCACGGTGGCGCTCCAATCGGTCTGACCCTTCTCCGGATCCTCCGCCACGGCGGAGACCAGCGCCCCTACTGCCTCGATATCAACGTCGTTGAGCTTCACTTCTGTCTGAGTAGTCATTGGTTGTCCTTCCTTGATTGCTGACTTGTTGCTAGTGGTTGCGCCTTGATCTGGCTCTCGGGTGGTGGCGCAAGGAGCGGAAGCCTTGGCAGCGCCTCGGAATGATCACCCGAGAGCAACAACACGAGCGGGTACAGGAAGAACTCGAATCCGCGCGCCTGGGGGGCCAAGCTTGCGCTGCGGTCATAGGTCGGCGGCTCCTTCTCGTCGAGTCATGACGCGCCCTTGGATCGAGCGCCGACCGCGGGGTTCCGCCGTTGGCTATCTCATCGATCAGGCATTGGCACCGAACGGATCGGTTGCCGCGGCTTCGCAGGGCCTGTCCCTCCACCGCTCTTGATGAGCGCGTTGTCTACGAACACGATCCTCGCATTCCGCACCAGAGGTGTCAAAGCGATGGGATGACCTCCCGGTGCGGTGTAGCCGGCGTGCGGGTAGCGGTCCGGCCGACCCCGATCCCTAGCCGCGTTCTCTGGTTCCGCTCCGGCTCAGTAGGATTCTCTGGATATCCGCAGACCAGCATCGAAACGGAGCACGACGATGGCACTAGCCGAACGGATGGAGAGGGCACTCAACGACCAGATCACTCGCGAGCTCAGCGCCTCTCTCGCCTACCTCCAGATGGCCGCCCATTTCGAGGCGGAGGAACGTCCCGGCATGGCCACCTGGATGGCTGCGCAGTCCGGGGAGGAGGCCGTCCATGCCCGGATGTTCATCGACTACGTGGTGGACCGCGACGGGCGGGTGGAGATCGGCGCTATCGACGCCCCGGCCTCCAAGTTCGACAGCCCTCTACATGTGTTCGAGGAGGCCCTGCGGCACGAGCGGGCGGTAACCGAGGAGATACGGAACCTCTACCGGCTGGCTTCCGAGTTGGATGACCTGGAGAGCCTGCCATTCCTGCAGGGCTTCCTGGTCGAGCAGGTGGAGGAGGAGGCGTTGGTCTCCGGTATTTGCGAGCGTATCGGTCGGCTGGAGGGCAACGAGGTCGGCTTGGCGCTGATCGAAGCCGAGTTGGGCGCCCGCACCGCCGAAGGCGAGGAATGAGGCGCTACGTCGCCGGCCAGGCCTGATCGGTCGTCGGGCGACAATCCCGTATCTGGCGAATCGAGGGCGAGGCGGATCGGATAGCTCCGGCACCGTACTACCCTCGCATGTCGGTGTGTCAAAAGCTGCACGGCCTGACGTCCGTGCGGTCAGAAGTTAAGACCGAGCCTGATCCCGCGCAGTCGCGGCCCCGGCCGGTAGTCGACAGGACGTGCAGCCATGAGTGACATCATCCAAGCCACCGGACTCGTCAAGCGTTACGGCGATGTGGTGGCTCTCGACGGTTTGGACCTGTCGGTCCGGGAGGGGACCATCGTGGCCCTGCTCGGACCGAACGGGGCAGGCAAGACCACGGCGGTGTCGGTCCTCACCACCCTTATAGAACCTGACGAGGGCTCCGCCACGGTGGCCGGCGTCGACGTGCTGGGTGATCCGGCGGAGGTCCGCAAGCTTATCGGCCTCTCCGGTCAGTACGCCGCCGTCGACAAGGATCTGACCGGCTTCGAGAACCTGGACATGATCGGGTGCCTTTACCACCTCGGCCGGAAGAAGGCCCGATCCCGGGCCCGGGAGCTCCTGGACAGATTCGACCTGGCCGACGCGGCCGACCGGCCCGTCAAGACCTATTCGGGAGGCATGCGGCGGCGGCTCGACTTGGCCGGAGCGCTGGTGGCGGAGTCGCCAGTGCTGTTCCTGGACGAGCCGACAACCGGCCTGGACCTCATCAGCCGTCGGGAGTTGTGGAGGCTGATCCGCACCCTGGTCGACCAGGGAGCCACGCTCCTCCTCACCACCCAGTACCTGGAGGAGGCCGACCGGTTGGCCGACGACGTCCTGGTTATCGACAAGGGGAAGACAATTGCCCACGGAACCGTTGACGAGTTGAAGGACATGGTCGGAGGCGAGCGGATCGGGATCAAGGTCACCGACCGGGACGACCTGCCTGCGGTCTACGAGCTACTTGGCCGGGTGGCGGTCGGGGATCTACAGCGCGAGGAACGGTCCCGCACGGTGGTTGCGCCCGTCTCGGGTGGGGCCCGTGAGTTGGCCGCGGTGCTGCAGGCCTTCGAGGACCATCAGCTCCGGATCAGCGAGGCGGTGCTCCGCCGCCCCACTCTGGATGACGTGTTCCTGGCGCTGACCGGCGCTTCCGCCGAGTCCAGGGAGAAGACCCCGGAGTCTGCCAAGCCGGGCCGGAGGGGAAGGGGGTCGCGGTGAACTTCCTAACAGCCCTCGGCGACGGCCTGGTCATCGCCCGCCGCAACCTGATCAAGCTCAAGCGGGTGCCCGACGTGTTGGTGTTCGTGCTGCTCTCGCCGATCATGTTCGTCCTGCTGTTCGCCTACGTGTTCGGAAGCGCTATCGACATTCCGGGAGGGTCCTACCGGGAGTTCCTCATGGGTGGGATCTTCGGCCAGACCGTGATATTCGGCGCTACCTTCACCGGCGCCGGCCTCGCCGAGGACATGCAGAAGGGCATCATCGACCGGTTCCGCTCCCTGCCCATGTCGCGGGCGGCGGTGGTATTGGGACGGACCGCCAGCGATGTCATCTACAACGTCATCACGCTGACCGTGATGGCCATAACCGGACTCATCGTGGGATGGCGCATCAGGGGAAGCCTGCTCGACGCCCTCGCCGCCTTCCTGCTGCTCCTCCTGTTCGCCTACTCGGTCTCCTGGGTTATGGCCCTGCTAGGCCTGTCGGTGCCCAGCCCGGAGGTGCTCAACAACGCCTCCTTCATCGTGATCTTCCCGCTCACCTTCATCGCCAACACGTTCGTGCCCGCCGAGAGCCTCCCGACGGTGCTGAGGGTGTTCGCCGAGTGGAACCCGATCTCGTCCCTGGTCCAGGCGGTCAGGGAGCTGTTCGGGAACATCCCGCCGGGAGCACCCGAACCAGCATCCTGGCCCTTGCAGAATCCGGTCATCTACACCGTGCTCTGCGCCTGCCTGATCATCGCCATATTCGCGCCTCTCTCCGTACGCCGCTACGTCCGGGTGGCCAAGAAGAGCTAGTTGATCGCGCTCTGTTTGGGTGACCGACCACGGCGGACTCGCGATGACTAACGAACCCGTATAGCGTGAACACGCCCTAGTCCGGTTAGGGTCCGGCCTCTGGTGGGATCGTCCGAGGGCCGGACGACCGAGGCCCCTCCGGATGGCGGGTTTGGTGCGATGCCGTCCGCTGGTGATACTGGCCGATTGATGCGGGACTCGACGCCTCTGGCGGCCATCGACGTGGGTACCAACTCCGTGCACATGGTGATCGCCCGGCCGGTGGATGGTGGGACTCCGGAGGTTTTGGCCCGTGAGAAGGTGTCGGTGCGTCTCGGGCAGGGCGCCACCGATATGAAGCACCTCGCCCATGACGCGATCGAGCGGGCGCTGGCGGCCCTCGCCGAGTTCCGGCACATCGCGGACGCATACGGCGCGGAAGTTGTGGCGGTCGCCACCAGCGCGGTCCGGGAGGCCGAGAACCGGAGGGACTTCCAGCAACGGGTGCGGGACGAGACCGGAGTGGCCGTCGAGGTGATCCCGGGAACGGAGGAGGCGCGGCTCATCCATCTCGGGGCGTTGAGCGCGGTTCCGGCGGCCGGACGGCCCCACCTGGTTCTCGACATCGGCGGGGGATCGACCGAGCTGATCGTCTCCACCGGCACCGAGCCCCACCTGGTCCGTAGCGTCAAGCTCGGTCACATCCGCCTCTCCGACCGCTTCTTCCCGGGCGGAATCATCCGCGCCGGGGCGGTGGAGGAGTGTCGCCGGCACATCCGGTCCTTCGTAGCGCCCGAAGCCCGCCGTGCCAGGGCTATCGGCTTCGACATCGCGGTGGGGTGTTCGGGGACGATCGCCGCCCTGGCGTCCATGGCCGCATCGAGCCGGGGCAGGCGGCGGCCGCGTAGCGTAGCCAACACCACCATCGACCGTGAGGAACTCGAAAGAACCGTGGCGGAGGTTCTGGCCCGTCCCCATCCGGACGACCGCAGGGACCTCAGAGGTCTGGAAAGGGCCCGCCGCGATGTGATCGTCGGAGGGGCTGTCCTGCTGAGCCAGCTATTCGAAGACCTGGGGATGGAGTCCCTGGTCATTTCGACCGGCGCCCTTCGGGAGGGTGTCCTACTCGACAGGTTCAGTCGGCGGCAGGAGTCACCGGCAGACGGGCTCCATCACCTCGGGGACCTCCGTCGGAGCAGCGTCCTGGCCCTGGCCCGGAGTTACCACGAGGATCTCATCCATGCCGAGCACGCCACGGAGATGGCTCTACAGCTATTCGATGAGACCCAACATGTCCACGGCTCGGGCGATAGCGACAGCGAGCTTCTGGAGGCGGCCGGGTTACTCCACAACATCGGGCGTTTCGTCGCCAGTTCCGCCCATCACCGTCACTCTTACTACCTGATCCGCAACAGCGAACGCCTGGCCGGATTCACGGCCGGCGAACTCGAGTTGATCGCCCTGGTGGCCCGCTATCACCGCAAGAGCGCCCCCCGCCGGAGGCATGCGCGCTTTCGTGCCCTCCGGCGATCCGACCGGCGCAAGGTTCGGCTGCTGGCCGGGCTGTTGCGGGTGGGAATAGGGCTGGACCGCACCTACCGGCGGGCGGTGGAGACCGTCCATGCCCGGGTCGCCGGCGACACCATCACCATCGATGTCGAGCCGGCAGACGGCCTGGATGTCGAGATCGAGTTGTTCAGCGCCAGGGCTCGGTCGGGCCTGCTGGCCGATGCGCTGGGCTACCCGGTGGAGTTCAAGGTAAGCGAGCCGTCCGGGCCTCCGGGTGGCAGGGCGGAGGCCAGGCAGCGCCACCCGTCGGCGTACGTTCCCGGCGCAAAGGCTCAGTAGCCCCCCAGCCGGCTGATCCCGTCCAGGGAGGCGGTGGTGTATGCCTCGGCAAGGGTGGGGTAGCCGATGACCGACTCCACGAAGTAGTCGATGGTTCCACCGTAGGCGATCACTGCCTGGCCGATGTGGATCAGCTCGGCGGCGTTCTCGCCCACGATGTGCACCCCGAGGAGTTCCCGCGTCTTCAGATGGAACAGCAGCTTGAGGAACCCTACGTCGTCGCCCCGCATCAGGCTGCTCTCCGTCTCCTTGTATCGAGCCTTACCGACCTCGAAGGGGACGCCTTCCTCGTTGAGCTGGTCCTCGGTCTTGCCCACCATGGCCACCTCGGGAATGGTCTTGATGGTGTAGGGGAGGAGGTCCTGGAAGTCGCTCCGCTTGATGCCGAACGCATGGCGGGCGGCCAGGCGGCCCTGCATGCGAGAGGTCGAGACCAGGTCCGGAAACCCGATCACGCCACCCACGGCGTAGACGCCCTCGACGCTCGTCTGGTAGTTCTCATCGACGCTGAGGCGGCCCCGCGCGTCTGCTTCCAAACCGATCGCCTCGAGGTTGAGCGAAGCCGTGCATCCGGTGCGGCCCACGCAGTACATGACCGCGTCGCTGATGATCTGCTTGCCGCTCTCGAGCTGCACTCGCACCCGGTCGCCCACCTCGTCCCTCATGTAGTCGATGTCGAACACCACCTCGGTCAGGCGCAGGGTCACGCCGGTCTGCCGCATGTGGTAGGCGAGTGTGTCGGCGAGTTCCTCGTCGGCGAAGGTGAGCAGCCGATGGTTCCGGTCCACGAGCGTCACCCGCGTGCCCAGGGCCGCGAACGTGCTGGTGTACTCGAGGCCGATGGCGCCCGCGCCGACGATGGTCAGCGTCCGGGGCAGCTTCGGCAGGCTCATCATGTGGTCGCTGACGAAGACCAGCCGTCCGTCCGCATACACGACCGGGGGCTCGGTGGAGTAGGAACCCACCGCGATCACCACCTTGTGGGCGGTGATCGTGCGCTCGGACCGGTTCTCATCCGACTTCAACCTCAGGGTGTTGCGGTCGATGAAGGAGGCCTCCCCGATGATGGTCTCCACCCGGTCGCGGGCGAGCTGGCTCTGGAGGATGTCAGACTGCTGCTGGATCACGTAGCGGGTGCGCACCATCAGGTCGTCCATCGTGATGTTCTGTTTCACGGCGTAGGACTGGCCGTAGATGTTGCGTTCCCGGTAGCCGGTTAGGTACAGGACCGCATCTCGCATCGTCTTGCTCACCGTGCCGGCATAGATGTTTATGCCGCCGATCCGAGGTTCCTTCTCGAGGATGACGGTGCGCTTGCCGATCTTGGCGGCCTGGAGGGCGGTCCGCTGACCAGCAGGCCCCGATCCGATGATCGCTAGGTCGTAGTCATAGCTCGGCATTGCCGATCCTTTCGCTCACCGGGAGCCCGCGGGCCAGGGATGCGCCACACTTGCTTACGAGGTTCGAGGCTCCAAGCATCCACCAGCCTCGAGCGTTGAGGGTAGCGCGCCGACCCCGGACAGCGCTTGATCCGGCAAGATCGGACCTACTTGACGAGTAGACAAGGCCGATGACATGCGAGCCGGTCCCCGGGGGCTAGAGCTCGAGGAGGGCTTGCTCGACCACCTCGGGCAGGGCCGGGTGGATGTAGTACTGGCCCTTGGCAATCTGGTCGACGGTCAGGTCGAAGTGCATCCCCTGGATGAGCTGCTGGATGAGGGTGGACGCCTGGGGGCCGATGATGTGGGCCCCGAGCAGCCGGCGGGTGTCGCGGTGGGCGATGACCTTTGCGGCGCTCTCAGTGTCCTCCATGGCCCATCCGTAGGCGGCGGCCGAGTAGGGCTGGACATGGGACACGTAGGGGAGGCCCTGGTCCCGGCACTCGCGTTCGGTCAACCCCACCGCGGCGATCTGGGGATGGCCGAACACGGCATGGGGGATGAAACGGTGGTCCACAGTGATCGGTGAATCGGGATGGGTCAGGTTGTGGCGCACCACCCGGGCCTCGTGGTTGGCGACGTGCTTGAGCTGGATGGGGTTGGTGATGTCGCCCAGCGCCCACACGCCGTCCACGTTGGTGCGGAGCCGGTCGTCGGTGATCACCTGACCCCGGCCGGAAACGGCGAGTCCACCGGCGGCGGCGTCCACCACGTCCGAATTGGGCCTCCGTCCGGTCGCGACCAGGAGTTCGTCACCTCGCAGGTCCGCGGTCGTCCCGTCCCCGTCGGCCACCCGCAACACCACCTCGTCACCCTCGCGGCGGGCCCCGAGGATCCGGGTGTGGGTGCGCACATCGAAGCGGCGTGAGTAGGCATCGGTGAAGCGGCGGCTGATCTCCTCGTCCTCCCGCCGCAGGAAGCTGTCTCCCCGCAGCAGGAAGGTCACCCTCGACCCCAGCGCGCCCATGACGCCCCCGAGTTCGGCGGCGATATAGCCGGCGCCGATAACCAGCAGGCGCTCGGGCAGCCGCTCCAGGCGCATGATCGTGTCGGATGTGTGGTAGCCGACCTCGTCGAGGCCGGGTACCGGGGGCACTACGGCTCGGGCGCCGGCCGCCAGCACGATCCGGTCGGCCGTGATCACCTCCTCGCCGACCGCCAGTTGCTTGGGCGCCACGAAGTGACCGGTGACCGGGTATACCGTCACGTTGGGTAGTCCTTCCCGGTAGTCGCGGCCCGACTCGGCGATCGGGTCGATCCGGCCGAAGACGCGGTCCCGGATGGCAGGCCAGTCCGCGCCGTCGAAGCTGGTGTTAATGCCCAGCCGCTCGCCGGTGGCCGCCAGCTCGGCCACCTCGGCCGTGTAGACGAACATCTTGGAGGGAATGCAGCCCACGTTCAGACAGGTCCCGCCGAACGGGCCGTGTTCCACCATGGCGATGTCCCAGTCGTCGTGTTCGGGCCCGATCACCGAATTTCCCGAACCTGCGCCGATTACCAGCAGGTCGAAACTGCGCACGATCTCCTCATCTCCGCGGCTAGGGGTCAAATGTAGACGCAGCGGCCTCCATACAGCCGGATTACTCGAACTCGGCCGGCGAGGCGCGGGCGGTCACGGTGACCGTTATCCCACCTGTGGGAGCGAACATCCGCATCAGGGTCAGTGGAACGGTCTCGGTTATCTCCACGACGATCCCGGACCCGTTCGCGTCAGAGGTCAGGGTCATCGAGGCGTCCCAATCGGGCTGGGCCTCGGCGAACCGGAGGGCAGCCTCCCCGGCAAGATCCGGATCCAGAACCACAGCGTTCCGGTACAGATCGGACTCGACCACCTGGGCAGCCCCGGCCACGGCCGACTTGTAAGCGATTCCGCTCAGGGTGCCGTGCCGGGAGAGCACCCGCCACAGGTCGAGGGCCAGACCGCCCGCGAAGAACAGCATCAGGAGCAACCCCAGGCTCCACAGGACGACGGCGCCTCGATCACCTGCCGGTCCTGACTGTCCGGCCTCCGCCGCCCGGCGCTTCATTGGCGCGGGGTGCTCCGGTACGGCTCCATCTGCTCCCGGTAGCTGCTCGTGATGGTCCACGAGGCCACCGTCCAGACCCCCATCACGTCGATGGCCGGCACGTCGAGCGACACGCGAGCGCTGACCACGCCGCCCGGCGCCCAGGCGGTCCGGCAGTCGATCGAAACCACGGTTGCGCCGGGAGCCGGGCCCCGCTCGGCCAGGATCTGCCGTGCTACGGCCTCGGCCCGGCCCTGTCCCGTCGCCGGATCGAAGGCGGTGGCGCAGGCCCGTACCGCTTCTCGGGCGGCGGCGTCAGCCATGGAACGGTATTCCATCCGTACGGGGAAGCTGAGCAGCAGCATGGCGAACGGGATCAGGATGAACGCCGACACCAGCACCAGGTCGATGGCGCCCATGCCGTGCTCGCTCGCCATCCGCGACCGGAGGTGCGCGGGCGGCGTCACGGGACCGGCTCGGTGACGCTGGTGGCCCGCATCGTGAAGCTCCAAGTGGGTCCCAACGAGGGGAAGACGGGCAGGAGCCGGGCAGTGATCTCTGCCGTGGTGAGCGCCTCGGCGCGGTTGCAGTCCACTTCGGTGGAGTCCTGGTAAATGCTGGCCAGGCCGGAGATGATCCGCTCGGCGGTTTCCTCGCAGATATGTCCGGTCCCGCCGGAGAGAGCGCCGGCCCGAGCGCCCGAGTCGGCGGCGTATTGGATCACGGAGCGGGCGTAGAGCATCAGCAGGCCGTTCATCAGGAATACGGCCGTGATCAGAGCCATGCCCATCGCCATGAGTGTCTCGATGACGGCGGCGCCGGATTCATCAGCGAGCCATCGGCCGCTCGACCGCTTAGGGCGCCGCCGCCCGGTCATGTAGCAGTGGTAGTTACGATTAGTCATCCTGAACAACATGGATCGGCAGTCAACCTAGCGCAAACAACTGCTGAACTACTGGAGTAGATCGAGACAATTTTTCTCATTCTGAACCATCTACGAGCGGTCGGCTCGAGATGTTCCCGAAATCCGGGTCACCATTAGGCTGGTCAGCATGATTCCTGTGGTGGTGGATACCCGGGCGGTGACGGATGCCATGCGGCGTCCCGTTCGCGACCTGCGCGTCTCCGTGACGGACAGATGCAACTTCCGGTGCCGCTACTGCATGCCGGCTGAGATCTTCAACCGGGAATACGAGTTCCTCAAGCGGGACCTGCTGTTGAGCTTCGAGGAGATCGTCATCCTGGCCCGCGCCTTCGAGAGCCTGGGAGTGCAGAAGATCCGGCTCACCGGTGGCGAGCCCCTCCTGCGCAAAGGCATCGAGCAGCTGGTGGCCATGCTCGCCGGAGCCACCGGCTGCGAGGTGACCCTCACCACCAACGGCTCGTTGCTGGCGCGCAAGGCGGAGGCGCTGGCCTCGGCCGGGTTGGCTCGGGTCACGGTCTCGCTCGACTCCGTTGATGAGGCCACCTTCATGGCGATGAACGACGTGGGCTTCCCGGTGGCGTCCGTGCTGTCGGGGATAGAGGTGGCATCCCGTGCGGGCCTGCCCGTCAAGGTGAACGCGGTGGTCAAGAGGGGAGTGAACGACAGCGGGGTCGTGGACATGGCGCGGCACTTCCGGGGCACCGGCCACATCCTCCGCTTCATCGAGTACATGGACGTGGGCGCCACCAACGGCTGGCGGATGGACGATGTGGTGCCGGCGGCCGAGCTGGTCCGGACCATAGACGCCGAGTTTCCGATCGAGCCGGTGGCCCCCAACTACCGGGGCGAGGTGGCCACGCGCTGGCGGTACGTGGACGGCGCCGGAGAGATCGGCTTCATCGCCTCGGTCACCCAGCCCTTCTGCGCAACGTGCACCAGGGCGCGGATCTCGGCGGAAGGGATGCTCTACACGTGCCTGTTCGCTTTCACCGGCACCGACTTCCGCCGGATCCTGCGATCCGGAGCGGGTCAGAAGGAGCTGATCCGCACCATTCGCAGGGTCTGGAAGGCCCGGGACGATCGCTACTCGGAGATCCGTTCCGAAGCCACCGTCGACATACCGAAGATAGAGATGAGCTACATAGGCGGCTAGGGGGGGCGTGCTCTCCGCTCGCAGAACGGGAAGCATGCATTGAAGCCAGCGTAGACCGGGACGTAGGTGCCCTCTACCTAACGTCTCGAAGACTCAGATAGTCGAGTCGGAGGAGGTACGCCCTGTAAGGAGCGTGCCGATCTCATCGGGTTGCCCGACGAGGATCTGCTCCGGGCCGCGACGGCGGAGGGCAGAGCGGTTGTGACCGAGAACGTGAAGGACTTCGCGGTGCTCCATCGGCGTATCGCGGCCGAAGGACGGAGGCACATGGGGCTCGTCTTCACCCACCCCCGCCGGTTTCCTCGCGCCGGGCGGAACCATGTGCGAGTGCTGGCCGAAGCGCTTGCCATGTTTCTCAGCCAGCACGGCTCGACGCTCAGCGATGCCGAGTCGTTCGTATGGTGGCTCGAGCGAGCCGACCGGTGAGCCTCGCGGCATCGACTCGCTTCCGCAACGGTACACGACCTTACGATCTGATGGCCATCCGTAAACACCTTCCCGGTTCATCCGGCTGGCGGAATCCCCTCAGTTGGGAGCTCGCAAGCCCCACCGAATGCCGGGTCTGCCCTCTGGTCGACAGTTGAGGTATGGGCGTGGGTACCGTCCGAGCCATCTATCCTTGCCGGTCGGAACCACCCCCACCGAACCACCGGAGACTCCGCATGCCCGGGCTGCTTGCCTTCCATGCCCATCCTGACGATGAGGTCACTTCGACGGGCGGCGTCTTGGCCCGGTACGCGGAGGCCGGCGAGCATGTGGTGGTGGTCACGGCCACCGACGGGTGCGAGGGCGAGGTCCACAACTACGACGACCCGGATGAGATTCGTCCCCGGCTGGCGGAGGTGCGAGCGCGGGAGATGGCCGACTCCGTCTCCGTCCTGGGCGTCTCGCGGCACCACTTTCTCGGATACCGGGACTCGGGCATGATGGGGTCCGACCCCAACGAGCACCCGGACTGTTTCTGGCAGGCGGACTTCACGGAGGCCACCGCCCGCCTGATACGTCTGATCCGTCGGCACCGGCCGGAGGTGATGACCATCTACGACCCGTTCGGCGGTTACGGGCATCCCGACCACATCCAGGTCCACCGGGTCGGCATGGCCGCCTACTTCGGGGCCGAGGACACTCGCAGGTTCCCGCTCGAGGAGGGTGACGAGACCTGGAGCCCGGCCAAGCTCTATATGAGCACCTGGCCGCGTTCTCGCGTGCGGGTGATGACCCTGGCCCGGCTCGAGGCCGGGCTGATCACCGAGGAGGAGGCGAAGGAATCGGAGGGTTGGGGCACTCCCGATGAAGACATCACCACTCTGGTCGACGTCAGGTCGTGGATAGACAAGAAGGTTGCCGCCCTGCGAGCCCACCGCACCCAGATTCCCGAGGACTGGTTCATGCTCCAGGTACCCGAGAAGGACGTGCCCAACGTGCTGGGCATCGAGGCCTTCCAGCGCGTCCACTCGAGGGTGGACGCACCCTTCCGGGAGTCCGACCTATTCGAGGCACTCCGTTAGGAGCGTACCGACAAGCGTCCAGATGGCCCTTCCGGTGACCAGGAAGTCCCATGCCACAGGACGGCGGGCCCATCCATCCCCGGCTTTTCAGAATGCTCCTAGGAGGGGTGACGCGCATTAGCCTGGCCTGGTATGGCTTACCGGGCGGCCATGGTGGCTGCATTCGCCACCATCCTGATCTGGTCGTTCTCCTACCCGGTCGCCAGGGTGGGTCTACGCCACTTCGATCCGCTGCACCTCTCCGGGCTCCGCCTGGTGGCTGCTGCCCTGGCCCTTTCGATCATCGCGCTGCCCCGCCGGGTCGGCCTACCCGAACGGGGCGACCGGCTGCGGGTCGTCAGCGCCGGGCTGATCGGCATGACCTTCTATCTGGCCATCCTCTATATCGGCCTCCAAGTCGTGGAGTCGGCCTCCGCCGCCATCCTGATCGCCCTGACCCCGATCTTCGTGGCGCTGCTGTCGGGCCCGATGATCGGCGAACGCCTGACAGCTTGGGGATGGTCGGGCCTCCTGCTGGCGTCTGCCGGGGCGGCGCTCGTGATCCTCGGTCAGGGCAGCGCCCTCGATCTCGGCGTGTCCAGCCTTCTGCTGCTGGTCGCCGCCCTCGCTCACGCGCTGTACAACGTGGCGGCCAAGTCCCTGGTCGCCCGGTACAGCCCGCTTCAGGTGGCCTCGTGGTCGATGTGGGTAGGTGCCGTCACCTCGCTGCCACTGCTGCTCGGTGCTCCGCGCCAGGTTGCCGACGCCCCGTGGGATGCAGTGTTTTCCTTCATCTACCTGGGCGTGTGCGGCTCCGCCCTGGGCTTCGTCATGTGGGGGCGGGCGATGGTGGGCGCTCCGGCCGCCGTCGTGTCGTCGGCCCTCTACGCCACGCCGCCCCTCTCCGCGCTCATCGGCTGGCTCTGGCTGGACGAACGACCGACCATCTGGGTGATGATTGGAGGGATGGTCGTCCTGGGCGCCGTCACCATGGTGATCCGGCGAGGTGTGGCAGCCGGGACTGTCCCTGCCGACGCATCCTCACAGGTCTAGTTCGGCGGCGACCGCATCGACCAGCCGGTCGAGGTGCTCTACCGTGTTGTACTGCTGCGTTGAGACGCGCAGCAGGCCGGCCGAAGGATCCGGCCAACTCATCACCATCACCTCGATGCCCCAACGAGTCCGCAGGGCCCCCATCAGAGGATTGAAGATGGTCCCGCCCGGCGAGAGGGACCGCGGAAGTGGAACCGAGGCGATCGCCCCGATCATCCCGTCCGGGGCCGGGGCTTCGATGCCCAGCAGGTCGGTCAGCATGTCCCGGGCGGTGAGGCAAAGGTCCCGGTTGGCACGCCTCACACCGTCCCAGCCGTCCGGGTGGAGACCCGCCATCGCTTCCAGCGCGACCGGGGTGGCCAGCCAGGCGGTCGGATCGTCGGTGCCCGTCCAGTCGAACTGGGTGTGCAGGTGCCCACCCTCCGCCGGCCAGCCCCCGTTGTATCCGTGGCTGATCACCGCCGGATAGATGCGATCACGGTGGTCCTCCCGCACGTAGAGGAGGGCGGAGCCTTTGGGGGAGCACATCCACTTGTGGCAGTTGGCGGTGACGTAGGAAGCACCCAATGCTGTGACGTCGAAGTCGATCATGCCGGGCGCGTGCGCAGCATCCACCAGTACGCGGACCTCCGGTTCCAGCGCCGCAACGATCTCCGCCAGCGGGAGGACCAGGGCGGTCGGGGAGGTCACCGCATCGACCATCAGCAGCCGGGTCCGGTCGGTGACAACCCCGAGGATGCGGTCCGTCACCTCCGATGCGGACCGCAGAGGGAACGGGATGGCCGCGGTCACCACCCGGGCGCCGGTACGGGCGGCCGTGACCTCCACCGCGTTGCGGCAGGCGTTGTAGCTGTGGTCGGGCACCACGATCTCGTCGCCGAGCCTCAGGTCGGCCTCCAGCGACCGGAGCACGGAGTTGACTCCCTCGGTGGCATTGTTGACGAACCCCAGGCCGGCCGGATCCGATCCCACGAAATCCGCCACTCTCGATCGGGCCTGGTCGAGAGCAGGCTGGTAGTCCGCCAGGAACCATCTGGTGGGATTGGATTCCATGGCGTCCCGGAGGCGCCGTTGTTCCTCCAGGACGGGCCCGGGCGTGGCCCCGAAGGAACCGTGATTGAGGTGGATCACATCCGGATCCAGACGCCAGAAACTCATCATGGCCACGCTACCGGCCCACAGGGAGCACATCCAACACGGCCACGGCCCGGACCGGGCGCGGATGCATGATTCATCATGGTTCCGACCCCGATAGAGTGGAGGATGGCAGACGGTGAAGGGAGCGTGGGCGTTTGAAGATCGACGGGTTCTTCCGGCAGTTCCCCGACATCGATCCGGAGGAGACCCAGGAGTGGATCGACTCGCTGGAGGCTGTGGTCGATTTCCGGGGCGAGGCCCGGGCCCGCTTCCTGGTCCGTGCCCTTCTCAGCCGTGCCCGGGAACTGGGCGTCGGATACCCGCCGACCGTGTCCACGCCCTACGTCAACACCATCCCCGCCGAGGAGCAGGCCTGGTTCCCCGGCGACGAGTACCTAGAGAAGCGGATGAGGCGCTTGATCCGCTGGAACGCGGCGGTGATGGTGGTCAAGGCCAACAAAGCTGTCGAGGGGATCGGTGGGCACTTATCCACGTTCGCATCGTCGGCGGCGCAGTACGAGGTCGGCTTCAACCATTTTTTCCGGGGCAAGGCGGAAGGGCAGCCCGGCGACCATGTGTACATCCAGGGCCATGCCGCTCCCGGAATCTACGCCCGGGCCTTCCTCGAGCGGCGACTCGACGAGGAGCACCTCGACAACTTCCGCCGTGAGCTCTCACCCAAGGGTCTGTCGTCCTATCCGCACCCCCGGCTCATGCCCGACTTCTGGGAGTACCCGACCGTCTCCATGGGTCTCGGGCCGATCGCCTCCATCTACCAGGCCCGCTTCAACCGGTACCTCCACAATCGGGGTCTCGATGACACCGCCGAGTCAAGGGTGTGGTGCTTCATCGGCGACGGGGAATGCGACGAGCCGGAGACGCTCGGGTCCATCTCGCTGGCCGCCCGGGAGCAGCTGGACAACCTGATCTGGGTGGTCAACTGCAACCTGCAACGCCTCGACGGTCCGGTGCGGGGCAACGGCAAGATCATCCAGGAGCTCGAGGCGGTGTTCCGGGGTGCGGGATGGAACGTGATCAAGGTGGTCTGGGGCTGGGGCTGGGACGAGTTGGTGGCCAACGACGTGGACGGGGTGCTCGTAGAGAAGATGAACGAGACCGTCGACGGCGCCTACCAGCGCCTGAAGTCGCTACCCGGCGCCCAGATCCGAGAGGAGTTCTTCGGGCCTGATCCCCGGTTGCGGCGCATGGTGGAGCACCTGACCGACCGCCAGCTCGAGAAGCTGCCCCGAGGCGGCCACGACTACAAGAAGCTCTACGCCGCCTACAAGGCCGCCACCGAGCAGATCGGCGCACCCACCGTGATCCTCGCCAAGACAATCAAGGGTTGGACGCTGGGCCCGGACATCGAGGGACGCAACGCCACCCATCAGATCAAGAAGATGTCCAACGAGCAGTTCCGCCATCTCCGCGAGCGCCTAAGCCTCGAGGAGGACATCCCGGAGGAGTTGCTGGAGGACGGCCGGGAGCTCCCGTACTGCCGCTTCGCGAGGGACGCTCCCGAGTTCCAGTACATGATGGACCGGCGGAAGGCACTCAACGGGATGCTGCCCTTCCGGACGGTCCGCGTCAGGCGGAAGATCGAATTGCCCGACCCCTCCATCTACGACGAGTTCTACGAGGGAACAGGCACCCACGAGGTTTCCACGACCACAGCCTTCGTGCGGCTGCTCCGGGGTCTGGCCAGGGACAAGGACTTTGGGGAGCGGGTGGTGCCCATCGTCCCTGACGAGGCCCGCACCTTCGGCATGGACGGGCTGTTCCGCGAACTGAAGATCTACGCCTCGGGCGGGCAGAAGTACGAGCCTATCGACGCCGCGCTGCTCCTGTCGTACAAGGAGTCCCAGGACGGCCAGATCCTGGAGGAGGGCATCACCGAGGCCGGGTCGATGTGCAGCTTCATCGCCTCGGGCACGTCCTACGCCGACCGCGGGGTTATGACCGTTCCCTTCTTCACCTTCTACTCGATGTTCGGGTTCCAGCGGGTGGGGGATCTCATCTGGCAGGCCGCCGACGCCCGGGCCCGGGGATTCCTGATGGGCGGGACCGCCGGCCGGACGACCCTGGCGGGGGAGGGTCTCCAGCACCAGGACGGGCATAGCCTGATCCTGGCCTCCACCAACCCGGCGGTGGTCAGCTACGACCCGGCGTTCGCCTACGAGATAGCGGTCATTGTCGAGCACGGGCTCCACCGCATGTGCATCGATCAGGATGACGTCATCTTCTACATCACTATCTACAACGAGAACTACGCCCAGCCGCCCATGCCCGACGGCGTGACGGATGGGATCGTCAACGGGATGTACCGGTTCGCCGAGGCGCCCGAAGGCATGGATCACCAGGCGACGGTCCTGTTCTCCGGGCCGAGCCACGGCGCCGCCCGCTGGGCCCGCAACGAGTTGGCGGACCGCTACGGGGTGGGGGCGGAGCTATGGAGCGTGACCTCCTACGGCCGGCTGCGGGACGATGCCATCGCGGTGGAGCGGTGGAACCGTCTCCATCCCGACCGGGCGCCCCGAATCCCGCTGGTCACCGAGCGCCTCGGCGCCGTAGACGGTCCGGTCGTGGCGGTGACGGACTACATGCGGGCGGTTCCCGATCAGGTCGCCCGGTGGATTCCCGGTCCCTACACATCGCTCGGCACGGACGGCTTCGGACGCTCGGACGCCCGGGAGGATCTACGCCGGTTCTACGAGGTGAACGGCCCCAACGTGGTGGTGGCGGTCCTCTCCCAGTTGGCAGGTACGGGAGGGGTAGATCAAGGAGCGGTTGCGGAAGCCATCGACCGCTACTCCGTCGACCCGGATGCGGTCGAGCCCTGGCGGGTCGACGGATAGCGCAACTTTCGCCGGTGGATCATGAAGCCCTGGAGTGGCATGACGGCGCGGGCGATGTGCTGCTCCTGCTGGGACATGCGAACGGATTCTGCAAGGAGATCTGGCGTCCGGTGGTGTCGAGCCTCCGGGATCGAGGCGTTCGGGCTCCGGCGCTGGCATGGGACGTCCGCGGTCACGGACGGGCGCCATCACTGGAACTGCCGGCGTCGTGGTGGACGCTCGGGAGGGATCTGGTTGATCTGATCGGCGGCCTGGACAGCACCGGGCGGCTGCCGGCATCGGTGGTGGGAGTGGGCCATTCGCTGGGCGGGACCGTGATGGTTATGGCCGAACTCCTGCGCCCCGGGACCTTCACCGGGCTGGTGCTGATCGAACCGGCGCTGATCCCGCCGCCCTTCGTGCGCAACCCGGAACTGTCGCTCGCCCAGGGAGCGGCCCGGAGGCGCCCTGTCTTCGGATCACGGGACGATCTGACCGAGAGCTACCTGGCCAAGCCGCTGTTCCAGCGCTGGCACCCGGAGGCGTTCCGGGCCTACGTGGATCACGGCTTCCGGGAAGTACCGGAAGGTCTGGCGCTGCGTTGCGCCAGAGAGGTCGAGGCGGAGGTGTTCGCCACCGGCGCGGAGAACGGGGTGTTCGCCCGCCTCGATGAGCTGACCACCCCGGTACGCCTCGTGGTCACCGATCACTCGGGCGAGCCGTTCGGACGGGCCATGGCGCTGTTGCCCGAGGCCATCCCCTACGCCACCACCACCTACATGGCCGGCCAGGGCCACCTCGTCCCCATGGAACGCCCCGACCTGGTTGCCTCCGAGATAGCAGACGCGCTCAGGGCTTTCTCGTAGTGGTGGCGGTCACGGGTTTCACCCTCACCTAACGGCCGGGCGTGGACCTAGGTTCGGAGCGAACGAGTTAAGCATTGAACAGAGCACTCGCTGCCATTGGTGGTCTCTGAACACAGGAAGTCTGGGGAACTGTTCAAGCTCGTTCCTTAGTTCATTTCGGAGGTCGAGGGTTTGTAGTTGTCCAGCTTCCTGATAGGTCTCGTCAGTGATGCAGATGTCCGCTAGCTGTGTAATCCAGTCGTCTGATAGATGCTGGCTAGGCAAGCCACGGTCAACGGTCTCGCCAGTCAGATCTCTGACGATATTGAAGTCAATTACAGCCGTGGTCCGTGGACCATCGAGATCCTCGACAGCAGACGAGAGAACCTAGGAATCCCTCTAAACCATCGCCTCCAATCATGGAGGATCAGGTACCAGCATGAAATACTACGCCTGCTGGCCGTTCAAGCCGCTCGGTGGCGTTGACCGCCCAGTTCAACCCGATGGGCGGCTATTGCTCTGCGAAGAGGTAGGCGATGGTGGCTTCGGAGCGTTTTGGTATCTCCTCATCGGGGAATACGGACGCCGTGGTTTCCAGGACCTGGTCGGGAGTGGAGTATCCGAGCATCTGGATGAGCAGCCGGAGGTCGGGGATGTCGGTGGGTCGGGCCGACATGGTCTTCATGGCCAGCATCCGCTCCGGTGAGGCAGCGGTCACCCGGAGGCTCGGATGGTCGAACACGAGCCTGCCCCGACGGTCATCGCTCTTCGGAACGTATGCGGAGGCTTGCTCGTTGAGCCAGGAGGTCGGCCACCCGCGCCGCCTGGCGACTTCGTGAACGGCCGAGGTGACGGCGCTGTGACTGTCGAGGATGACGGCGTCGATGTCATGCGTGAACCTCTCGCCGTCGTAGGCCATTGCCATAGCGGCGCCTCCTACGATGTAGATGCGCGCCGTCTGCCTTCTTGTCCTCAGGATCTCGGCGACCTCCTCGAATGCTGCGAGGAGTTCTCGCCGACCCACTCGATCCATCAGACCACCATCAGATCACGTTCGGCGACGAGGGTGCCGTGTGCTTCGAAGGCGGCCGGGGCGTGGACCATGGCTTCCACCCTGAAGGCCTTCCACGCCGGGGGGAACGGAAACCAGAACCCTTCCAGGTAGCGGTCTTCTCCGAATACCCAGGTGGGGGCTTCGAGACCGTCGTGGTAGCACCGATGCTCCACGTACGCGGCCAGGAAGGCATCCCAGGGTGCGTTGATCGGCTCAGGCGCCCGTTCAACAAGCTCAAGACGCTCATCCACGGGTGTGTCCTCCCAGCGGAGGCCGAACTCATGCAGTACGATCCGCATCCGCCAGATATCGTCGTCGGCTTTCCGCAACCTGGGTACGTACTCGGCCAGCGTGCGGGGGATCATGACCTTGATTCTAGGAGGGCGCCGGGCGACATCCCTTGGCCCGACGGGCGACGGCAACGCCTCCGATCGAGTGATCTAGGCTCAGCATCGAACAGTTGTGAAGTACGATCTCGATACCCTTCGGGGTGATTTCTTCGGCGGGCTGACCTCCATGGTGGTGGCGCTGCCGGTGTCGCTGGGCTTCGGCATCGCCTCGGGCATGGGTCCTGCCGCCGGGCTCTACGGCGCGATCGCGGTGGGTTTCTTCGCTGCGGTCTTCGGAGGGACACGCTCCCAGATCTCCGGGCCGACCGCGCCGATGGCGGTGGCCATGGCGGTGGTTATCACCACCCATGCCGACACCCTCCCCGAAGCCCTGACGGTGGTCCTGCTGGCCGGTCTGCTCCAGGTCTTGCTGGGCCTGTCGAGGATCGGCCGGTTCGTCGCCTACACGCCCCATGTGGTGGTGTCCGGCTTCATGTCCGGTATCGGCATCATCGTCATCATCCTCCAGATAATGCCGTTCCTCGGAGCCGACTCCGCCTCCGGAGGAGTCATCGGAGCGCTCCGGGCCCTGCCCGACGCGCTGGGCAACGCCAACACGAGCGCGTTGACCATCGCAGTCGTAACCCTGGTAGTCGGGTTCCTCTGGCCGCGGCGGTTGTCTCGCTACGCGCCGGGCCCCCTCGTGGCGCTGGTCACCGGCACCCTCCTGGGCGTCCTGTGGCTCCACGATGCGCCGGTGATCGGTGAGATTCCGACCGGGCTGCCGGGCCTGGCCTGGGAGATGCCGGCCGCCGGATTCCTGGTGACCGCTCTCCAGCCGGCGCTGATCCTGGCTCTCCTGGGCTCGGTGGACAGCCTGCTGACGTCGCTGGTGGCCGATTCACTCACCGGGCAGAGGCACAACCCCGACCGGGAGCTGATCGGTCAGGGAATCGGCAACATGGTTGCCGGGCTGTTCGGGGCGCTACCCGGCGCCGGGGCCACCATGGGGACGGTCATCAACATCCGCTCCGGTGGGACGACTCGGGCGTCCGGTGCGCTGAGAGCCTTGTTAGTGCTGGCCGTGGTTCTCGGGCTGGGGAGGTTCGCGGAGCCCATCCCGCTGGCCGCGCTGGCGGGCGTGCTGATGAAGGTCGGCTGGGACATCATGGACCGGCGCCTGCTGGTCCGGATCCACCGCCTGCGTTCCCAGCACCTGGTTGTCATGCTGGTGACGCTGGTCCTGACCGTCTCGGTGGACCTGATCACCGCGGTGGCGATCGGCTTGATCGCCGGGGGCCTGGCGCATGCCCGCCAGTTGGAACGCCTGGAGTTGGACAGTGTCATATCGGTGCCGCTGCTCGATCGGACCTTCTTCGGTGAGGACAGCGAGTTGGGAACCACCGATCGGTTCTCGGCCCGGGTCGGCATGGTGGCTCTCAGGGGCAGCTTCACCGTGTCGTCGGCCAACAAGCTGGTGAGCGTCATCGGAGCCGAGATCGGAGACCATGAGGTCGTCATCTTCGACTTCTCCGGCACGACCTACATCGACGACAGCGCCGCCATGATGATCGAGCAACTCATCGAGGTTGCTTCCAGATCCGACACCGCATGCGTGGTGATGGCGCTGCCGGACCCGGTGGCCAGGACATTGGAGGCGTTGGACGTGCTGCGGGGAGTACCCGCCGATCGGATTGTGGAGACTCGGGACGAGGCCCGTGTCGTGGCCCAGGAGTACCTGCTCGCCTGAGTCCGGGCGCCCTGGCTCGGTCAGCCAAGCGCGGCGCCGACCGCCAGACCGATGCCTACGAGAAGATGGAGCCGGGCGGTCCCTTCCAGCACGCGGATGAGGGCGGGACCGTCGGAGTCGGACCGGATGGTGCGGATCAGCGGCACGGCCAGTGGACAGGCCAGCAGCGCCAGGGCAGTCCACCGCGGGGACAGCCCGAGAAGGGCCCAGACTGCTGCCAGCCCGAAGGCGCCGCCCACCAGCGCCACGTAAAGCGTCCGGGCATGGCGCCGGCCCAGGATCACGGCCATGGTCCGCTTGCCGACCGCCGAGTCGGTATCGATGTCCCGGATGTTGTTGGCCACCAGGATGGCGGAAGCCGTGAAGCCGACCGGGACGGCCAGTAACCACGCCTCGGCAGGCATGGTCCCGGCGTGGGCGTAGCGCGTTCCCACCGTGGCGACCAGCCCGAAGAACACGAAAACCGACACCTCGCCCATGCCCCGGTACCCGTAGGGGGAGGGACCTCCCGTATAGGTCACGGTGGCGATGAGGGCCGCCACACCCACCACCAGTACTGCCCAACTGGTGATGGCGGCGATGTAGATGCCGCACAGGGCTGCGATGCCGAACATGACCGCGACGCCAGCCCAGACCCGGCGGGCCGGGAGCAGTCCCGCCGCCACGACACGGGTCGGTCCGATCCTCGTCTCCGGGTCCGCGCCCCGGAGCGCATCGGAGGCGTCGTTCGCGAAATTGGCGGCGATCTGGAGGGCGAGAGCGCAGACGAGGGTGGCCAGCAGCGCATCCGGCCGGAAGACCCTATCCCCGAGGGCCAGGCCGCTACCCACCAGCACCGGGGCCACGGCAGCCGGCAGCGTGCGGGGCCGGGCGGCCATAACCCATGGTTTGGGACGTACCGCGGTCATGCGGGTAGTTTCGTTCTACATGATGGCGGAATCCAATCGCGGCCTCCGGCTCCGGCGCGGTCCGGTCATACCGGCCCGGGAGCTCCGATGGGACTTCGGCCCCGCTTCGGGTCCGGGCGGCCAGCACGCCAACCGGTCGAACACGAGGGTCGGTCTCACCCTGTCGATCACCAGGTCCACGTCCTTCAGCGATGATGAGAAACGGCGTGTGGAAGATCGCCTGGGGGCGAGGTTGCGGTCGGGAACGCTACGGATCGTGGTCGACGACCACCGTTCGCAGTGGCGGAACCGCCAGGAGGCGTTGCGGCGGATGGCTGCGCTGCTCGACAGCGCTCTGGCGCCCGAGCCGCCGGTCCGGCGGGCTACCAAACCCGGCCGGTCCGCCCGCCGGAGGCGGCTCGATGCCAAGCGGCGCCGGTCAGAGACCAAACGGCTCAGACGCCCTCCTGACGGCTACTGAGGGCTTGCCGGCGGGCCGGGAACGGAGCCGGCGTGGAGCAACCTCCGGCCCGAAGAGCTGAGGAGGGCGGCGGCTACCCCGACCAGCGTTATGGCGCCGCCGATCAGGTGGTGCAGGGTCATCACCTCGTCCAGGACCATCCATGCCAGCGCCCCGGCGAAGAACGGGATGGGGAGGTGGATCAGGGGCGGGACGTTGGCGGGGAGCCAGCGGACGGCCCAGGTCATCAGCAAGGAACTCGTGGTTGCGGGCAGCGCCACAACCCCGAGCACGCAGAGAACGTCGGTCCGGGTCATTTCTATGAAGTTGTGGCCGGTCAGCAGGCCGAAGATCGTCACGAACGTGGCGCCGGAGACGGTCATGACGATGTGCATCGGGACCGTATTGAGCGTTCTCCGACCCACCTTGGTCACGACCATCTGGGTGGCGAGGAGGACCACGGATACAACAGCCAGCGCCACTCCGAGCGCATCCCCGCCCGGGCCTGACGAGTCGCCCATGATCACCATGGCCGCTCCGACCAGGGCGACCAGCGTCCACAGCCGGAATCGGATGCCGGGCCGCTCCCCGAAGAGCGGGATCGCCCAGAGCGCGATCAGGACAGGATTCATGAGCAGGAGGAGGGACGTGCCGGCTACCGATGTCAGCTTCACGGCTTGGATGAAGGCGAGGGTGGATGCTCCGTTGAGCACGCCGGCCACCACGGGGGCCCACCACTCCCGCCACCTGGCGGTGAGTGGGAACACGCCCGTCCGTATGCTCTCCACCGGGGACGTGCCGGTGGCGCCGGCGGGTATTCGAAGACCAACCGTCCGCCCTCTCCGGCGCGATTTGATCCTCCCTAACGCGGTCGCCCCCGTTGCGGTCACCAGGATGGTGAGCCAACCCCTCCAGAACGCGAAAACAGGCGCCGAGGCATCCGAAACCTGCACCAGCACGGGGCCGATGCTGTACCCCACGATGGATGCCACGGCTGCGTAGAGCGGGCGGCGGTCCATCGACCGGTCAGCCGGAGGAAGGGGTGGGTCGGGAGTTCGAATGCTCGGCTTCGGTGAGGCGGGTCCTGGCCAGTTCCACGTAGGCAGGGTCGATGTCGTAGCCGACGCCCCGGCGGTCGGAGGCCGCGGCGGCCACCAGGGTGGTTCCCGAGCCCATGAACGGGTCGAGGACCAGATCGTCCTCGTAGGTGTACAGCTGGATCAAGCGGTCCGGGAGCTCCACGGGGAAGGGGGCGGGGTGCCCTACCTGGGTGGCGGACTCGGGCCGGATTTCCCAGACGTCCAGCGTCGCCTCCATGAAAGCCTCCCGGCTGATCGTGGAGCGGTGGGGAAGGCCGGCGGCCTGCCGCTGAGCGGGGGACAGGGCACGGTCGAACCTGCCCTTGCTGGCCACCACCACCCGTTCGGTCAGGTCGCGGAGGACCGGATTGGCCGGGCTGCGCCACGAACCCCACGCACAGGATCCGCCGGCGCCTTTTGCCTTGGTCCAGATGATCTCACCTCTCAGCAGGAGGTCAAGATCGTCCTGGAGGATGCCGGTCACGTCCGCGCTGAGGCTCCGGTAGGGCTTGCGGCCCAGGTTCGCCACGTTTACGGCGATCCGCCCCCCCGGCTCCAGGACTCGCACGCACTCGGCGAACACCTCCCTGAGGAGGCTCAGGTAATCCAGGTACGACTCGGGTACCCGGCGGCCGGCCACCGCCTGCTCGTACTCCTTTCCCACGAAGTAGGGAGGCGAGGTCACCACCAGGGCCACGCAGTTGTCGGGGAGGTGGTGCATGTCGCGGCTGTCGCCCAGGATGGCGCGGGGCTGGTCGAAGCCCGGCGCTCGCTCCACCCGGTCGTCGTCGGAGATCTCGGGCGCCGGGAAGCGATCGTAGAAGGCGGAGGAGTCGTGACCCTCGCGACGGCCCGAGCCGAAGGCGGAGGTCGCCGTTCCCTTTCGCGCTCGCTCCATCTTGCCTGACAAACTCCGGTGCCGCCCCGGCGGAGTGTACAGCCCGGCCTCCCGGTCTATCGTGCTTACCGGGATCGACGTATCGGACCCGAACACGGAGGTTGCGGATGGAAGTACTGGTACTGATCGGGCGGATCCTTTTCTCGCTGATCTTTATCGGGGCCGGCATCGGACACCTGGCCGACCCGGAGGGTTCTGCCCGGTATGCGGAGTCGAGGGATGCGCCCTCCAGCGGGATGGTGATCCGGCTCTCGGGCGTGCTGATCGCCGCGGGCGGGCTGGGCGTGATACTCGGCGTCTGGATGGATCTCGCCGCGCTCGGGTTGGCGGTCTACTGCCTGCTCACCGCGTTAATGGTCCACCACTTCTGGACGGACGAGGCGAGCGACCTGCCGCTCGAGATGGCCATGTTCATGAAGAACGTCTCCATGGCCGGCGCCGGCCTGATGATCTTCGCGCTGTCGGCGGGTGGCGTCGATATGGGCGGGCAACTCGTGGCGCCCCTCTTCAGCCTGTAGGACAGTCCTCAGGCCGGTCCCGCCCCGGCGGTGGGAAGGGTCATCGCTCCGGCTGCCCAGTCATCATGGATCCAGGTGTGGTCGGGGTGGAAGTAGGGCCCTTGCGCCCGTTCGTCCCCGACCGGCTCGCCCGCCAGGTAGTTGAGGAAGTACATGTTGGTGCCCGGGCACGCCACCGTGGAATGGAAGCCCTGAGGGACTAGGGCGGTGTCGCCGTTCTCGCACACCAGGGTCTCGTCGAAGTCGGAGTCCTCCCGCCAGTTGCGATGGAGGACGAACCCCTCCGCGGGTTGCAGGCGGAAGTAGTAGACCTCTTCCAGGTACGGGGATCCGGCGTATCCGTCGTGGCAGTGGGGCGCCCAGCCCGACCAGGTTCCCCGAGGGGCGTAACCCTCGTAGAGGATGAGGCGCTCGGCGGGGAGCGGGGCGGCGAGGATGTGGCAGATCTGGCGGTACGAGGCGCCACCCCCGCGCAGCTCGACTCGCATCTCGGCAGGCTCGAACAGGCGCAGCGGTAGGCCGCCCTCGGCGGGGGCGCCCCCGATGGTGAATACGAACCGGTGGCCGGCCGCCACAGAGATCGGCCGACCGGGCGGGATGTAGAGCACGTGGGGGAGCTGGTCGAACACCCCGTTCCGGGCCAGGTCGATGTGGTCGTTCCCGACCCGGACCGTCCCGGCCCCTTCGATGGGGACCAGCGCCATCTCCCGACGGGCCGCGTCCCGGTCGTACCTGGCGCCTGCTCCCAGCTGGACCACGCTGAAGTCGAGATAGGTCCACCCGGCCGATTCCGGGGTGACCGCGACGGAGACCCTCTCGTCCCGCCTCGCCTTTACCAGCGAAGAGGTCATGTCAGTCGTCGGAGGCCGGGTGCTCGACCGCGACGCAACCGACCACCATCTGGTTGAAGTCGACCGCCGCTCCGGTCATCATGCCCGATTCATCGGACGCCAGAAACGCCACCGCCGTGGCCACCTCAGAGGTCTTGAGGAGCCGTCCGAAGGGCTGGTTGGTCTCGGCCTTCTCGAGCCAACGCTCGTCCCCGCCGTGGAATCGGGTCCGGATGGCGTGTTCGCCGGGACTGTCCATCCATCCGATGTTCATCGCGTTGACCCGGATCCGGTCCCAGAGCACCGAGTTGGCCACGTTCTTGGTGAGGGTCACCAGGGCGCCCTTGGTGGTGGCGTAGATGGTGAGGTAGGGGGGACCGCCGTGGGCCGCCACCGAGGCGATGTTCACGATCGAGCCCTCGATGCCCTCGCGTCGCATGATCCGGATGGCGCCCTGCATGAGCAGGAACGGGGCTCTGACGTTGACCGCCATCAGGTGATCGAACAGCTCGACGGTGGTGTCCTCGACCGTGCCGCGGTGCGAATCGCCGGCCGCGTTGACCAGCACGTCGATCCGCCCGAACTCCCGGTCGGTCGCGTCCATCAGGTTGCCGACGGCGCCGGGATCTCCCAGGTCTGCGGCGGCGAACACCGTCCTGCACCCGGCGCCGGTCAGGCGAGCGGAAACCGCGGCGCCTCTTTCCTGATTACGCCCGGTCACCACCAGCCCCGACAGGCCCTCTTCCACCAGCCGGGACGCGATCGCCTCGCCCAGACCCTGGGTGCTACCGGTTACCAGCGCGACCTTGCCGTCGAATCGTCCCATGACGTCCTCCTAGTGTCCTGAAAACCCGGTTCGTAGTGCCTTGCGGTCCCGTGCGGCCCGCTGACGGCTCCTGTTCCCCCATGGACAGTGGCTGCCATGAGGGGGTAGATCCTGTCACACAAACGTTGTATGGTGTTGATTAATCGTAAATACCTGTGGTCCGGTTCGGACGTCGACCGGGCTGCGCGAGGGATCATATCGGCCGAGGCCGTCCCGTCGAGGCATAGCGGGACGCGCCTCGAACCAAGGTGGTGGCGGTGGGGGAGGGCCCGGCGGGCGTGGCCCCCTCGCCGCGATTTTCGAGTTCTGGCTCCGGCACAGGCCCTAGACCCCAACGCGCTGGTGCTTTCTTTCCGCCTCCCAGGCAGCCCGGGCCACCCGTACGTCCTCCCGGTCGCTGACCTCCGGGATGCCGACTTCCCACCAGGCGCCGCCCTCGGTCCAGGTGTACTGGTCGATGTCCATGATGATCGCGTAGCTCCGGTCGGCCGCCTTGGCCCGCCGCCAGGCATCCGGAAGGTCCTCGAGACGCTCGACCCTTTCCGCGATGGCGCCCATTGACTGGGCATGGGCGGCGAAGTCCACCCGGAAGTACTCCTCGTTGCGGGTGGTGCGTAGCAGGTTGTTGAACTCGGCCCCGCCGGTGTGGACCTGGAGGCGGTTGATAACGGCGAAGCCACCGTTATCAAGGATCATGAAGATCACCTTGTGGCCGGTCATCACGGTCGAGTAGACGTCCGAATTCATCATCAGGTAGGAGCCGTCGCCCACGAAGGCGATCACATCGCTGCCGGGGCGGGCCATCTTCGCGCCCCAGGCCCCGGCTACCTCGTAACCCATCGTGGAGTAGCCGTACTCGGAGTCGAAGGTTCCCACCGCCTTGGAGCGCCAACCCATGGTCAGCTCGCCGGGCAGGCCCCCGGCTGCGGACAGGCAGTAGTCGTCGGCGTCGCACAGCTCGTTGATGACCTGGATGACCTGGGCATAGGCTGGCCGGCCTTGGGTCTCCCGATCCTTCCAGGAGTCCAGGTAGCGGTGCCATCCGGCGATATGGTCCTGGGCCTGCGCCAGCCACGAAGCGGGCGCCCGGTAGTCGCCGAGCAGATCCTCCAGGGCTTCGAGCGACACCAGGGCGTCCCCGACCACCGGCGTGGCCATCTGCTTGTGCGCGTCCCAGCCGGCGGTGTTGATGGCGATGAAACGGACCTCGGGATGCTTGAACACCGCCCACGACCCGGTGGTGAAGTCCTGGAGCCGGGTGCCGACCGCGACGACCACGTCAGCGTTCTCTGCGACCGAGTTGGCCGCTGCGGAGCCGGTCACCCCGATCGGGCCGGCGTAGTTGGGGTGGTCGTGCACCAGCGTCGACTTGCCGGCCACCGTCTCGACTACGGGGATCCCCCTTCGCTCGGCGAATCCGGTGAGGGTCTCGACGGCGCCCGAGTAGTGGACCCCGCCTCCGGCGATGATCATCGGGCGCCGTGCGCCGGCCAGCACCGTGGCGGCCCGCTCCAAGTCTCGGGGGTCCGGTCCGGGCCGGCGCACGTAATGAACCTGCCGCTCGAAGAACCGGGCAGGGTAGTTGTACGCCTCCGCCTGGATGTCCTGGGGGAGGGCGAGGAAGGCGGGGCCCCGGGTGGCGGGGTCGAGCATCACCGCCAGGGCCTGGGGCAGGGACTGGACGATCTGCTCGGGCCGGCTGATCCGATCCCAGTAGCGGGAGACCGGGCGGAAGGTGTCACAGACGGTTACGGTCGGGTCGCCGAACACCTCGACCTGCTGGAGCACCGGGTCCACGATGCGATGCTGGAAAGTGTCCCCGGAGAGGATGAGCAGCGGCAGCCGGTTGGCGTGGGCGACCGCGGCGGCCGTGACCATGTTGGTGCAGCCGGGACCGATGGAGGATGTCGCCACCATAATGCGCCGGCCCCGCATCGCCTTCCCGTAGGCCACCGCCGCCAGCGCCATCGACTGCTCGTTATGACCCCGCCATGTCGGTAGCCGGTCCTGGACCGGCTCCAGGGCCTCGGCGAGGCAGGTGACGTTGCCGTGGCCGAATATCCCGAACGCTCCGGCGAAAATCGGGACCTGGCGGCCATCCACCACGGTGTGCTGGTTCAGCAACCACTTGACGATGGCCTGAGCCATGGTGAGACGCACCGTATCCATGTCAGACCTCCTCAGTCGATACGCAGGGACTCGACAGTTTCCCACCGCTCCGATTCCCAGGACCGGATCATGGCCGCCGCGACCGACGCGTTGGCGAGGGCTGCCTCGAAGCCCGGGTCGTGGGGACGGCCGGCGGCAACCGAGTCCAGGAACTCGTAGGCCTCGAAGATCTTCATATCCTCGAATCCGATGGAGTTGCCGCCACCGGGGACCAGACTGGCCTGCCGGTAGAAGCTGTCGCCGCCCAGAACCTCGATGAAGCCGTCCTGGGGCTGTTCTTCAGGTAGGTAGAGCAGCAGCTGGTTGAGCCTCTCGTGGTCCCACGACGCGGCTCCCTTCGACCCGTTGAGCTCGAACGCCATCTGGCTCTGTGGTCCGAAGATGGAGCGGTCGGCCTCGAGCGTGCCCCGTGCGCCGCTGGAGAACTCGACCAGCGCGCCCACGTAATCCTCGTTGGTCACCGCACCGGTAGGGTCATCCGGGGATCCACGGTCGTAGTGGGTGCCCACGCCCGGCTTGGGCAGCGGCCGTTCTCTCACGAATGTCTCCCGGGCAGCTACCACCCTCCGGATGGGACCCATCAGGAACTGGGCCAGGTCGATGGCGTGGGACATGATGTCGCTCAGCGCGCCGTGACCGGCTTCGTGCTGGAGGAAGCGCCAGCTCAGCAGGCCCAGCCGATCCCTCCCGTACATGGTGAAGAACCGGCCCCGGTAGTGGGTCATGGAGCCGAACCGGCCCTCTTCGAGCAGTTCCTTCGCGTAACGAACCAGGGGCGCCCAACGGTAGTTGTAGCCGCATCCGCTGGTCACGCCGGCCCGCCTGGCTGCGGCTTCGATGTGGGCGGTGGCCTCGGCGGAGATCCCGACCGGTTTCTCGCAGAACACGTGCTTGCCCGCTGCGGCGGCGGCCTCGGCGATTCTGCGGTGCATCGTATTGGGGGCGGTTATGTCGATGATGTCGATGTCGGGCCGGTCGACCAGTTCCTCCCAGTCCTCCGTCCCCGACTCGTAACCGAAGTCCCGCACCGCCTGCTCGACACGATGGGGAACGGTGTCGGCCACCCCGGCCAGGACCGGTCGGAACGGAGCATCGGGGAAGTAGAGGGGGATGGATCGGTACGAACGGGAGTGGGCCTGGCCCATCCACCCGAATCCGACCAGTCCGATGCGCAGGGTTCGCTTCATCAGTCGCCGGCGAGACGGCCGAGGACGCCGGGCCAGGCGTCCGGATTGAGGAGATGGGGCGGTCGCCGCCCGTCCAGCACCATGCAAGCCTGGCGAACGGCCCCACTGAACATGCGCTCCCGGGCCTCTGGAGTGGCAGAGGCGATGTGAGGCGTCACTATCACGTCCGAACGGTGGAGCAGCGGATGATCGGGATTGAGGGGCTCGGGGTCGGTGACGTCCAACCCGGCACCCGACAGGTGCCCGCTGTCCAGCGCGCCGGTCAGGGCATCGTGGTCGACCAGTCCGCCCCTGGCGGCGTTCACGAATAGCGCACCCTTCTTCATGGTTGCGAAGGTCCCGGCGTCGAACATCCTGGCGTTACCGGCGCTCATCGGGATGTGAACTGAGACGGCATCGCTCCGCCCCAGGAGTTCCTCCAGCGTCCGGGCGCGTTCAGCGTCCGGGGCGAACGCCTCGTCCGGCAGGTACGGGTCGTAAGCCAGGACCGCCATACCGAGGGCCTGGCCGACGGTACCGACCCTCCGGGCGATCCGTCCGTATCCCACCAGGCCCAGGGTCTTGCCGTCCAGTTCCATCGCTCCGTGCCTCGAGAAGTAGTTGCCCGTGCCTGCCCGGAGCCGGTCGCCCGACCGGACGAGTTGCTTGGCCACGGCCAGAAGGAGGGCGACCGAGTGCTCGGCGGTGGGAACCGTCGGGCCTTGGGGGACGTTGCACGCCGCGATCCCGCGGCGGGTGGCAGCTTCCAGATCGACGGTGTCGTAGCCGATACCGGTGCGGAACACCCCCAGCAAGTCGGGAGCCCGATCGAAGAGGGGGTCGTCGTAGTCGAGCCGGGCAGCGATGGCGGCCTGGGCGGCGGCGATGCCCGCCAGAGGGTCATCGTCCCGTCCCGGACCCAGCATGTCGACGGACGAGGGGACGAACGGCATCAACTCGGGCGAAACCCTGCGCTCGAACCAGATCCGGTAAGCCAAGCCTTCACTCCTCGACGTGTGGTCATTTGCCCGAACAGAAGCCGAGAGGATACCGTACTGCCTTCCTCCGGGGTGCCGGGCGATCCCATGCCCCGCTGACCGGATGCCGGCCCTAACCGGCGAGCAATACCTTCCTGGGACGCACACGGGAGGCTGGAAGACAATGGGCGGTGTCGCCTTCCTCGAAAGGATCGCCGGCGCCCCGATCACCTGGGGGGTTGACGGCGCGCCCGGGTGGGGTTTCCTCATGGATCGGGACCGGGTCCTCGACGAGATGCAGCAGGTGGGCCTGAGGGCCACCGAACTGGGCCCGGACGGTTACCTGCCGGTCGACCCGGAAGATCTGGACCCCCTGCTCGAGGCGCGTCGGATGCAGCTGGTGGGCGGGTTCGTCCCGGTGCGGCTGTACCGAGACGATCTGCTGGCGGCCGAGCTGGATTACGCCGCCCGGGCCGCGGCAACCCTGGCGGGCACCGGCGCCAGGACCTTCGTGCTGGGCCCGGCCTCGGTCCTCCCCGGGTACGACCGGCCGGTCGAGTTGACCGAGGAGGAGTGGACTGTGTTCGACCGGGGGCTGAGGAGCCTGATGAGGATCTGCGCCGACCGGGGACTGGTCACCGCCCTCCATCCTCACTGGGCGATGGCGGTGGATCGCCCCGAACAGATCGAGCGGTTGCTCGAGACCAGTCCGGTCGACCTGTGCCTGGACACCGGACACGTCGCCCTCAGTGGTGGCGATCCGCTGGAGGTGGCGCGGATGGCGGGCGGGCGGGTGGCCCATGTCCACCTCAAGGACGTGGACGAGCGGATGGCCGAGGAGGTGAGGGCGGGGGAGCGGCCCTTCCGTCAGGCGGTCGTCGACGGACTGTTCAGACCGCTGGGCGAAGGCTACGTGGATGTGGCCGGTCTGGTCCGGCACCTGGAGGCATCGGGGTACCAGGGTTGGTACGTGCTGGAACAGGATGCCGCCCTGGTTGCCTCGCCGGCGCCCGGTGAGGGACCGATGCGTGATGCCGCCACCAGCGTCCGGTACCTGGCGGAGCTCGGGATGTGACGGCCTTCGACGGGGCGGACCGGGCGCCCGCCTACCCGAAAGCGTCCCGCCACTTGGACCGGCGCGCGAACACCACCATCGGGGTCAGGGCCACCGAAGCCGCGGTTATCAGGAAGAGGGACCGAGGCCCGGCGGCTTCATAGATGGGCGCAGCGGCAAAGGCGCCGGCGGCCGCCAGCACGAATCCGTATGCCTCCACGAGGCCCTGCGCCTCGGCCGCCTGGCTGGCGGGTGCGGCCCTCGCCACGGCAGCTTGGCCGGGAAGGGTGACGAAGGCCCAGCAGGCGGCGTGCAGCCCGCCTACCACCAGTAGGGGAAGCACCGCCGACACCAATCCGTAGCCGGCCAGGAGGGGGAGTCCGATCACCGCCGACACCAGGGCCAACCGGATCGGATTCACCCGGTCCGCCAACCGGCCGCTTAGCGGGACGAGCAAGATGGCGGGGACTGATATCACCAGGAATCCGACCCCGACCAGCCATGGGCGGGCTCCGAGGTCGGTCATGTACCGGGACCAGATCGCATCGATGACGCCTATGTAGAGCCAGTTGGAGGCGGCCAGGAGCAGACCGGACAGAAAGCCCGGCAGGGCGGTCAGGTGGCGGCGCGTGAGCCGCAGCGTCGGCCGCTCGTACTCTCCGGGCCGGACGGAAGGAAGGAGCGCGAGTACCACGACCCCGGCCGCGGCGGGGACCAGGAACGGGATGGCCCACCCGAACTCGTTAAGCACTCCTCCGAGCACGGGCCCGATCAGGATCCCGCAGAGCATCGCCATCATCAGCGAGCCCAGGGCCTGTCCGTGGCGGTTCGGAGACCAGCTCAGCATCACCCGGCGCGCCGCTCCCACCGACACGCCCTCCGCCACACCCATGAGCGCCCGGGCCGCGACCCACTGCCAGAGTTCCACCGCGAAGACCATCCAGAGGAGCGAGAGCACCAGCAGCAGGCACCCCAGCGAGATCAGGCGCCGCTCCCAGCCCCGGTCTGCAAGCGGGGTGAGCCAGATGTTGCCGAACAGCGTCATCGCGAACGGTATGCCGGCGAGCAGGCCCAGGGACCAGGTGGGAAACCCGTACCGGTCCTGGATGACGGCCAGGAGCGAGAATATGACGCCGATGCCGGTCGCCAGCGTGGCGATGTACGAGAGGAGGACTATCCGGGGGAGCCGGTAGGAGGAGGGGAGGCGGGTGGACACGCGCCGACCATCCTAACGTTTGGCGCGGTTTGGCTCCGGTCGGGTTGTTCAGCGCGGGCAGCGGCCGGAGGGGGATTCGGTGGTGGAGTCGATCGACTCCAGGAAGACGTCGATCTCCTGCGAGGCGGTGGCGTAGGTCATCTCATCGAGCCGGGCGGCGGCGTAGACCACGCCGATCATCTGGTTCTGGTCGTTCAGCAGCGGTCCGCCCGAGTAACCGGCCCCGGCACGGGCGCGAACCCGGACGTTGTCCCGGCGTACGGAGCTCTCCTCATCGTAGATGTCGCGACCGACGGCGACGATCAGATCTGCGTCGGCGAACGCGACCTCAGCCCGCTCCTGGTCGGCGCGGAGCCGGATCAGGCGTCCACCTTCTCCGGCCACGGCTCGGGCCACGGTGAGAATGGGCCGGTCCATGGACGGCGCCCGCAGCAGGGCCAGGTCCCGATCGAAGTCGATGCCGACCAGGGTGGCGACGTGCTCGGAGCCATCCTCGAAGGTGACGGTCAGGCCGCCTTCCGAGCCCGCGACGTTGTGCGCCACCGTTACGAGGTAGTGCCGGTCGATTACCACTGCCGAACCGACCATGTCCTGAGCGCAGACCCGGCCTCGCAGCTGGGCGATCGCATCGAAGGGGTCCGAGGCGATGATCGGGTCCGGTGGTCCGCACGCGGCCACGAGGAGCGCCAGACCGAGAGCGAAGCGCCTCACGACCAGGAGGAGTACTCCCGGAGAAACCGTGCCAGCAGGGCGCGGACAGGGGTGGGCGTCCGATCGAGGAGATCAGAGGTGCGGGGACACGTGATGGTGGTGTCGTACGGGATGGGAATACGCGGTATTCCCGTGAGGTCCGGGGGTCCGCTCCTCAGCAGGTCCGGATCGAGGCCGAACACCTCGCAGGTCAGGTGGGCGAGGTCCATGCGCCCGATGGCGTCGGCCCCGCAGCAGTGGAACACGCCCTCCAGCCCTCGGGCGCCGATGTCCAGTATCAGGTCGGCGCTCTCGGAGGCCAGCGACGGTGTGGCCACCATGTTGATCCGGTCGGACTCCCACACCGTAAAGGGCCGGTCCCGCGAGAGTGAGTCCACGATCGACGCCACGAAGTAGCCGTAGCCGGGGTCCTGCGCCCGGGGAGACGCCGGTCGGGCGCGGTGGAGACCGTTGACTCCCGAGACTCGGGCCACCGCGCCACCCCGGTCGAGAGCCACCATCTCGGAGGCCAGCTTCAGGACTCCGTAGAGGTTGACCGGGTTGGGCGGGGTGCTCTCGTCCGCTCCGGCCTGGGTTCCGTCGAACACCCAGTCGGTGGACACCAGTACGTATGCGGCTCCCATGTCGTGGGCGGCCTGCGATGTGCTCCGGGTGGCCTCGACATAGGCCCTCCACGCGGCTGCCCGGTCACGGTAGAGGCCACCCAGGTCGTTGAGGATGGCGCAGTGGATGACCAGGTTCGGAGCGAAGGCCCTGACGCTTCCGCTCACCGCTCCGGGGTCTGTCATATCGATCCGCTCGAGCCGGTAGGGCTCGGATCCGGCGGGCCGGTAGGAGTTGAAGGTGGTCAGTATTTCGTGGCCGGCGGCGACCGCTTGGTGGACGATGTTGCTCCCCACGAAGCCGGTCCCGCCGGTCATCCAGATCCGCATCGGGCCCTAGCCGATCTCGGCCGTGCTGACCGGACGCTGCTCCCGGATCGATTTCCAGGCCGCCAGCCCGATGACGAGGGGGGCCCGTCCGTCATCGCCGTCGACCGGCGACGGTCCGCCCGTACGCACCGCGCCTACGAACGCCTTCCATCCGCCCACGTAGCTGGGGATGTAACGCTCGGTGAAGAAATAGGGGAGGGTGGAAGCCCGTGTGCCGGACTCGTCTCTCAGCACGGTGGTCGTGGCCAGGGGGTTCTCCGACGCGACCATGCCTCCCGATCCGAACACCTCCACTCGCTGGTCGTAGCCGTATACGGCCCGCCGGCTGTTGTCGATGGTGGTGATCGCCCGGTTCTCGTGGGTCAGGACGATCACGGCGGTGTCGAGATCACCCGCCTCTCCGATGGAGGGATCCACTCGGACGTCGCCCTTCGCGTACACCTCGGTCACCTCGCTCCCGCTCACGTACCTGGCCATGTCGAAGTCGTGGATCGTCATGTCCAGGAAGATGCCTCCGGACACCTCGACGTAGGCGACCGGCGGAGGAGCGGGATCGCGGGAGGTGATCCGCACCAGGTGGACATCGCCCACCTCTCCGGCGGCCACAGCCTGCTGCACGGCTCGGTGGGAGGGGTCGAACCGGCGGTTGAAGCCGACCT
This sequence comes from Candidatus Spongiisocius sp., assembly GCF_965221825.1. Classification (GTDB taxonomy): domain Bacteria; phylum Actinomycetota; class Acidimicrobiia; order Spongiisociales; family Spongiisociaceae; genus Spongiisocius. The sequence goes on from NZ_OZ244917.1 coordinate 87,788, forward strand.
GGAGGTACACCCCGGCGGCCTGCACCGCCGCCAACGCCCGGTCCACCTCCGCGAGGTCGAGCGAGAGCGGCTTCTCGCAGAAGATGGCCTTGCCGGACTCGGCGGCCCGGATCATGAGGTCAGGGTGGGTGTCGGTGCTGGTACAGATCGCCACCGCATCGATGGATGGGTCGTCGAATATGTCGTCGGGGGAGCCGCTACCGGGATACCGAGACGGGCGCCGACCTCTCCGGCCACCGGGGAGATGTCGTAGACCGCCTCGGGGTGTATCCCGTCCACCTCGTGCCGGAGCAGTTCGGCGTGCAGGGCCCCGATCCGGCCCGTTCCGAGAATCCCGATACGGAGAGTGCTCAAACCGGTCCCTCTGAGATGCTGATCAGGCTGTCGATATCGGAGAGGGTAGGCATGTCGTCCGCACACATCAGGCGGGACGCGATGATGGCGCCGGCCGCGTTGCCGTACCGGGCCGCCTCGACCAAGGACCAGCCGCTCTGCAGGCCGTGACAGAACGCGCCCCCGAAGGCGTCGCCCGCACCGAGACCGCACACCACCTCCACCGGGTAGGAGGGGATCCTGGTCGCCTCCCCGTCAGGCGTGGCTACGAGTACCCCTTCGCCGCCCAGCTTGATGACGGCCGCGTCGAGGCCCCGGCCCAGCAAGCGTTCGGCCGCCTCCTCGGGCCGGTCGGTCCCGACCGCGATCCGGCATTCCTCCCGGTTGCCGATGGCGATGGTGACGTGGTCCAGAAGGGGACCGATCCGGCGACCGGCCTCCTGCTCGGACGGCCAGAACATGGGCCTCCAGTCCAGGTCGAGGACGACGTGGGGCTTCCTGCCCCGTTCCGCCAGGAATCCCGCCACAGTGGAGCGGCTCGGCTCCCACGCCATGCGGGACGCGGGGATCCACAGGGTGGGGGTCCGGCACAGGACATCGAGGTCCAGATCGGCCGGGTAGAGGTTCATGTCGGGCGCCCTGGGCTCCCGGTAGAACACCAGGCTGGGGTTCTCCGGCGGGGTCAGCTCGGCGAAGGCCAGCGGGGTCCTCAGGTCGGGATCGGTCCCCACGAAACGGGTGTCTACCCCGAAGGTGTGCTCCAGAGCGAACCGCACGTAGTTGCCGAAGGGGTCGTCGCCGACCTTGGTGACCAGGGCGGCGTGGCGCCCGAGCCGGGCGGCGGCCACGGCCACGTTGGTGGCGGTGCCCCCTATCGACTTCCTGAAGCTGGTGACGGAGCGGATCGGGGTATTGACCTGTTCGGCATAGAGGTCCACGCTCACGCGACCTACCGTCACCAACTCGGGAAGGCTTCGGGCCGACCCCGCCTGTGGTGGAGCCGACCCGGAGGCGTTACCTTGCTCTGCCAAGCCGGGTCAGTCGCCCGAGATGGCCTTGCTCAGCTCATGCTGGAGGGTGGCAAGATCGGCGCCGCCCGCCATCAACTGGGTCAGCTCCTCCTGGCTGATCTCGGCCTTGGCGTAGTCGCCCAGCGACTGGCCGCGGTTGAGGATCATGAAGCGGTCACCAACCGGATACGCATGGTGGGGGTTGTGGGTGATGAAGATCACGCCCAAACCGCGGTTACGGGCCTCGACGATGTAACGGAGCACCACCCCTGACTGCTTCACCCCGAGGGCGGAGGTCGGCTCGTCGAGGATTAGTACCTTGGCGCCGAAGTAGGCCGCCCGGGCGATGGCGACCGACTGGCGTTCGCCTCCCGACAGGGTGCCGACCGGCTGTTCCGTGTCCCGGATGTCGATTCCCATCTTGGCCAGCTCGGCCTTGGCGATGGAGGAGGCCTTGTCCCGGTCGATCACCCGTAGGAATCCCAGCTTGGTGGGCTCGGCGCCGAGGAAGAAGTTCCTCCACACCGACATGAGGGGCACGACCGCCAGGTCCTGGTAGACGGTGGCGATCCCACGCGCGAGCGCGTCGCGCGGCGAATCGAACGACACCTCCTCGCCCTCCACGAACAGCCGACCCTCGCTCTGCTTGTGGGCCCCGGCCAGTATCTTGATGAAGGTCGACTTGCCGGCCCCGTTGTCACCCAGCACGCAGGTGACCTCGCCGGCTCGCACCGAGGTGGTGATGTCGCGCAGGGCGATGATGTTGCCGTAGAACTTGGAGATGCCCTCGATCTCGAGAAGTGCAGCTTCGCTCATCAGGATTTCTCTGCCTTTCCTCGGACGTAGTTGTTGACCATGACCGCTAGCAGGAGGATCACGCCGACGAACAGGAACCTCCAGTCGGAGTTCCAGCCGGCGAACGGGATGCCCTGGAAGGACATGGCCATGATCAGGGCGCCGATGGCGGCGCCTGCCGCCGACCCGTAGCCTCCGGTCAGCAGGTTGCCGCCCACCACCGCCGCGATGATGTAGAAGAACTCCAGCCCGTCGCCCACGTTGGCCTGGACCGAGTTGAGCCGGAAGGCGATAAGGGTTCCGACCAGCCAGGAGGCACCGGAGACCGTCATGAACAGCTGGGTCTTGGTGCGGGCTGCAGGCACGCCGACCTGTCTCGATGCGTCCTTGTTACCTCCTACCGCGAAGGCCCAGCTCCCGAACTTGGTGCGCATCAGCAGCCAGGTGGCGACGGCGGCGAAGGCGAAGAAGTACAGGACCGAGATCCGGTAGGTGATCAGCGCCCTCGACTGTTCCAGCTCGGAGGTGGTGGCCCACAGCAACTTGGTGGCGACTGCCATCACGATCAGGACGATGCCGATGATCGACACCAGGGTGCCCATGCGGTCCGCCTCGGCGTCGGGTTGCCGCCGCTGATCGAAGCGCATCCGCACGATGGCGACCACCAGTAGCACGACGGCGGCCGCCATCATCCAGGCGAAGAACTCGGCCCGGTACTTGCGGGAGGCGGCCTCGGCCTGGATGACGAACCCCACCGCCGCTACGGACACGCCCGCCAGGGCGGTGACGGCGAACCGGGTGACGGGTGAGTCTCCGGAGTCACGGGCGACGCCGAGGAGCAACAGCACGCCCACGATGACGCACCCGCCGAACAGGATGGCTCGCAGGCCCTGCACGGTGAGCAACAGGCCCAGCACGTTGTCGTTGGAGGAGTCCATCGCCACGCCCAGGACGGTTCCGACTACTACCAATCCCAGGCCGATGCCGGTCCGGCGGCCGATACCGCGGCCCATCGATAGGCCGCTCGAGGAACCGGAACTCGGTACGAATCGCCAGGTGCAGTACCCGAGGATCGAAGCCACTACCCCGGCTGCCATCACGATCGACCAGATCCAGTTGGCCGCCGATCCGTCGGTAGCGGTGAGGGCGATCAGGCCTGCGGCGGCCGCGGCGAGACCGGCTATCGAAAGGATCATTCCGGCGCCCATGGAAGGCTTGTCTCCCTGTGTCCGCCTTACCATGCTGAGTTCCATCAAGCCGACTGCCAGAGCAGCAACGCCCAGAGTGGCCAGCACTCCGAACACCACGTCCCGGCCGCCCAGGAACGAGTCCCAGATGTGGTCGTTGCGGATCCAGACGCTTCCGAAGATGTTGGACCAGAAGTCGTAGTCGGGAGCATCGTCGAGACCCTCCACTATCACCTTGTCCACGAAGAGCTTGGAGAACCCCAACTTGCCGCCCCGGAGCACGAAGAAGGTGCCGAGGGTGACGATGAAGCTGGGCAGACCGGTCTTTTCAACGAGGGTTCCGTTCACCCAGCCGATCCCCATCGCGAAGAGGAAGGTGATGGGGATGGCAATGGTCAGGGGAAGGCCGAGCCCTCCGAGTTCGCCGGTGTCCTTGACCAGCAGTACGACCAGCATGCCGGTGGCGCCGGTCATGGCGCCGGATGACAGGTCGAACTCTCCGCCGATCATCAGCAGCGCCACGGCAATCGCCATGATCCCGAGCGAGGTGGCTACGTCCAGATAGTTGTTGGCCCCCGCCGTGGTGCCGAAGACGTCGCTGACGGACCAGAAGAAGATCCAGATGGCGCCGGCGCCGACCAGGCCTCCGATCTCGGGTCGGGTCAGTAGCCGCTGGATCGGCCCGCGGTAAGCGAGGCGCTCGTCGGCCGGAGCAGCGGAGGTGGCGGCGGAGTCAGCAGCCACTGCCGGCCACCTCTCGATAGAAGCTCATTCCCGCCTCACCTCCTCTCGTTCGGCGCGTAGAACTCTAATCCGGTGACGGCTGGAGCGGCCGGTCGGAGCAATGAGTTCGACCCCACCAAGGTGCCGGCGCCACCGAGACGTTCGTCATCATCTACGGCGCGGCAGGGCTGCAATAGGGAGGGGCCCGGGTACCCGGGCCCCTCCCTGCGATCGGATCGCTTCAGAGTCGACGGTCTATCGGGTGCCGGCGTCCACGAGAGCCTTTACCTGACTGACGTTGTCGGTGGTCACGAAGCCAGGACCGGTGAGGACGGGAAGCCCGCCACCCACGGTGTTGAGGTTCGTGGCGTTGAGATACAGGAACACGACTGTCAGGTATCCCTGCAGGTACTGCTGCTGGTCAACCGTGAAGTGCACGTCCCCCGCCTCGATGGCGGCGATCAGGTCGTTGGAGATGTCGAAGCCGCCGATGAAGAGATCACGGCCGGCGGCTACGCCAGCCTCCACGGCGCGGACGGCCACGTTCGGGCCCACGCCAAGCACGCCGTCAATGTCGGAATCGGCCTGCAGAGCCGCGGCGATGGTGTTGATCTGGGTCTCGGGCTCGGAGTCGAGTCCGACGAACTGGGTCACAACGTCACCGTTGAAGGTGGCGGCCAGACCCTCGCAGCGCTCTTCCAATCCGATGTTGCCCTGCTCCTGCTGGGCGCACAGCACCTTCCCGGCGCCGAGAGCGTTGAAGCGTTCCCCTGCGCCCTCACCGGCGACGATTTCGGTCTGACCGACGTGGGTGATGGCACCGAGTTGCTTGAACTGGTTGGAACCCGAGTTCAGGGTGATCACCGGGATACCGGCGGCGATGGCGGCCTCGACCTCCGGGCCGAGGGCCTCCGGGTTGGCCAGCGACACGCCGATGCCGTCAGAACCGGCGGCCACGGCGGCCTGGACATCCTGAACCTGCTTCTCGGGATCGTTGCTGGACGGGCTCCATACCATCTCGACGCCCAGCGCGTCGGCGGCGTCCTGCGCTCCGCGCTTCACGACCGACCAGAACACCCCGTCATCAGAGTGGGTGACCATGTGGAAGGTCAGATCCATACTCTGGGTGGGAGTCACGGCTACGGTGGTCTCGGCAGCGGCGGCGGCAGTGGTCGCCGGGGCGGCGGTGGTCTCGGCGGGGGTGCTGTCGTCGGATCCTCCGCACGCGGCAAGGATCAGGGTCAGGGCGGCTACCGTCGCCACCCAGCGCGTCTTGATCATCGGACCTCCTCGTTCGATGTCGGGTGTTCGGAGCCGGGAACACGGGGAAAACGATGCTCGGCCGGCACTCGGAAGAGTACGCCGGTCCCGTGTCCGGGCGAAACCGCAACGATAACAATCGGGGCGGAATCTGTCCAAGTGGTCGAAACCCGCGGCCTCGCTCCGCGGAGGTGGCCCGGGAGCGCACTGAACGCCATCGAACCGCCTCTGTACGGGGTTTCGGCGCCCTGCGCCCTACTAGGAGCACGCCGAAGGGTGGGACGGTTGAGGCCCGCCAGCCCGTGGCCTGAGGTTCCGGCTCCGACTATGGGCCATCCGACCGCTTCGAGGCGCTCCTAGAGTAGAGACGATGGATTCCCTGGAGGCATCGCTCGACCCCACCCCGAGCGTGGAGTTCGCCATGCTGGCGGACGCAGTGCAGGCGGTGGGCGGCAAGCTCTACATCCTGGGTGGGGGTTGGGAATTGCTGTACGTGGCCTCCTTTCCGGCTCGACATCCTTCCATAGGCGTCGGCATCCGGCTACGCGTTCCCTGGCCGTTCGCCGACTCCTTCAAGCTGTCGGTGGACCTGATGGACGAGGACGGCCGGAGCCTCCTCGGTAGTAGCCGATTCTCGAGGACGATCCAGGTCCGGCCGCCGGTCAAGCGCCTCCCGGGAGCGGAGATGGGGATGACCCGGGCGTTCACGTTCAACAACCTGGTATTCCCCAAGCCGGGCGGCTACTCCTTTGCGATCTACGTCGAGGATGAGCAAGTGTCCCGTATCCCCTTCCGGGTCCTGGAGCGCGCCCTCCGGGCGCCCCGGGCCGGCGCCAGCTGAGATCAGGCCTGCTCGATGCTTCCGTCGGTTCGGATCCGGGTGGTGCGGTTAGAGACCAGGAGGCCGTAACCTCCACCGGCCACCACCAGCGGGCAGTTCCGGTCCGGATAGAGTTCCGCTCCCACGATCGCTCCCACCACCAGGATCGGGTCCACTTCCCCGAGCACCAGCGCGGCGGGCGCGGTCATGAGCCGCATCGACTCAGCGAGCACCGCCGAACCGCCTGACGACCCCCTACCGCGGGGGAGGACGAGAACACTGCCGGCGGTTGGCTGCCCGTGCTGGGGATGGTGCGGGTCGATGATGGTTCCGTTCCGGGGGTCGATCCCTCCCCACCAACTCAGGGGTTGGTCGAGAACCAGGCTCGCACCCTCGGCCACACCCGGAACGATGGGAGTGCCATCCACGCTCACCACGGCCGCTTATCCCTGATCACCCGGCCCGCAACCGCAGACTCCACGCAGTCGGAGGTGGAACCGAACACCACGTCGACGCCGAGGTTGCCGGGTGCGTAGTAGGCCCATTTGGCGGAGTCGGTCATGGCCACGCCCGGGCCGGTGGGGAGGATCGGGGTCACGTAGGTGCAAGTATCCGTCACGAACACCACCCCTAGGTCCTCAAGGCTCTTCACGATCTCGGCGGACGAAGCCAGCACGTCCCTGCCGGTGTTCACGTAGAGCGTCATATCGGGGTGGATCCGGCGACCGGCCAGCAAGTGTTGAAGCCGGGCGATCTGGCGGGCCGAATAATGGGGCGTTCCCAGGTTCACCGTGCGGAGGTTCTCCGCGTCGGTGCTGGATAGGGCCAGGTAGGCGCTGCTGATCGCGTCGGGAGTGACCCTCACCAGGCGCGGCGCGATACCGTCGGTGGCACTCGCCAGTGAGGGTGCCTCGGGCGTGATCCCGACCACATGGATCATGCCGACCGCTCCCGAGGTGGCCGCCCCCGCGCCCAGCACTTTGAGTTGGTCTTCCGTGGCTGACTCGATGCCGGTCAGGGCGGGAACCTCGGATCCGGCCTCCTCACCGATCAGGAATCCCAGCACCGCGAAGAACTCGTCGGTGAGCCGTGCCTTCTCCGGGATCCTGGAGACATCGATCCTGACGCGGGCGCGGCGGTGCCTGTCCAGGTAGAGGCCGAACTCCGGAGCCCGGCCGGTTACGGCTGCCGCCATGTCGGCGAAGTCGCCGAACCGCGGTGTCCGGGCGCCGAGTACCGAGTTGGCGAACACGATGGCGTTCGATTCTCCCCAGGCGACGCGGTCGCCGAAGCCGGGACGGTCCGCCAGCTGGTAGGGAGCGCATGTCCAGGTGGGGGAGGCGCCCATGTCGAGGTAGGCCGACATCATGGCCTGGGCGGCATCCCGGGTCGGATCGTCACCGAGGAACAGGTCGGGATGGAGTAGATCGAGCGAGGAGACGTTGAGGGTGGTGGGTATGGCGACCCGGCCACCACCGTTACGCAACCGGGTGGCGAAGTGGAGGCTGGCGCGTCCGAGATAGAGCGTGCCGTCGATGTGGGCGCCGGAGATGTCGATCATCCGGCGGGCGCCGGTGGCGCGGGCCATGCCAACCAGAACACGCATGGCGAGGGCCTGTGCCTCGCTGCCCTCTCCGTGCAGCATGGCCTGATCCTCGCCGGTCAGGAAGGGATCCATGTGCCTCCTGTGTAGTGGCGCCCGGCCGCGCATTGTATTGGTCCGGCCGGCGGGGACTATGCAGGACGCGGTGGAGGTCCCGCTCACCACTACCCTCGGCCGTCAGATGCCGCTTCCGCAGTCTTTTCTGGATCAGTTCGACGAGCCGTTCGGCTTCATGGACTTCGCCTCGATCGGCGCCATGTCGATCCCCGCCCGAGCAGGCATCGGAGACATGGCCGAAGCCATGTCGGGCAGCCGGTGGAAGCTCGTGCCGATGGTGATGGACCGGGTCGAGACGACGCGGCGCCGTGGCGCCCGGTTGGTGGGTCTCCCTGCCGAGCAGGTGACCGTGGTGCCCAGTACCTCCGCCGGACTGTTCGCGGTTGCCTTCGGCCTGGCCGGTGGGTCGGTGGTGGTGCCCGAGACCGAGTTTCCGGCCAACCTGTACCCCTGGGTGCGGGCAGCCGAGGCGGGGCGCATTGACCTGAGGACGTTTCCGGTGCCGGGGGGCCGGCTGACAGCCGATCTGGTGGCGCAGGCGGCCGATGCGCGTACAGCGGCGGTGGCGCTCAGTTTTGTCGACTACCGGACCGGCTACCGGTGCGACCTGCCCGCCATCCGGGAGGCGGCCGGCGACGCTCTCCTGGTGGTCGATGCGGTGCAGGGCTTGGGCGCCCTCAGATTCGACATGGAGCAGGTGGATGTGATGGTGGCCGGTGGTCACAAGTGGCTCCGGGCCGGGGGAGGGGCCGGCCTGCTCGCCGTATCCGAGCGGGCCCTGGAACGGCTCCAACCTGCCCTGACGGGATGGCTCGGGGTCGTTGATCCGTTCGATACCGCCGCTCCGCTCCCGCATCCGCCCCTGGAGGGCGCCGACCGTTTTGTCATGGGGAGCGCCGGTTTCCCTGCCGTCGCAGCACTCGGCGAGTCGCTACGAGTGCTGCAGACCGTCTCTATGAAAGACGTGGAGGCAGCCGTCCTCGCCCGATCCATTGCCGTGGAGGAGGAGGTCCGCAGGGCGGGCGCACGAGTAATGAGTCCTTGGCGGACGGATGGAGAGCGCAGTGGCATCGTCAGCTTCACCCCCGCCCGGGAACCGTCCGCGGACGCGTACGCCCGCCTCATGGGGGAAGGCTTCTTGCTGACCGAACGCCACGGCATGCTGCGGGTCGCGCCGCACGCCACCACGCACCCCGACGCCCCGGCGGCAATGGGCAAAGTGCTGGCTGGTAATGCCAGTGGTTGGGTTGCCGGTTAATTGTCCATAGTGGACTAGAGCTGACCAGCGAGCATTATGCTGAACGGGATTCTGTAGCTGGACCTCGGGGGTGGCGACATGAATAAAGTAGGCGTTGACTCGGTGAGGTCGCCGGCGGCGGTAGTAGCAGAGTCAAACGGGAGTGGTGGCTCGGGTGGCTCACTAACGATGGCGCCGTTCCACATTCTATATCCTATGTAACTTTCAACCAACGACTAGCAACTAACAACTAAGGCTTCCGGCTTCCTCCAGTTCGCCCACTGCTCGGGCTGCGCCCTCCAGGTCATCGTCGACGACCACGGTGGCTACCTCCCCGACGGACTCTGGATACGGTCCCTTCCGGTGTTCTGCATCCACCCAGATGACCCGCTGTACGCCGGCGTTACGGGCTGCCTCGGCCCATCCGGCCAGGACGTCATCCGGCTGCCGAGCGAAGGCCCGTTCGCGGTCGTCGTGGGCCGCCTCGGTCACCAGGACCGCGCAGAAGCAGTAGAGCGCAGCCGCTTCCACGTGCGAGCTGTCGGAAACGTCCCCGATCGCGACCTTCACACCTTGTTCCTTGAGGCGGTCGGTATCGGAATCGAAGGTGATGAAGGCGCGGACCTCGGCCGCCGACCGGCAGACCGTAGAGATGATGGCATCGCCGATTCGCGTGTCGGCTCCCACGACTATCACTGGCATGACCACCCCAAGCTAGCGGTCTCTCTGCGAAACAACTTGACGTGCCGGTGCGGGCACGCCTTCGTCAGCGGGCCTTGCGAGGAACACCGCTGCCGACGCCATACCACACCGCTATTCCGCAGAAAGACCACAGTGGTCTCTCTGCGAAACAACTTGGTGTGCTCTGGCGGTCATCGGTGTCCCGTCGCTGCGTTCCGCCTCCTTGACGTGCCGGTGCGGGCACGCCTTCGTCAGCGGGCCTTGCGAGGAACATCGCTGCCGACGCCATACCACACCGCTATTCCGCAGAAAGACCACTAGCTCGGGGCCTCCGGGAGATTCGGGCCGGGTCCGCCCGCCGGTGTAGCATTGCGGATTCGGTCGCTCCGCCCGGGGAGACCGTCGCGGTCGTGCCGCGCGACCGGCTAGCACCCCTCCCGATACTGCCGGAGGATTCGTTATCAGTACGCAATGGGGGAGAAGAGTTTGATACCCGGCCTGTACCGGAGCGAGTTCGAGCATGAGGCTTGCGGTGTCAACTTCGTCGCGGACCTGAAGGGGAGGCGGAGCCATCATCTCGTCGCGCTGGCGATGGGGGCGGCGGAGAACATGACGCATCGGGGTGCGACGGGATCTGACCCCGACACCGGCGACGGCGCCGGCATCCTGCTGCAGGTTCCCGACCGTTTCTTGAGGGCCGCCGTTCCTTTCGACCTGCCGCCGGTCGGTCGCTACGCCACGGGTATCGCCTTCTTCCCCGACAGCGAGGATCTGACCGCGACGGGGATGCGGCGAGTCGAGCGGATCGTGGCCGACGAAGGTCTGGAGGTGCTCGGCTGGCGGGAGGTCCAGACCGATCCGTCCGTGATAGGAAGTGATGCCCGCAGGACGATGCCGGCCATGCGGCAGGTGTTCATCGACGGGCGCGGGGCTTCCGGGATGGCGCTGGAACGGCGAGCCTACGTGGTGCGCAAGCGGATCGAACACGAGGTGCGTCTCGTGCCGGGCGACCGGCGCCCGCAGGAGGCAATCGGTGGAGCCCCCACCATGCATGAGGGTGTCTACTTCGCAAGCTTGTCGGCCAGAACCCTCATCTACAAGGGCATGCTCACCGGGTTGCAGCTGCCTGACTTCTTCATCGACCTGCACGACGACCGGGTGGAGAGCGCGATCGCTCTTGTCCACGCCCGGTTCTCCACCAATACCTTCCCGATGTGGCCTCTGGCCCATCCGTACCGGATGATCGCCCACAACGGCGAGATCAACACCATCCAGGGTAACCGCAATTTCATGAAGGCACGCGAGAGTCTCCTGGCCACGGACCTGATCCCGGACCTCGAACGCGTATTCCCGGTCTGCACCCCGGGTGTTTCCGACACGGCGGGTTTCGACGAGGTCCTGGAACTGCTCTACATGGGCGGTTACTCCCTGCCCGAGGCGGTCCTGATGATGATCCCCGAGCCCTGGGAGAATCACGAGAGCATGGATCCGGCGGTGCGGGACTTCTACCGTTACCACGCTTCCCTTATGGAACCCTGGGACGGTCCGGCGTCGATCGCCTTCACCGACGGGCGGCAGATCGGCGCGGTGCTCGATCGCAACGGGCTGCGTCCCTCCCGCTACTGGGTCAGCGATGACGACCTGGTGGTCATGGCGTCGGAGGTGGGCGTCACCGACGTTCCCCAGTCCCGCATCGTGGAGAAGGGCCGGCTCCGCCCCGGGCGGATGTTCCTGGTGGACACCGTCAGGGGCCGCATCGTCCGGGACGTGGAGATAAAGAGAGAGCTGGCGACGGCTCGGCCTTACACCGCCTGGCTAGGTGAGGGCCTGGTCCGGCTCCGGGAGCTTCCTGAGGTGCCCGCGGATGCGAGCGGCGACCTTCCGGTACGGGAGCGGCTCCGAGCATTCGGTTACACCCACGAAGAACTGAAGATGCTGGTAGCGCCCATGGCCGCCGGGGGAGAGGAGGCGCTCGGATCGATGGGCACCGACACGCCCCCCGCGGTGCTGTCCGACCGGAGCCGCCTCCTGTTCGACTACTTCAAGCAACTCTTCGCCCAGGTGACCAATCCTCCGCTGGACGCCATCCGGGAGAAGCTGGTGACCTCGATGCGGACGACCATCGGGCCGGAGTCCAACCTGTTCCGTCCGGGGCCCGACTCGTGCAACATGATCGAGCTCGACAGCCCCGTGATCGACAACGGGCAGCTCGCCTCCCTGCTCCGCATGGACGAGGTTGCCGCGGTGCGCGGCTCGGCCGCCGTGGTGAGTTGCCACTTCAGTCCCGACGGTGGGGGCGACTCCCTGCGCGAGGCCCTCGAAGGGGTTTGCGCCGAGGTCGACGGACTGATCGAGTCCGGCGTGTGGGCGATAGTGCTGTCCGACCGCGATGTGGGCCCTGACCGGGTGCCGATCCCCTCCCTCCTCGTGACGGCCGCCGTTCACCACCACCTGATCCGCACCCGGAACCGCACCCGGATCGGCCTGATCGTCGAGACCGGGGATGCCAGGGAAGTCCATCACCTGTGCCTCCTGCTGGGGTACGGGGCCACGGCCGTCAACCCCTACATGGCCTTCGCCGCCATCGACCACATGATCGAGGTCGGCAGCCATGGCCTGGCCGGGATGGACCCCGCCAAGGCCCATGCCAACTACGTGAAGGCGGCCAGCAAGGGAATCCTGAAGGTGATGTCGAAGATGGGCATCTCGACCGTAGCCTCCTACATCGGGGCCCAGATCTTCGAAGCGGTGGGTGTAGGCGCCGAGGTGATCGACCCCTACTTCACCGGGACCGTGAGCCGCATCGGGGGTATCGGCCTCGACGTGATCGCAGCGGAGGCGGTCTACCGCCACCACAGCGCGTTCGCCGACAACCCCGGCGAGATCGCCCACCGCGACCTGGACGGAGGGGGCGAGTACCAGTGGCGGCGGGAGGGGGAGTACCACCTGTTCAATCCGGAGACGGTGTACAAGCTACAGCACTCGACGCGAGCGGGTCGCTACGACTTGTTCAACGAGTATTCCCGTCTCGTGGACGAGAAGGCGGAACGGCTGGGCACCCTCCGCGGTCTCTTCCGGTTCAAGACGGAAGAACGTACCCCGGTACCCATTGACGAGGTGGAGCCGGCATCGGAGATAATGAAGCGGTTCACCACGGGCGCCATGTCATACGGCTCCATCTCCAAGGAGGCGCACGAGACCCTCGCCATCGCCATGAACAGGATCGGCGGCAAGTCCAACACCGGGGAGGGTGGCGAGGACCCGGTCCGCAACATCCCCGACCCCAACGGTGACCTGCGGCGCAGCGCGGTCAAGCAGGTGGCCTCGGGCCGGTTCGGCGTCACCTCCGAGTACCTCGTGAACGCCGACGATCTCCAGATCAAGATGGCCCAAGGGGCCAAGCCGGGGGAGGGAGGCCAGCTCCCCGGCTACAAGGTGTATCCGTGGATCGCCGAGACCCGGATGTCCACTCCGGGTGTGGGGCTGATATCGCCCCCGCCCCACCATGACATCTACTCGATAGAGGACATCAAGCAGCTCATCCATGACCTGAAGAACTCCAACCCGGAGGCGAGGATTCACGTCAAGCTGGTGGCCCAGATGGGTGTCGGGACGGTGGCGGCCGGGGTTACGAAGGCCAAGGCCGACGTGGTTCTCATCTCCGGGCACGACGGAGGTACCGGGGCCTCCCCGCTGACCTCCATCAAGCACGCGGGCGGGCCTTGGGAGATCGGTCTCGCCGAGACGCAGCAGACCCTGTTGCTGAACGGTCTGAGGGATCGGATCGTGGTGCAGGCGGACGGGCAGCTGAAGACCGGTCGGGACGTGATGATCGCCGCGCTGCTGGGCGCCGACGAGTACGGATTCGCCACCGCGCCCCTGGTGGTCTCAGGTTGCATCATGATGCGGGTCTGCCATCTCGACACCTGCCCTGTTGGGGTCGCCACCCAGAACCCGGAGTTGCGCGAACGTTTCAACGGCCGGGCCCGCTTCATCGTCAACTTCATGCGCTTCGTAGCCGAACAGGTGAGGGAATTGCTGGCCGAACTGGGTTTCCGCAGCCTGGACGAGGCGATCGGCCACGCCGAGTTGCTGGACGTGCGGGAGGCGGTGGACCACTGGAAGGGCGACGGTCTCGACCTCTCTCCGATCTTCCATGTACCCGATCTGGCACCCGGCCAGGCAAGGAGGCAGACCACCGAGCAGGACCACGGCCTCTCCGAGGCCCTCGACCAGACGCTCATCCAGCTTGCGGAGGGGACCCTGGCCGGCGGTCCCCCGGTGACCCTGGACCTGCCGGTCCGCAACGTGAACCGCGCGGTGGGGACGCTGCTCGGCTACCACGTCACCAGCCGTTACGGAGCGGACGGGCTTCCGGACGATTCCATCACGGTGAACTTCACCGGCATGGGCGGCATGAGCTTCGGCGCCTTCCTCCCCAAGGGCGTCACCCTGAATCTCGTGGGGAGCGCCAACGACTACGTAGGCAAGGGCCTATCCGGAGGTCGTATCGTGGTCACGCCCCCGCCCGAGGCCCCGCTGGTGGCCGAGGAGAACATCATCGCCGGGAACGTGATCCTGTATGGCGCCACCTCGGGAGAGATGTTCCTTCGGGGTGTGGTGGGGGAGCGCTTCTGCGTCCGCAACTCGGGCGCGGTGGCCGTGGTGGAAGGGGTCGGCGACCACGGTTGCGAGTACATGACGGGTGGGCGAGCGGTGATCCTGGGCCGTACCGGACGCAACTTCGCCGCCGGCATGTCGGGCGGGATCGCCTACGTCTACGACCCGGACGGCGCCTTTCCCGGCCAGGTCAACACCGAGATGGTGTCGCTCGACCCGCTCGGCGAGGACGACCTGGCCTTCTTGGACAGCACGCTCACCGCCCACTTCAGGGAGACGGATTCCGCCGTGGCTGCTCGGATACTGGATCGGTGGGACCGGGAGGTGCGGCGCTTCGTCAAGGTGATGCCGGACGATTACAAGCGGGTGCGCGAAGCGGTCCGGCAGGCTGAGAACGCCGGGGAGCCGGTACTCGAGGCGATCATGGCGGCCGCGCATGGGTGACACCAAGGGCTTCCTGAAACATGGTCGCCGGACCCCGACCCGCCGGCCCGTCGGCATTCGAGTTCTCGACTGGAACGAGGTCTACGAAGAGTTCCCAGTGACGCAGGTCCGGGAGCAGGCCGCCCGGTGCATGGACTGCGGGATCCCCTTCTGCAACGGCGGGTGCCCGCTCGGCAACCTCATCCCCGATTGGAACGACCTCGTGTACCGCGACAGTTGGAGGGAGGCGATCGACCGCCTGCACGCCACCAACAACTTCCCGGAGTTCACCGGGCGGTTATGCCCGGCGCCATGCGAGGCGGCCTGCGTGCTCGGCATCAACTCCGACCCGGTGACTATCGAGCAGATCGAGTTGGAGATCATCGAGAAGGCCTGGAACGCAGGATGGGTTACTCCCCTGATGCCCACCACGGTGACCGGTCGCAGGGTGGCGGTGGTCGGATCCGGTCCGGCGGGGTTGGCGGCGGCGCAGCAGCTCACCCGGGCCGGTCATGCCGTGACTGTTTTCGAGCGGGATGACCGTATCGGCGGCCTGCTCCGCTACGGCATTCCCGACTTCAAGATGGAGAAGCGGTTCCTCGACAGGCGCCTGGCCCAGATGCGGGCCGAGGGCACCCGGTTCCGGGTGAATGCCGAGGTAGGGGTCGATCCGGCTGCTGACCGGCTCCGTGACGAGTACGACGCCGTGATACTGGCCGGTGGCGCCACCCGGGCCCGCGACCTGCCTATCCCCGGCCGCGATCTGGACGGCATCCACCAGGCGATGGAGTACCTGACGCCTGCCAACCGGGTGCAGGCGGGCGACCTGTCCGCGACCCCGATCTCCGCCCGGGACAAGCGGGTGATCATCATCGGGGGCGGCGACACCGGCGCGGACTGCCTTGGCACCGCCCACCGACAGGGTGCCGCCTCGGTACACCAGTTCGAGATCATGCCCCGGCCTCCCGACCAGCGGCCCGATTCGACCCCGTGGCCGACCTGGCCCCTCATGTATCGCGTGTCGGCCGCCCACGAGGAGGGCGGGCGGCGCGAGTTCGCCATCAATACGGAGGAGTTCGTGGGCGACTCCGCCGGACATGTGACCGCGCTGAGGACCCACCGGGTCGATATGACCTTCAATGACGGACGGCCGTCTTTCGAGCGGGTGGACGGTTCGGGCGAGGAGTACCCGGCCGACCTGGTGCTGCTGGCACTGGGCTTCGCCGGCCCGGATCGATCACCCATGCTGGAACAGCTGGGCGTGGACATGACCGATCGTGGAAGCGTGGCCCGCGACCGCAGATGGGCTACGAACGCCGAACGGATCTTCGTGGCGGGCGACATGGGCCGTGGCCAGTCGCTGATCGTGTGGGCCATCGCCGAGGGTAGGAGTTGCGCGGCGGCGGTGGATCGCTATCTCATGGGCGAGACCATGCTTCCGGAGCCGGTATCCACCACCGACACCCCCTGGCGCTAGTTGATCGTGGTCGGTCTGCGTTGCGGCGCCATATCCCACCGCCACCACACAGACCGTCCACGTGGACCCGCGATAACAGCAACGAACGCGCCTAGCGTGAAGACGCCCTAACCCTGATTCTTCATATCCCGCGACGCCGGGCCGTATGCGGCACTCAGTCTTGTGCGTCGTGGGCCGGATCGGATTCCCCGCTTCGAAGCCGGGCGGGCTCTACGGCATGGCGACCGAAACGGACTCTCAGGTCGTCCACGGTCTCCTCCAGATTCTCCCAGCGTTCCTCGTGGTCGGCCATCAGCTGCCGCGGCGCGCCGGTGGGTTGCAGTCCGCTGACCGCGACGCCGAGCAGCCGGACAGGCCGGCCGCCGGCGCCGGTACGGTCCAGCAGGCGACAGCAGGACCGGTAGAACTCCCTGGACACATCGGTCGCGGATCGCAATGTCTCGGCGCGGGTGATGGTCCTGAAGTCGGGAAACCGGAGTTTGAGAGAGACTGTGCGTCCCGACAGTCCCGCCCGACGTAACCTCCATGCAACCTGATCCGCCTGTCGCAGCAGTTGGGAGCGCAGGGCCTCGGTGCCCGAAATGTCGTGCTCGAAGGTCTGCTCGACCGAGATCGACTTGGCGCCGCTGCGGGGTTCTACGACCCTCTCGTCGATCCCGTTGGCGAGGCGGTGGAGGTGATCCCCGGTCGCTTCTCCCAGGTGGCGACGGAGTAGGGGGAGGGGCGCTCGGGCCAGTTGACCTATCGTGCCTATCCGCATCGAGGCGAGCTTGCTCCGGGTGGATTTGCCAACCCCCCACAACTCCTGCACGTCGAGGTGTTCCAGGAAAGCCTGCTCGCTTCCCGCGGTGATGATGTGTAAGCCGTCCGGCTTGGCATGTCCGGACGCCATCTTGGCCAGGTACAGGGAGGTGGCCGCGCCCACCGAAGCCGGAAGGAGCAGTTCGCTTCTGATCCGAGCCCGGATGGCCTCGGCCACCGCGCGGCTGTTCGGGTAATGGCGGCGCAGGCCTCTTACATCAAGGAAAGCCTCATCGACGGACAATCCCTGCACGAGGGGAGTGAAGTCCCGGAATATCGAGAAGACCCGCTCCGAGATCTCGCCGTAGCGTCGATGGCGGGGCGGCACGATCACCAGTCCCGGGCATTTCCGCCGGGCGGTGCTCATCGGCATGGCCGAGCGAACACCGGTAGCTCTGGCCTCGTAGGAGGCGGACGCAACCACTCCTCTCGGTCCCTCGCCGCCGACGACCACCGGCTGCCCCACAAGCCCGCGGTTGTCGAGTCGCTCCACTTCCACGTAGAACGCATCCATATCCACATGGAGAATGGGCTCGGCGATGCGCGGCTCGTCCATTTGCGGCCAACATTAGGCCCTTCAACCTCTTGAATCTGTGCCAGCCCTTCCTACACCCGATCCATGAACGATGGGCGTGGATTTCGTGCTCTGGTTTCGGCCGGGCCTTGGTATCATCGGCACATTCCCATTTGAACGACCGGCCTTATTCACCGGTGGCGGAGGCCTCATCATGACGACCACAGTTGATATCGATCTCGGCGCCTACAAGCTGGGATGGAGCGACCCCGAGGACGATTACGTCTTCAAGCCCGAGAAGGGCCTCTCCGAGGAGATCATCCGGGAGATGTCGCGCATCAAGGGCGAGCCGGACTGGATGCTCAACTTCCGCCTCAAGGCCTACCGGCGGTTCCTGGCGCGACCCATGCCCACATGGGGCGGCGGCGGCCTGCTGGACGAGATCGACTTCGACGACATCTACTACTACGTCAAGCCGGCCGAGGACCAGGCCAAGGACTGGGACATGGTGCCCGAGTCCATCAAGGACACCTACGAGAAGTTGGGCATTCCCGAGGCGGAGCGCAAGTTCCTGGCCGGTGTGACCGCCCAGTACGAGTCGGAGGTCGTCTACCACCGCAACCGGGAGGACCTGGAGGAGATGGGAGTCCTGTTCATGGACATGGACTCCGCGGTTCGGGACCACCCCGACATCGTCAAGGAGTACTTCGGGACGGTGATCCCGCCCAACGACAACAAGTTCGCCGCCCTCAACTCGGCAGTCTGGTCGGGGGGCTCGTTCATCTACGTCCCTCCGGGAGTCCATGTGGACCAGCCTCTCCAGGCCTACTTCAGGATCAACTCGGAGAACATGGGCCAGTTCGAGCGGACCCTGATAATCGTGGACGAGGGCGCCTTCTGCCACTATGTAGAGGGGTGCTCGGCGCCCGTCTACACCACCGACTCCCTCCACTCGGCGGTGGTCGAGATCGTCGTCAAGCGGGGCGGGCGCTGCCGCTACACGACCATCCAGAACTGGTCGAACAATGTCTACAACCTGGTGACCAAGCGGGCGGCCGCATATGCCGACGCCACCATGGAGTGGGTCGACGGCAATATCGGGTCCAAGCTCACCATGAAGTACCCGGCGGTGTGGCTGATGGAGCCCGGGGCCCATGGCGAGGTGCTGTCGATCGCGTTCGCCAGCGAGGACCAGCACCAGGACACGGGCGCCAAGATGGTCCATGTCGCTCCGAATACCACCTCCACCATCCTGTCAAAGTCCATTTGCAGGGAGGGTGGCCGGGCCGGCTACCGGGGTCTGGTGAGGGTGGAGCCCGGCGCCGAGAACGCCAAGTCGTTCGTCCGCTGCGACGCCCTGATCCTGGATGACGACAGCCGCTCCGACACCTACCCCTACATGGAGATCGAGGAGGCGGATACCGAGATCGGTCACGAGGCCACGGTGTCCAAGGTCGGGGAGGAGCAGCTCTTCTACCTGATGAGCCGGGGCCTGACCGAGGACGAGGCCACCTCGATGG
This sequence comes from Candidatus Spongiisocius sp., assembly GCF_965221825.1. Lineage (GTDB taxonomy): Bacteria > Actinomycetota > Acidimicrobiia > Spongiisociales > Spongiisociaceae > Spongiisocius. The sequence continues at coordinate 106,849 of NZ_OZ244917.1, forward strand.
TGGTGGCCGGATTCATCGAGCCGATAGTCAAGGAACTCCCGATGGAGTACGCCGTCGAGATGAACCGGCTTATCGAGTTGAACATGGCGGATGCCGGAGCGGTCGGCTAGCTTGTAGTTGACAGTTCGTGGTCAGTAGCAATTAACAACTGGCAACTAGAGATCTATCAGGCTCTTCAATCCGTGTGCGTTGCTGGGATGCCGGAGCTTCGATAGGGCCCTGCGCTCGATCTGGCGGACGTGCTCCCGGGTCACGCCCAACCTGGCGCCGATGTCGGTCAGAGTCTGCATATGGGATCCCTCCAACCCGTAGCGGTCGACCACCACCGTGCGCTCCTCGGTGGTGAGCATGCCCAGAGCCTCCTCGATCCGGGCTCGTCGCACGGCGGCGGCGGCATGGGCGAACGGATCGGTGGCGGTCTTGTCCGGGATGAAGTCTCCCAGCACGGCATCCCCGTCCTCGCCCACCGGACGATCTATCGAGGTGGTGCTGGTTGGGGTGGCCAGGGCGGTTGCTACCCGGTCGATGTCGAGACCGCTGGCGGCCGCGATCTCCTCGCGGGTCGGTCGGCGTCGAAGTTCCTCGGTCAGCGTGTAGACCGTCTCGTTCACCGTTCTGACGATGTCGACCATGTGGACCGGCAGGCGGATGGTGCGAGCCTGGTTGCCGAGCCCCCGGGTGATGGCTTGACGGATCCACCAGGTGGCGTAGGTGGAGAACTTGAAGCCCTTGCGCCAGTCGAACTTCTCGACAGCTCGTATCAGTCCGAGGTTGCCCTCTTGTATCATGTCGATCAGGTCCATGCCTCGGCCGGAATAGCGCTTGGCGATCGAGATGACGAGGCGGAGGTTCGACTGGATGAAGACCGCTTTGGCTCTCTCACCCTCTCTCACCCGCCGGCGTAGCTTCGGGCGATCGGACGGGTCCAGGTCGGGTGTGGCATCGAGTTGGTCGCGGGCCTGGCGGCCCAGTTCGATCTTGAGAGCGAGCTCTACCTCGTCCTGGGCGGTCAGAAGGGGGTGCGCCGATACCTCGTCGAGGTACAGGTCCACTGCGTCGGTCGATAGCGGTGTCTCCCTCGCTGTTAAGACCACGCCTACTTACCCCCTCTCCATGGATGCGACAAGGCAACGTATCACCCCGGCAACGATTTGGCAATGTGTTCCTTGATTGTGGGGTCCGCTTGAGACGGTTTCAATGCCCTCGAGGGCGCGCGCCGTCTCTCCCGCGCCGCGTGGCGGCGCCAATGCTGCCCATCCTGGGATCGGTGTTCCTGACCGCCTGTCTGGCGCAATCGGTGGTGGTGGTCGGGGAAGCGCCCATCCCGCCGCCCTCCGAGGTGCCGACCGTGTCCATCCTCGTCCAGGATGATGCCGGAGAACCGATCGTAGGGGCGCAGGCCGACACGGAGCACGGTCCTGAGGTCACCGACGGAGGCGGTTTGTTCCGGGTGCGATGGGAAGGCGAGCCCACCTCGGCCACCGTACAAGCCCAAGGTTTCTTCCCGGGCGCGGTGGTGGTGGACTCGTTCCAGGACGAACCCGTGGAACTGGCCTTGAGGCCCGTTGTCCTGCGCGGTGCGGTGGTGGACAGCCAGGGATTCGGGTTGCCGATCGCTTCGGTCACGCTGGGCGAGGCCAACGTCATGACCGATGACCAGGGCGGCTTCGAGATATCCAGGGCCTCACCGGGCACCATCACCGTCGAGCGCCCGGGATGGGTCACGACCGAGTTTGACTGGGACGGAGAGGTGCTGGTCCGCGAGATCGTCCTGGAGCCGTATCTGATCCGGGCTCTACACATCGGACACACCGTGTTCGTGGATCCGGCGCAGTGGTCGGAGTTGCTCACGATCGCCGAGGATACGGTGGTCAACGCACTGGTGATCGATGTGAAGGATGAGTCGGGTCGGGTGCTCTACGACACTGAGGTGAGCCTGGCTCGTGAGATCGGTGCGGTGGATGTCCTGTTCGACATCGACCGGGTCGTGGCCCAGATGGACGTCCGGGGCCTGTACAAGATCGCGCGTCTCGTGACCTTCCAGGACCCCATAGCTGCGCGGGCGGTGGTCGACATGGCAGTATATGACACCGCTACCGGTGCTCCCTTCCGCAAACGCAACCAGTATTTCCTCGATCCCACCGATCCGCAGGCCCGGGAATACGCGCTGCGGCTGGCCGAGGAGGTCTGTAGCGTCGGGTTCGACGAGATCCAGTTCGACTATGTCCGGTTCCCTGACGGCTATCCCGGCACGGCCGTGTTCGACCTGGGTGACTCGGAGGACATCCGCATAGGGACGATCACCAGCTTCCTGGACCAGGCAGCCGATCGTCTCCACCCGCTCGGGTGCCTGGTAGGGGCCGACATCTTCGGGTTCATCACCACCGTGGTCGGGGATGGAGGGATCGGCCAGGAGTTCACAGCGCTCTCCGCCACGGCCGATGTGGTGTCACCCATGGTCTATCCGAGCCATTACTCGACCGGATGGTTCGGCTTCGACACGCCCAACGATCACCCCGGAGAGGTGGTGGCCGGAGCGCTCGACGCAGGTTTGAAGCGCCTCGAGGGCCAGTCCATCATCCGCCCCTGGCTCCAGGACTTCTACTACACGCCGGCGCAGGTGCGGGAGCAGATCGATGCCGCGGAGGCGCGCTCGCTGGGCTGGATGCTGTGGAATGCGGTCAGCGTGTTCAACGTCGAAGCGCTCGACCCGGCGACGGGTCCGGAGTCCGGGCAATGACGCATAACGGGTCCGCCGCCCGGGCGGCGTTCGATCGGCTCCAGGCCGAGTTGGTCGAGTGCCGGCTGTGCGACCGCCTGGTGGCATGGAGGGAGGAGTTGGCGGTGACGAAGCGGGCCGCCTACGCCGACCAGGATTACTGGGCTCGACCGGTGCCGATGCTGGGGGATCCCGAGGCCCGGTTGCTCATTATCGGCCTTGCCCCCGGCGCCCACGGTTCGAACCGGACCGGACAGATGTTCATGGGAGACCGATCCGGCGAATGGCTGTTCCGCACCCTTCACCGCACGGGCTTCGCCAATCGTCCGGTGGCGGACCACCGCGATGACGGCTTCCGCCTGATCGACGCAGCCATCACCGCCATCGTCAGGTGCGTCCCGCCCCGGAACCGGCCCACCGCGGCCGAGCGTGATGCCTGTGCCCCCTGGATCGAGCAGGAGATCGAGCTGTGCCGGCGCGTCGAGGTGGTGGTTGCCCTGGGCGGCATGGCCTTCGATCAGACCCTGCGCATCGGTCGTCGTCGCGGGTGGAAGATCCCGACTCCCAAGCCGCGTTTCTCCCACGGCGTCGAGGTGCATCCCGGCGCCGGGGCTCCGACGATCATCGGCTGCTATCACCCCTCGCAGCAGAACACCTTCACCGGGAGGCTCACCGAGACCATGCTGGACGCGGTGTTCGCCCGAGCGGCTCGCCTGATCGGAGAGTGAGCGCCTTCGAGGATCGCCGGTATTCCATCGGAGCGTCCGCCTTTGGCCGGTGGGTGGCTGACAGATAGCATCGGTTCACCAGTTACCATCCGCCCGCCGGATTCCAGAAGAAGGATCTGTGTCCTTAGCCTCATTCCCAGCAACCATGTCCATTGACGACGAACCCGTCTGGCTGGCCGCCCTGCGCGACCGGGGCCGCCAGGCCCTGGCGTCGGCTGCCGTGCCCGGTCCCAAGGACGAGGACTGGAAGTACGTCGACATCGACTTCGGCCTTGACGACTTCCGTCCCGCCCCCGAACCTTCCGGCGCCCTGGGTGGTGACGAGTACCTCGAAGCGCTGGGGGAGCGGAGCGGCGGTCTGACCATGGTGGACGGCGCCGTGGTGGATGTCGAGGCCGGAGAGATCGAGGTTCACCGGGCGGCTGATGTGCCGGACGGTCGGGTGGCAAGCCTCTACGGATCGATGGCCACCCCGGATGTTGACGTGTTCGCGGCCGCTAACCACGCCATGGCGCCGCCCGGCGCGGTGGTGACGATCCCGGCCCGGAGGGTGGTCTCTGCGCCGGTGGTCGTGGATATCCAGGCAGTCGCCGCGGGGTCGGTCAGCTTCCCGCACCTGACGGTGGTAGCAGGGCCCGATTCGGAAGCTTCGGTGGTGGTCCTCTACCGCTCGGCGCCGGGGGAGGAGCTGCTGGTCAGCCCCATACTGGAGACGCTGGTGGACCGCGGCGCCCGCCTGTCCATCTCGGTGGTGCAGAACCTGTCCGAGCCGGCCCGCATGGTGGCCCATCACCAGTACGTGACGGAGCGGGACTCCACCCTCCGGATCGGGGAGGTGGGTCTCGGAGGGCTGTATGCCCGGCAACGGCTGGGGATCTCCCTGGCCGGGTCGGGGTCGTCAGTCCAGATGGGCGGCATCTACTTCGGCGACGGCGCGCAGGTCCTCGATTACCGCATCCACGTCGCCCACCGGGGTCCCCGTACCACGTCCGATATTTTCCTGAAGGGCGCCGTTGCCGATAACGCCCGCGCCGTCTGGACCGGACTCATGAGGATCGAGAAGGGGGCCGTGGGTACTTCCGCTTTCGAGACCAACCGCAACCTGGTGCTCTCTGACGGAGCGAAGGTCAACTCGGTTCCGAACCTGGAGATACTCACTGACGACCTCCAGTGCGGGCACGGATCCTCCTCGGGGCCGCTGGACGAGCAGCAGCTGTACTACCTGATGAGCCGCGGGCTGCCCCGGAATCCGGCCGAGCGCCTGCTGGTGAGGGGCTTTTTCAACGAGATACTGTCGGGCTTGACCGTGCCGGGGCTGGCCGCGCCATCGCGGAGGGCGGTGGCCGCCAAGTTCGCCGGCGCGCAACAGCGGGCCGCATCCTGATGGTCTGGTTGGATGTAGGCGCCGCGGATGCCTTCCCCCAGGGTGGGTCCAGGGTGGACCTCGACGATCGCACCCTGGCCCTGTTCCGGATCGGGGACGACTTCTACGTGATAGGAGATACCTGCAGCCACGCCATGGCATCCCTTTCCGAGGGTGAGTTGTGGGACTACGACGTCGAATGCCCGCTTCACGGGGCGGAGTTCGACATCCGGACCGGAGTGCCCCAGAGCCTCCCGGCCACCCGGCCGGTAGCCACTTACGAGGTGAGGCTCGAGCAGGGCCGCGTCATGGTGAACGTGGATACGGGGGGAGGCTCCTGATGGCCAGGACGGCGCTCCGGGTACGTGAGCTCCACGCTTCCATCGGTGGTCTCGCCATCCTCAAGGGAGTCGACCTGGAGGTTCCATTCGGCGAGGTGCACGCCATCATGGGTCCCAACGGGTCGGGCAAGTCCACCCTCTGCCACGTCCTGGCGGGAAAACCCGGTTACGAGGTGTCCGGGGCGATGGCCGTGGACGGGGCGTCGATCGTGGACCTCGACGTCCACCAGCGGGCTCAGGCCGGTCTCTTCCAGGCCCTCCAGTATCCGGTGGGGATTCCCGGGCTTGATCTCGGCGTGCTGGTCGAGGAGGCGGCGGTGGCGCTGGGCGCCGGTCCGGAGGAGGCGAGGGAGCGGATCGCCACCCGCGCCCGGCAGCTCGGAATGGAACGGTTCCTGAACCGATCCGTGAACGGAGATCTGTCCGGGGGGGAAAAGAAGCGCTCGGAGGTGTTCCAGCTCGCGGTCCTGGAGCCACGGGTGATGGTGCTGGACGAGATCGACTCCGGGTTGGACATCGACTCGGTACGGGAGGTCGCCGCCGCTGTGGAGGAGATGCGAAGCGACGAAGTGGCCATGCTGATGATCACCCACTACAGCCGCATCCTCAACTACGTCCGGCCCGACCGGGTGCACATCATGATGAACGGCGAGATCGTCGACTCCGGAGGGCCTGAACTCGCGGATGAGTTGGAGGATGGTGGGTATTCGGCGGTGCGATCCCGCCTGGGCATCGCCGCTCCCAAGGCTTCGGGCAGGACAGCCAAGGTGAGCGACTTCTTCACGGACACGCCCTTCGATCTTTAAGGGCATGCTGCAGGTGGCCACCGGCCGCCGGGGCGGAAACTGCGGGCATGCGCAGTTTCTCAGGATGCGTTCAGGTCTTCTTCAGCAAAACCACAGGTTGGGACTCCAGATTCATTCCAGCATGACCGGTGAGGAAGGAGAACGTCATGCGGAGAATGTTCGTAATCGGAGCGGCGGCCCTCGTGTTGGGTTTGGGCGCAGCCGCCTGGGCTCAGACCGGCTCGGAGGAGTCGGCCGGCGAGAACGGTGAGTCCACAGGGAAAGCCTGGGAGCATCCGGTACGAGTGGGACTCGACGGCGTCCTCGCAGACCTGGTAGAGGATGGCACCATTACCCAGATTCAGGCCGATGCCATCATCGCCGCCGTGGAAGAGAGGCGATCGGCGGCCCGCGCCGCCCGCGAGGAGTTCAAGGCACTCCTCGACGCTTTCTGGGACGACGGGGTGCTGACCGCCGACGAGATTGCCCAGCTCCCGAATGCAGACCGGATCACTGCTGCGGACGGTCCGTTCTCCGACGCCCTGTCTGACGGGCAGATCACGAAGGAAGAGATGGAGGAGATCAATGGCCGAGTCCCGGACCGCCGTGGCCACCACGGCCGAGGCCACCACGGCGGCCCGGGGAAGGGCTTCCGCGGGCATCGTTAGGCCGGACACCGGGGAGGTGAAGGCTCCGAGCCTCTCCCGGCCAACCCGTTCACCCTGCCTCCAGGCCCTCCTCCATTCCCTCCGCCGGAGGCAGGGTGAACCCCACCTCAGCGCCGCCATCATCGGAGTTCCCGGCGAACACGGTCACTCCATGGGCGCTGATCAGATGATCGACGATGGCGAACCCCAGACCCGATCCGGGCATCGAGCAAGCCCAAGGCTGTTCACGGGGGCCGTCCGGGCTGGACGACGGATTGAAGGAACCGGGAGGATTTGGTCGGACGGTCGTCAGGTCGAGCACCGCTCCGTACGTGTCCGGCGCCGGAGAGTCCCGGGCGCGCACGAGGGAGAGATTCGGTGTCTGTTGGGAAGAGCTGAGTAAGGAGAGTGCGACATGGCATTGGAACGATGGTGGCAGTGGACTGGGAGACGACCAGCGGCTGCGAGACACGCGGCCACATACGCCATGGAGGAACTACGGGAGGGGTCCGTATGCTGCGCTGTCCGCGTGCGCCGACTACGCGAAGCCGCTCAGCCTGTAGGGGGCGGGCATGAGTGATGTGGACATCGATGCCCTGATCGGCGGGCGTCGGCGACCCAGGCGGGGCTTGCTGTTCCTGGTCGCGGCAGTTCTGGTGGCCGGAGCAGGGGTAGGCGCCTTCCTGGTCCTCCAACCGGAAGAGACCGACGTGACGGCCGAACCGGAGCGCGTGGAGTCTACGACGGGCCAGTTGAGCACCACGGTCGATCTTTCCGGATCGGCGGTGGCCGAACGCAGCACCGACCTTGCCTTCGAAGCTTCCGGCGCCGTCGCATCGGTCGTGGTCGAGAGCGGATCTGCCGTACAGGCCGGCGAGATACTGGCGACCCTGGACGACTCGGACGCGCAGCGGCGCATCGAGACGGCCGAGGTGCAGCTGCGTCTGGCCGAACTCCGCCTCGAGTCCTTGCTGGACACTCCCGCGGGATCCGAGATTGCCGCGGCGAGACAGTCGATCGAGGCTGCGGAGTCGCAGGTGACGGGCGCCGAGATGGCCCTGTCGGGGTTGTCGGAGCCGCCGAGTGTTAGTGAGGTGGCGTCTGGTGAGCAGGCGGTGGCTAGTGCGCTTGCTCAGTTGTCGAGCGCCGAGGAGGCTCTGTCGGGGTTGTCGGAGCCGCCGAGTGTTAGTGAGGTGGCGTCTGGTGAGCAGGCGGTGGCTAGTGCGCTTGCTCAGTTGTCGAGCGCCGAGGAGGCTCTGTCGGGGTTGTCGGAGCCGCCGAGTGTTAGTGAGGTGGCGTCTGGTGAGCAGGCGGTGGCTAGTGCGCTTGCTCAGTTGTCGAGCGCCGAGGAGGCTCTGGCGGCATTGTTCACCGATCCGACCGAAACGGAGATCGCCGCCGCTCGATCTGCGGTGGCCCACGCGGAGGCCCGGCTCTTGAGTGCCGTCAGCGATGCGAACGATTCCTGGGTCGCTTTGGGCGAGGCCTGGGACGAGTACTGCGACGAGTACGGAGCCTTCAACATAGCCGAGGTGACCTGCGCCGGCACCCTGCCTTTGGAGAGTGAGGAGATCCTGGAACCCCTCTCGGACGAGGAGGTGGAGGCCCTTCACGAGACCCTTGAGGGGCGCTCCGCCGGCTACCAGCGTCGCGCCAACGCCCTGATCAACACCAACCTGGCTTATATCCTGGCCGAGGCTGCCAGACAGACAGCTGTGACAGACCTTGCCGCCACGGAGGATCGACTTGCCGATCTGCTCCTACCCGCCTCCGGCGAGGACGTCCGGCAGGCGGAGTTGGCACTGGAAGCCGCCGAAGCGAGCCACTCTGCGGCTGTCGCCCGCCTCGACGAACTCCGGGAGGACCCGACCGCCCAGGACTTCTACCAGGCGGAGCAGGCTGTGGAGGCTGCCCGTGCGAGCCACTCTGCGGCTGTCGCCCGCCTCGACGAACTCCGGGAGGACCCGACCGCCCAGGACTTCTACCAGGCGGAGCAGGCTGTGGAGGCTGCCCGTGCGAGCCACTCTGCGGCTGTCGCCCGCCTCGAGGAGCTCCAGGAGCCGGCCGACGAGAGCGATCATGAGCAGGCTCAAGCCTCCCTGGATGCGGCGCTGGCCGGCCTTGCCACCGCCCGGGCGCGCCACGACGAACTGCTGGCGGGAGCGACCGCCAACGCCATCGCTCAGCAGGAGGAGAGCGTTCGGCTTGCCGAGATCACGCTTGAGGAGGCCCGCGCCGCCCTTGCCGACCTGACCGTGGTGGCCCCCATCGACGGGACCGTCGAGGGTGTCAACGTCCACCCAGGCGACCGCGTGACCCAGAACATTGTCGCTTTCTCACTCAGCACGCCCGACCGGATGCTGATCGACCTGACCGTTACCGAGGCCGACCTGTTCTCGTTGCAGATCGGGCAGGCGGGTGTCGCCTCCTTCGACGGAGTCGAGGGGGTCGAGTACCCGGTGCGGATAGTCTCGATCAGCCGCATGCCGGATACCGCCCAAGGTGTGGTGACCTACGGGGTGGAGGCAAGGATCCTGACCGGTGCGGAGATCACTGAAGTGGCCGGACAACTCGCGGTTCTCGCCGGGCAGGGAGGTGCTCTCGGAGTTGCCGGGGTTTCGGAGTCCGTGGCCGGCATCGGAGGCACCGGCGGGGCAGGAGCACCGGGCTTCGGCGGACGCGGTGAGGGTGGCGCGCTCGCCGGAATCGAGTTGCCGGAAGGCGTGACCATCCAGGATGTGATACAGGTGGTGAGCAGCGGCGAGCCGCTGCCCGAGGGAGTGAGCCTGCCCGAGGACTTCGAAATCCCGCCACAACTGCGGGAGCGGATTGCGGCCGGCGGGCCGGGGGCTCCGGGGCGGCCAGACCAGACCGGGGCGGCGGGCCCCGTTGTCGCCCGCTTGCTGCCGGCGCCCGGGATGAGCGCCACCGTCACCATCCTCACCGAGGTGCGGGAGCAGTCCGTGCTGGTTCCCGTTTCCGCCGTGCGGCAGATCGACGGCGAGTGGTTCGTCACCGTTCCGGCAGGTCCCGCCGATGGCGACGGGGTCGGGTTCGAGCGCGTCATGGTTGGGGTAGGCGAGTCTGACGGGGTGAACGTGGAGATCACGAGCGGTCTCGAGCCGGGAGCGGTGCTGCTGATCGGGGCCGACAGCGCCGGCATCGCCTACAGCGCCACGCAGCAGCAGGAACCGGCGCCCGGGTTCGGTTTCCTCCCCGGAGGTATTCCGGGAGGCTTCGGTGGCGGTCCGGGCAGAAGCGGACAGTGATCCGGCTGCACGAAGTGACCCGCGTCTACGCGACCGGCGGAGTGGACGTGCGGGCGTTGGCCGGTGTGAGCCTCGAAATCGACCGGGGGGAGTTCGTGGCCATCATGGGCCAGTCCGGCTCCGGCAAGAGCACGCTCATGAACATCATCGGCCTGCTGGACCGGCCCACCTCCGGCGAGTACCTCCTAGCCGGGCGCGATGTTGAGCGGTTCTCCGAGGATGCCCGTTCCCGGCTGCGGGGCAATGCCTTCGGGTTCGTCTTCCAGTCCTACAACCTGCTGCCCCGCCTGACAGCCCTCGAGCAGGTCGAGTTGCCGCTGATCTACCAGCGTGCTCCAGACCGCAGGCGACGTGCTGCCGAGGCGCTGGTACGCGTCGGCCTGGCGGATCGCATCATGCACCTTCCGAACGAACTGTCCGGGGGGGGGGGGGGTGTCCCTGTCTTGTTGTCAAGCCGCTTCGGGCAGTTTCTCGGGTTGGCGGGGTTGGTAGGGCGTTTGGGTCTTGAGCATGGCCAGGATGATGTTGCAGCGTCGGCGGGCGACGCAGATGACAGCGGCGTTGTGGTCTTTGCCCTGGGCGCGTTTGCGTAGGTAGTAGGCGCGGGCGTCGGGGTCGTGTCGGGTAGCAACGAACGCGGCGATGAACATGGCGTTCTTGAGTCGGTGGTTTCCGCCTCGTGATCGCCCTGTTCGGTGGCTGCGGCCTGATTGTCGGTCCACGGGGGCTAGCCCGGCGTAGGCGGCTAGCCGGCCGGGGTTGGCGAACCGGTGCGGGTCGCCGATCTCAGCCAGGGTTCGAGCTCCGGTTCTGGGCCCGAACCCGCACATGCTGTTAAGGACTTTTCCCAGCGGATGCTCCAAGAACGCCTGCTCGATGTCAGCTTCGAGGCGTTGTCGGCGGTCGATGATCCGGTCCAGGTCGGCGGCCAAGTCGCCGATTGTCTCGCCCCAGGTTGCCTCGGCTGGCACCGTGACGGTCTGGGAGCTGAGCGCAGCCCAGATCTGGTCGGTGAGTGTGTTGGCGGCGCGCTTGGATCGCTTGGATATCAGCGACCGCACCCGGGCTTTGCCGGCCGTTCGCAGCGCTGCGGGGGTGGGGTATTTCACCAGCGCGGCTCTGAGACCAGGTGTCGACATCAGCCTTTCTCCCACGGCACGCTCCAGAGCCGGGGACACGGCTAATAGGGCGTCTCTCAGGCGGTTTACGGTTCTTGTCGCGTCGGAGGCCAGGTCTGTGTCCCGACCGTTGAGGATCCGCAGACGGGCCAACAGCTCATCGGTGACAGTCGTCCAACTCAGACGATCCGCGTTACGCCAGGCGTAGTCGGCCAGCACCTGGGCGTCCTTGGGGTCGGTCTTGGCCGCACCTGCGTAGAGGTCGGCAGCTCGGCGCATCGCCAGGCCGGTGACATAGGCCACCGGAATCGTCATCTCTGCGGCGACGGTGAGCGCCAGCACAGCCGCCGACGAGGTCATATCAACCACCAACGCCGGGCGGCCGTGGTCCCCAGCGTCGTCGATCATCCGCCGGATCGCTGATTCGTCGTTGGGAACCGCTCGGGCGAACAGCGCCTCACCGCTGGCCGACACCGCACAGGCGTAATGGTTGCCCTTGGCGATGTCTATACCGACGAACACTCCGGGAGCCGGCGTAGGCCTCTCACCCATTCAGTTGGTCCTCTCTAGTCGCAAACTCCTTCGGCAGCTACTCGAGGGCACCAACGCCTCAACCACTTTACGAACCAGCCCCCTGTCGGTGCATGTCCCTGTAAGAGGTCGCAGGCACCCATGTCCGGGGGGGGGGGGGGGGTGTCCCTGTCTTGTTGTCAAGCCGCTTCGGGCAGTTTCTCGGGTTGGCGGGGTTGGTAGGGCGTTTGGGTCTTGAGCATGGCCAGGATGATGTTGCAGCGTCGGCGGGCGACGCAGATGACAGCGGCGTTGTGGTCTTTGCCCTGGGCGCGTTTGCGTAGGTAGTAGGCGCGGGCGTCGGGGTCGTGTCGGGTAGCAACGAACGCGGCGATGAACATGGCGTTCTTGAGTCGGTGGTTTCCGCCTCGTGATCGCCCTGTTCGGTGGCTGCGGCCTGATTGTCGGTCCACGGGGGCTAGCCCGGCGTAGGCGGCTAGCCGGCCGGGGTTGGCGAACCGGTGCGGGTCGCCGATCTCAGCCAGGGTTCGAGCTCCGGTTCTGGGCCCGAACCCGCACATGCTGTTAAGGACTTTTCCCAGCGGATGCTCCAAGAACGCCTGCTCGATGTCAGCTTCGAGGCGTTGTCGGCGGTCGATGATCCGGTCCAGGTCGGCGGCCAAGTCGCCGATTGTCTCGCCCCAGGTTGCCTCGGCTGGCACCGTGACGGTCTGGGAGCTGAGCGCAGCCCAGATCTGGTCGGTGAGTGTGTTGGCGGCGCGCTTGGATCGCTTGGATATCAGCGACCGCACCCGGGCTTTGCCGGCCGTTCGCAGCGCTGCGGGGGTGGGGTATTTCACCAGCGCGGCTCTGAGACCAGGTGTCGACATCAGCCTTTCTCCCACGGCACGCTCCAGAGCCGGGGACACGGCTAATAGGGCGTCTCTCAGGCGGTTTACGGTTCTTGTCGCGTCGGAGGCCAGGTCTGTGTCCCGACCGTTGAGGATCCGCAGACGGGCCAACAGCTCATCGGTGACAGTCGTCCAACTCAGACGATCCGCGTTACGCCAGGCGTAGTCGGCCAGCACCTGGGCGTCCTTGGGGTCGGTCTTGGCCGCACCTGCGTAGAGGTCGGCAGCTCGGCGCATCGCCAGGCCGGTGACATAGGCCACCGGAATCGTCATCTCTGCGGCGACGGTGAGCGCCAGCACAGCCGCCGACGAGGTCATATCAACCACCAACGCCGGGCGGCCGTGGTCCCCAGCGTCGTCGATCATCCGCCGGATCGCTGATTCGTCGTTGGGAACCGCTCGGGCGAACAGCGCCTCACCGCTGGCCGACACCGCACAGGCGTAATGGTTGCCCTTGGCGATGTCTATACCGACGAACACTCCGGGAGCCGGCGTAGGCCTCTCACCCATTCAGTTGGTCCTCTCTAGTCGCAAACTCCTTCGGCAGCTACTCGAGGGCACCAACGCCTCAACCACTTTACGAACCAGCCCCCTGTCGGTGCATGTCCCTGTAAGAGGTCGCAGGCACCCAACCACGGCGGGTGGCAACACCCCCCAGGCCATCTCTCTGACAGGGGGACAAAGCCCTGCCCGCCGCGGCGAGCAACCAGCCCCGATACTCACACATCAGAGCTACTCAACAAGGTAAAGGGGGGAGCAGCAGCGAGTGGCGATCGCCCGATCCCTCGTCGTGAACCCGCTGGTGCTGCTGGGCGACGAGCCGACCGGCGCCCTCGACTCGGCGACGGGTCGGGAACTCATGGAACTCCTCACCGAACTGGTCGAGGATCAGGGGCTGACAGTGGTACTGGTGACGCACGAGGCGGACGTCGCCGCCTACGCCCGGCGCACCATCCGCATGCGCGACGGAGAGATCGTCGGTGACAGCGGGGCGGGCGCGGAGCCATCGGTTCCGTCACCGGCAGGAGCGTCGGCGGGGTGAGCCTTCTGGACGCGTTCCGCATCACCCTGCGAGCCATCCTCGCCAACCGGCTACGGAGTGCGCTGACCTCTCTAGGGGTGGTCATCGGGGTCAGTTCGGTGATCGCGCTGGTGGCGGTGGCCCAGGGTACGCAGCAGGGCGTCACCGATCGGATCCGCGGCCTCGGCACGGGCCTGATCTTCATCGAGTCGAGTGCGGCAGCCACAACTTCCCAGACCGGCAACCCCGCCGGGTCCGCCGAGTCGACGCTGGTCGACGGGGATGCCGCGGCGATCGCCGCCGACGCCATTCCCGGTGTCGTGGCCGTCGCGGCCCGTGCCACGGTGGACACGCAGCTGGTCGCGGGAGCGAACAATGTGGGGGCCACGGTGGTCTCCACGTCCAGTGAGTACGGAGAGGTGCGTGATCTCGACATCCGTTCAGGCTCCTTCATCACACCGCTCCATGACGAGGAAGGTTCGATGGTAGCGGTGCTGGGAGCGCGAACCGCCGAGACGCTGTACCCGGGCGTGGATCCGGTCGGCCAGCAGGTGCGGCTCTCCTTCGCAGGCGGACGTCTCACGCTCGCCTTCGTGGTGGTAGGGGTCCTCGAGGAGCAGGGCGGCGCCGGCGAGGCCAACGACCAGGCCTTCGTCCCGCTGAGGAGCATCGCCAACCGGCTGCGTTTCCTGTACACCCCTGCAGGGGACCTGCGCGTCTCCCAGATCGACGTCAGGGCTGCGGATGGCGTCGACGAGGACCGCGTCAAGCAGGAGATCAGCGAACTGCTGCTCTTCCGCCACGGCACGGCCGAGCCGGACTTCGTGATCCAGAGCCAGGACGATCTGATCAGCGCGGCGACCGAGGTCAGCAACACTCTCTCGATCCTGCTCGGCAGCATCGCCGGTATCTCCCTACTCGTCGGAGGCATCGGTGTGATGAACATCATGCTTGTCTCGGTCACGGAGCGGGCTCGGGAGATAGGCATCCGGCGCGCGGTGGGGGCCACATCGCGTGACATCGTGAAGCAGTTCGTGACCGAGGCGCTGACCTTGAGCCTGTTCGGCGGCCTGGTCGGCGTCGCCATCGGGGCCGGAGTCTCGCTGGCCGTCGACGGCAGGGTGGTCGGTGGCCAGGAGTTGACGGTGCTGATCCAGCCGTGGAGTATTGCCGCGGCACTCCTGGTCGCAGGGGGCGTGGGCCTGGCCAGCGGGAGCTACCCGGCCTACCGCGCCACCACCGTCGATCCCATCGCCGCGCTCCGAAACGAGTAGCCGGGGGGAGGCGTCCGCCGCTTGATCACCATGCGGTGAGTGCGGGGATGCTACGCCGGGTCGCTCACGGACTCACCAGCACCGACAACTTCGCAGCCCGGGGACTCCTCGTAACATGACGCCCGCACCGACCACCAGAACAGCCCAAACCCCACGTTTGCGCGAAGCCCCAACCTGTTCACCCTGCCTCCGGACTCCCCTCTGTTCTCTCCGCCGGAGGCAGGGTGAACCCCACTTCAGCGCCGCCATCATCGGAGTTCCCGGCGAACACGGTACCGCCATGGGCGCTGATCAGATGGTCCACGATCGCCAGCCCCAGACCCGAACCGGGCATCGAGCGGGCCTCCGCGGAGCGGTAGAACCGCCGGAAGACGTTGGGCAGGTCGTCTTCGGGGATCCCGGGTCCATCATCTCGAACGGTGAACGTAGTTCCTTTCACAAGGATCTCGACCCTGCCGTCCGCCCACTTGACGGCGTTGTCAACCAGATTGCCGGCAGCCCGCTCCAGCTGGGTCGGCCGTCCGGCCACCAGCGCGCCCCGGCCGGAGACTGTTACGCGCACATCGCCGAGTTTGCTATATCGGCCGCCGAGTTCTCGGGCCAGCGCCGTCAGGTCGACCGCCTGAACCGGTTCGGTGGCATGGCGCACGTCTGATGTCAGATCGACCAGTTCGGAGGCAAGCCGGGCCAACTGGTCGGACTCCCGCAGAGCCGCCTCGATCAACTCCGTCCGTTCCTCCTCGTTGATCCGGTCGCCGCGACGGCGGATGACTTCCAGGTTGGTCTTCAGGGCCGTCATCGGAGTCCGGAGCTCGTGACCCGCGTCGGATACCAGCCGTTGCTGTTCCCGGCGCGATGCCCGGAGCGAGTCCAGCATCGACTGGAAGGCGGTGGCCAGGCGTCCGATCTCGGCCGGGGCCGAGGTATCGATCTGGTCGACCGCATCGAGATCGTCGGTGGAAGCCACCCGTTGGGCGGCGGCGGCGAGATCGCTGATCGGGCGTACGGCTCTCGAGGCCATTATCCAGCCGGTCAGCGCCACCAGCAGGACGCCGATGGCGCCGATGAGGAGGAGTCTTGCGGTGAGAGCTGCCAGGTTGCCTTGGAGCTGGGACTGGTCGGTAAGGATCTGGAACGCCGCCTCCACTCTCAGGGGACCGTCCCTGACGAAGGCCCGGACCGTGATCATCCTGTACAAGGTGCCGTCGATACGGACATCGCGGATGATCGCCGGACGGTTACCGCTGATCACATCCAGGTCGGCATCGTCAACGGGCGGCGTGACACCCTCAGGTCCTACCTGGAGCAGGACGGTCCCGTCCCGATCGAATACCTGGAGGATGGCGTCGTAGTCGACCACCCGGGGGAGCAGGGCGCCTCGACGCTCCAGGCCCACACGAAACAGGCCCTCGGCCAGCTCGTGGACGCGCGAGGCCCGCTCCCTGAGGTCTTGATCCATTGCGCCCCGCAGCCGCCGCTCAACAGAGAACACGGCAGCCAGCGTGATCAGGCCGATGGCCAGCGCCGCCACCAGCCCGAGTCCTGTGGCCCATCGCAACCGCAGGCTCATGGCTCCCTGGCCACGTAGCCGACTCCCCGCACGGTGTGTATGAGGCGAGGTTCCCCCCCGGCCTCGAGCTTGCGCCGCACGTAGCCGACGTGGACCTCCAGAGGGTTCGAGGAGGTTTCGAAGGTGTAGCCCCAGATGCGACCCATGATCACGTCACGGGACAGCACGATCCTGCTGTTAACCAGTAGGAGTTCCAGCAGGTCGAACTCGGTCTTGGTCAGTTGGATCTCTCGGTCCGCTCGGTGGACCTGCCGGGTGGAGGGATTGAGAGTGAGATCTGCGAGCTGGAGGGTATGGTCGCTGTCGGTGGCCCCGCTCCGGCGGAGCAGAGCCCTGATCCTGGCCAGCAACTCGTCCAGGGCGAACGGTTTGACCATGTAGTCGTCGGCGCCGGCATCCAAGCCCTCCACGCGGTTCGAGATGTCATGGCGGGCGGTGAGCATCAGGATGGGGGTTCTGTCGCCGAGGGCCCGGAGATGCCGGGCTACTCCCAGTCCGTCCAGGCGAGGCATCATGACGTCGAGAATGATGGCGTCGGCGGGCTGGATGGACAGCTGTTCGAGGCCGGCCATGCCGTCTTCGGCGGTAGTCACCTCGTACCCCTCCATCCGGAGGGCTCGGCGCAGGGACCGGCGTATTTCCTGATCGTCCTCGACTACTAGAAGCCTGCCACTGCCCACGAGTTCAGGTTATACGCGCTGGGTTGGTAGAGGTTCGTGTCAGGTAGCCAGCCGGTCGATCCGGGCGGCCAGTTCGGTGTCCTTGCGGGTGAGGCCGCCCTCGTCGTGAGTGGTCACGGAAACGGTGACCCGCCGGTAGCGGAGGTCGATGTCGGGATGATGGAAGGCTCGCTCGGCTACCACTCCCACCGAAGCCACGAAGCCGACGGCCGAGGCGAAGTCGGCGAGGACGTAGGTCTTGGAGATCGTCCCATCCCGCACCTCCCAGCCCGGATGGGAATCGAGGAAGGTCCGTATCTCGGATCCGTCCAGAAGTGCCATCAACCCACCATAACCGTGATTCTTCATATGCACGGTCGGGCAACCCGACATAGCCGGATCGGAAACAGGAGCCACGGACACCCGCCTTCGTCCTGAGGGCGAAGCCTCTGTGGTGAACATCCGATCCTCCGGAGAGCCACATTGAACGAAGTCCGAGTCTTTCAATACACGTTAGGGGAATGGCCGTCCAGGCATGAGGCGCCTCGGTTGACCGCACGTCCGGGCGCGGGCCGGTTACCCTCGCCAGGGCACTCGCTTGGCTGCGATCCGGGGAGAGGAATGTCGATCCGCCACGATCAGGGAATCGTCCTGCGCGGCTACCCGTTCGGGGAGGCGGACCGCGTCGTGGTAATCGTCAGCCCCAATCATGGCCAGGTGCGAGCCGTTGCAAAGGGTGTCCGGAGGACCAGGAGCCGGTTCGGGGGCCGGCTCGAACCCCTCACCCACGTCGATCTGGTGCTGTACCAGGGGCGCAACCTGGCCACGGTGACCCAGGTGTCGGTGATCGAGGCCTTTCCCAGGATACGCCAGGACCTCGACGCGGTGATGGTGGCCGGCACCATGGCGGAGGCGGTCGGCAAGGTGGTGGTCGAGGAGGAGCCCTCACACCGGATTTTCCTGCTCCTCCTCAGGGGGTTGCGCGCCCTTGAGGACGGCGCCGGCGGTATGGACCTGATGGCATCCTTTCTGCTCAAGCTGTCGGACGCCATCGGCCAGGCCCCGGCCCTCGAACATTGCGCGGCCTGCGGCGCGGAGGACCGCCTCGGCAGGTTCAGCATGGCGGGCGGGGGTCTGATCTGTGAACGCTGCGACACCGGAGGAACCATCCGGTTGAGGGACGGTCTGACCGAGCACCTCGCCCGGCTGTCAGCAGCCGATCTATCCGGCTTCACGAGTCCCGACAGCAAACTGGCCACCGATGCGGCGGGGCTCGCACGTAGGTTCGTGGAGTACCACATCGAGTCCGGGCTGGTCGGCCTCGCCTTCGGCATCCGCCGGGGATCCCGGTGAGGGACGGATCGGCGGCGGGCCCGGCCGCCCTCGACCTGAGCAGGCTGGACCGGCGCCGACTCCCCGCCCATGTCGGCCTGATCATGGACGGGAACGGACGTTGGGCCGTGGCCCGCAACCTGCCCCGCACCGGCGGGCACGCAGCCGGCGAGACCGTGCTGTTCGAATGCGTGGAAGGGGCGCTGGAGATCGGCCTTCGCTGGCTGTCCGCCTACACGTTCTCTACGGAGAACTGGACCCGCCACCCCGAAGAGGTCTCGTTCCTCATGTGGTTCAACGAGGACATACTGTTGCGCCGGCTGGACTCCCTGGCGGACATGGGGGTGCGGATCTGCTTCGCCGGCGATCTGGCGGATCCGCGCATCCCGGATCGCAACCGGGAACTGATGCAGGATGCGGAGCAACGCACCACCTCCAACCGCCGGCTGAGCCTCGTGCTGGCCTTCAACTACGGGGGACGGGCCGAGATCGCCCGCGCCGTCCGGGCGCTGGCCATCGAAGTAGCGGAAGGAGAGCGGGAACCCGGCGAGATCACCGAGGACGACATCGCCAGGCGCCTGTACGTTCCCCGGATGCCCGATCCGGACCTGATCGTCCGCACTTCCGGCGAGATGCGGATATCCAACTTCCTGCTGTGGGGCAGCGCCTATTCCGAGCTGGTCTTCACAGAGACGCTGTGGCCGGAATTCGGCGCCCAGCATCTTGTGGATGCCGTGGTCGAGTACCAGCGCCGCCGGAGACGTTTCGGCGGCGCCGTCCCCAACCGGTCTACCTAGTGTGCCGAATCCGGGGTTCGTGTTCGGGACCGTGAGACCCTGGCGGAACAAGACCATCCGGCCTCCTACCAATACTGCGCTGCTCCTCCCACTCATGAGACCGGTGATCGCGGTGATCGGCTCATCGGTCGGTGTGAAGGACTCGAAAGTGTCACAGGCCCGCTATACGTTGCGTACCGCCAAGCACCTACACCAGCCGCAGCGTCTCACCGATCGGAGCGGTCTGGCCGCGGGGAACATTCTCAGGCTTCTAAAAGGGGCGAACTCGCCGTAACCCGGTCCCAACCCGGGTATGGCCGAACACACCCCAAGCCAAGGACAGGTGGTGGTGGGGGAGGGCCCGGTGTGGAGCACCGGTTTTCGCGAGTTCTCGAACTTTGGGCAGAGGACACCGGATACGGTGCCCTGATCCTCAGGAACAGGGCACCACCAGCGGCGCTGTGATCCTCAGGAACAGGGCACCCTATATGGCATCCTATGCCTCAGGTTCGTCCGATTCCCGGGGAAAGTGCCGGTTAAGGGTCCTGTAGACCCGGCTGCGTACGCGTAGGTGCCGGGTTGCAGGTGCGTCTCGCTATCGGGCGTCCTCGTGGCTGCCGGGTATCCGGTCAGGGCCGGGTACCATCGTTCCGATCCCCGTACCTTCTCCCGGTTGAGGTTCCTGATGGCCGCTCCCAGTTTCGATACGATCGTGAACCTGGCCGGGAAACGCGGCTTCGTCTTCCGCGCATCGGAGATCTACGGCGGCCTCCGGTCGGCCTACGACTACGGACCTCTCGGCGTGGCCCTGCTTCGCAACGTGAAGTCGGCGTGGTGGCGGTCGATGGTCCAGCTTCGTGACGACGTGGTAGGACTCGACTCCGCGATCATCCAGTCGCCCCGGGTCTGGGAAGCCTCAGGGCATGTGGGCCAGTTCAACGACCCTCTCGTGGAGTGTGTCTCCTGCCACGCCCGGCACCGGTTCGACCGCCTGGAAAGCCCGGACCGGTGCCCCACCTGCGGCATACGCGACTCCTTCACGGATGCTCGCGACTTCAACCTGATGTTCAGGACTCACATGGGCCCGGTCGCCTCCGACTCCAACCTCGTCTACCTGCGTCCCGAGACCGCTCAGGGCATCTTCACCAACTTCGAGAACGTGCGGCGGGTGTCCCGGCTCAAGGTTCCCTTCGGGATCGCTCAGCTCGGCAAGTCGTTCCGCAACGAGATCACTCCGGGACAGTTCGTCTTCCGGACCCGGGAGTTCGAGCAGATGGAGATGGAGTTCTTCACCCATCCTGATCAGGCCGACGACTGGTTCCGGTACTGGGTGGAGGAGAGGCACCAGTGGTACTTGGACCTGGGCATGAACCCCGGCAACATCAGGCTGCGCCGTCACGAAGAGGACGAGCTGGCCCACTATGCGGTCGCCACCTACGACGTCGACTACAGGTTCCCGTGGGGATGGGACGAACTGGAGGGCATCGCCAACCGGACCGACTTCGACCTGCGCAGGCATTCCGAGGTCTCGGGGAAGGATCTGCGCTACTTCGACCAGGCGGCCGGCGAGCGCTTCTTCCCGTACGTGATCGAGCCGGCGGCAGGAGCGACCCGGGCGGCCTTCGCCTTCCTGATCGACGCCTACCACGAGGATACGGTCCGTGATGCGCCCCGCACGGTGCTGAGGCTGGACGCCCGCCTCGCTCCGATCAAGGTGGCGGTGTTGCCCCTCTCGAAGAAGCCCGACCTGGTCGAGGTGACGGGTAGGGTGGCCGACGCCCTCTGTCCCCGCTGGGACATCGAGGTGGACATCACGCAGGCGATCGGAAGGCGCTACCGGCGCCAGGACGAGATCGGGACGCCCTACTGCGTGACGGTCGACTTCGACACCCTGGATGACGAGGCGGTCACGGTCCGGGACCGGGACACGATGGCACAGGATCGGGTCGGGATCGGGCAGCTGCGCGCTTACCTGGGCGAGCGCCTCGGCGACGGTTAGGGAATGTAGGGCGGATGGTCAGACGGATAGTTCTCGCCCTGGCGGCGCTCGCGGTGATCGTTCTGGGTGCCGTCGCGTACGTGTGGTTCTCCGGCGGAAGTGGCGAGCCCAGCACCGAGGTGACCGCTCCCCCTATCACTTCCCCCTCTACGACCGCCGCCCCCTCCACGACCGCCGCGACGGCGACCACGGCGACCACAGCGGCCACCGCAGGTGTCGAGGCCACCGAACCGGCCGGCGAGGCGGAAGCATCGGCCGTCCTCTACCAGCTCGACAAGGCGGAGTCCTCGGTCAGCTTCGAGATCGACGAGATCCTCAACGGCAATCCGTTCCGGGTGGTAGGGGTCACCACCGAGGTGGCGGGGGAGGTCCTGATCGACTTCGACGATCCGTCCGTCTCGCAGCTGGGTACGGTCGTGATCAACGTCCGTACCCTGGCCACAGACTCCGGTTTCCGGGACAGGGCCATCCGGGGGCCCATCCTCGGATCGTCCCGCGACGAGAACGAGTTCGCCACCTTCGAGCCGGTGGACATCGAGGGCTTGCCCGACCTCGTGACGATGGGTGAGCCGGTGCCGCTCCGGATCACAGGCACGTTCAGCCTGAGCGGCGTGTCCCGACCGGTGACCTTCGACGCCGCAGTGACGGTCGTGTCCGGGGAGAGGGTGGAGGTGACCGGAACCGCCACGGTGCTGAGATCCGACTTCGGCCTGAACATCCCGGACGTCCCCAGCGTGAGCGGGGTGGCGGACGAGATCCTGCTGGTGATCGATCTGGTGGCCGTCGCGACGGGGGTCTGAGCCCCGGGCGCCGGCTCGCAGACGTACACTCGACGGTATGGCAGCCGATCGCGACGACCTGGAGCGTGTCCGCCAAGCGGTCAACCTGGTCGAACTTTTTGAGGGAGTGACCACCGTCCGAAAGGTCCGGGGCAGTTTCAAGGCCCTGTGCCCGTTCCACACTGAGAAGACCCCCTCGCTGTCGATCGACCCGGCCCGCGGTCTCTACCATTGCTTCGGCTGCGGTGTCGGTGGAGATGTCTTTACGTTCGTTCAGGAGACCCAGGGGCTGTCGTTCGTAGAGGCGTTGGAGATGCTGGCCGAGCGGTCCGGCGTGGTCATCCGGCGCGATCCCCGGGCGGCGCAGCGCCGGGAACGGCGGTCCCGGCTGATCGAGGCGGTGGCCGAGGCCGGTCGCTACTACCGGGACCGTCTCAAGTCGGCCGACGATGCCGGACATGCCCGGTCCTACGTGCGGGGCCGCAAGTACGGGGTCGACGTGGTGGACCGGTTCGAGCTCGGCTACGCGCCCGACCGGCCCGACGCCCTGATCTCCCACCTGCGCGGCCTCGGTTACAAGGACACGGACATCCTTAGGGCCGGCCTGGCGAGAAGGGTGGGAAGCGGACGGCTGATGGACCAGATGAGGGGCCGGCTGATGTTCCCCATCCACAACGTGCGGGGCGACATGGTCGGCTTCGGGGGTCGCCTCCTCCGGGGCGAAGGACCCAAGTACCTGAACACGCCGGAAACCCCGCTGTACAAGAAGAGCGAGCTCCTGTACGGCCTGGACAAGGCCCGGTCCGCGATCAGCCGGGAGGAGCTGGGGGTGGTGGTCGAGGGATATACGGACGTGATCGCCTTCCATCTGGCCGATCTTCCCCTGGCGGTGGCGACCTGCGGGACCGCACTCGGCGAAGCCCATTTCGACCTGCTCCGCCGCTTCTCCAGCCGCATCGTGCTGGCGTTCGACGCCGACGCAGCGGGCGCCGGCGCCGCCGTACGCGGCGACGAGCTCAGCATCACCTCCGACCTGGGCCTGGATCTGCGCGTGGCGGTCATGCCGGAGGGCCGCGACCCGGCCGATCTGGTGTTCGACGACAAGGGGGATCTGCTCAGGGAAGCGGTCGACGGATCGGCGCCGATCACGGAGTTCCGGATCAACCGGCTGCTGGAGCAGCACAACCTGGGGGAGAGGGAGGCGCGCACCCGGGCGATGAGGGAGGCGGCGGAACTGATCGCCCGCCATCCTGACGCGGCCGCACGCTACCAGCATGCCCTCTACGTGGCCGGGCGTACCCACATGAGCATCGACCTCGTCCAGGCGGAGATCGAGCGGAACGCCACAACCGGCAGGCGAAGCCGGTCTCCTGCCGGTCGCCGAGCGGATGCGCAACCGGTCCCGACCCGGCCCGTCGCCTCCGGCCGGATGGACCGGTCGGAACGGGATCTGCTTCGCCACCTCATGGGGGGGACCGCGGAGCACGACCGGGTCCGGCCGGAGCTGTTCGAGCACGATCAGGCCGTCAGCCTGGCTCGCTGGCTGCTCGCCGAGGGAAGACACCTGGACAAGGGAATTCCGGTTCCGCTGGACGGCCTCAAGGACCAGGCCATGGCGGCGATGGCCCGCCGGCTGGCTGTCATGGCTACCCCGCTGCTTCCATTTGAAGACGTCATGTCACATCTCGAAGCACGGGCAGTGGGGCACCGTAAGGACGAGATTCTGGTGATACTGGAGGGGATCGATCAGAAAAAAGACCCGGAGGCCTATACCCAAGCCCTTGCAGAACTGATAGCGTTACAGGAGAAGGGACACTGAGGCGGCATAAGGAGTAGGTTTGGGCTCGGACACGCAGGCGGCCATCCAGGAACTGCTGAAGCGGGGGAGGCGCAGGGGGTTCGTCACCTCGGCCGAGATCCAATTGGAACTCGAGGTGGCCGGTGCTCCCGGCTCGGCACTCGACCAAGCGTTCGAGGCCGTGGGTCACAACGGGATAGAGGTCGTGGACGATGACCCGGAGCGCTTCTGGGACGATCTGGAGGCCGAAACTGCCGAGTTCCTGGCCGACCCTGTCGACCAGTACCTCAGGGAGATCGGCCGGGTCCCGCTCCTCACCGCTCGCCAGGAGGTCGACCTGGGCATGGCGAAGGATGCCGGGGTCGAGGCCAGAGCCAAGCTGGCCGAGTTGGATGCCGCCGGGCCGGCCGACCCGGATGAGGAGTACCGGCGGTTGACCGCGATTATGCGCTGGGGCGAACAGGCCGAGCAACGGCTCGTGAAGGCCAATCTCCGGCTGGTCGTCTCGGTGGCGAGGCGGTACGTCATCCCGGGTGTGTCGATGCTGGACCTCGTCCAGGAGGGCAACGTGGGCCTGATGAGGGCGGCCGCCAAGTTCGACTACCGCAGGGGCTACAAGTTCTCGACCTACGCGACGTGGTGGATCCGCCAGACGATCAGCCGGGCCTTGAACGAGCAGAAGAGGATCATCCGGGTCCCGGAGGGTCTGTCACAGCAGCTGACCAGGTTGAGCACCACGCGACTGCGGCTCTACCAGGAGTCGGGCCGCGAGCCCACCATCGAGGAACTGGGCGCCGAGATGGATCTGCCTGTTCATCGGGTACTGAAGCTGGCCGAGCTCTCCAGCGGGACGCTGTCACTGGATGCCAGCGTGGGCGACTCTGACGATCTCACCCTCGGACATACCGTGCAGGACAAGGATGCGGAGACGGCGCCGGAGGATGGGGCGACCCTGATGCTCATGCAGGAGAGTGTGGCCCTGGCGATGGAGGGCTTGGACGATCGGGAACGGAAGGTCATCACGATGAGATACGGGTTGGCCGACGGACGGATCAGGACCCTCCAGGAGGTCAGCGACCGGATGGGGGTGACCAAGGAGCGGATCCGCCAGTTGGAGATTCGAGCCTTGCGCAAGATGCGTAGCCAGAACGGCGGCCGCCGGATGCACAGCTACCTCCGCGGTGCCTGAGCGCCAAGGCCTTCGTCAACCGGCTGGTACCATGGCGGGCCGATTCCATCCGGGGTAGCTCAATTCGGCAGAGCAGCGGACTGTTAATCCGTTGGTTGTGGGTTCAAGTCCCACCCCCGGAGCCACATCTCATAGCGTTTCCCGTAGTCCCGGCTCGTTTCGGGACTACACAATACTCCTAGGTCAGACGCCCTTTCTGACCCATACTTCATCTGTGCGCAGCCCAGACCTGCCATGCCGCACGGGTTGCTCGGCGTTCCGTCTTGTCTGGAGTGATTCCACTCTGGTGTGGGACGCAAAGGGGGATGCTCAGAGGGCGGAAGGGGGGAATGGCCAAACTGGCAGCAGCCAGGGTGCGATCAGAAATCAGACCGGGCAATACGGCGACCAGCACAGCGCTCGAATTGTCTAATTGCCTGTGAAGTCCGTAGCCGCTAATCATCTTCTTCGTCCGCCGCCCTATAGTGTCAAGACCCCATGATGCATCTCTACCCACTCAAGAACCCCCGTTAGGCCCCAACCTCGCTTTCCGTAACCGGTGCAACTTACCCCTGCCAGAATCGAGCGGCCGGCGGCTTCGATCCTCTAAACTGGAATGATGGTCAAGACACCGAATCCGGCGCGGCTCTCTACCGCCATCGTGGCGCTCGCGATCGTATTGGTCGCCGTCGCTTGCGGGGCCGGCGATGAAGCCGAGCCCACGACAGTCGCGACCCAGCCGACAGTCGTGACCCAGCCGACGGTGGCGACGACGCAAACCACTCAGACTCCCACTACGACTGCGCCGCCTCCCAGTACGACTGCGCCGCCGACACCGCTGGTCGAGTCGGCAGGCTCTCTGGAGGACCTGTTCATCACCGACACCACCACCGGTCGCGAGGTCATGGAGCGCATCTCCCAGTCCGAAAGAGACTGCCTCCGCACTGCGATCGGAGAGCAACTGTACGGAGCCATGCTGAAACTCCCCATGAAGCGGCTCGTTGGGGAAGTCGGGACTTCAGGCGCGGGTTCCTTCCTGGGTTGTCTGACCGACGACAACATTGTGCTCATGGGCCTGGTGCTGATCGACTCCCATCACGGAAGAACCGATCCCGAGGCGCGCGAGTGCAGTGTCGACGCCGCGCGAGAGAACCCCGAAGTGATTCGCGTCCGGTTCGAGTTGCTGCGCCCCGCATTCGAGGCGACCGACGCCGACGCCCTGTTCGACTCCAGCAAGGCGATTTTCGACTGCCTCAAAGTGGCAGACCAGGTGGACGTGCTCGTCCGTCTTACAACGAGACTGGACCAGGAGGACACGTTCACCGGGGAGGACATCGTAGGGATGCTCCCCGAAGAAGAGGTGTCCTGCATCCGAGAACGGGTTGGCGAGGAACTGTTCGCAGTGTTCCTGGGCGCCACGGTCACGCAAGCGTTCGCGCCTGCCGCGTCCCTGCTCGACTGCCTCACCCTGGCGAGCAAGACGGCGCTCTTTGCCGCGTTTACCTCTTCGAGGGTCGATGGACTGCGCGAGGAAGCCGGGGTGTGCATGGCCACCCTCGTCGCGGATAGCCCTCACATCCTGGCGCTCGGGTTTGGCGCGCTTGACGTGGACGAGCTCGAAGAGAGCGAGCTCGCCCGGCTCGGCGACGAAGCCGCCAGGCTCTTCGACTGCCTCAACGCCGAGGAGGTCTACCAGGTGCTGACGTTGCCCGCCGTCGTTGAACAGTAGAACACCGGGCTATACCGAACAGGTGGTGGCCGGCGAATACGTCGGCCAGGGTCTCTTCTACGACCGGTCGCTTCGCCTTCATCGTCTCGCGGTCGGCGGACCGATGTAGTTGTAGTCGAGATCGAACGACAGGCGGGCGCTCATACGACAAGGCCCGCTACCAGCAATTCATCGAAGCGGTCCGCAAAGCGGTAGCGGAAACCGTGCCGGCTTCTGTGGCAGTGGCATCCGCCGACGGAGAAGGACAACTCTGGGTCCAAGGAAGCGACGCATGGGAGGCCTATACCCTCGCTCAGGACAGACTCAAGCGCGCAAGCATACGAGGCATTCACCATCCCGGCACTGACGGCATCGCAAACGACGCGCTCCTGGCAGCTCTCGATACGCTCCGCAACGAGGCCATGGCCAAGGCTGGCAGCCTCCGCGACTCGCGGATCGAAGCTCCAGGATCAGCCCCCAAGACATCGCGAACAAGATCACAGACAGCCGAGTTGTCGAAGCCGAGGAAGCCGTCGAAGAAGCACAGAACAACTTTGGACGAGGCGGCGGCCCAACTCAAGGAAGCACAGAACCGGGTCCAACAAGCCCGCTCCGAAGTCGAGGCGGCGACCCTGGAACTCAACCGTGGCCGGGAGCTCGGCGCCACAATCTAGGTGTCCCGATCCACCACCAAACCCTCAGCAACACCACCGAGGCCGGACCGACTTCAGAGACGCCTCACAGGTCAGCCGTCGTCTTGGAGTGGCAGAACACCGCCGCGTGTGGCGGCGTGGTCACCGGCCCATACATGTTCCGGGCAGCGCCGCTACCAACCGGAACTGATATCGGCAGCTGCCACCAGTCGCCCTGAGCTATCTCCCCGGGCAGATACGTCGTCCGCTGATACAGCCTCCGTTTCCGCCTAAGGCGGACACACGCGGGTTAGATAGTCCCACAGGGTCGTGATCCCACCGTCGTAGCCCTACCGACGCAGCCGCTCGATGATCACCTTCGCAGGCACCCCGCATCCTCCGCCGGGATCACCGCGATCGATACCCTTATACGGGTCCAGCTTCGACCCCCGCGGCTTATGGCGATACCGGGGATGCTCGTCCATCGACAACAACCTGGCCATCATGTTTCGGCTCATACCCTGCCGGGGGCCAACCGGGTGGCATACCCCTGGGAGGGCCAACCAGAGGTGGCAGACGGTTCACGAGCCAACCCGGCCAACGACCTGCCAGACGCTACGACCCCAATCCGCAGTGACCGGCACTCACGTACAGGTCGGCGGTTTAACCTGGTTCAGGACAATCAATATTTGTGGGTTATGCTCCATAAAATATGACTTACAGATGGATTCAGATGAGTGCATATAATGAAGGGCATGAGTCACGGGTGTGTGGTGGCTGGCTCGCGGTCCGGTCTTCGGCGGCGGGACGGGCGGGCCCGTGAGGAGGCTGATGGTGGTCGACAGTGACACCGGCATCGACCGTACCGAGCTGTTACGAGTTTCACTGTTCCCGACGTGGGTGACACCCCTGGGAGTGGGGGCATCGTGTATCGCCCGGTGAGTGTAGGTAGTCGCCTGCTGGCGCGTGCGATCGACTGGGTCCTGTACGTGGTGGTCGGGTTGGGCCTGGTGCTGGCCCTGGTCCTGGGGCTGAGATTTCTGGAGGCGCGGTTTGTCGAGCTAGGTGATGAAGGACTCGTCGAGTATGTTGGTCCCTTCACAGTACCGCAGGTAGAACAAGATGTTGTTATCGCAGTCGAGAAGGTGATCGTACAATACGAGATAGCTCTACGAGACGCGTTTGGTCTCCTCTTCGACTCCTACAAGAGGGTGGCCGAGGACATGGGCATCTCAGTCGAGGAGGCGATCGAGAAGCTTGCCTGGCAACCACCGTTTTGGGCTCTTGTCGGCGAGATCCGCGAGGAGCTACCCTACGAATTCTCGGGTGCCGCAATCAGGGACGATTACACCGCCTGGATCGGGTTTGTCGGAGAAGCACCGGACGCTGCCGTAGAGGCCATCCGAGCTTTCTCTCGCGCGGTCACCCCGATAGACAGAGTCGAGCACCGCGGGTTCTCGGAGAAAGAGGTATACGAAGAGGTACACAAACGGCGGTCCCAGATCTATGGCCGGCAACGATCCTTCGGGATCGGTGGTCATCCGGAGTCGCTTGAAGGCGTCGAGCAGGCAATAGCCGCCCTGTTGTTACTGTGGTTAGATCTTCCGCCGCCTCTCTTTTTAGTATCTGCCCTACAGTTGGGCCTCACCGGTTTGATTCTCCTGTTCATAGTAGAGATACCACTTACGGCGGTCGCTGGGCAAACTATCGGGAAGACGCTGGCAAACATCAAGGTCGTGCGTATGGATGATGGCAGGCATCCAGGATGGAGACGTTCTATGGCGAGGTGGGTTGTCCTGTACGTTCCTTTCGCTGTTCCCTTCATCGGACCGTTGTTGTTTGTCCTGATGGTCGTATCACCACTATTCGACTCCGGGCGCCGCGGTTGGTACGACAGGGCCGCCGGTACGGTCGTCATAAGCAATACAGATTTCGGACGGGCGGCAGACCATGATTAACGGTAGTGATGACCAAGAATTAGCGGATGCGCTAGATTGCAGCCCGGTTACAATCGGTACCCGTATACGGGCTCGTGTCGTTGACAGCCTGCTTCATTTGGCGGCTGGTATCGGACTCTTGTTCCCTGCTGGTTGGTTCGCAGGATTCTTCTACATGGGAGCAACCGATACAATTCCTCCCTACCGCTGGGCTGGTTTCAGGACCCTTGCCATACCCGACTCGGACCTCTGGGCAGCCGTCTTCTTGCTCTACTGGCCGATCGTATTCCTGGTACCCATCCTTCTCTACGAGGTACCGCTGATCGCCCTCCGCGGGCAAACGCCGGGAAAGATGCTGAACAACGTGAATGTGGTCGCTTTCGAGGACGGCGGACCCCCCGGCTGGGGCAGATCCTGCGCCAGGTGGGCTGTTCTCTGGGTTCCCCTATTCATACCCTTCGGAGTTGTCCTCACCCTCTTGATAGCCATTTCACCGCTGTTCGCCCCCGATCGCCGCGGATGGCATGACAGGATCGCCGGCACGATGGTGGTCGGCACACGTTCGGGAACGGCGCCGCCCGGAACGCCCGGCGACGGTGGCCGACGGGCGCGTTCATCGGGGTTGGTCGAGAACGGCACTCCCCCGGCCCCGGCCTGACGACCGGCCCTCGAGGGACTTGAGCTCCAGCGCCAGGCCGGCGACCATCAGGTGGGCCTTATCCGCCCTCGGCGTTACCAATGGTTCACACGGCCCAGTACGTCGCGGTACTCCCGCCCCAACGGTGACGCGGGCACAATTCCTTGGCCGACCTCGTTGCCGACCAGGATCCACCTGCCGCCCGCGGCGTCGATCAGGTCGAGCAGCTCCGTAACCCCTCCAGGTGACGGCGATCACCAAAATGGCTCATCGGATTCAGTGGGGCCTCACCCTTAACCAAGGACTTCACCGCCAGCACCCACATTCGCGCAGGGCCACAACACCTCAACCTGGCCCACCACCCGTTGAGGCGTCACACCCGAACGCCTCAACCGCTCCAACTCGTCGCGCTGGTCACGGGAAACTCTCAGCGGGGCTGCAGGAAGGCTCATACCAACAACCTATCACGCTAAACGACCTAGCATTCCTAGATCCTGCACGCGGGAGACAGTCCCCCCTACGGCAGCAGTCGATACAAACCGGATGTACTGACCTCGCTTCGTTGAGAAGGTCACCAGCTTGCGGGCATTGTTGTCGATAATGGAGTTGTCGAATGTACCGGACGCCACCGGAACACCCCAGTTCACTCCATTGGCGCTGACATAAAGCTCATAGCGCGTGATTACTCCGTTGAGCCCGCCGTTATCACCATGGGGTTCAGGCACATAAACGAAACCATTCAGGTCATAGGTGGCCCCCAAATTGATATCGAGCGTGTGGGGTTGACTGCCACCACCCGACTCCCAGTAGGTCGTCGGGTTGTTGTCAAAGGCGTGCGAACCAGGGTGGCTACTGTCTTGGCTGGACACCCTACGAAGCGTCCAGCCGGCGATCGAAATGGGGGTCTCGTTGGCGGGCGCGGTGACCCATTCCATCTCAATAATCGCTACCCCGTCTTCGGCTTCCTCGTATCCCTGACGGCCTTCCCAACCGGTAGTGGTGATATGCCACTTATCTGTACTGGGGTCCAGAATCACCTCCGGCGCGTGTACGGGCAACTCCGTTACGAGTTGCGTACCTTGAGGGTTGGCCCTGTTGCCATTGAAGTCGCCGAAGTCCGTAGGGTTGTCTGACCTGAAGACCAATGTCTGATGGTAGTTGTCATTGTTACGGTTGGTATTAGTTACTGTAACGAACATATAGTACAAGTCGCTATACTTCACAACGAATGGCGACTCCGCGGTTGACCACGATGTCTTGACAGCGTTGCCGCTCAGAGTAAGCGCGTGGTCAACATAGGTCCAGTTGATCAAATCAGTCGACTTCAACACATCCACGACATTCTGATTGCCCGCCGTCGGATCAAGACTAGTAACGTATCTATAATATGTGTCGCCATCTTCGAGAACCATCGCATCTCTCGGCGTTGTACTATCCCTGATCCGCCCGTGGTTAGGATATTTGACATTCAACGTCTGATTGGCCCACGTTTCCATGTCAGAAGAGATGGTTAGCCCCCAAAACCTGGGCCCATAGAACATGTAGGCATTCCCGTTGGACGTGATGATATGCGGAGCAAATGCCCAGGTGCTCGGTCCGGTTGGGTCGATGTCTGGCTTGCGGGTGTAGGACGCCAACAGCGAATCGGCTACCCCGTGGGCGAACTGGAACTCACCCTCAGTCCGGCCAGGAGCTGTATTGGCGACACCGATGACATGCCATTTTCCGTTGACATCCCGATAGACCGCGTGGTCGTTCATGTAGTCGTAAGCTGGAGCATCCTCTGCCGCCTTGTTCGGAGCGAACAGCGTCTGGATCGTCCCCAGCTTCAACCGAGGAACATGCCCCTCCACGCTGCCGTCTGTGACGGGGACCGATAGCACCGTGGCTTCGACGGCCTGGGCTGGTTCGTCATCATCGTAGACGACGACGGTCGCAGAACTCGGTGATCCGACGGTGTAGCCGCTGCCGGCCGTCACGGTGACCGTGACCGAACCGTCCGGTCCGTCGACGCTGTCGCCGAACGTGGCGAAACCCCACCTCGCCCAGCCGGTCGTGGGGATTGTCGAGGTGGTTGTCAGCGTTCGGCTGCCGACGTGTCCATCGACCCATGACACGATGACGTTCACCCTAATCGGGGCGCTCGGCGCCGGTGACACCGTAATGGTGAACACGGCGACGCCGCCCTCAGTCACTCCGCCGCCGCCCGTGACGGTGACCGACGGCAATGCTGTTCCGTCGTCGTCGGAGACGGTGACGGTCGCGGCGCTCGACGATCCGACGGTGTAGCCGGTGCCGGCTGTGACGGTGACCGTGACCGAACCGTCCGCTTCGTCAAGGCTGTCGCCGATCGTGGCGACGCTCAGCGTCGCCGAGCCAGTCGTGGGGATGGTCACCGTTCGGGTGGCGGCGGTCGCGTAGCCGCCGACCGATGACACACTGACGTTCACGGTGATGCTGGCCGTGGGAGCTGGTGTTGCTGTGACCGTGAAGGTGGCGATGCCGCCCTCGGTCACCGCGCTGCCGCCGCTGACGGTGACCGACGGCAATGCTGTTCCGTCGTCGTCGGAGACGGTGACGGTCGCGGCGCTCGAGGATCCGACGGTGTAGCCGGTGCCGGCTGTGACGGTGACCGTGACCGAACCGTCCGCTTCGTCAAGGCTGTCGCCGATCGTGGCGACGCTCAGCGTCGCCGAGCCGGTCGTGGGGATGGTCACTGATCGGGTGGCGGCGGTCGCGTACCCACCGACCGATGACACGATGACGTTCACCGTTATCGGGGTGCTCGGCGCCGGTGTCGCCGTCAGGGTGAAGGTGGCGGCGGTGCCTTCGGTCACCCCGCTGCCGCCCGTGACGCTGACCGACGGCACCGTGTCGTCGTCGGTGACGGTGACGGTCGCGGCGCTCGAGGATCCGACGGTGTAGCCGGTGCCGGCTGTGACGGTGACCGTGACCGAACCGTCCGCTTCGTCAAGGCTGTCGCCGATCGTGGCGACGCTCAGCGTCGCCGAGCCGGTCGTGGGGATGGTCACCGTTCGGGTGGCGGCGGTCGCGTAGCCGCCGACCGATGACACGCTGACGTTCACGGTGATGCTGGCCGTGGGAGCTGGTGTTGCTGTGACCGTGAAGGTGGCGGCGGTGCCTTCGGTCACTCCGCTGCCGCCCGTGACGCTGACCGACGGCACCGATGGTGCTCCCCCACATTGCGCAGCCTCCGCCTCCAGGCGTTCCAATTCCTCGCGAACCGGCGACCATCCGCTCCAGATCTGCTCTGACTGCCTGGCCTCGGCGGCCGTGAACGGCTCAAGGGTGTCGGACGTCTCCGCGCCGAACGCGATCAGCACGCGGAACCAGTTGTGGCTGTAGTCCGCCCTGTGCTTGTTGCCGTCGTGGTAGCTCCGAACCAGGGTGATCAGATCGTCCGAGGTCGGGGTCACGACGCAAGCCGACCCCCCGATGGGCAGTCGTTCGCTCTCCGGCACCAGAGTCAACGCCTGAATGCCGGGATGGTCCGTAGCATATTTGTACGCTCGGTACACCCAGATGCCGTTCCGGTCATCAGGAACAGCGTCCCCGGTTCGCACATTGGTGCCCGACAGTAGCGGGGATACGTAATGCCACACGACCTCGCCGCTGTGCGTTATCTCGCTGATCCTGCCGAAGAAACCTTCCGTCACTAGGGTGTTGCCGTTGGGCAGACGCTGCGCATTGGACAGTATCCAAGTGCGCTCCGCCAGCCTGTAGGTCCAGACGGTAGTCGGCGGCATATAGTCGCCTCCGGCCCGCAGATAATTGTGCCCGGAGGCAGGGAATACAACCTCGTCTACAGTCGCGTAGTCCCGCAGGAAACCGGGATGTTCGTGCCCGTTGTTGTAGACAAGAATATGGCCTGCGCCCGGCAATCCCTCGGGGATCCAATGGGCGTTATGCGGGAAGAACAGCTCCTGGGTGATCTTGGCTCCACCCTTGTGGGAGCGCGGGTTGCCCCACCGGTATATCAGGTCGCCGCCCATGCCGCTGTTCCCGCCTGTGCTGCCGGCAGCCTGCGCCGTTGTAGTGCTGTGGTCTATAACCCAAACCTCGCTGAAATGGCGGGACGTGATGAGAATCTGGTCAAGAGATGCGTTGTAGTCTATCGAGTTGATATGCGTATGATGATGTGGATCTTTGATGAACGCATTGGAAGAATCTCTCAATTCGCACAAGCCATGGTTCAGATTGATTCGTTCAGGATGGTCAGCGACTACCCCATAGTTGCTCTTGCTGGAATCGTGATCCTGAATCAGATGATCCCACACACTCCACTTCCAGACTACTGTTCCGCCGCTTGTTCCTGTGGGTTCGACTTCAATCACCTCGTCAACCTCCAGCCCTTCCTGCCCTAGACAGGAGGGGTCCGCCCCGGCAGCAATCGATTCGGCCCTGGAGTAATAGGCGGAACCTATGAACAAATAGTGCCCGTTCGACAGCTTGACTACATCGTGGTGTTGGGCATCGGTAGTATATTCGTAGGCGGACGTTCCATCCGGGCCTAGCTCAGCTATATCAGCCCCGGTATGACCGGTGAGTAGATTACCGCTGTTGAGCAACTTCCCGAGCGCTCCGCTATGGTCCCATCGGTACGCTTCTCGTCCTTGATTGTCGATCAGATAGTAGCGATTGTGCCATGTACCGGTCAGCAGTGTGTATCCATCGAGCGCTCCGGGCTCATTCACTTTCAGGCCAACTCCGGTCCCGCTGTCTGGCGTTGAACCAATGGCAATGACCGCCTCCTTGGGGTTGGCGAGCGTGTAACCGGTTCCTCCCAAGAGCCTCACCGTGACAGTGGTGGTGTCCCGGAAATAGTGAACGAGACCCTTTGTCACAGTCGCTGTAACATCGATGGATCGCTCGTATTCGAAGCTGCGGTCGCCAACGCCACTGACTTGATACTTGACTGACACGGCGCCATTCGGCACTGCGGAAGCGGTGAACGTGCACTCCACTGCGCCGGTGCCCCAAGCGCCATGTGCAACCGCGGGAACACTGTCCGGGCATGTGATCGAGATCGTCGGCGGGGATTGCGCCAATGCCGGCCGCACTGCGACGATGACAAAGGCGATGGCACCCAGCAACACGAGCAACAGCTCCAGCCCAAGTCGTGGGGCAAGCCGGACAGTAGGGGTTCCGCTACTCATGAACTCACCGGATACCCTTGAGGCTTCGCTAAAACGTGGGATTTGGGCGTTTCTGGTGGTCGGTGCGGGGCTCATGATGCTCCTATGTTTTGTCAAATCGGTGATGGGGGGGACTGGTGGGGCTGGTGGCTTCGGAGCCGGTTCTCGTATTTGGTGGCAAGGTGGTAGTTGTGTTCTCGGCCTCGTTCGAGTGCTGAGATGCAGCCATCCAGATGCTTGTGGTGCCCGTCGCTGAGCTGATCCGCGCGGCGGAGGAGGGTGAAGCGGGCTCGGAACAGGTCCGGCTCGAACGTGGGGGGCCGGATGCACTTGGGGGGCGGCGTTGCAGTCCCCGCCGTACCAGGGTCAAGCCTTCGGTGAACCAGTAGGGTCGGCTGGTGTTGACGGTTGAGCCGGCAGCGTAGAGGGCTCCGGGCGGGGCGCAGCGCGCCGGGACAACGCTCGGAGCGTCCTGCACTGGACATCGCTACGCGCACCTCGGCGTTGGGTACGTACCGGCTGCTGAGGCTGGTGGTGTCGAGGTTGCTGTACCTGCTGGACATGGCTGCTGACTCAGCCCTTTCCATCTTTTCGAAGACCCCGATTCAACATTCGTCATCCCCGGCCGACCCCGCGGGACCGTTACCTATGAAATGCTGTGAAATATATCACAGATGTATGGTCAAGCGGGCTGGCCGTGTCGTTTTCGGGTCGTCTCTTGTGTGATTTCCGCAACACGCGCCGGTACCGCCTGCTCCAATCGTTCGGGGGAGGGGCACCAGCCCGCAGCGTTCTCCAAGCGGCAAAGAGCGGAGACTGATCAGTCGGATCGGGACCCGAATGCAAATCCGGACCGGGAGATATCGGAGTCGCGTACGACGTCGACACCCTGATGGTCTTCTATGAAGAGAACTACTGGGCGGAGCAGGAGGACGAGGTCCGGTCGAACATGCGGCCCTTCGAACGCAATAGCATGACTATCACCGCCACGGAGTCGTCTCGACCAGCGGAGCTTGCCCCGGGCAGGTGGGAGACCAGGCATGACGCACGATTCTCCGGGGGTTCATTGGAGATGATGTTCATCTTTGAGCAATTCGATGGAGAGTGCTGCTCACCCACGCAGAGGCCCGGTAGGTCGCAACAGCGACGATCCGGGTCAGCCTCCTCTTGCGATTGACATTGCGGCATGTGTGAATGTCACCCTTGGAGCACCGGCGGTGTCGTTCAATGGAGTGGGGGGAAGCGGTGGCGGGGGCCTGCCTCGCTCCAATCCATGTGGTTGCGCACGTACTCGTTGGATGCGTCCCGGGTGGGGGAGTAGTCCCAGGAGACCGGCTCTCCGGTCTGCATTGCCGCGTTCAGTAGCCGGCGGGTCCGCTGGGAGGCCAGCACCTGCTCGCGTATGGCGGAGCTATCCCAGCGTTGTGCTACCTCGGTGGCGAAATCGGCGGTGAGTTGTCGGTGCTCGGGATGGCCGGCCAGGTTGTCCCGTTCCAGAGGATCCGCTTCCACGTCGTACAGTTGGGCGGGGTCGCTGTCGCAGTGGACGTACTTGTGGCGTCCCCGGCGGATCATGAACATAGGGTGGGAGGCCATCTCTGCGGTGTACTCGCTGGTGGCCTCATCAACGGGGTCGTGGCCGCCTGTGGCGCTCTCCCAGAGGCTGCGACCGGCCGGCGGGGCCGCCGGCTCGGGTTGCCGGCCCCTGCCACAGGCGACGTCGAGCAGCGTGGGCACCATGTCCAGCAGGGAGCAGGCATTGGGGACGACGCCGTTGGAGATGTCCGGTCCCGCCATGATCAGCGGAACCCGGGCCGACCGTTCGAAGAAGGACATCTTGAACCAGGCCCCGCGGTCGCCCAGCATGTCACCGTGGTCGCTGGTGAAGATCACGACCGTGTCGTCCAGCCGGCCGGTCTCCTCCAGCACCCGCATCAGGGTGCCCAACCACGAGTCGACGTAGCTGGTGTTGGCGTAGTAGGCGTGCCGGGCGTTGCGGACCTGCGCCTCGGTGTAGCCGACCGTGTCGGCCTCGATACCGCGGCGGATGCGGACCGTGTGGGGGTCGAGCGATTCGAGCGGGGGGACGTCGGGCAGGTCGATGTCGTCGTGGTCATAGAGGTTCCACCACTCGGGGCGGGCCACGTACGGGTCGTGGGGGTGTATGAAAGCCACCGCCAGGAAGAAGGGCCGCCGGTCGGTGTCCCGGGCCAGATCGTAGAGGTGCCGCACCGCTGCGAAGCCGACCTCCTCGTCGTAGTCCATCTGATAGGTGGCCATCGCCTGACCGGCTTCGGAAAGGCTGGTCATGTTGTGCCACCACTTGTCCATGCGCTCCGCGGGCGCGTCCCAGTCGGGGGTCCAGGCGAAATCGGCCGGGTATGCATCGGTCGTGAGGCGTTCGTTGAAGCCATGCATCTGGTCGGGTCCCACGAAGTGCATCCTGCCGGAGAGAGAGGTGCGATAGCCGGCCAGACGTAGGTAATGAGCCAGGGTCGGTATCGAGGAGGGCAGTTCGCTGGCGTTGTCCCAGGCGCCGATGGCCGTGGCGGGCCGGCCCGTCAGCATCGAATACCTCGACGGAGCGCACAGAGGATACGGGCAGTAGGCGGCATCGAAGCGGGCGCCGCGCTCCACCAACGAATCCATGGCGGGCGTGCGAACCAGCGGATGGTCATAAGCACCCGTGAAGTGCGGTGCCAACTGATCGGCCATCACCAGGAGAATGTTGGGCTGCATGGTCTTCGGACTGCTCATGAGACTGCCACTTCTCAGGGCTCTTGCAGTGTAGAAGAGTCGAGTACTCGGGCGTTTCTTTCGCCCTGGCGAGCCGGCGCGCCAGGGTGGGGAGGATGTTGTGAAACGTCGGTTGTGGTCGGGGGGCTTCGAGGGTTAGCGTGGTCCGGGTGGCTGTTGCTGCTGGATTCGATTCGATCCGGGTGACCGGGGCGCGGGAGAACAACCTCAAGGATGTCTGTGTCGAGATCCCGAAGCGCCGCTTGACGGTGTTCACGGGGGTGTCGGGATCTGGGAAGAGTTCTCTGGTCGTCAACACGATCGCCGCCGAATCGCAACGGTTGATCAACGAGACGTACAGCGCCTTCGCCCAGGGTTTCATGCCCGCCATGGCGAGGCCCGATGTCGATGTGCTCGAGGGGTTGACCACGGCCATCATCGTCGACCAGGAGCGGATGGGGTCTGACACCCGCTCCACGGTGGGTACGGCCACCGACGTCAACGCCATGCTGCGGATCCTCTTCAGCAGGTTGGGGCAGCCGCATATCGGGCCTCCCAATGCGTTCTCCTTCAACGTGCCGTCGGTGCGGGCCGCCGGTTCGATCACGATCGAGAAGGGCTCGAGCAAGAAGGTGCGCAAGACCTACAGCCGCGCCGGTGGGATGTGCCCGCATTGCGAGGGGCGGGGGATGGTGTCGGACATCGACCTGACCCAACTCTTCGACGATTCCAAGTCGCTGGCCGAGGGGGCGATCACGATCCCCGGGTACAAGAAGGGCGGCTGGGCGGTCCGGGCGTACTCCGAGTCGGGGTTCGTCGATCCGGACAAACCCATCCGTGACTATTCGGAGACGGAGCGGGCGGACTTCCTGTACAAGGAGCCGGTCAAGGTCAAGATGATGGACATGAACGTCACCTACGAGGGGCTGATCCTGAAGGTGAAGAAGTCGTTCTTCTCCAAGGACCGGGCGTCGATGCGGCCCCATATCCGGGCGTTCGTGGACCGGGCCGCCACCTACATTGCATGCCCCGACTGTGGCGGGACCCGGCTATCCGAGGCGGCCCGCTCGTCCAGGATCGGGGGAATCAGCATCGGCGATGCCTGCGCCATGCAGATCTCGGACCTGGCGGGGTGGGTGCGCGGCCTGGACGAGCCATCCGTCGCCCCGTTGCTGGAGGCGCTGGGGGACACGCTCGAATCGTTCGTGGAGATCGGGCTCGGCTACCTGTCCCTCGACCGGCCGTCGGGCACGCTGTCGGGCGGCGAGGCGCAGCGCACCAAGATGATCCGCCACCTCGGATCATCACTCACCGATGTCACCTACGTATTCGACGAGCCGACGATCGGGCTGCATCCGCATGACATCCAACGGATGAACGACCTGCTGCTGCGGCTTCGCGACAAGTCCAACACGGTGCTGGTGATCGAGCACAAGCCCGAGGTGATCGACATCGCCGACCACGTGGTCGATCTGGGCCCGGGCGCCGGCAGTGCCGGCGGCGAGGTGGTGTTCGAGGGTCCTGTCGAGGAGTTGCGATCCGGTGGCACCACGACCGGGCGGCACCTTGACGACCGGGCCTCGTTGAAGCCATCAGTGCGGGTCCCCTCCGGGGCGCTGGAGGTGCGCGGGGCCGTTGCCCACAACCTCAAGGATGTAGACGTGGACATCCCGCTCGGGGTGCTGGTGGTGGTGACGGGCGTGGCCGGGGCCGGCAAGAGCTCGCTCATCAGCAACTCGGTTTCGGGCCGGGACGGTGTGGTGACCGTCGACCAGAGCCCGATCCGGGGTTCCCGGCGGAGCAACCCGGCAACCTACACCGGCCTGCTCGGTCCGATCCGCAAGGCGTTCGCCAAGGCCAACGGCGTCAAGCCTGCCCTGTTCAGCGCCAACTCCGAAGGCGCCTGTCCCGACTGCAAGGGCGCCGGGATCGTGGACTTCGACCTCGCGATCATGGCCAGCGTCCCGGTCACATGTGAGGAGTGCGAGGGCAAGCGGTTCCAGAGCGAGGTACTCGACTACCGCCTTGGCGGCAGGGACATCAGCGAGGTGCTGGCGATGCCGGTGACCGAAGCCAGGGAGTTCTTCGCCGCCGGCGCTGCCAGGGTCCCGGCCGCCCACCGTATCCTCGACCGGCTCGCCCGGGCCGGACTTGGCTATCTCACCATCGGCCAGCCGCTGACGACGCTCTCCGGTGGCGAACGGCAGCGCCTGAAGCTGGCCATCCACATGGCGGAGACAGGAGGGGTCTACGTGCTCGACGAGCCGACCAGCGGGCTTCACCTGGCCGACATCGACCATCTGCTGGGGCTGCTGGACGGACTCGTGGATTCGGGTAAGTCGGTGATCGTGATCGAGCACCACCAGGCCGTCATGGCCCACGCCGACTGGATCATCGACCTCGGTCCAGGTGCCGGCCACGATGGGGGCCGGGTCGTGTTCGAGGGCACGCCGGCCGACCTCGTCGCAGCCCGCTCGACCTTCACCGGACAGCATCTCGCCAGGTACGTGGTTGCGATTTAGCGGCCTTTCCTGGAGGACTCGGCTAGCTGTAATGACCCGGTGGTTCGTTTACCCATACCCCAGGCGCCGAGGAACGCGAAAAAACGCCCCAACACGGCCCACCTCCGAGAACGCGAAAACCGGCCCAACACGGCCCATCTCCGAGAACGCGAAAATCAAGCCGACACGGCCCTCCCCAGCGGGCCCATCCCCCAGCCACCACCTCCTTCGGTCCGAACGCGTCCCGCTATCCCCCGACGGGGTCGCTCCCTGATTGAACCCAGATCCGGTCCCCTCGACGTCGATGGGCAAGAGACCGGTGGTGCTTGTGGCCGCCCGGCAGTATGCGACGGGTCTGTGACACATTTCAACCCCCTTGTGTCACGGCCCGTCCTCGCCCCCGGACGGCGGTCGCCGGAAGCGGTGAGCCAAAGACCGGGAGCCACTATGCGCCGGTCGGCGCCATCACGCCCAGAGGGTGACTATCACCGCCATCACCGTGTGGCCGATGATGCCGATCCCGCCGTTGGCGGCCACGATCCACTTCGACCGGCCTTCGTATATGGCATTGACCATGGCTTGCAGCGCTACGAAGGCAAATCCGGTCAGCAGGCCCAGGACCAGTCCTTCACCGAACGTGGAAGCGCCGACGCCGCGTGCGATCATCGCCAGCACGGTCGCCATCACCAGGTAGGCGACGAAGGTGACCACGAAGAAGGCCGGCTTGGGTCCGTCGGACGACGGTTCGACCCCGGCCGCCTCCATCCATTTCTTGCCCATGACGCTCGGCTGGTACCAAATGGCGGCCAAGCCGAAGAATGCGATGGCGGCGACGATGATCGCCGGCCAGTTCAATCCGCTAAGTGAGAGCAACTGTCCTCCGTCTCGGGGGTGTTCGCAGTGTAGAAGCGCCGGAGACCTGGTTACCCGTCTTGTCCATTCTGTCGCCGAGGCGGATGAACACAGCCACCGCCTCGATGACGGGGTTGATCCGGCTCGCAGCGGGGCGGGGTGCGGGGACCATGGACTGATCAGGGTTAACGTGGGGCCGTGCGGCGCAGGACGAAGATCGTGGCGACCATGGGCCCGGCGGTGGCCGACCTCGAGTCGGTCCGCTGGTTGGTGAGTGCCGGGATGGACGTTGCCCGGCTCAACTTCAGCCACGGCGACCACGACTCCCACATCCAGATGATCAAATGGATACGCCAGGCCGCCGCCGAGGTGGGCCGTTCCATCGCCATCCTCCAGGACATCCAGGGACCCAAGACGCGGGTGGGCCATTTCAGCGGGGGCTCGGTCGAGCTGGCGCCGGGGGCGAGGGTTCGCATTGCGGTGACCGGGGACGAGGGCGGCCCGGACCTGATCCCGGTCGACTATCCGCGCTTGCTCGACGACGTGGGCGCGGGGGCGCGGGTGGTGCTGTCCGACGGCCTAATCGAAGGCCGGGTCACCGGCTGGGACAGTGAGGGGTTGACGGTTCACATCGACCGGGGTGGCGAACTTCTCGACCGTAAGGGGATCGCGTTCCCCGACAGTTATCTCGAGATCGGGCCGGTGACCGAGAAGGACCGCAAGGACCTGGAACTGGGCCGGCGGATGGGCGTGGACTACGTGGCCGCCTCGTTCGTGAGGCGGGGCGAGGACATCACGGAGGTGCGCGAGCTGGCCGGCGGCGCGACTCCGATCATCGCCAAGATCGAGTTGGCCCGGGCGTACCAGAATCTCGACTCGATTCTGGAACAGGCCGACGGCGTGATGGTCGCCCGCGGCGATCTGGGCGTCCAGTTGCCGCTGGAGACGATCCCCAACGTGCAGGCCGACATCCTGCATCGGACCAACCAGGCCGGGCTCATCTCCATCACCGCGACCGAGATGCTGGAGTCGATGGTCACATCGTTGCGACCGAGCCGGGCGGAGGTGACCGACGTGGCCAACGCGGTTGCCTCGGGTACCGATGCCGTCATGCTCTCCGCGGAGACGGCGGTGGGACGGCATCCGGCGCGGGTGGTCGAGGCCATGTCCTCCATCTGTCTGGAGGCCGAGCGTTACCGGGATCAGCAGATGGCGGGCGGTGATGCCATAGAGTTCCTGGAGAGCACGATGACGTTTGCCTCGGCCACCGCCAAGGCAGCTACCGAGGCGGCCCGCAACCTCGGGTTCAGGACCATCGTGGCCTTCACCGAGTCGGGTGGCACCGCCCGGCTGCTGTCGAAGTACCGGCCGTCGGCGGACATCATGGTTTTTGCTCCGAGCGGGAGGATCAGGCGCCGCATGGCCCTCTTCTGGGGAGTCACCCCGATCCGGTTCGAGCCTAGGGCGTCCACCGACCTGATGTTCGCCGCCGCCGAGAAGCATCTCGAGAAGGAGGGGGTGTGCGAGCGCGGCGAGGGCGTGGTGATGATCGCCGGTACACCTCCCAACACCCAGGCCAAGACAAACCTGGTCAAGCTGCATGTGATCGGCGAGCGGCTGAGGGCGAGGTGGAGAGGCGGCAACACACCCCGCTAGAGTTCCGGGGCTTGATGTGAGAGGAGAGAGTTGGGCCAGTTGATCGAGGTTGATCACCTACTGCTGGGGGATGTGGCGGTGTTCGACACCGACCGGAGCCTTTCGGGCCAGGAGGGTGAGACCTACCGGAGCGCCGAGGCGGCCGGGCAGGCCGACACCTTCCCCGCTCGCCTGGCGGCGGCACTTTTCGAGGTGACCCCGTCGCTCACCTCGGTCTACGTGTTCTCCAACACCGTCTCGGTCCGCCGCTTCGGAGGCTGGACCGATGATTTGCTGACTGCGATATCCGACACCATCCGCCGCTCTCTCGCCTTCTACGAGGACGACTCCTAGCCGTTCTTCGAACCATCCGCGTGTCGTGATCTGCGATCAGCGGTCCGAGGGCCTACTCGGTGGTTTCACCTTCCCCTTCGGCGGTCTCGCCTTCTCCTTCGCCCTCACCTTCGGGGGTCTCACTTTCCCCTTCGGGGATCTCAGCATCCGGGTCGGGAGGCAGGGTGGTGGGGTAACCCTCCGGGTAGTCGGGATGGGGTGGGCATTCCTCCCCGGTGTAGTCCTCCGCATCCTCGGGCAGCTGGCACGGATGGACCTCGAACCGGTGCGCCCACGGCCGGTAGCGCACCTTCCACTCCTCATGGGAAGTGGTGCCGTCGGTGAAGGAGATATCTCTCGTAACCGTGACGCTCCATCCGTCAGCGCCCTGCTGGACCTCCACCGGCTCGTCCCAGGGCATGACTTCGGGGTTCGGGACGTACTCGGTGGGATACGGGACCGGGTTGGTGCGCTCTGACACCGTGGCCGAAACCTCCCGATCCGAGTTGTCGCCGTAGAACCGGACGGTGATCGAGGTTCTGGTGTATGACGTCTTGATTACGAGAGGGGCATCGGTGTCGTTGCGGAACACCAGGTCGGGCACGGGCCAGCTGACCGTGGCCTCGATGCCCATCGGGTAGCGCGAGAAGTAGTAGCTATGGGGTTTGTGGTCTATGACCTCCAGCCCGGCCCAGAACACCGCGTTGTAGAAGGTGCTGGCGAACTGGCTGACTCCGCCGCCCACTTGGTCTTCTATCTCGCCCCGGATGATGGTGGGGGCGGGCAGGAAGCCCCGTTCCTCGGTCCGCTCTCCCACAGTCTCGTTGAGTGACAGGGTTTCCCCCGGCAACAGGTTGACGTTGTCCATGACATCGGCGAACAGATGGATGTTCTGGACCCTCGGCTGGCAGCAGTTGTGCTCGGTGGTGAACTCGCTGATCATGCTGAGGGGCCCCATGGCGGCCAGTTCCTCGGCGGTTATCTCGGGCTCCACCCCCGTCTGTAGGGGTAGCGTGGACCGTCTCGATTCCCGTCCGGCGGCTTGCTTTATAGCCCGTATCACCAACTCGACATCTATGAGAGCGCCCGGGAATCCGGGAACGTAGGTGATGGTCTCCTGGTCGTCGATCATGATGTATGCGTTCTTCGGCGGTGCTTCGAACCCTGCCCTCAGAGGATCCAGATACCCGTCGATCACAGCCCGGTCGAGGGCGACTCGGAGACCGAGGTCCGGATCCGTGACCACCTCCGTGGTGAGGGCGCGCCCCAACTCGGCCACACTGAGGTTCAGGGTGGCGTCGGGATCGGTCCGAGTCAGGACGATCGGTCCGGCCAGCAGCGCGGAGGCTTCTTCCAGAGCCGCCTCCACGGCAGCTCTGGGCAGGACAGGCTGCACCTCGATTGTCGGTAGCCGCACGGTGACGGCGCGGGGTTGGCTGAGGAGGGCTCCGACGATCTGGTTGCGGGCTACACCCCGGTCGATCACGAGGCCGGCTCGGGGATAGCGGGCCACCGGGGTCGAACCCCGGATGTCGATTCCGCCCTCGTCAGGCCCGACCAAGGCCGACTCGTAGAGGTCGATCAGTCCATCGAGAGCAGCCTCGTCAATGGTTCCCGAGATCGACCAGGGCAGGCTGGCCTGAGAGTCGTCGCCCCGGCGTTCGAGGTCTTCGAGTATCGCATC
The DNA here is from genome assembly GCF_965221825.1 of Candidatus Spongiisocius sp. Classification (GTDB taxonomy): domain Bacteria; phylum Actinomycetota; class Acidimicrobiia; order Spongiisociales; family Spongiisociaceae; genus Spongiisocius. The sequence continues at coordinate 151,427 of NZ_OZ244917.1, forward strand.
CAGCGACCGGTCTGCGAGCGCCGCGTCGAGAGTGGCGTTCTCGTCCAGGTCGAATCCGATGGCCGCCGGGAGCAGGCTGAAGCTGGACTCGCTCACCTCGATCCGGATCGGCGTGAGGGCCAGGCTGTTCTCCAGGCTGGTCAGCGCGGCCATCGCTTCGATGCGGGAAGGGTCGGGTTGGGTGGCTGCGGTTCCTCCGTTGCCACCGGGCGTGGGGGTGGCGCCGTCCTGGTTCATGATCACCACGGCGAGAATCCCCAAAGCGACGGTCGTCACTCCGAGGAGAAGGACTAGACGGCGCGAACCGGACAAGAGGGCTTGTTCTCAACCACCGCGCCGGATGTTACCCGGTGCCCGAGACCTTTCCGGGCATCGGGTCAAGGCCCGAACTGTCCGGGGATCCGGGTTTCAGCACCCGGAGGTGGTCGGGGCGGGCGGCAACCGAGAACCTCAGTGGAGACCGCAGCAACTCGCCGTCCGCCTGTGCCGGGAACCCTCCGGACGCCGACACATGCACGGAGGTGACGCCGGTCCAGACCTCGAGTCCCTCCGCGCCCGATAACCCGGCACCGGTGACGACCCGTCGCAGGATCGAGAACAGGTGTCGCCTCGGCAGCTCGTGGGCTACGAGCACCGACAGCGCTCCGGGCTCGTGCGATCCGAAGCGGACGGGAAGGCGCCCGAAATAGGTGTAACGGTCGTACAGGCTGACGAACACGGCCACGGCCTCGGCTGACCGGTCCCGTGTCCTCACGGTCAGGTCGGGGGACCGCCCGGCGAAGCCGGTCCAGGCGACCGAGGTGGCCGAGCGGGCGTAGTGCAGCCCGGAGAAGCGATACTTGCGATGTGGCTCCTGCTCGGCGCGCTCCACGACGGCGGCGTCGAATCCGGCCCCGCACGAGAACGTGGCCAGCCGGCTCTCCACGCCCGATTCTCCATGGTCGAGGGTGAGCATGGCGGCCGGTACCGCTGCCACCGGTGGGCGTCCGCAGATGAACTCGGTGGCGGCCCGAGGCTTGCGGGGGAGGCCCAGTATCCGGGCGAGCACGTTGGTGGTGCCCGCCGGAATGATCCCGAGTGCGGTGCCGGTCCCGCCCAGGCCGTTGGCGATGTGGTGGACCACGCCGTCCCCGCCCATCGCGACTACCAGGTCGAACCGGTCGGCTGCGGCGGCCGCGCTGATCGACCGGGCTTCGGCGGTGGTCCTGGGCCACTCGGTTTCGACCTCGTAGCTCTCCCGGAGCCGGGCCAATACCGATCGGTGGAGACCGCCGGTGAACCCGGATGCGGAGGGATTGGTACACAGCAGGATTCGCGCCATCCGGCCAGGTTAGGGGGTGCTGAGAAGGACGGGGATGGGTTGGTCCGCGATGCCCTGACATGGAGTCTCGTTGGCCGGCCGGCCGGCAGGCCAAGCGGACACTTTCCGTGCCCTTCTAGGGAACCGTACCGCCGGCTCCGCCGCTGGTCGTGGAGCGTGCCGTTTTCCACCGCTGCGCCGTCTGCGTTGGTATTCTGAGAGACGCAGCCCCATCCGGAGAACGGACCGCGCCTCATGGAAGTAGTACACCCGGCCGATCTCGATGAGGCCGTCGGCGCGCTCGCTTCTCATCCCGAAGCCGTGCTGCTGGCCGGCGGAACCGATCTGATGGTGGAAGTCAACTTCGACCGGATCCGCCCGGAGATGGTCGTGACGTTGCGAAGGTTGGATGACATCCAGGACGTCTCCCGGCGCCGCATCGGCGCGGGCGTCACCTTCCGGCGTCTCGAATCGGGTGACCACAACGCCCTGGCGCAGCTGGCCCGCACCATCGGCTCTCCCCAGATCAGGGCGGCGGGGACCATCGGCGGGAACATCGCGACCGCAAGCCCGGCGGGGGATGCGCTGCCTTTCCTGGCCGGTCTGGATGCCGAGATCGAGCTTCACTCCACCTCCGGGACCCGCCGGCTGCGCTGGGATGAGTTTTTCACCGGTGTCAAACGGACTGCCAGGCGGCCCGACGAGTTGATTACCGCGGCGGTGCTGCCCGAGGACCTCCCCGACTTCCAGGAGTTCGCCAAGATCGGCCAGCGAAGCGCCATGGTCATCTCCATCGTCTCGGCTTGCGTCTTCAGATGGCGTGATGGCCGCACCCGGGTGGCGCTCGGCTCCGTGGGCCCCACCGCGATCCGGGCTCGGCGGGCCGAGGAGATGATCTCGGAGGAGGCCGAACCCGGTCCGGCGGCGCTCGAGGAGTTCGCCCGATTGGTTTCACAGGAGGTGAGCCCCATCTCGGATCACCGGGGGACGGATGACTACCGGCGTCACGCCTCCGGTGTACTGGCCCGTCGCCTACTCGAAAGGTGCCTGCCGTCATGAGAGTGCAGATGACTGTGAACGGTGAGGAACGGGTGTGCGATGCGAAGGGTTCGGAGAGCCTGCTGTTCGCCCTCCGCGAGCACCTCCACCTGACGGGCTCCAAGGGGGCCTGCGAGCAGGGGGAGTGCGGATCGTGCTCGGTGCTGCTGGATGGAGAGCTGGTGTGTTCCTGCTTGGTGATGGCCGTGGATGCCCACGGTTCGGAGGTCGTGACCGTGGAAGGGATGGGGGGAGCGGAACTCCACCCGGTTCAGAAGGCGCTGATCGATGCCGGTGCGGTCCAGTGCGGATTCTGTACGCCCGGTTTCGTCGTGGCCGCTGCCGCACTGCTCGATGAGAACCCGGCTCCCTCCTCCGACGAGATGCGAGAAGGTCTGGCCGGCAACATCTGCCGCTGCACCGGTTACGGCGCCATTCTCCGAGGCCTCGAGACGCTGGTGGGGGACCGATGACCACCCGGGTGAGGACCGGCGAGGTCCGGGGCGGGGTTGGCGAGTCGACCTCCCGCTCGGACGGCATCCCGAAGACCGACGGCACGTACACCTATTCGTCGGACCTCCATATGGATCGCATGCTCTTCGGCGCCACCCTCCGGTGCCCCCACCCGAAGGCAAGGATCACCAAGCTGGACATCGGCCCTGCTTTGGCGATGACCGGCGTTCACGCCGTCCTCACCGGGGACGATGTCCCGGGCCGCAATGCCTTCGGCCTCGAAACGGCCGACCAGCCGATACTGGCTACGGACCTGGTCGAGTACTGGGGTCAGGCGGTGGCGCTTGTCGCCGCTGACGACCCGGAGATCGCTCGCCGGGCGGTGGAGGCCATCGGTATCGAATACGAGGTGCTGGAGCCGCTCACCGACCCGGAGGATGCTGACGCCCGGGATTCCGTGTTCCACCGGGCCAGATGCCGTCGAGGCCGCCAGGATGCGTCCGGCGCGGTGGTGGTGGAGGGCTACTACGAGGTGGGGATGCAGGATCAGGCCCCGCTCGGCACCGAGTCCGGCCTGGCGATTCCCGACGGGCGGGGCGGTGTCGATCTCCACATCGCCACCCAGTGGACCCACGTCGACCGTGATCAGATCGTGGCCGGGCTCGGGGTTGAGGAGGACGCGGTGCGGGTCCACCACGCCGGTGTCGGCGGCGCCTTCGGGGCGCGGGAGGATGTCAGCCTCCAGATCCATCTCTGCCTGCTCGCCTTGTACACCGGGCGGCCGGTGAAGATGGAATACAGCCGGGCCGAGAGCTTCGTGGGCCATGTCCACCGGCATCCGGCCCAGCTCTGGATGCGCCACGAGGCCGACCATGATGGAACCCTCCGGCGCATCGAGGCGAGAATCATCATCGACGGAGGCGCCTTCCGTTCGACCAGCGATTCGGTGATAGGCAACGCCGTCTACCACGCCGCCGGTCCTTACCGGTGCGACTCGGTGTCGGTGGACGGGGTGGCCGTACGAACCAACAACCCGCCTTGCGGAGCGATGCGAGGCTTCGGGGCGGTGCAGGCCTGCTTCGGCCACGAGGCCCAGATGGACAAGCTGGCCGATGCGCTCGGCATGGACCGCGTCGAGTTCAGGATCAAGAACGCCCTGCGCCGCGGGGACCCTCTGGCCACCTCCGGACAGGTGATCGACACGTCAGCGCCGGTCGTCGAGATACTCGAGAGGCTCCGCCGTATGCCACTGCCGCCGGTGAACCGCAGTGACGATCCACGCCTTCTCCCCGGCGGTACCGGCCTGACCACCTCCCGCCCGATGGTGACACGGGGGGTCGGGTACGCCATCGGGCTCAAGAACCTGTGCTTCTCGGCCGGTTTCGACGACTACTCCGAGGCCAGGGTCGCCATCACCCCGTTCGGTGTCGAGGTGCACACCGCGGCGGTCGAGGTGGGCCAGGGTCTCGGAATGTCGTGCGCGCAGATCGCCCGGACCGTCCTCGGAATAGAGGATGTGGTGGTCTTCTACGACGACACCTCCAAGATCGGTTCGGCCGGTTCGACGTCTGCCTCACGCCAGACGCAGATGACCGGGGGAGCGGTCATGGAAGCGGCCCGGATGGCGCGCGAGATCGCCCTCCGGCGAGGAGGCGGCGACGAACTGGATGGTGAGGGAGTCTGGAAGGACGGCATCCTGGTTACCCCGATGGAGGACCTGGTCGGCCGGGAGAATATCGAGTACCACACCCGGTTCCACCATCCGGAGACGTACGCGCCCGACGAGAACGGCCAGGGCGACCTCCACGTCGATTTCGCGTTCGCAGCGCATCGGGCTGTCGTGGATGTGGACCCGGAACTGGGTCTGTTCCGGGTGGTGCAGGTCGACACGGTCCAGGATGTCGGGTTCATGATCAACCCCCGGTCGGTGGTGGGCCAGATAGAAGGCGGGACGATGCAAGGGATCGGTCTCGCCACCCTTGAGGAGATCGTGGTCGAGAATGGTGTCATCCAGAACCCCACCTTCACGGACTACCTGCTCCCGACCTTCCTGGATGCTCCGTCCATCGAGATCGAGGTGATCGAGGAACCCAGCTCCTTCGGCCCGTTCGGCGCCAAGGGAGTGGGGGAGCCGCCCACCGTGTCCTCCACCGCAGCAGTGGTGGCCGCCATCCGCGACGCCACCGGCCTGGAGCTCAACCGCACCCCCGTCCGCCCCGAACACGTCGCGCTGGGAGACTGCTGAGACGTTGGCGGTGCCGCACTTCCGACAGAACCGAATAGGTGAGGAATTGGCGGCGGCCCTGACACCCGACAAGGTCGCGCAGCTTGATGCTGGCCTCGGTGAAGTCGTTGATCTCTATGTGGGCGTGCCGGTTGCACGGTCGATGAACCTTCGTCTGGGGCGAGAGGCCGGCTGATTGGCATGGCGGGGTCCCGGGCTGCATACCTGTAGAAACCTGCTTGCATCACCGATGGAGAGCGCGGGAGGTTGCGGGAGGGATGGAGTTAGGTGCATTCTCGGTGAGTCTGTCGGTCGAGGATCTGGCGGAGGCCCAGGCGTTCTACGAGAAGCTCGGCTTCTCCCGCTTCGGGGGCGACGGGATGGGTTACGTGATGATGGTCAACGGGACGGCGGTCATCGGCCTGTTCAAGGGCATGTTCGAGGGCAACATCCTCACCTTCAACCCCGGCCTGAGCCAGGACGGATCGGAGCTGGCGGAATTCACCGACGTCAGGGAGATCCGGGAGTCCCTGGTGGCCGGAGGTGTCGAGATGACGACGGATACCGACCCCGCGGGCACGGGCCCCGCCCACATCGTGTTCACCGATACAGAGGGAAACGTGATTCTTATCGACCAGTTCGCTCCCAAGCCCTCCGGCCCTGCATAGCCCTAAGTCTCTTAGAGCATTTCTAAACAATAATATGAGTAAAAGAACTCAGTCCTCTGAGCAAAGAGGGCTGGACTTTCACCGAGAGGTCCCCAGTAGCTCCTGGAGTCTGGTGAGGCCGGTGACCAGATCGTCGTCGCCTAGGGCGTAGGAGAAGCGGGCGTATCCGGGCGCGCCGAATGCTTCGCCGGGGACGAAGGCGACACCGGCCTGGTCTATGCAGACGTCGGCCAGTTCGAGAGCGGTGCTGGGCCGGGTGTCTCCCACCCGGTTGCCGAGCGCCCCACGCACGGAGGCGAAGCAGTAGAAGGCCCCTTGCGGCTCGATGCAGTCGATACCTCTCGTCTCGTTGAGCATCCGGTGCATGATGCGCCGGCGCCGGTCGAACGCCTCCCGCATCATGTGGACATCGTCAAGCGAGCCCGACACCGCCTCGATGGCGCCGGCCTGGGCGATGTTGGAGACGTTGGACGTCAGGTGGCCCTGTAGCTTGGTCGCTCCCTTTATCACGTGGTCCGGAGCGACCATCCAGCCCACGCGCCATCCGGTCATGGCGTAGGTCTTGGCCACCCCGTTGACGATCACGCACTGCTCGGCCAGTTCCGGAACCTCGACCGGCAACGACGCGAACGATGCGTCCCCGTAGACGAGGTGCTCGTAGATCTCGTCGGTCAGGACCCAGACGCCTCGGTCCACCGCCCAGCGGCCGATCTCGGCTATCTCGGATGCGTCGTAGACGGCTCCGGTCGGATTCGAGGGGGAGACGAAGATCAGCAGCTTGGTTCGGGAGGTGTATGCGGCCTCCAGCTGGTCCACCGTGACCTTGAATCCGCTTGTCTCATCGGTTTCCAGCGGGATGGTGACCCCACCGGCCAGCTCGACCACCGCCGGGTAGGTAACCCAGTAGGGCGCCGGCAGCAGCACCTCGTCCCCGGGGTCGACCAGGCAATGGACCCCCGTGTAGACACTCTGCTTGCCGCCGTTGGTGACGATCACCTGTGACGGCGCCACTTCGTAGCCCGAGTCCCGGCGGGTCTTGGCGGCCACCGCCTCCCGGAGGGCGGGAAGCCCGGGCGCCGGGGTGTACTTGTGCATCGCGGGGTCGGCGGCGGCCGCTCGGGCCGCGGCCACGATGGGGGCGGGGGTAGGGAAGTCGGGCTCGCCGGCGCCGTAGCCGATCACGTCGTGGCCGGCGGCGCGCAGGGCCCTGGCCTTGGCGGTGATCGCCATGGTGGCCGATTCGGCCATCGATTCGATTCGCTGCGATACTCCTGACATCAAGATTCTCCGTATCGGGTTCTGGAGAGGGAACGATAGACATGCCCGGAGACACTTCGATCCGCATACCTTCCGATCTGCTGCCCTCCGACGGCAGGTTCGGGTGCGGCCCGACCCGGGTCCGCCAGAGCACGTTGGACCACCTTGCGGAATCGGGCTCGTCCTACATGGGCACTTCACACCGCCGCCCGACGGTGCGGCGGATGGTCGGGCGGGTCCGGTCCGGGCTCACCGAGTTGTTCGGCTTGCCCGACGGCTACGAGGTGGTGCTCGGCAACGGAGGCGCCTCCGCCTTCTGGGACGCGGCCGCCTTCGGCCTGATCGAGCGGGCCAGCCAGCACCTAAAGTTCGGAGCGTTCTCCTCGAAGTTCGTCGGAGTGGTGTCCGGCGCCCCGCACCTCGAAGCGCCCGATGTGATCGAGTCGCCGCTTGGCACGCACCCCATGCCGTCTCCATCAGACAGCATTGATCTCTATGCCCTCACCCACAACGAGACCTCCACAGGGGTCACCATGCCCCTCAGGCGGGTGGAGGCGGATGGCCTGACCGTGGTGGATGCCACGTCCGCGGCCGGTGGGATAGCGGTCGATCCCACGCAGTTCGACGTCTACTTCTTTTCGCCGCAGAAGGCCTTCGGAGCGGATGGTGGGCTGTACGTAGCCCTGTGTTCCCCGAGGGCGCTGGAGAGGATCGAGAGGATTGCCGCATCGGGCCGGTGGATTCCCCCGTTCCTGTCGCTGTCGGAAGCGGTTTCCCAGTCGGTCAAGGACCAGACCTACAACACCCCCGCTCTAGCCACGCTGTTCATGCTGGCCGACACCGTGGAATGGATGAACGAGCAGGGCGGTCTTGCCTGGTCCTCGGGGCGGTGTGCCGCCAACGGCGCGATGCTCTATGGATGGGCCGAGCAACACCCGATGGCGCAGCCGTTCGTGCCGGATCCGAGCATGCGGTCACCGATCGGCGCCACCATCGACTTCCGGCAGCCGTTGACCTGGGCTGGACTGGCGGGCACGCTGCGGGCCAACGGGATCGTCGACACGGAGCCCTATCACAAGGACGGCAACCATCTCCGTATCGGGCTCTGGCCCTCCATACCCCGCTCGGACATGGAGGCGTTCATCGCCTGCCTGGAATACGTGATCGAAGCAAGCCTCGGCTAGCCGGCGGGTTCAGTCGCGTCCGAGCAGCTTCTTGGCGCCCTTGGCGACGCTGGAGCCCACCGTGGATGCGACCAGCGAGATGCCTTTCACGTCATCGGCCTCGATAGCGGCTGCGTCCTCCGGGTTCTCCGCCTCAAGCTTCGCCTCCAGGCAGTCCACGAACTGCTGGATGAGGCGCTGCGTGATCTGGTTGAGGAGCCCGGTACGGCCGAACTGAGCGGCCGTGCCCGAAATGGTGATGTCTGCGTCTACCTTCACCATGGTGCCCCCGTCCGACGCCGCCAGCGCGTAGTCGACCGCTACGTTGCCTCGCGAGCCGCCGCGCCGATCCACACCCTTGCCGATGATGTTGCCGGTCATGGCGTCCGGGTCGGCGGTAATCGTGGCGCGGCCCTCGAACCGAGCCGTCATGGGGCCGAGCCGGACCGAGACCGAGCCGGTGTAGCTGCCGTCGCCGTGGTTGTCGGTGAGCTCGGCGCCCGGCATGCATTGGGCCACCGAGGCCACGTCCTGGAAGAAGCCGAACACGTTGGCGGGTGCGCCGGCGACCTGGAACTCTTGCGTGATCTTCATCTGAACCTCCCGATGCGGTCAGCATCGTAGTTGGCCGCTTACGTTCGGGTACCGTTTGCGCGGGCCAACGGCACAGCGGGTCTCGAATCGTGCCCTATCAGGGGTGGTTTCAACCTTTCCTCCCTGTCCGGCGCACGGCGCGCTCGAAACCTCGTCGCTGCCTGCGCCTCCTCCACCGGATGACCAGCCCGACCAGCGTCTGGAAGACGAGCGTGAGCACCGCCGTGGCAACCACGACAACCAGCAGGGGAGTGTTGAACTCCCACCAGAACACCCGGACCGGTACCACCTCCAGGTTCTGGTAGGCGAGAAACCCTACGGCCAGGGCCAGCGCCGCCAGCGTCACCAAGCCCCATCTGATTCGATGCCTCAGCCGCTCGGGACTCTCGGCGGTGGGGGCAGGGCTCTCGGTAGCGGGCGACGGGGGGCTTTCGGCAGTTGCCGGCGGTTTGGTCGGTTCTTCGGTCATGTCAATGTGCCTCCCATCGGCTACGGGCTGCTCTTGCCTCGTCCACGTCCACCTTCGCCAAGAGTACGCCCCCGACGACGAAGAAGACCACGATGGAGAGGATGGCTGGGCGACCGGATCCGTATACGTTACTGACAATGCCGAACACCAGCGGCCCCCAGATGGCCGAGAACTTGGAGAACACGCTGTAGAAGCCGAAGAACTCGGCCTCGGACCCCTCGGGGATCATCGTTGCATACAGGCTGCGGCTCAGCGCCTGGATACCGCCCAGCACCCATCCGATGATCACGGCCGCCAGGAAGAACGGCAGAGCCTGCCCGGCGGGAAGGAAGTAGGCGCCTGCGGACACCAGCGCCCAGACCACGATGGACCACAGTATGGCTCGCTTCGGTCCGATCCGCTCGGCCATCACTCCGAAGAACAGTGCGCCTCCGAAGGCGACGAACTGCACCAGCAGGAAGGCGAGCGTGATGACGGTTATGTCGAGGTCCAGCGTGTCCGCGGCATAGGAGCCGGAGATGTAGATCACCGTCTGGGTGCCGTCGTTGTAGAAGATGAATGCGGCCACGAACAGCAGGAGCTGGGGAAACCCGCGGAGCTTTCTGATGGTCACCAAAGTCCTGCCGAAACCGATGGCCGTGTAGGCGCGCCACGGTCGGAAATGCCGGTATCGGGGCGGCAGGGGCAGGGCCTCGCCGGTTTCGGGCAGGTAGCGCAGCGCGTATAGGGCGAAGCCCGCCCACCACACGCCCGAGCCGAAGATGGCGAGCCGGGCGGCCCCGCTACTCGACAGTCCCGTGAGACCGCCTTCGCCGCTCGCCAGTAGCAGGCCCAAGGCCAGTACCAGGTAGAGACCTCCCCCTACATACCCGTAGGCGAACCCCTTCGAGGACACCCGGTCGATCGTGTCTTCGGTGGTCAGCCCCGGCAGGAAGGCGTCGTAGAAGACGTTGGATGCTACGAACCCGATATGGGCCACGAGTACCACCAGTATGAACCAGGGGACCGCCCCATCGGGCACGAACGGCGCCACCAGCACGAAAACGGCGCCTGCCAGCGCGGAGGTACGGAGGAACCGGCGCTTGGACGAGGTGTGGTCGGCCACCGCGCCGAGGATCGGCATCATCAGGAAGAGAACGGTGGAACCACCGGATATGACCCAGGCCCAGATGGTTTCGGCCGACAAGCCGTTCCATCCCTCATCACCCACGATCACGCTGCTGAAGAAGGCCGCGACGATGGCGCCCATAGTGACCGAGAAGGCGGAGTTGGCCCAGTCATACATAGCCCAACCGAAGATGGTCTTCCTGTCGTTTCGCACCAGTTCGGCCACGCGCCTCCTCCTGTTGCCCCGGCGCGACTCTAACTGTCGTAGCCGGTAGCCGGCCCTGCGGCGGTATCGTGTCCGGTCGTGGTTCGGAGGATTCTTCTGGTCGGGTTGGTTCTGGTGGCCGGCGCATGCAGCGGGGTACCCGATCCCATTCCGCCCACTACGCCGCCCACCGCGGCGGCACCTTCTTCCACGACCTCCGCCGGTCCCGACCCTGTGACCACCACCACGACCACGACCGTTCTGGCGACAACCGGTGTCCCCGCTGCCGATACGTCCACGACGGTGGTCGCCAATACCGGTCAGGCGCTGACGGATACGACGCCGGAACCGAACCCGACCACGGCGGTCACGACGCCTGCTCCGCTGGAGCGCCTCCGATACGATGAGGTAGCGGTCATCGGGTATCCGATCCACGCGGAGCACTATCCGGGTTCCGACCTGATGGCGATCGCCTCCAAGGAGGGGACCGTCTGGCTGTGGGACGAGGCCGGAGTCGATCCCGTCCCGCTCCTGGACATCACCGACCGGGTCCGGGACCGCGGGGAGCAGGGACTGCTGGGACTGGCGTTCGCTCCCGACTATCCGGAGTCCGGGCGCATCTTCGTGCACTACACGGCGCTTGACGGCGACACGGTCCTAGCCGAGTTCGTGGAGCAGGGCGGGCAGGCGGATCCGACCGGGACGGTCCTGTGGAGGACGCCGCAGCCGGCTGCCAACCACAACGGCGGGATGATCCTGTTCGGCCCCGACGGTTACCTCTACATGGGTCTGGGAGACGGCGGAGGCGCCGGAGACCGTTACGGACACGGGCAGAACGACCGCTCGCCGCTGGGAGCGCTGTTGAGGTTCGACGTGTCCGAGCAGGGCCTGGCGATCCCTGCGGCCGGCAACCCTTTCCCGGCTCCCGAGGTGTGGGCGATAGGCCTGCGCAATCCCTGGCGATTCACCATTGACGAGCTGTCGGGAACGGTCATCATTGCCGATGTCGGCCAGAACCTCTTCGAGGAGGTCTCGGTAGCGCCGCTGGAGACCGCGGGGTTGAACTACGGCTGGCCGATCACCGAAGGGCTCCACTGCTTCGATCCCCCGTCGGGATGCGATGCCTCCGGCCTCACTCTGCCGGTGCTCGAGGTTCCCCACACCGACTCAGGGACGTGTTCGATCACCGGAGGGGTGGTCTACCGGGGGGCGGCGATTCCCGAGCTGGCCGGGCACTACCTGTTCTCCGACTATTGCGGGGGCTACCTGCGCAGCTTCCCGGTGGAGGGGCCGTTCGACGAGCCGCGTGACTGGACCGATCAGGTGGGCATAGCCGGGCAGGTGGTCGCCTTCGGCACGGACCACGCCGGGGAGGTCTACGTGCTTACCGCCTCAGGCTCGGTCCTCCGCCTGGCAGCCGAACGCGGATGATCACGCGCCAACCGCTCGGATCGACACGCTCGGCGTATTCGCTCTGGGTTGTTGCAGGGCGACAAGGGGGTTGAATCTGTCACACCCTCGTTATAGGTTGTTGGATACCGTAATTACCAGCGGTCCGGCACCGACGTCGACCGGACCGCGCGAGGGATCAAATCGTTCGGGAGTGCCCCACCCAAGGGCTTGGGCGGACGCGCTCCGACCAAGGTGGCGGCGGTGGGGGAGGGCCCGTCGGGCGAAGCCCGCTGGGCGCGATTTTCGCGTTCTTTTCCGATACAGGACACTAGCGGCGGGGGAGATGTTCTACGGGGTGCACTCACCGCCTCCGGTTCCGTCCACCGCCTGATAGCCAAGAGGGGAGGGCGGCCGTTTTCAGCGGTACGGCGGAGAGTCCGGGATCCCGAAACATGCGGGCGGCAGCATCTTGGGGCGTATATATCAGACGACCAGCATATATACTGAGGGGTATGGCGAAACACTTGATCGATCTCGATGAGGAGGCATTGAGCGCGGCGCGGGCGGAACTCCGTACGGTGACGATCAAGGATACGGTGAACCGGGCGCTTCGCCTTGCCGCGGTGGACCGAGATCCGAGAGTAGCTAGGGCGTTGGACGTCCTGGCCGGCACCGACCTCGCGGACCGTGACGAGGCATGGCGGTGACCTATCTGCTCGATAAGAGCGTCCTAACCCGCCTCCGCGAGCCGTCAGTGAGGGGGGTGGTCCGTCCACTCGCCGGCGCCGGACTGGCTGCGCGGGCCGGGATCAGCGACCTTGAGATCGGGTTCTCGGCGCGCAACGAAACAGAGTGGGATCGACTCATGGGGGCTCTCGACGTGTTCCTACTGGTTGAGACCACCGCCCAGCACCTACGGAGAGCTCTCCAAGTGCAGCGGTTGCTCGCAATCAAGAGTCAGAGGGGTCGCAAGATACCCGACTTGCTCGTTGCTGCCGCGGCGGAGGCGGCGGGTCGTGTCGTTCTCCACTATGACAAGGACTTCGATCTCATTTCTTCGGTCACCGGACAGACGTGCCGTTGGGTTGTTCCGCCCGGCACTGTCGACTGATCGACTGGTGACATTGCGGGCCGGACAGCGCACGCTGCTGTTGTCTTCGTGTTCCCCGCCTCCGGTTCGGTCCTTCGCCTGGTCACTTAACGCGGATGATCACGCCATCAATGCTCGGACGACACGCTCGGCACATTTCGGTCCGGGCGGTTGCCTACCAACAAGGGGGTTGAACCTGTCACACCCTCGCTATAGGTTGTTGGATACCGTAATTACCAGCGGTCCGGCACCGACGTCGACCGGACCGCGCGAGGGATCAAATCGTTCGGGAGTGCCCCACCCAAGGGCTTGGGCGGACGCGCCCCGACCAAGGTGGCGGCGGTGGGGGAGGGCCCGCAGGGTGGGGCCTGGCGTGGCGATTTTCGCGTTCTTGCCGGTGCGGGACGCTAGCGGCGGGGGAGTTGCTCTCTCGGGGGTGTCGGCGTCTCGGTGCGCGCTTCCGGCGCGAGCAGCCACTCCTTGATATTCCTTCTTGCGGCGACGCGCAGGGCGCGTTCGAGCAGCGGGGCATCCCCTAGCCGTCTACGGAGTTCTCGCTCGATTCCGCTTATCGGGTACAGGTTCTGCGGCGCCCGGGCCTCCTTGTGGGACTCGCTGGCGAAGCGTGGAAGGCAGGCGCTGACGATCTCGGCTCGGGCGACAGCCTCGCTCACCGTGCCTGTTCCCGCGAGCTCGAGCCGGACGATCCCGGACATGGGGTGAACCCGAGGGCCGGGCAGGCGCAGGTACCAGGACCAGCGACCACTGGGGCCTCCGCTGAGGAAAAAGAGGGGGGTTCGCTGTCCATCATCGAGGCTGCCGAGTATCGCCTGAACCTCGTTCGGGAGGTAGATCTTGTGATGGGTCTTGACGTAGCCGACACTCTGGCGGTCGGTTTGCCCGCGGAGCGGGCCGTCGAACACGATGAGGTCGCTGGTAACGGACCGGGCGACACCGATTTCGAGTTCGGTGCGGCGTCCGTGAATGGCTAGGTAGGTGGCTTCAGGTGTGGTGTCCTGGGCGGGTACGAACTCGTAGGTGGCGTGGCGGGTGACGATCGGGGCCGCGTTTGACGAGGCAGGGGCGATGAGCGAGCGGACCACCTCGACGCCGTGGGTGGTGGCGGCGCCAGGCGTGCAGACCGTTGCGCCGGCGGCCATCGAAACGCAGACGGCAGGCGTGGAGATCCCGTTCTCGTGGATCCAGATCCTGGCGTCGATGCGCTGGATGCCGTCGATGAACGCGATCTCATCAGGCGTACTCGACGGTTCCGGTTCGATCGGGGCCCACGCATCGAGCGGCCGCTCGACGGTGGCAACGGCCTGGTCGTCGGCGTCGTCTGCGGAAGGCAGGTTGATGGACGATCCGTATTCCGGCGCCCACGACTCGACGCTGAAGTCCATCAGGTCTCGATCCGTTCGACGGTGGCGGCCCCTCCCGTCTTGGTGACTTCGAGCCGTACCGGCATGCGGTCGGCGAGCTCCCGGATATGGGTGACGATCCCCACGAAGCGCCCGGTGGTACCGAGCTCCTCGACTGCGGTGGCGACGGTGTCGAGAGTATGGGGGTCGAGGGTTCCGAATCCTTCGTCCAGGAAGATCGATTCCATCCTCGGTGCGCCCTCGGCCGCTATTTCGGCGGTGGCGTCAGCGAGCGCTAGCGCGAGCGACAGGGAGGCTAAGAAGGTCTCGCCACCTGAGAGTGTTCGGGTCATCCGGAGTTCGTCGGCGTTGGTGTGATCGCGTACCGCGAAGTCACGCTGCTGAACTTCGAGCGAGTATTGGCCGCCCGACAACTCAAGGAGCCGCGCTGTCGCCGGCTCGACCAGTACCTCCATTGCTGCTTCCATGAGCCAACCCCCGAAGCGATCGGCATGCAAAAGGTATCCGAGTTCGTCCGCCACTTCGGCTTGCTCGGTCCGGTAGGCGATCTGTTTTCTCAGGTTCTCCAGTCTGTGACGTTCTTCGTCGAAGTGCTTTAGATTCGCCGCGGCGCTGGCAGCGTGCTCGGTTAGCAGGTCACCCAGTTCAGACACAGTTGCGTCGGTGGCGACGTTGTCGAGAAGGTGGACGCATCTATCTCGCAGGTTGGCGAGGCGCTCGGCACGGAGTTGTTCGGTGACAGACTTGTTTTCTGCTGCAGCACCGTGCTTGGTGGCGCCGGCCCGCGCCTCGCGCTGAGTCCACTCAGTCAGCGTTGTCCAGGCTCGGACTAGGTCGGTCGTATCGGCTATCGGTGGTTCGAACTCAGCGATTTGAGCGCGACTGGCATGGAACAGTTCGATAGCTTGCTCACGTTGACCGTCGACGGCGGCTAGTTGGGCGGACGCGCCTTGGTACTCGGTTTCGGCGTCCTCGAACCTACCGTCGGCTTCTCTCAGTTCCGCCTCTAGACGCTCGGCTTTGGCGAGTTCAGAGTGAAGTGCGTCTTCGCGCGGAAGCGCAAGGACTCGGTTCCGAAGGGAAGTGAGTTCAGATTCGAGGGTGTCCTTGGAGCCTCGGAGTCGGTTCATTTGTCTGTTCACGGCATCGTATGCTTCGATCACCTTCGCATGAGCCGCTGATTCCCGGTGTTGTCGTGCGGCGGTCTCGGCCTGCTGGGTCGAACTCTTAGCTTTTCCAACGGCCGCTTCCAATTCGACAGCCTTCGTCCGCAGCGCGCCGAGTTGGTTAGAGGGTGGAATGGAAGCGATGTCGGCTTCATAGCCTCCTAGAGCCTTCAGCGCCGAGGACGCCTCCGCGCGTCGCTTCATCCGGACTGCTTCGGCATCTTTGCACGCCTGCCTGGCTTTATCTAGAGCGGAGAGGACCACCGCATTGTGCGCTTCGGCCTGTCGAAGCTCGGTGTCCAGGTCGTGAGCGGGAAGTTCGTGTACTTCCTGCAAGCACAACGGGCAGTCCGAACCTACTTCGAGTAGATGGACATGCCCCAAGATACCGGCGCGCTGTCGAAGGTCGTCTACGCGGGCCGAACTCCCTGATGCAGCAGACTCGGCGTCCCGGAGTGCCTTTTCAAGTGGTCGCATCGATTCCTCGGCCGACCTAACTGCCTCATCTGTTGCCCTGGCATGCTTGGAAGCATCGCTATAGCGGCTGTGTGTCTTCGACCAGGTGTCGACTTGTGTGGTCGTGACAGCTGTTTCTCGGGCAGTTCGGGCAGTCCTCTCCGCTTCTCGGGCTTCCTCAACGCACCGATCCAGCTCCGTTTGCTCCTTCTGAACTCGGTCGGCCGCTCGTTTCGCGGACGCGTACTCTCGTACCGCTGTGTCGAGTCGCTTGGCGACGTCGTCGTACTCGCGGCTCTGTTGGGCGAGCTTGGCATGTTCTTCCAGCCCGAGGCGCACGGTGGCGATATCTGGACCGTCGCGAAGAGCCTCCTTGGCACGTAGCCTCTCGGTACTCCTTCGTCTTCGGTTTTCCTCCGCGTCGGTCCGCTCCCTGGTCGCGTTGGTAATCTGGTCAGCCAACTCGGCCACACCGTCCGGTGCCACGACGCTCTCCATACGGTCGATCTGGTCACTGAGCCGTCTGATGCCGTCATCGAGGTTGTGCAGTTCGTTATCGAGGTCGTTTATCGCCTCTAGATCGGCCTTGAACCTGGTCCGTGCGGTGTCGAGTTGGGTGACGCGGTGCTCGAGGGCCGCCCTTCGCTCGTCCGTGAGGTGTCTGGTCTCGCTGGCGAGGTTTGCCCTAAGGGCACCGGTTTGGGCCTTAGCCCACGCGGCCCGTCCGCGTGCGGCTGCGCCTATCCGCCTGTACCACTCCATTCCGAGTAGGCGGACGAGAGTGGACTGACGGTCTTTGTGGTTGTCATGGAGAAAAGTGGCGAACTTACCCTGCGGGAGCACGACCGTCCGGTTGAACTGCTCCACATCGAGTCCCAGAAGCCCCTTGACCTCTTGAGACATGGAGGTGACGTCGCCGGCGAGAACATGGTCACCCCGCTCCAAACGTGCTTCCCTGGTAGCGGCCCTGCCACTCGTAGTCCGGCGCACGATACGGGTAGCTGTCAGGATCTGCCCGTCAAGTCCGAATTCGAGAGACACGCGAGCCTCGTTGCTTGTCTGGTTGATCGCCGGTGCCACCAGCTGGTTGTTCTCGTAGCGGGCGACCGTGCCGTAGAGGGCGAAGGTGATAGCGTCGATGATCGTCGACTTGCCCGACCCGGTCGGTCCTACCAGCGCGACCAAGTCGACATCGGCGAGATCGATGTCCGTCCACTCGCGGAACGCCCCGAAGCCCTTCATCGAGATCCGCAGGGGTCTCATACGCGGAGTCCGGCACTTGCATCGCTCTGCTCATCGAGCAACTCACCGAATAGGTCGCGGACCCGTCGGTCCTCGATGTTCTTGTGTTTCAGGTATTCGTCGAAGACCTCTTGGGGCGACCGGCTGCGATGATCGAGTTTTCGTCTTCGAGCTTCCGAAGCAGGTGATTCGACCCGGACGTCCACCACGCCCGGACCGAGGAGTTCTCGCACGGTCTGCGCCAGCCCGGCCCGGCCGGGGCCCTGGACGACCACCTTCAGCCAGGCGTTGTCGTCCACGTCCGTCGAACTCAGTTCCTCGAGGGTCCCCGTCAGCGTCCGCAGCGGAAGGCCGGCCGTGAGGCGCACCGTTTCGACACCCGCCGGTGTGCCCGGTTCGATGGTGACCACGTTCACCTGCTTGGCCTGCTCGGCTTCGCCGAAGTCGAGCTGCAGCGGCGAGCCGCAGTAGTGGAGGGGGTGCCTGACGCTCTGCGGACGGTGGAGGTGGCCGAGCGCGCCGTACCCGATCGTCACCGGGAAGGACTGTGCCGTGATGGCGTACTCCTCGACCAGGTGGGCCGGACGTTCACCACCTCCGGCCTGGCCGCCCAGCACGAAGGCGTGGGTCGTGAACAGGTTGACGGTATCGGCGCCGAACGGTTCGCACAGGCGTTCAATCAGTAGCCGCAGCCGGTCGCTGTAGTACTGGGCGTTCTCGAAGGCCTGGCTTGTCATGAGGTGCTTGGCCCGCACGATGCCGCGTTTCGATACGAACGGAAGCATCGCCAGCCGTACGTCCGTGCCGTCACGGGTGCGCAACCCGATCACGCCGCCATCGTCGGGACGGGCCGGCTCGGCAACCACGTGTATCTGCCCGAGCCGCAGCAGGGGAGCGACCGCCCGCAGCCGGCGGGGGTTGTCGTGATTGCCGGCGATCACGGCCACTTCAGCTCCGGTGTCGGCCAGGCCGAGAAGGGCCCGGTAGACGATGTTCTCCGCCTCGGCGGACGGGGCGGCCGAGTCGAAGAGATCGCCGGCCACTATGACCAGATCGACCTCCTCACGGGCCGCGATCTGCGCGATCTCGGCCAGGACGGCGGTGTGCTCAACCGCCCGGGATGCTCCCCGGATCGTCTTCCCTACGTGCCAGTCCGACGTGTGGAGGAGTTTCAAGGCCGGTCTCAGACCAGTCCGTCGAAGGGGTCGGCGGGCTGGTCGGCCGGTCCGCCTGCCAGGCCATTGCCGGTTCCACCGCTCAGGTCGGCCTCGGCGACCCGGGTGGCCCAGGCCGGGAACGGGAACTCGAGCAGAACAGGGACGGGAAGACGCGGTTGGGAGACGAACATGGAACCGGGCTTGAGGATCGTGGCCCGCTGCCGCTGGACCGCGGGCAGGAACCCGTACTGCTCGCGTCCGGCCTCCGCGGCGTCCAGCCGGCCGACCACCCGCACCGCGGAGTTCGAGACCACCCGCCGCTCCACCTCGCTGGCCGTCTGCTGGGCGCCGATGAGGATCATCCCGAGACTGCGGCCCCGCTCCGCCACGTCGAGCAAGATCTCCTTGATCGGGCTCGACGAGTCGCGGGGCGCGTACTTGTTCAGCTCGTCCAGGACCACGAACTGCAATGGCTCAGCGGTGCCGGCTGCTTCCTTCGCCTCGAATGCCTGCCGGAGCACGACGCCGACCACGAAGCGCTTCGCCCGGTCATGGAGCATGTGCAGGTCGACCACGGTCACCTGCTGGGAGTCGAGATCGATGGCATGCGTTTCGGCGTCGTCGATATCGGCCCGGATGAGGTGCGCTACGTGTCGCTCCGCTGATGAAAGGCGGCGTACGAAGGCGTTGATCGTCCCGGTGTAGATCGACCGCCCGGTCCATTGCGGGTCAGCGGCCTCGTCCGGGTCCTCCGGGAGCAGCTTGTCGCAAACGATGCTGACGAGCTGGGAGAACGTCCGCGCCGTCCTCCCGTCGATCCGCACGGCGCCGTCAGCAGTATGGGACTGCCTGGCGCAGCGCTGCAGCTGGGCCGTGACCGACTGCACCACGATCGTGTATTGCTGGCGCTCGTCCTCTGCATCGGCGAACAGGAACGGCAGCAGCCCTTGCTCGCAGAACTGGGCGACTGTCCAGTACAGCGGGCGAACGCCCGTGGTGCGGGCGCCGGTGGCCGGCGTGCCGTTGGGGTCACCCTTGCGCGGAGGGGCGAGCACCCTCATGGAGCGGAACGGCCCGGCTTCGAGTCCGAGGGCGGCGTAGCGCGCTCGCTCCTCCTCGTCTATCCGGGTGTTCTCATGGTCGAGGAAGAGCAGATCCTCGCCCTTGACGTTGAAGACGAGTCCCTTGGTGTTGGTAGCGGCCGCACCGAGCACGCCGGAGTTGAACATCGAGTAGAGCAGGAACGTTGCGTAGCTGGTCTTGGTGGCCACGCCGGAGATTCCCGAGATGTTGACGTGGGCGCCCTTGGTGCCGTCGATGAACTCGAGGTCGAGCATCACCGGCTGGCCGTCGCGGGTGAGGCCGGCGGGCAACCTATGTTCGACTTCGACCATGTCGAGCGCCTCGTCGCGCTCAGAGCCCTCGGCCTTGCGCACTTCGGCGCCCGGCAGCGGCGGGACGAACGTTTCCGGTACGACCCGGGTGACCTGGATCTGCGCCGCCTCCGACACGTCGGCGGGCAGGACACCGTCGGCGATCAGGAACACGTCGGAGTCGAACCGGGCCCCTTCATGGCGCGCCCGTACCTGTCCGACGATTCCGTAGATCGATACGACATCGCCGGTCGGCAGAACCCGGTCGAGCGCGATGATGTCGTCCAGCTGCAGATGCTGACCCCTGGCGACCGCGACCCAGAACTCGAGTGGGGTCGAATCATCGGTGCCGAGCACCCTTCCGACTGTCTGATTCACCACCAGCCGATTATGACATGCGGCCGTGACACGAATGGACCGCTGCCGGTTGCTTGAATACGGGACACCACATGAGGAGGTTGCCCTAGCCATGACCCCACCGCGCCGAACGCTCAACGGCTCCGAACTTGAGATATTCCCACTGGGCTTGGGAACCAACACCTTCGGCTGGACGGCCGACGAGCCCACGTCCCGCGCCGTCCTGGACGACTACTGCGCGGCTGGCGGCAACTTCATCGACACTGCCGACTCGTACTCGGCCTGGGTCCCCGGAAACGTGGGAGGGGAGTCCGAGACCATCATCGGCCGCTGGATGAAGGACCGGGGCAACCGCGACGACATGGTGATCGCCACCAAGGTCAGCCACCATCCCGACTACCAGGGTCTGGCTCCCGCCACTATCAGGGCCGGTATCGAAGCCTCTCTCCGACGTCTGGACGTCGATGTCATCGACCTCTACTACGCCCATTACGACGACCCCGACACGCCGGTCGAGGAGAGTATCGGGACCCTGTCGGAGCTGGTGGACGAGGGCAAGGTGCGGTACCTGGGCCTCTCCAACTACTCGGCGGAACGCTTGGAGGAGTGGATGCAGGTCACGCGGGCCGGAGGTTTCCACCGCCCCGTCGCACTGCAGCAGCAGTACAGCCTGGTGGAGCGGGGCGTCGAGCAGACCACCCTCCCCATCGCCCGGCGGGAGGGATGGGCTTTCCTGCCCTACTACGCGCTGGCGCTCGGTTTCCTGACGGGCAAGTACACGTCGGGTCAGCAGGTCGACAGCCCCCGGGCCGGCGCCGCCTCCGCCTACCTGAACGACCAGGGAAGGCGCGTCCTCGCCGTGATGGAGGGAATATCGGAGTCGCACCGGGTCGGCCTGGCCTCCGTCGCTCTGGCATGGGTAGCCGCCCAACCGGGGGTAGCGGCGCCGCTGGCCGGTGTCCGCAACCCTGAGCAACTTGAACCGCTGATCGAGTCCGCGACGCTGACGCTCACCGAGGACCAGCTGGCCGCGCTCGACGAGGTCTCCGGATAGCCGTAAGCCGGACAGCCGTTTGAGGTTGCCCGAGTGGCCAACCACCCACGTAGGCAAGGCGGTAGGGGGAGGCAGCGGCGTGCCGGTACGCATCCAGGTGACATCCTCCGATGACCCGCGAGCGGACCGGATCGTGGAGGGCGCTCGCCACCTGGGCGTACCCGGCCTGGTCGCCTGCCGGGTCAGCAGGGTCCACTACGTGCAGGGAGATCTGTCCGCGGCCGACATCGACCGGCTCTGCCGCGAGGTCCTGGTCGACCCGGTGGTGGACGAGCTGGTGGTGGGTTCCCCGGCCACCATCCCCCATCCGGCAGTGGAGGTTGCGCCGCGCCCGGGCGTCACGGACACCGAGGCCCGGGAGCTCGAGCGGGCCGCGGCGGCCCTCGGCCTGCCCCCCGTGCTGGCTTCCACGGCCCGCCGGTACGAGCTGATCGGCGACCTTGACACGGCCGCCGTTTCGGCCATAAGCAGTCGGTTGCTGGCCAACGACACGATCGAGCAGCATTCGCTCAGTCCCATACCTCCGTCCTTCGACGCGCCGGCCACCGCGGGCGCAAGGGTCGAATCCGTCACGCTGTCCGGTCTGGCGGATGCCGATCTCCTGAGTCTCAGCCGGGAACGCCTCCTCTCGCTGGATCTGGCCGAGATGCATGCCATCCAGGAACACTTCGGGCGCGAGGGAAGGGATCCGACCGATGCCGAGCTCGAGACGTTGGCCCAGACATGGTCGGAGCACTGCATGCACAAGACGTTCCGGGCTCGCGTTCGCCTGGAGCACACCAGGGCGGACGGCTCCATCACCGTGGCTCGCTACGACGGCCTGCTCGCGGCCCTCCGGACGGTCACCGAGGAGCTCGATCCACCCTGGCTCCGCTCGGCCTTCGACGACAACGCCGGCATCGTGGCCTTCGACGATGACTTCGACCTTGCCTTTAAGGTCGAGACCCACAACCATCCATCGGCACTTGAACCTTTCGGGGGTGCCAACACGGGCGTGGGCGGGGTGGTTCGGGACGTGATGGGAGTGTCGGCGCGGCCCATCGCCTGCACCAACGTCCTCTGCTTCGGGCCTCCCGACCTGCCCGACCGGGATCTGCCGGCCGGTGTCATGCATCCCCGTAGGGTTCGCGACGGAGTGGTGGCCGGAATAGGCGACTACGGCAACAAGCTGGGCCTTCCCACCGTCAACGGCGCGGTGCTCTACGACGAGGGATACATCGCCAATCCGCTCGTTTACTGCGGGGCGCTGGGCCTGCTGCCATCCGGATCGCATCCCACCGAGCCGAGGGTCGGTGACCGGATCATCGCCATCGGAGGCCGGACCGGTCGGGACGGCATCCACGGCGCCACCTTCTCCTCCGCCGGGATGGACGCGGCCACCGCTGAACAGGCCGGGACGGTGGTGCAGATCGGCGATCCGATCACCGAGAAGGGCTGTATCGAGGTGGTCGAGGAGGCTCGCGACCTGCGTCTGTACCACGCCATCACCGACTGCGGCGCGGGCGGATTCTCCTCGGCGGTTGGCGAGATGGGTGAGCACCTCGGCGCCGAAGTGGATCTGGCGGGGGCGCCGTTGAAGTACGAGGGTCTCGAACCGTGGGAGATCTGGCTGTCCGAGGCCCAGGAGCGCATGGTCCTGGCGGTGCCGGGGGACAAGGTCGAGATCCTCGGCCGCCTGTGCGACCGCCACGGCGTGGAGATGACCGACCTCGGTTCGTTCAACGGCACCGGCCGCCTGGTGGTGCGTTACGCCGAAACCCCGGTGGTCGATCTCCCCATGGATTTCCTGCACGGGGGCGTTCCGCGACGCGAGATGGTCGGGCGCTGGGCCGACCCCACACCGGAGCCCGTGCACGTGCCGGATGCCGACCCGGCCCGGCTCGTGCTCGACCTCCTGTCCCATCCGACCGTCGCCTCGAAGGAGGCCATCGTCCGGACCTACGACCACGAGGTCCGGGGAGGAACCGTCGGCCGGCCGTTCGTCGGCGTCCGGTCAGACGGTCCGGGAGACGGCGCGGTGCTCAAGCCCCTGGACACCTGGCACCATGACGGGGCCGTGGCGCTGGCGGTGGGTATCAACCCGCGTATCGGGCGGCTCGATCCCTGGGCGATGGCCATGCACGCCATCGACGAGGCGGTACGAAATCTCGTGGCGGTGGGGGCTGATCCGCGACGTGTCGCCCTGCTCGACAACTTCTGCTGGGGCGACCCCACCAAGCCGGACCGGCTCGGATCGCTGGTGAGAGCGGTGGAAGGATGCCTGGAGGGGGCGCGCCGCTACCGCATGCCCTTCATCTCGGGCAAGGACAGCCTGTTCAACGAGTACGCAGGGGAGGCGATCCCCGGCACGCTGCTCATCTCGGCCCTGGGACTGGTTCCCGACCTGCACCGGACACTCGGCAGCGCCCTCACCCGCGCCGGTCACGATCTCTGGCTGGTGGGGGAGGGCTCGGAGCGGCTCGGAGGCTCGCTCGTGGACGAACTGCTGGGCATCGGTGACCGGCTGGTCCCTCCGGCGGTGGAGGATCCCCTGCGGCGCTACCTGGCGGTGCACCGGCTGATCGCCGAGGGAAGCGTCACCGCCGCCCACGACGTGAGCGACGGCGGTGTCGCCGCGGCGGTCGCCGAGATGGCCGTCGGCGGCCGGCTCGGGGTGGAGGCGACCGTCCCCGCTCCGGGGGAGAGTCTCGTGGTCGCGCTCACCAACGAAGCCCCGGGCCGGTTGCTGCTGGAGGCGCCCCGGGCCCGGCGCGACCATCTGGCGGCCCGGCTGGGTTCGCTCGGGCGCCCTATCGGTGCGGTGACCGCAGCGCCCTCGAT
This sequence comes from Candidatus Spongiisocius sp., assembly GCF_965221825.1. Classification (GTDB taxonomy): domain Bacteria; phylum Actinomycetota; class Acidimicrobiia; order Spongiisociales; family Spongiisociaceae; genus Spongiisocius. The sequence continues at coordinate 175,394 of NZ_OZ244917.1, forward strand.
CCGTATAGGTGTGACCGGGCCGGCGGCCGGGCGGAAGCCGGTTACGATCGACCTCGATGCGGCGGTGCGAGCCTTCACCGGACGGGGATCAGCCCCGGACGGACGGTCTTCAGGAGACAGGACCCCATGAGAACAGCCCGAAGGAGAATGCCGTAGCCGCGCCGCCGGTCCTCATCCTCCACTCCCCGGGGACCAATCGCGATGCCGAGGCCGCGCTGGCCGTGGAGCTGGCGGGAGGAGACCCGAGCATCGTCTCCATGAACGATCTGCGGGCCGGAGCGGCCTCGATGTCCGCCTTCGCCGCGCTGGTGCTTCCCGGCGGATTCTCCTACGGCGATGCTCTGGGCGCCGGCGCCCGCCTGGCTCTCGAACTCCGGACGTGGCTGTATGAGGAGCTGGCCGGGGCCGTGCGGTCGGGGCGGCCGGTACTGGGAATCTGCAACGGCTTCCAGGCGCTGCTTAAGGCCGGCCTCCTCGGGGAACCGGGAGCGCCGAGGCGGGTGACGCTCACCGACAACGCTCACGGGCGTTTCGAGTGTCGCTGGGTGAACCTGCGCGTCGAGCCCGGTTGCCGTTCCGGCTGGCTGAGCGCCATCGAGGGCGCCCTGATCCGTTGCCCGGTGGCCCATGGCGAGGGCCGGGTGGCCGTGGCCGATCCAGAGGTCGCCAGAACCCTGGAGGCCGACGGGCTGATCGCCTTCCGCTACATGTCGGAGGACAGCCACACGGAACCTGAGCGGGTGGCGGGCGGGTGCTACCCGGCGAACCCCAATGGCTCGGTGGCCGACATCGCCGGTCTCTGCGACCCGACGGGGACGGCGGTCGGGCTGATGCCACATCCGGAGGATCACGTGGTCGACTGGCAACGACCGGGCGGCCCGCCCGGCGGCCTGGGCCTGGCCATCTTCGAGGCGTTCGTCGATGCCGCCCGGTAGGAGTGTGCTGAGAAATGTCCAGTTGGCCCGATAGCCGGCAACGGAACGGCAGGTCGACACGTGGCGGGCCAACCCATCCCCGCCGTTCTCGGCATGCTCCTAAGGCGCCCGGCCTCGACCTCGGCTCGGCGATGGCCCGCCCGTTCACCGGGATCGACCCCGCCGCCGTGGAGGACATCGGTCCGGTGGTGCGGGGCAAGGTACGCGACGTGGTGGATCTGGGTGAGCACCTGGCGCTGATCGCCACCGACCGCCTGTCCGCGTTCGACCGGGTGTTGGGGACGGTCCCGTACCGGGGCCAGGTTCTCAACCAGCTGTCGGCCTGGTGGTTCGACCGCATCGCCGACCTGGTCGCCACGCATGCGGTCGCGACACCGGATCCCAACGTGATGATCGCCCGTAAGTGCCGACCGCTGCCGGTGGAGGTGGTGGTCCGGAGCCGGCTCACCGGCAGCACCGGCACCTCGCTTTGGACCATGTACGCGGCCGGCACCCGCCACGCCTACGGCATCCGCCTCCCGGACGGGCTGCGGAAGAACGATCCGCTGCCCCGGCCAGTCATCACTCCCACCACCAAGGGAGCTGCGGGTGCCCACGACCGGCCGATCACCGAGCGCGACATCGTGGAGGATGGCCTGGTGGAGGCAGGGACCTGGGAGGAGATACGGAGCGTGGCGCTCGCCGTGTTCGAGCGGGGCCGGCAGGCGGCCGAGCAGGCGGGCCTGGCGCTGGTCGACACCAAGTACGAGTTCGGGCTCGACCCTGACGGCCGCGTCGTCATCATCGACGAGGTACACACACCCGACTCGTCGCGCTTCTGGCGGAGCGCTACCGTCGAGGAGCGCCGCGCCGCCGGCGCCGAGCCCGAGAACCTGGACAAGGAACTGGTGCGCCTCGCGTATGCCGCGCAGGGCTTCACCGGTGACGGCGACCCCCCACCGCTCGGCAGCGACCTCGCCGCCACGGCCGCGCGAGCGTATCTGGAAGTGTTCGAGGCCCTTACCGGCCGGCCGCTCGCGCCGGCCCCCTACCCGGCAGCACCGCGAGCCGTCGCGGCGGTGCGCGCCTACCATATGCATTACCGCACTCCCTGACGGCCGCGCCGCGAGCGACAGGGTAGGAGCAACAGCGTGACCGATCGACCACTCGTCGGGGTTATCATGGGCAGCGAGTCCGACTGGCCCACCATGCGCCGCGCCGCCGAGGTGCTTGAGGACTTCGGTGTTCCGCACGAGTGCCGGGTGGTCTCCGCGCACCGCACGCCGGACCTGATGGTGAACTACGCCGAATCGGCTTCCGGGAGGGGACTCCAGGCCATCATCGCCGGCGCGGGGGGTGCCGCCCACCTCCCTGGGATGGTGGCCGGGCACACCATCGTCCCGGTGATCGGCGTTCCGATCATGAGCAGGGCTCTGAAGGGTATGGACTCGCTCCTGTCGATCGTCCAGATGCCCGCCGGGGTGCCGGTGGCCACCATGGCGATCGGGGAGGCGGGGGCGGCCAACGCCGGGCTCTACGCTGTGGCCGTCCTGGCCCGCAACGATCCGCAGCTGGCGGAGCGGCTCACCGCCTACCGTGCCGGGCGAGCCGCCGAGGTCATGGCGAGCGAGCTCGAGCTGTGATGGCACCCGTTCTGGCGCCGGGCGCCACCATCGGCATCGTGGGTGGCGGGCAGCTCGGAAGGATGCTGTCCTTCGAGGCGCACCGGCTCGGGTACCGCGTAGCTGTGCTGACCGGAGGGGCCAAGGACACTCCGGGTGGGCGGGTCGCCGAAGTCGAGGTGGCGGCCGGTTATGACGACGACCAGGCCCTGGAGCGCTTCGTCGACCTATGCGACGTCATCACCTGGGAGTTCGAGAACGTCGAGGTAGGTCTGCTGGGGGAGTTAGCCACCCGCGCGGGCGTACCCGTGCGGCCGGCCGGGCGGGTCATAGCGGCTGCCCAGGACCGAGTTCGCGAACGGCGCGCCCTGATGGCGGCCGGGGCTCCAGTGGCTGCCTTCCGAGAGGTCACCACCGCGACCGAGCTGGTCCGGGCCATGGAGGAGCTCGGGCCGCCGGTGATCGCCAAACGAGCCCGGTTCGGGTACGACGGCCGAGGCCAGGTACGGCTGACGGCAGTGGATGAGGCCGCAGCGCGCCAGGTGGTCGGCGGGCTCGACGGCGAGCGCCTGGTAGTCGAAGAAGTGGTTCCCTTCGATGCGGAGATCTCGGTCATCGTGGCTCGCGGGATCGACGGCGACGTGGCCCATCATGGCGTCATGGAGAACGTCCACGTCGACCGCATCCTCGACACGACCGTCACCCCCGCCTTGTCGGTTCCTCCCGGCGTGACCGCCTCAGCGCTGGAACTCGCCACCGCGATCGCCCGTCACCTCGACCTGGTCGGAGTACTTTGTGTGGAGATGTTCGTGACGGGTGAGGACTTGGTCGTCAACGAGATAGCACCCCGGCCCCACAACAGCGGCCACTGCACCATCGAGGCGGCCCCGACCAGCCAGTTCGCACGCCAGCTGCGGGCCATATGCGGCTTGCCCCTCGGTGACGGGGCCTGCCGCCCGGCGGCCATGGTCCAGCTTCTCGGGGACCTGTGGGGCGACGGCTCCGCCCGGCCGCCCGACTGGTCGGCTGCGCTGGCCGACCCCGGCGTTCACATCCACCTCTACGGCAAGGAGGAGGTGCGGGCCGGCCGCAAGATGGGCCATATCACATGTACCGACACCTCCGCCGAGCGCGCCCTTGAGCGGGCTCTGGCGGCCCGGCGCAGACTCGGGCGCCGGTCATGATTCCCGGCGCGGACCGGGACAGCCCACGCGAGCAGTGCGGGGTGATCGGCGTCTACGCGAGGGATCGGGAGGTGGCCCGGATCGCCTTCTTCGGGCTCTTCGCCCTCCAACATCGCGGTCAGGAAGCCGCCGGGATCGTCAGCTACGACGGTCGTTTCGCCCATGTGCACAAGGGCGAGGGCCTGGTCGGCTCGGTCTTCAACGAAGACGTCCTGGCCGGTCTGAGAGGCGACGCCGCCATCGGCCACACCCGCTACAGCACCACCGGTGGATCGACCCTCCGCAACGTCCAGCCCTATGTCATCGAGACCATCGACGGTCCCCTGGCGGTCTCACACAACGGCAACCTCGTGAACGCGCCGCGGCTCCGCCGGGAGCTCCTGGAGAGTGGCGTCGGCCTGCAGACCTCCTCCGACACCGAGTTGATGGCGCACCTCCTGGCGGCGGCGCAAGGTAGCCGCCTGGACCGGATCCGCTCGCTCATGCAGAGGGCCGAAGGGGCCTACTCGCTGGCCATCCTCACCCGCGAGGCCGTCTACGGAGTACGGGACCCCTGGGGGTTCCGTCCGCTGGTGATCGGGGAGATCGAGGGCGGCTACATCCTGGCTTCGGAGACCTGCGCCTTCTCCACAACGAGGGCCGACTTCGTGGCGGAGTTGCAACCGGGGGAGATCGCCCGCATCGACGCCCGCGGTCTTCACATCAGCCCGGGCGGCCCGCCGCCACCGCCGCGCGCTTTCTGCACCTTCGAGCACATCTACTTCTCCCGGCCCGACACCGTGCATGACGGGAAGCTGGTGCACAGCGTCCGCCAGCGTCTCGGCCGCCAGCTAGCCCGCGAAGCCCCGGTGGAGGCCGACCTTGTCCTGTCGGTCCCCGACTCTGGGACACCCCACGCGGTCGGGTTCGCCCAGGAGGCGAACCTGCCCTACACCGAGGGGCTGATCAAGAACCGCTATGTGGGCAGGACCTTCATCGAGCCGACCCAGGATCTGCGCGACGCCGGGGTCGCCATGAAGTTCAATCCGCTCCGCGACAACCTCGCCGGCCGGCGGATCGTGATGGTCGACGACTCGATCGTGCGGGGAACGACCGGCGGGCAGTTGGTGCGTATGCTGCGCGACGCCGGGGCCTCGGAGGTACACGTCCGGGTGGCTTGTCCGCCGATCATCAGTCCCTGCTACATGGGGATAGACATGGCCACCCCGGATGAGCTGATCGCCTCCCGCCTGTCGGTGACCGAGATACGCGACGAGATCGGCGCCGACTCGCTCGCCTTCCTGTCGCTCGAAGGCCTGATGCAGGCGCTGGACGCCGAGGACGGCTTCTGCAACGCCTGCTTCACCGGCCGGTACCCGTTCCAGCCGGAGCGCTTCGTTCAGCTGCAGTTCGGTCAGAAGGACCGGTTCGCCTCCGTGTGGGGAGAGTGAGTTCGTGACCGCGGTGCTCGTGGTGGGCGGTGGCGGCCGCGAGCATGCGATGTGCCGTTCCCTGGCCCGTTCCGCCCGGGTGGAACGGATCCTGGTGGCGCCCGGCAACGCCGGCACCGGCCAGGAGGAACGCTGCGAGAACGTGGCGGTTGGCGCCGGCGACGTGGCCGGCCTGGTGAGTCTCGCCCGGCGCGAGTCGGTCGATCTGGTGGCGGTGGGTCCTGAGGCTCCGCTGGCTGCAGGTCTGGCAGATGCGCTGGAGGCGGTCGGCATTCCTACCTTCGGGCCGGGCGCGGCCGGCGCCCGGCTCGAGGCCTCCAAGGCTTACTGCAAGACGTTCCTCGACACGCTGTCGATACCGACCGGTGCCTCGGCTACCTTCTGCGAGGCCACTGCGGCCCTGGATTACCTCGACCAGCTTCCCGCGGTCCCCGTCATCAAGGCGAGCGGTCTGGCGGGGGGCAAGGGCGTGGTGGTGGCCGAGACCCGTGGCGAGGCGGCCGCGGCAATCCGCGCCATGCTGGTGGAGGGACGGTACGGGGAAGCGGGCCGCGAGGTGGTGGTGGAGGAACGCCTGCGCGGTGTCGAGGTGTCGGTGCTCGCGTTCTGCGACGGCGCCGACTTCGCCGTCATGCCGGCGGCGCAGGACCACAAGAGGCTGCTCGACGGGGATGCCGGACCGAACACCGGCGGGATGGGCGCCTTCGTCCCGTCCCCGGTCGCCACCGGTGAACTGCTGGCCGGAGTCGGCGACCGGTTCATCCGCCCCACCATCGAGGCCCTCGGCGAGGCAGGCACGCCCTACCGGGGTGTCATCTATTTCGGGCTGATGCTCACGGCCGCCGGCCCGAAGGTGCTGGAGATCAACTGCCGCCTGGGCGATCCCGAGACCCAGGCCGTCCTACCCCTCCTGGAGGGGGATCTATTCGAGATCATGCTCGCCTGCGCCACCGGCTCGCTGGGTGGCCTTCCCGTCGAGTGGTCGCCGGCGGCCTGCGCCACCGTGGTGATGGCATCCGCCGGCTACCCGACCGCCCCGGCCCGCCCCGTGCCCATCACCGGCCTCGATCGGGCGGCCGCGGAGGGATGCGTGGTGTTCCACGCCGGAACCGACCGCATGGGCGGCGTGACCCGCGCCACCGGTGGCCGGGTGCTGGCCGTCACCGCGCTCGGAAGCACCCTGGAGAAGGCGACCGAGCGCGCCTACGCAGGGGTGGCGGCCATCTCCTTCGAGGGCGCCCACTACCGCACGGACATCGGCCGCCCTTCATCTGCTGCCGCTACCGGAGCGGCTCCATCCCCGATGGCGGTCGGCGGATGATCACCTATCGCGACTCCGGGGTCGACATAGACGCAGGTAACCGGACCGTCGACCTGCTGGCCTCGTCGGTCGCCTCCACCGCAACCGACGAAGTGCTGGACGGCGGGGGTGGCTTCGGCGGCATCTACGCGGCCGACCGGCTCGGACCGGGCAAGGTGCTGGTGGCCTCCACCGACGGGGTCGGCACGAAGGCCGAGTTGGCCGGACGCCACGGGCGCTGGCGCGGCGTGGGGATCGATGTGGTGAACCACTGCGTCAACGACATCCTGGTGGTCGGCGCCGAGCCGTTGTTCTTTCTCGACTACATCGCCACATCGCGGCTGGTCCCCGAAGTGGCTGCGGACATCGTGGCCGGCATCGCCGAAGCCTGCCGCGCGGCGGGCTGCGCCCTGCTGGGAGGCGAGACGGCGGAGATGCCGGGGGTCTACCGGCCGGGCGCGGTGGACATCGCCGGGACGATCGTAGGGATGGCGGACCGCGACGACCTCTGGCCCCGCTTGGACGAGATCGGGGAGGGGGACCTAGTCGTCGGCCTGCCCAGCAGCGGGCCGCACACCAACGGGTATTCGCTGATCCGCCGCCTGCTGGACGGCCGGGAACCGGCGCCGGACCTGCTCGACGGCCTGCTGGCGCCCCACCGCAGCTACCTGCCGATGGTGCGCTCCATACAAGCCGGAGGAGTGGCCCCGAAGGCTCTGGCGCACATAACCGGCGGTGGGCTGGTCGACAACCTCCCCAGGGTGCTGCCGACCGGCCTGGGAGCGACGGTCGAGCTGGGATCGTGGGAGGTGCCGGAACCCTTCGGCACGCTGGTGTCCTGGAGCGGGATCGACGACGGCGAGGCGTTCCGGACGTGGAACATGGGTATCGGCATGGCGGTGGTGATCGACCACGGCCTAGGTTCGCGGGCCGTCGAGTTGGGCTGCCTGGAGATCGGATCGGTCGTACCCGTCGCGGACGGGGATGAGCGGGTGGTGTTCGCCGGGTCGTGGCGGTGACCCGCCGGCTCGTAGTCCTGGCATCCGGATCGGGCACCAACCTTCAAGCACTGATCGATGCGGTCGAGGCGGGTCGGCTCGGAGCCGAGGTGACCAGGGTGATCGTCAACCGCCGTGGAGCGCAGGCTCGCCGCCGGGCCCGCCAGGCCGGCATCCCCGAGGAATGCCGCCTGCTCGGACCGTATCTCCAAAGCGCCCCCGATCGCGTGGCCGCCCGCCGCCGCTACGACGCCGACCTGGCCGGCGCGGTGGCAGCCGGGCAGCCCGACCTGGTCGTGCTAGCCGGATGGATGCACCTACTGTCCACGGTGTTCCTCGACCGATTCCCGGAGAGGGTGGTCAACCTCCACCCGGCGCTACCCGGGACGTTCCCCGGCGCCAACGCCATCGAGGACACGTGGACGGCATACCGCGCCGGAGTAATCGCCTCGGCGGGGGTGATGGTTCACTACGTGGTGGACGAGGGGGTGGACGACGGCCCGGTCATCGCCGCCGAGGAGGTACCGATCCTCCAAGAGGACACGATCCACACCCTCACCGAACGGATCCATCGAGTGGAGCACCGGCTGCTGGTCGACTCGGTGGCCACGCTGCTGGAAGGGCACTGACGGGGCAGCCACCTGCGCTACTAGATCGGGGTCAGCATCCTGGTGTCGAGCCTGGTGATGTAGTCCATTGGGTTGAACGACATCTCGTCGCGACGAGGATCGGCATAGTAACGCTTGTCGACTTCCTCGAAGGGCTCCTCCCCGTCGTAGTGGACGATCCACACGTACTGGTAGGACTCTTCGACGATCCATGGGCCGCTGCGCCGGAAGCCGTGGTCCAGGCGGATGGGCAGGAGCTCTTCGTCGACTTTCGCGGCGAAATCTTCCATCGTTCCCTGCTTGATGTCATAGATGCGGAGTTGGGCGCTCATATTCCCATCGTACAGCAGTGCCTCCGATCCGCTCCCGGCAGGTCCGGATGAGCGAACCGGTGGAGGGTCAGGCGATACCGTGGCCTTCGTGCCGCGGCGTCCGGTCCATGAGCCTCTTCATCGCTTGCTGGACGGTCTCCCCCTCGTAGAGGATCCTTCCCACCGCCTCGGCGATCGGCATCTCCACCCCGTGCCGGGCTGCGAGCTGGAGTACGGCCTCGGTGGTCCGCACCGCCTCGGCGATCGTCTTCATCCCCGAGGTGATCTCACCTATCTCGCGTCCCTTACCCAGCTGGTATCCCACCTGGTAGTTACGGCTGCTCGGGCTCCCGCTGGTCGCCATCAGATCGCCCACGCCGGCGAGGCCTCCGAAAGTGAGAGCCTCTCCACCGAGAACAACGCCCAGCCGAGTCATCTCCGCCAGGCCGCGCGTCGCCAGGCCGGCCATGGTGTTCATCCCGAATCCCAGGCCCAGCGACACTCCCGCCGCCAGGGCGATGACGTTCTTGGTGGCGCCGGCCACCTCCACCCCTATCAGGTCCGGGTTGGTGTACACCCGGAACCGGGACGTGCCGAGGATGGACTGGATTTCCTGGCCCACCGTCCGGTCGGCTATGGAGAGGACCGTGGCCGCCGGTTGGCCTTGCATGATCTCTTCCGACAGGTTCGGACCGGACAGGGCGCCCACCCGGCTCGGATGATGGCCGTCCAGCACGTCCAGGGTGACTTGCGACATGCGCAGTCCGGTGGCCACCTCGATGCCCTTAGCGAGGCTGATTACCGGTATGGAGGTCGGGATGACGCCGCTCGCCTTCTCCAGGACGTCTCGGTAGCCGTGCGACGGAACCGCGACCAGCACTGCCGCTGCTCCGTTCACCGCCCGGGTGAAGTCGGTGGTGGCGGTGATCCGGTCTGATAGGCGAACCCCGGGAAGGTATTCGGCGTTCTCTCGGTCGTTGTTGATGGACGACGCCAACTCAGGCCGCCGGGTCCACAACCCCACGGATGCATTGGCTGAAGCGAGAGTGGCGACGGCCGTTCCCCATGATCCCGCCCCGATTACCGCTATGCGCATGACAGGCAATCGTAGATGGTTCTCGACCCGGCTGGCGCCGCCAGCACCGCCGAACCCGAGCATTTTATGGGTACCCTCAGCGGTTCATGACCCGCGCCGGCCTCCTCGGCTTTCCCAACGTCGGCAAGACCACGCTGTTCAACGCCTTGACCGGTCTGGAGGCGTTTACCGCGCCGCACCCTTACACCACCGCCGAACCGAATGTCGGGACGGTCAAGGTGCCCGACTCCCGCCTCGAACGACTCGCGGACCTGGAGAACTCGCGCAGGGTCACCCACGCCGGCCTGGAACTGGTCGACCTCCCGGCCGTCCGGTCCGGTTCGATCCGGGGGCTCGGTGCGGGACGGGAGCCTGACGTGCTCCTGGCGGTGGTGCGGGCTCACGACTCGGGTGCGGTCCCGGTCGATGAGCACGGGACGGATCCGGTGGGCCAGGCCGAGGACCTGCTGGTGGAGGTGGCCATGTCCGACTTCGAGATGTTCGAGCGCCGCAAGGAGCGCCTCCGGAAGGAGGCCGCCGCCGACCCGTCCCTGCGCCCGGCGGCCGGAGCGATCGCAAGGGCAACGGAGCGGCTGGGCGAGGGAACCCCGCTCCGGCAACCTACCTGGTCGGACATCGAGCTACGGGCATTCCGGGACATGGCGCCCCTGAGCTTGCTGCCGTGCGCGTGGGTGGTCAACGTCTCCGAGGACGATGGCGGGAGCGACATGCTGGTCGGACAGGTTCGCGAGGCTGTACCGCCCACCGATCAGGTGCTGGCGGTCTCGGCCCTCATCGAGGAGGAGGTGGCCGGCCTCGAGGCGTCGCAGCGAGCCGAGGTCTACGAGGGGCTCGGTCTGGGAGAGGGCGCACCGGCCCGGGTGGTGCGGACCGTCTACGACGCGCTCGGGCTGGTCACCTTCTACACGGTCAACCGGAGGGACGCCAGGGCATGGAAGGTTCCCGCCGGTACCGGGGCGCGGGAGGCCGCCGGCCGGATCCACTCGGATATGGAGCGGGGATTCATCCGGGCCGAGGTGGCCACGATCAGCGAGGTGATCGCGTGCGGCGGCTGGGCCAGTGCCAGGTCGGGCGGCGCCGTGCGGGTCGAAGGCAGGGACTACGAGGTCCGTGACGGGGACGTGATGATGGTGCGGTTCTCGGTATGAGACCGGTTTCGTGATTGCCCATCACGGCGGGCCGCGCAGATGAACCGTCCCGTCCGTCCTTCCGTCACCGGCCTGGTGCTTCTGGCTCTCCGCGGTTTCGCGATCGGATCGGCTGACCTGGTCCCGGGAGTGTCGGGTGGGACGGTGGCGCTGGTCACCGGCATCTACACGCGCCTGGTGTCCGCGGTCGATTCCGGCGCCCTCGCGGCCGGGAGAGTATTGAAAGGGGACTTCAGGGGCGCCCTGCGGGCCGCGGGACGGGTCGACCGGTGGTTCCTGGCACCGGTCGTGGCGGGCGCGGCTATCGCGGTCCTCTCGCTGGCCCGGGTGGTAGAGGACTTGTTGCGGGACCATCCCGTCCGGATGGCCGCCGTCTTCTTCGGCCTCATCGCCGGGTCCGTCTGGGTGGCGTGGCGGATCATCCGTGAGCCGGGTGGGCTCCACGGCATGGTGGCGGGGACCGTCGGCATCGCATCCTTCGTCCTGTTCGGGTTGCGGTCGTCAGTGATCGCAGACCCGCGCTGGTATGTATTCGTGGGCGCCGGCGCCCTGGCCATCTGCGCGTTCATCCTGCCCGGTGTGAGTGGATCGTTCCTGTTGCTGGCGATAGGCATGTACCAGCACGTGCTCGCGACCATCAACGACGCTCGTCTCGCCCATCTGGCCGGCTTCGCAATCGGTGCGGCCGTCGGGCTGGGCCTCTTCTCCCGGTTCCTCCACCGGTTGCTGGATCAGCACCACGATCTGGTGGTAGCCGCCATGGTCGGCCTGATGCTCGGCTCGTTCCGCATCCTGTGGCCCTGGCCCGCCGGACTCGGCGACGAGACCGGCGCCGGCGCCACCGTCCTGGGACGGCCCGGCCCGGACCTGGCCGTGCCGGTGGGATTGGCCGCCGCCTCCGCCCTCGTGGTGGTGGGCATCAGCGCCTGGGTCCGGCGCCGAGCCGGCTGACCACCACATGTCCATCGAAATACTGGATTCCGGATCGGGAGCGTGCCTGATGCAAGTCGGTACGGACGGCGGGGTATCTCAACAATCCCGTACTTGCCCTGGACAGCCGGCGCCAATGCCTGGGCCGGGCTGGAGGCTTCCACCGTGGCCGGCCGGATGATGGAAGGGATGACGGACGGTTCCATAGTGCTGATGCACCCGAACGCCGAGACGGTGCAGGCCGTCGAGATCGTTCTCGATCGGCTCTCCGGCGCGGGATAAGGTACGAGCCCGTATGCCAGATCGCCGAGCCTGCCTCACCTCCGATTCCTCCCGGCTGAGCGGTCCGCAGTTCCGGATGGGAGGAGACTTTCGATGAAGGCGGAGTCCCCGTGCCCACGCTACGGCGGTCGTCCTGCGATGGCCTTGCTCATCCTCGTGTTGGTAGCCGCCGGTGGCTGCGGCGGTGCGGAACGGCCGGCCGATCTGGAGGCGGGCACTGTCAGCCCGACTACCGGAGTAGCCACCACGACCACCCGCGTGAACACCACTACTGCGCCGGAAACCACTCAGGGAACGCAACCGGCCGGCACGCCGGCGACCGTGTCCACCTCTGTGCCGGTGACCACCGAACCAGCCCCGCCGAACACGACCACGCCGGAATCCACCGGCGCCACCACCGAGTCGACGACCGCTGCCGGCGCCGCGCCATCGACCGCGCCCGACTCGACATCTGCGGACGAGAGCGGGGCCACAACCACGGAGGCCCCCGTGACAGTCGAGTCGACGACCACCACCACACAGCGGCCTACCACGACCACTACTCGATCATCAACTACCACCCAGGCGCCGACCACTACTCGAGCACCAACCACCACCACCACGACGACGACCACCACGACGACCACCACCACCCAGCCGGCCGTCGACGGCTCGGCCGTATACGCGCTCAACTGCGCCGTTTGCCACAACGAGGCCGGGGAAGGTGGTACCGGCGCGGACCTCCAGCAGTCGACCCTAGCTCTGGCCGAGGTGACGTCGGTCATCGTCAACGGACGCGGCAAGTTGATGCCCGGCTGGGATGACATACTCACGGCCGCCGAGATCGAGGCCGCGGCTCGATATGTCATGACGCTGCGGGAATGAGGCCCCACCCGGGCGCGGCCGGGTTACACATCCAAGGCTCGATGAATCAGGGCTAGAGTCGGGGTGAGAGACGCCAAGGGAGGACCATGCGACGCTTCGTCATCGAACGGGACATTCCTGACATCGGCTCGGCCGAGCGCGAGCAGTTGCGCGGCGCGGCCGGACAGTCCAACTCGGTCCTGCGAGCGATGCAGTCCGAGGGCAAGCACATCCAGTGGGAGCACAGCTACGTGGCTGGCGAGAAGACCTTCTGCATCTACGTGTGCGACAGCCCGGAGTTAATCGACGAGCACGCCGAGCGCAGCGGCTTTCCGGCGACGGTGGTCACCGAGATCGGCAAGATCATCGACCCGACCACCGAGAAGAGTTAGCCGTCCTGAATCGTCGGTCGTCTGGCTTGTGACCAGGTGAACGGCGCACCGATCGATCCGGCACCATATTGCCTACCGGGTCGGCCCGTCATCCGACGACAAGGGGGTTGAAAATGTCACACCCCCGCCATAGGTTGTCGGATGACCGTAATTACCAGCGGCCCGAAGTCGACCAGGCCGTGTGAGGGATCATTTCGTTCGAGGCATCCCACCCGGGTAGGGCAGGACGCGCTCGACACCAAGGTGGCGGCGGTGGGGGAGGGCCCGGCGGGTCGGGGCCCGGTTGTCGCGATTTTCGCATTCTTTCCCGGTACAGGACGCTAGTTCGGGACGATCTTCCAGACGGCCCAGCGGTCCAGCACGTACAGTTCTCCGTGCCCGTCTACGCCGAACGACCAGACGTACCTGGATAGGTCCACGCTCCGGGACCAGTCGTAGTGCTCGGTCACCCGACCGTCGTAGACGAAAGTGCGGATCCATCCGCCGATGAAGTCCGCGTAGAAGTACCTTCCGGTCATCTCGGGGATGGCGGAGCCGCGATAGACGTAGCCGCCGATGACCGCTAGGCCCTCGTCGTGGGAATATGCGACCTGGGGGATGAATAGCCCGTCCATATTGCAGCCGGAGGGAGGCTCGTAGCAGGCTGTCCCCTCCATGGTGTCCCACCCGTAATTGATCCCGGCGAGGGTGGCGTCGGCGACGTTCACCTCCTCCGCGGCCACGTGGCCCACATCGCCGATGTAGACGTACGGACCGTCGAAGCTGAATCGCCACGGATTTCGCAGCCCGTAGGCCCACACCTCCGGCAGGCCGTCCGCCCCGTCCGCGAAGGGATTGCCGGGCGGGATCCCGTAGGCAGGATCCGCGCCGGGATCGACGTCCACGTCGATTCTCACGATGGTTCCCAACTCGGTCTGCGGGTTTTCGCCGTGCTCGAACGGATCCCGGTATCCGCCACCGTCTCCGACCGCGATGTAGAGGAAACCGTCAGCCCCGAACTGCATCTGCCCACCCTTGTGGGTCGCCAATGTGGGGCTCTGCTCGAACGTGATGATGTGGCGGGCCGTCGACGGATCAGCCCGGTCGGGGTCGGAAGCGTCGGCCAGGTACTCGTATACCCGGCTGTGCCCGTCCGGACCGATGGCATCCGTGTAGAAGACGTAGAACTTGCGATTGGAGTCGAAGTCGGGGTGGAAGGCCAGACCTAGCATCCCCTCTTCGGGTCCGCCTTCAACCACGCTGTCCCTGAGGTCGAGGAACGGCTCAGGCAGGAAGGCGCCGTCGCTGATGATGCGGATCCGCCCGTCCTTGGTGACCAGGAACAACCTGTCGTCCCCCGCCGGCGCCTGGAGGTCGGTGGTGCCGCCCTTGATGTTCTCCACCACCAGTTCCAGTCGCCAGGGCGAGGTCGCCGGAGGCCGGGCAGGTTCCAGTCCGAGCGCACGGGCGAGGAAGGAAGCCATAGCGGATCTGCGGACATGGTCGCCCGGGCAGTAGCGACCGGTGTCGCAACCCTGGGTGATACCGTTCTCGGCCAGGATGTTGATGGCGTCCTCGTGCACGGATCCGTCATCGTCGGTGAAATGGTCCGTGGTCGCCGGCGACAGACCGGCGATGGAGCGGACCAGCAGCGTTGCCATCTGCGCCCTGGTGAGCAGGTTGGCGCCGCAGTAGAGGTCATCACCGCAGCCTTGCGTGATGCCGGCCGCGGCGATGCGGTTGATGGCGTCCTCGTGGACGCTTCCGTCGTCGTCCGAGAAGAAGTCCGTGTCCGTGTCCGGCAGCTGTAGGCCCCGGTCCAGGAAGGAGGCCACCTGGGCCCGGGTGATCTCCTTGCCCGGGCAGTAGAGGTTCTCGCCGCAGCCTCGGGTGATGCCGGCTACGACCAAAGCCTCGATGTTCTCCTCGTGGACGCTGCCGTCGTCATCCGTGAAGGTCCCACTCGGCCCCGGATACTGGACGCCGTCGGCGCCGAACGCCGGCGGGGCGCCGATGAGCAAGGCGACGACTGTGACCAGGGTGATCAGCCGCGATGACCGGCCGATGGGGCTCTTCCCCCCGGAGAGGTCGGAGGACGGGGATAGGGACCGGCGTTGCATCAGATGATGCGGGATCGCAGGGTCGCCCGGCTCACGGAGACGAGATCTGGTCGTATGTCTCGGGGCGGCGGTCCCGGTAGAAGGCCCAATGATGCCGTACCTCCTCGATCAGGTCGAGGTCCAGGTCGCGCACCACCACGTCGTCGGCGGTATCGGAGCCCGTGCCGCCGATGATCTCGCCGCGCGGCGATGCGAAGTAGGAGCTCCCGTAGTAGTCGGTGTCCTCCAGGTCCTCGCTCCCGACCCGGTTGATGGCGCCGACGAAATACTCGTTGGCGACCGCGGCGGCCGGCTGCTCCAGCTCCCACAGGTACTTGGAGTGTCCACGGGTCGTGGCGGAGGGGTTGAAGACGATCTTGGCGCCGGCCAGTCCCAGCTCTCGCCAGCCTTCCGGGAAGTGGCGGTCGTAACAGATGTACACGCCTACCCGCCCCACCGCGGTGTCGAACACCGGGAAGCCGAGGTTGCCGGGACGGAAGTAGAACTTCTCCCAGAACCCCGCCACCTGAGGGATGTGGGTCTTGCGGTACTTGCCGAGGAAGGCGCCGTCGGAGTCGATGACCGCGGCGGTGTTGTAGTAGTGGCCGGTGTCCTCGACCTCGAAGATGGGCACGACCAGCACCATCCCGGTCTCCCTGGCGAGATCGATCATCTTGGTGACGGTGGGTCCGTCCGGGATCGGCTCCGCGGTGTCGAAGTGCTCGTTGCGCTGCTCGGTGCAGAAGTAGGGGCCGCTGAAGATCTCCTGGAAGCACAGGATCTGCGCGCCCTGGGCGGCGGCCTGGCGGGCGTACTCGATGTTCTTGGCGACCATCGATTCCTTGTCGCCGGTCCATTCGCTCTGAACGAGAGCAGCCCTCACTACATTCGACATTCCTAGGCCTCCCTTTGCCACCCGAGGTATCCCCGCGAAGGGGGAGTGTCATCTCACTTTACAAACTGTAAAATGAGAGAGCCAAACAGAGGAGCGATGGTGCCAAGACGGATAACGGTCGGAGCCGGACAGATGGGCGCTATAGCCCGCGACGAGTCGAAGGGCGAGGTCGTCGATCGCCTGATGGCGCTCCTCCAGGAAGCCGGGGAGCAGGGGGTGGACCTGCTGGTCTATCCGGAGTTGGCGATGACCACGTTCTTCCCCAGGTGGTTCGTGGAGGACCCCGCCGAGTTCGACCACTACTACCACCGGGAGATGCCCGATCGGCACACGAAGCCGCTGTTCGACGAGGCCCGCCGCCTCGGCATCGGCTTCGCCCTCGGTTACGCCGAACTCCACACCGACGACGATGGCGTCGAGCACCGCTACAACACCTACATGCTGGTTGAGCGGGACGGCTCGGTGGTCTCCAAGTTCCGCAAGATCCACATTCCGGGCCATGCCGACTACGAGCCCTGGCGCCAGTTCCAGCACGCCGAGCGCCACTACTTCGAGCCCGGCCCGCACGGTTTCGGCGCATGGAACGCCTTCGAAGGCGTCGTCGGGATGGCCATCTGCAACGATCGCCGCTGGTCGGAGACCTATCGGGTGCTGGGTCTGCAGGGCGCCGAGCTGATCCTCATCGGGTACAACACGCCGCTCTACTACTCGCCCGATCCCACCCAGAACGCCCTGTCCGGGTTCCACAACCATCTGGTCATGCAGGCCGGTGCCTACCAGAACGGAGCCTTCGTGGTCGGGGTGGCCAAGGGAGGCTTCGAGGAGGGTGTGGAGAGCCTGTCCCAGAGCGTGATCATCGCCCCGTCAGGCCAGATAATCGCCCAGGCCATCACCCTCGAGGACGAGCTGATCACGGCCAATATCGATCTGGACTTCTGCGAGACCTACAAGGGCACCTTGTTCAACTTCGACTACTACCGCATGCCCGAGCACTACGGCCTGGTCACCGAGCAGCGCGGCGCGGTGCCGCCCCCGGCCGACGACTGATGGCGCACCTCCTCGGGGTTCGATCAACCGGCCGACAACCGTGCCCGGGCTTCCCACCTGCGTGGCCCGGTTGCCGAGCTCTTCATCCGCCCGGCCCGGCGCCGGAGAACGCGAAAACCGCCCCGGACGCGCCACCAGCCCTTCGGGCTACCCACCCCCGCCTCCACCGATCCAGGTCCGGCCGCGCCGGCGGGTGGGCGGAATGGAGCTCTCATCGAGAGCGGAGAGTCGCCCGCTCCTCCCACGGAGACCCGTGTTGCTAACCCGTGTGGAGCGTTTACCCGTCCGGCGCAGTCCGGATGATCACCAGGTCCGGACCCGGTGATGTTTGTTGAGACATCTTGTAATATGCGGGTAGTCGGCAGCAATTTCAACCCCCTTTTTTTCGCGTTTACGATCCGGCGCTCCCAAGCGGCCGTCGTCGGCTCCGGAGCCGGGTGACGTGTTCCTGACCGGCCTGCGTTGCACCGTTTGCTCCGACACGTACCAGCCGGTGCCCGGCCGGTACGTCTGCGACAGCTGCGGGGAGGTGGGCACGCTCGACGCCCGGTACGACTACGCCGCAATCGCCAGGGCGCTGACACCCGGTGGCCTGGCCACCGATCCGGACCGTTCCATGTGGCGTTACCGACCGCTGCTCCCGGTCGCGCCCGACGTCGCTGTCTCCGCTCTGGGAGTGGGGGGCACCCCGCTCATCGAGGCGGAGCGGCTGGCACAGCGCTGGGGGGTGGAGCGCCTCTGGATCAAGGATGAGGGCCGCCAACCCACCGCATCCCTCAAGGACCGGGCCTCGGCAGTGGCGCTGGCCAGGGCCGCCCAGGAGGGTGCCGGGACGGTCACCACCGCGTCCACGGGCAACGCCGCCGCCGCCCTGGCGGGTCTGGCGGCCGGGACCGGTCAGATGGCGGTGATCTTCGTCCCGCAGACGGCGCCCGAGGCGAAGGTGGCCCAGTTGCTTGCCTACGGGGCCTTCGTGATGCTCGTGGAGGGCACCTATGACGACGCCTTCCGGCTGTGCCAGGAGACCGTGGGCCGCTTCGGCTGGTACAACCGCAACACCGGGATCAACCCCTACGTGGGGGAGGGCAAGAAGACGGTGGCACTGGAGATCGTCGAGCAACTGGGCTGGGAGGCCCCCGATGCGGTCTTCGTGAGCGTGGGGGACGGGTCGATCATCGGAGGGGTGCATAAGGGCCTTCGGGATGCTCTGAAGCTGGGGTGGATCGACCGGATGCCCCGCATCTACGGCGTCCAGGCGGCCGGCAGTTCCTACCTGGTCGAAGCCTGGCTGAAGGGGGAGGATGTGAGGACGAAGCCGCCGGTCAATGCCAGCACCGCGGCCGATTCGATCAGTGCCGATCTGCCCCGCGACCGGGTCAAGGCGATGGCGGCGGTCGTGGAGACAGGCGGGGGATGGGTGGTGGTCGATGACGAGGCCATCCTGGAGATGATCCCGATCGTGTCGGCCGATTCCGGGATCTTCCCCGAGCCGGCTGCTGCGGCGGCCTTCGCCGGGCTGGCCGAGGTGGTGGCCGGGTCGCAGGAGAGGGTTCCGGGACTGGCGGCCTCCGACCGGGTGGTGGTCATCTCCACCGGATCTGGATTGAAGGACATTCGCGGGGTCATGCGAGGGATCGACCGGATCGGCGCCGTGCCGCTGCCAGTGCGGCCGGGGCCGGACGGGCTGGACCCCACCGAGATTTCCGCCAGAATGGAACAGTGGATCGAGCGACTAAGGAAGCGAAGCGAGAATGATCGATCTGACCCTTGATCGGGTATCGAAACAAGGGGGTTGTTCGAGTCGCGGTTCGGTGATACAACGGCCTTATGATCCAATGGCACAGATGCCGACCAGGTGCAGCGACACTTCTGTCATGTGGCGAGGTGGTCGTAGTCCGTACGGTTCATGGCGACTGTTAACCTCCCGTGAAGAGGCGGAAGCTCGTGCGGCGACTACGCGTCATCGCGAGGTCGGCCGACACAGAGTTCAAGTTCATCCGTGAGGGTCGTAGCCACCAGATCTGGACGATCGGCGGCGAGCGGGTGTACATCCCCCGCCATCGCGAGGTCAACGAACATACAGCCAGGGCAATCCTCAAGGAAGCCAGAAAGGCCGTCCGATGACAACTCTCGGTGCCACCGATACCTACCAGGCCGAAGCCTTCGCTACCGCCGATGGTTGGTGGGCAGTCCGGGTGGTAGGACTGAAGTTCGGGTTCACACAGGCGGCGCGCTTCGATGACGTCGAGGAATCCGCACGCGATTTGATCGCCTGCTCACTAGACGTGGATGAGGCCGAGGTTGGAGAGATCGTTGTCAGCGAGAGGGTATGGTCGTAGTCCGTCTCCTGCCGGGCCGGCCATGATCCGCGACCGGGCCCGACTCGATCTGAACCATGGAGACCAGATTGCCCCGCAACGAGCAAGGGGCTCGACCCTGAAGAACCGCTACCCGGCCCAACCAGGCCGAAGGACGCCCGAACATGATCGATCTGACAGTTGATCCGACCACCCTCGAGTCGGTAGCGGCCCACACCCGGGGCCGCCAGGTGCGCATCCCCACCTTTGCCCAGATGCGGGATCCGGCGCTGATCCCGTCAGACGTCCGGCAAGGGCTGGCGAAGATCGGGCTGTGGGACCTGCACCCCCTGAACCTCTTCCGGATCACCTGGCACAACCAGCCCGTCGCCCGCGGGGGAGGCTTCGGAGGCGTCAACTACGTGGAGTGGCCCCCGGAGCTAACCGGGACCGAGGCCCGGATCATCTCTCTGGTGGGCAAGTGGTTCCCCACCGGTGCGCACAAGGTGGGCGCGGCCTTCGGATGCCTGGTGCCCCGCCTAGTCACCGGACAGTTCGATCCCGGATCGCAGAAGGCGGTCTGGCCGTCCACCGGCAACTACTGCAGGGGAGGCGCCTACGACTCCAACCTCCTGGGCTGCGAGTCGATCGCCATCCTCCCGGAGGGCATGAGCCGGGAGCGCTTCGAGTGGCTGCAGACGGTGGCGGGGGAGATCATCAAGACGCCCGGTTCCGAGTCCAATGTCAAGGAGATCTTCGACAAGTGCAACGAGCTGGCCGCCTCCGGCGAGGACCTGGTGATCTTCAACCAGTTCGACGAGTTCGGCAACTACCTGTGGCACGTGTCGGTCACCGGTCCGGCGGTTGAAGAGGCGCTGGCCGAGGTGATGGGGGAGAGGGACCGGTTCCGGGGCTTCTCGGTGACCACCGGGTCGGCCGGGACCATCGCCGCCGGCGACTACCTCAAGCAGCGCTTCCCGGGGTCGGTCATCGCCGGTGGGGAGGCCATCCAGTGCCCGACCATGCTGCTCAACGGCTTCGGGGAGCACCGCATCGAAGGCATCGGCGACAAGCACATCCCCTGGGTTCACAACGTCAAGAACACCGACTTCGCCATCGGACTGGATGACGAGGCCGCCATGTCGCTGACCCGCCTTTTCAACGAGGCGGCCGGACAGGACTACCTGGTGTCCCGAGGAGTCGATCCCGACGTCATCGAGAGCCTTCCCCTGCTCGGCATCTCCGGCGCCGCCAACCTGCTGTCCGCCATCAAGCTGGCCAGGTATTACGAGATGACCGGCCGGGACATAGTGGTGACCATCGCCACCGACTCGATGGACATGTACCGGAGCAGGCTCCACGAACTGAGCGAGGACCGGGGGACGTTCACCACCCACGATGCGGTGGCCGCGTTCCACCAGCACCTGCTGGGGGCGTCCACCGAGCACGTCCACGAACTCGGCTACTACGACCGCAAGCGCATCCACAACCTCAAGTACTACACCTGGGTGGAGCAGCAGGGCAAGACCTACGAGGAGATCCAGGCCCAGTGGTACGACGACGACTACTGGACCGGCATCCGGGCTCTGGCCGACCCGATCGACCGCCTGATCGAGGAGTTCAACTCCCTGACCGGCCTCGGCTGATGCCCGGCAACGGGTCCGATACGGCCCCGCACGGTCTCTGATGTCGGGCGGCAGATTCGAGGTGGCCGGTTGGGCCCTCTTCTCGGTCTCGGGAGTCCTGTTCCTTGTCGCCGCGCTACGGGCCGGTGACGCACTCCTCCTGTGGGGCTCGATCACCTGGCTGCTAGGAGTCGCACTCTTTCTGATAGGCCTCCGCGGTCGCAGATGACGGCGCGACGTCGCCCACGCTGACAGCCGACATGGTTGACTCTCCCAACTAGCACCCCTAGCTTGCCGACATCAGGATCCATGCAATGAGAAGGCGGTATCTCATTGTATGTATCAGAGACCATTGGAGGACAGGATGCGGAGCTTCACGATGTCCACCACACAACGCAATCAGGTAACGATACCCGCCGAAGTATGGCACCATCTCGGTATCGAGCCGCGGGACAAGGTCTCGTTCGCTATCGAAGACAACGGTACTGTCCGGCTGCGCAAGGCGCCGTTCACACTGGAGACGGCATACGGATCGGTCAAGGCCCTGGAGGGCCATAGGGATCTTGATGACATCATCCGGATGGCTAAGGAAGAGAAGGCGGCCGATCTGGTCGGCGAGATGAATGAGTTGTGAGGTACCTGGACACCAACATCACCATCCGGTATCTGACCAGGGACGACGAGACGAAGGCGGCCGCCTGCTACGAGCTATTCGAACGGGTGAGCAACGGACAGGAGGAACTGACTACCTCTGTGGCCACCATCGCCGAGGCTACCTACGTGTTGTCCTCACAGCGTGGCCCGTACCGACTGCAGCCGGACGAAATCGCTGCGAGGCTCCATACCATCGTGTCGCTGCGAGGCCTGGTGATGTCTGACAAGCGGGTGTGTGTCCGAGCGTTGGACGTGTATGCCCAATACCCGTTCCTTGACTTCGCAGATGCTCTGGGGGCGGCCCACATGGAGACCAGGGGGATCAGCCAGATTCTGAGCTACGACCGGGACTTAGATCGGCTTCCCGGTTTGGAGAGAACGGAACCCTAGGTCCGGTCCCTTCCCTTCATCCTGCAACCCGGTAAACTGTGATGACGATACTCCCTAGCATAAGCAGGTAAGTATCGTCTATATCGACTATCAGATAGTGTACAATGACAGGGGCAGGAAACGAGCGAACATGACTACCGCCACTGGTACCAATCTGCTGACCGCAGATGACTTGCTCCGGCTCGACAGCCGGGGTGTGCGCGGTGAGCTCATACGCGGGGTGCTGTACGAGACCATGCCGGCCGGACACGAACACGGCGAAATCGTGATGAATCTGGGCGCGCAGCTGTGGAACTACATCAAGCCTCGGCGATTGGGACGCCTGACCGGCTCGGACGCGGGTGTCTGGCTGGAACGCGATCCTGACACTGTGCGGGAACCTGACGTGGCGTTTTTCTCCGCGGAGAAAATGCCGCCGGGGATGCGAATGACCGGGTATTCGGAGACGGTGCCCGACCTCGTCGTAGAGATCGTGTCGCCTGGTGACAACCGGCGCGAGGTCCGGGACAAGGCCTGGATGTGGCTGAGCCACGGTGTACGTCTGGTATGGGTGGTGAATCCGGCTACGCGCACAGTCGACGAGTACCGCCCCGATCTCGCTGTTTCGACGGTTCTCGAGGACGGCTTTCTCGACGGTGCGGATGTGCTGCCAGGCTTTTCCTGCTCGGTGAGCGCCGTCTTCGCCATCTGAAGCGGCCCACGAGTCCCGCGCGATCAGCAACCCACCTAAGGAGTCGGACCGGAACCGCCGAAGGCGCTCCGCAGTCCAAGATTACGATCTGGCCAAGGAGAACATCGATCATGTCCGACAGCACCATCAGGGAGTCCTACCGCAGGGATGGCTACTACTTCCCGATCCCCGTCCTTTCGACCGACGAAGCCCGGGAGTGTCGCAGGCGGCTGGAGGCCTTCGAGGCCGAGCACCAGGGGTTACCCGAGCAATATCGCTTCAAGACCTACCTGGTGTGGACCTGGCTCGATGGGCTGATCCGGCATCCCCGCATCCTGGATGCTGTCGAAGAGGTCATCGGTCCCAACATCCTGTGCTGGTCGACCGATTTCTTCATCAAGGAGCCGCACGATCCCGGGTTCGTGTCATGGCACCAGGACTCGACCTACTGGGGGCTCGAACCCCCCGAAGTGATCACCGCTTGGCTGGGACTCACCGACAGCACTGAAGAGAACGGATGCGTCCGCGTCGTGCCCGGCACCCACCTGCGGGGCCAGGTTGCGCACCACGACACTTTCGGAGAGGACAACCTGCTGTCTCGAGGGCAGGAGGTGATGGTGGAGGTCGACGAGGGCGAGGGAGTCGATCTCAGGCTGTCTGCCGGGGAGATCTCACTCCATCACGTCCTGGCAGTCCACGGATCCCGGCCGAACGCCTCGCCGGACCGTCGCATCGGGATCGCCTTCCGCTACCTGCCCACCCACGTGCGGCAGACTGAGGGGGTACGCGAGTCGGCCATGCTCGTGCGAGGAATCGACGAGCACGGAAACTTCGACCTCGAGCCCCGACCGCAGGCCGACTTCGATGAGGCGGCGCTGGCGGCCCATGCCGACGCCACGGAGCGTTTCGAGAGATTCGGAGAAATGTAGCTCTAGCCCCGATCCTTCATCGAGGCTGCTGCCCGCTCGTCGGGGACGCTAGATGGACGCCAGGAAGGTGAAGAAGATGTCCGCCCAGCGGTCGGCTGCGTCGATGTGGGGGCCGTGGCCGGAGCCTTCCATCATCTCGATCTCGACCCGTCCTCCGTTGGCGGCGTAGCGCTCCAGCACGTCTCTGATCTGGGTGACCATGGGCTGGGGCGGGAAGACTTCTTCGCCGGGCCATCCGGGGATGATCTCCATCTGGCCGAGGGTGCCCATCTCCCACGCGGAACCGTCAGCCACCACGATGTCGTTGGAACCGTGGGTCCAGAGCACCGGCGGCTTGTCCTCCAGGTCGGGCAGGTCCGCCCAGTTGCAGTACTTGCCGGACAGGGCGTTGAGTATCCCGCGGGTGCCGGGCGCGATCATCGGCCAGTTATCGGAGGGCACCAGATCTCCTGGATAACCGTCTTCTCCGGTGACGGTGAGCAGCACCTCGTCTACCAAGATCTCCTCCCGTTCCTCCGGAAGCCGGTACTCCGGAGACCAGTAGGCGGATGTCATCACGCTGCGGGGCGAGAGGGGCTCGGAGGAACGATCTCCGGAGCCCAGCCGTTGGGTGTAGTCGGGGTTGGCGGTCCCGCCGCCCGTGCCGGCCCAGTCCGGTTGGCAGGGGGTGCCGTCGCGGTGGGTGCCTCCGTACCCGAACGGGGACACGGGGTCGATGAGTGTGAGGGAGGCGGCCGGGTGGCGCATCGCGTAGGAGGCGATGGCGGCGCCTCCGGTCGACCATCCCACCAGGTGGGGAGGCGTGTCGATTCCCAGGGATTCGAGCAGCGCCCGGGTGTCCTCGGCCCAGTCGTCCAGGCCTCGGGTGGCATCGATGGGGGCCGGATCGGAACGTCCGAATGAGCGCATGTCGGGGGCGATGAAGAGGTACCGGTCGGGTGCGTCACCCCAGAGGTGCTCGTAGAAGCGCCCGGTGGACAGGTTTCCGTGGATCATCACCACCGGGATGCCGTCGGATGGGCCGGATCGGTAGTAGTGGGTGCGGAGCCGGCTCGTGGTGATCGAATGGGCTTCCACGCCAGGCAGCAGGTTCATCGTTTCGACCTCCCTCGGTACGGGGCAGTGGGGTCGGCCGATCTTATCAAGCGTCCTTGGGGTCTCGATCGATCAGCTCTCGCCCAGCACGGCGTTCAGAAACCGATGCATCCGTGAGCGGGCTGCCCGTCCGTAGTCATTGTCGAACAGGTCGAAGGCGTGGATGCCGCCCGGCCAGACGTCCAGGGATGCCCGGTTGCCCGCCGCCTTCCATCGGGCGGCCATGAACAGCGTGTCGTCCAGCATCGGGTCGAGGCCTCCCACCGTGAAGAGAGCCTCGGGCAACCCCGCCAGGTCGGCCCAGATGGGGGAGAGGTCGGGGTCTTTCAGGTCGTGTCCTTGGGCGAACAGCTCGACGAACCAGTCGATGGAGGAGGTGTTCAGTATCAGCGGCTGGTCGCCGAAGGCTCTCATGGAGGGCGTGCCCCTCAGGTCGAAGCACCCGTAGGTGAGCAGGGCGGCCCTGAAGGGTGTCAGCCCGTGACGATCACGCAGCCGGACGCAGGTGACGGCGGTGAGATGCCCGCCCGCCGATTCCCCGCCTATGGCCACCAGTTCCTGGCCGAAGGTGGCGGGACCGTTCTCCAGGAGCCAGAGGGCGGTCGCCTCGCAGTCGTCGGGGGCGGCCGGGTAGGGGTGCTCCGGCGCCAGGCGGTAGGAGGTCGACACGGTGACCAGGCCCGTCTGGTCGGCGAGTGACTCCATGAGCGGATCGTGATGGTGGGGTCCTCCCCACGTCCATCCACCGCCGTGGATGTGGAGGAAGATCCCTCCGGGTTCTCTCCCCTCCGGCTGGATGGTCCGGAGGGTGATGGGGCCATCGGGTCCGTCGATTGTGCGCACCGACGCTCGGGTGGACAGCCGGGGCCGTCCCAGGATCGACCTCCCATCCTCCCTGGCCTTGCGCCCTGCCGCAGCCCCCACTTTGCGGAGGGGCGGTGCGTGGCGGGTCTGGTCCGCAACCCACGCGTTGAATGCCAGCACCTCGTCGGGCGCTTCGGAAGGGATCGGGGTCATCAGGGGTGGTCCGCTCCCGGTAGCGAAGATCTACGAACGATGTCCGGAGTGTTCAAGCCGAGCCCATGATCCGTGCGGGGTGGACGAAAACCGCCGTCCGGCGTTCGGCGGCCATCACGCGGTCGTACTCATCCCAGTCTTCGTGGGTGCCGCCCGCGGCCGTGAACACATCCCTGAGCAGTTGGGGAATCCCTGACGGGTCGAAGCCATCAAAGTGGTCGTCGGGGCCGATGGCGGTGGTGGTGCCCTCCACGCCGATCCACGACCAGCCTGACTTGAACACGACTGTGGCTTTCGGGGTGTGCCGCCAGTGGCGGAGCTTCACGGTGTTGCCCCGCACCACCAGCGCCACCGATTCCGCTCCGGTGACCGGGTGGTCCATCACCCCGGCGTTCACCAGGGACGAGTGCACCGAGCCATCCGGTCGGGCGAAGGAGACCACGGCCAGACCCTGATCGGCCGAGACGAAGCGCCGGACATCGTCCATGGACAGGATCAAGCCGAGGGCTCCGCCTGGTATAGGTCGGTCCGGTCCGGGTCCTCCTCCCACGGCTTGGCGGAGGGCGGGAGCACGAACCCCTCCTCACCGTTGAGCAGGAGGAGCAGGTCCCCGGTGTGATCGGCGGCGGCCGCGTTGGGCTGCACCCAGTAGCCGTCCGGGTCCTGGTGGATGAGGAACGCCTGCTCCGTCTCGGCCTCGAAGCGGTCCGGATCTATGAACAGGCGTGGCTTCACCACCGCCGGGTCGCCGATCTCGGGACAGAACACCATGCAGTTGCCGCACTCGTTGCAAAGCTCGGTGAGCACCAGGTACTGCTGGAGCCCGGTAGCGTCCAGCTCATCGGGAGTGGGAATCCGGAAGAAGGCATCGTTGGGGCAGACGGTGACGCAGAAGTTGCAGGCCACGCAGCCCCACATCTGGAGTTCGTTGTCCACCGAGCGCGGGAGCTTGGAGTTGCCGGCCAGGGTGTAGCGGCGGTTGGTGGCCGGATTGTGGAGGGTGGCGATGTAGGCGGCCACGGCGCCCTGCTCGGCAGACGGCTCGGCCTGGTGAGCTTGCCATTCCCGCAGCGATCGCGCGCCGGCAGTGTCCATGGCCTTCCAGAGGCCCTTCAGCATCGGGGCGAGGCGACCGTACCCGCCCGGCTTGAGCAGGTCCGAGCAGACCGTTAGGGGCGCCAGGCCCAGGCCGGCCGCCGCGGGCAGGTTCTCCTTCGTGATGCCCGCCGAGAAGGACACCTGCACCGGACCGTCCTGCCCGTCCACCCGCAGCATTCCCGGCAACGCTTTGTGTAGCTCGCCCAGGAGGGTGGTGGAGACCACGTGGAGGGGCGGTCCCGACAGGTACATGGTGTTGTCGGGCATGAACCCCTTGGTGTTCTCGACCACCAGCGTGTTGGTGAGCTTGATCCCGAACCGGCGTCCGTGATCGTCGGCGAAGCTGTTGAGTTCGTGGATCAATTCCAAACCGCGAGGGAACTGCAGATCGTTGTCGAAATCCTCCCTGCGGAGCACCGTGGTGTCGTACCCCAGGGTCTCGGTGACGATCTCCTTGACGCGCTCGAAGCCCAGGAGCGTGGGGTTGAGCTTGACGATGACGTCCAGCCCGTGGCGGGTTATCAGGTGCTTGGTGATCGACTCGATCTCGTCGGGCGGGCAGCCATGGAAGGTGGAGAGGGTGACCGTGTCGGCGATACGGGTGGGGAAGTCCATGTCCCGGAACCGGGCGAACTCCCCTCCGATCTGGGGCCGCAGCCGTTCGATCTCCTCCCGCGCGTCCATCATCGAGTCGATGAACCAGGCCACCCGGTCGGTGGAGATGCCTGCCAGGTCGTAGCCCACGGACAGGTCGAAGATGTGCGGGCCGGTGTCCGTGCCGATGAGCGGGGTGACCTCGTCCCAGCGGCGCATCATCTCGATGATCATCCAGGCCTTGACGTACTCTTCGAGCGACTGGGGGATCTTGAGCTCCTGGCTCCACTCGATGTTGTAGCCGATGGTCTCCATGTCGATGCATGGCCGCCCGATCTCGAGCTCGTCCATGATCTGGACGGTCTTGAGCTCGATCAGCCGGGAGCCTCCCAGCCAGGACAGCACGATGTTCTGGGCCATCTGGCTGTGGGGCCCGGCCGCCGGGCCGACCGGGGTCGCCGCCGGCCGCCCGAGGAAGTCGATCGAGATGTCGGGTCCCTTCGACACGTTGAGGAAGCGGGCCGTCGGCAGGTCGAAGATGCGGTGCCGGCTCTCCCATTCGTGGCTGATCCGGGCCAGCAGGTCGGCCAGGCTGAAGGGCGTGAGGGGCTCGTGGTTATCGGTCACCGGCCACCCTCCTCGCTCCGGCCGGATCCGCACCGCCCGTTTGTGTCACACCCCCCGTATACGTTGCGGGATGCCAAGGCACCGGCGGCCGGAACAGGACGTCCCTCCGGCCGGATCGGGTTCATCAGACCGGAAGGCCACCCCACCAGGGGCTTAGCGGGCCGCGTCCGGTCACTCGGAGAGGTGGTGGCGGGGGAGGGCCCGGTGCGGAGCGCCGGTCGGCTGGATTTTCGCGTTCTCATTCGGGTGGGCCGGCCGGGCTCGTTACGGGAACCGGGCTCGATCGGGAGCCTGGTGGCGGTTCCGGGCCGCTGGGCGCGAGTCGCGGCGGTCATAGCCGGGCGTGCAACCGGGCCGCCTGCTCCCGCGCCTTGGCGCGAATCTCGGCGGCGTCGACTCGGGTGACGGCGCCGTCCTTCAGGACGATCTCACCCTCTACTTCAACTTCAAGGGGGCGGATGCTGGGGGTGAAGGCTATGTGCCACGGGTCCATCGGGTCGTAACTCCAGGTGACCCGGTCGTTCCGGCATTCGGGGATCAGGTCCCAGCCGTTCTCCAGCCATCCCCACGCCGTCTCGGGGGTGGCCGTCACGTCCACCGAGCGCTGCATCACGTAGGCGAGGCGGAAGGTGTCGATCATGTTGGCGCCGATCCCGTCCGTGCCTAGCGCCACCGGGTTGCCGAACCGGGCCGGGTCGGCGTAGCCCACCGAGTTGTTCAGGTTGGAACGGGGCTGGTGGAGGATCGTGCCCGCCAGCCCGTGGTCGTCGGGTAGATGGACGCAATGGGCCAGCAGCCAGTTGTCTTCGGCCAGCCCGGCCAGGCTCCGCACGCAGCCCTCGTCCTCAGGGCCCTCCGCGACGTGGACGTGAACCCCGACGTCCAGTTCCCGGGCCAGCGCCGCCGCCGCCTCCAGCGTGTCCTGCTCGCAGGTGAACGCGGCGTGGATGCCCACCATCCCGCTACCGCCCTCGCTCAGGTACCGGCGGTTCTCCTCGAGGCCGCGCCGGGCGCCGTCGGGGCCGTGGCGGTCGGTCACTCCGTAGCAGGCCCGCACCCGGACCCCCACCTCCCGGCAGGCCTCTTCGATCACGGAGAGGCTTCCCTCGATGGCGTTGGGAGACTCGTGGTGGTCCACGATCCCGGTCGTACCCGACTCGAGCGCCTCGAGAGCCCCCAGCATGGCCGACCAGCGGATCATCTCCAGGTCGAGGGCAGTGTCGAGCCTCCACCAGATCTGTTCGAGGATCCCCAGGAAGCTCTTGGGCGTCTCCGGGGGCGCCGGCATACCCCTCGCCAGGGTGGAGTAGAGATGGTGATGGGCGCACACCATCCCTGGCGTGGTGGTCACGCCGTCCCGGCCCGGTGGTGGATGTTCATCGGCAGGTGGTTCCGCCACTCCCCGTCGAGGTCGTGGAAGGCGGCGGCCACCGCCCCGGCGGTCGGCACCAGGCCGATCTCGCCGACCCCCTTGATCCCGTACGGTGCCCTCGGCTGCGGAACCTCCACCAGGATGACCTCGACATCGGGCATGTCCTTGGGTCTGATGATGCCCAGGCTCCGTAGCGTCATGTTGGTGGGGCGTGCTTCCTCGTCCGCCGGGAACTCCTCGGAGAGGGCGTAGCCGAGGCCCATGTGGACCGAGCCCTCGATCTGGCCCTCGCACAGCGTCGGGTTGATGGCCCGACCCACGTCGTGCGCCGCCACCACCCGTTCGATGCCGCCGGTCGTGCGGTCGGCGATGACCAGCTGGGCCGCATACCCGAAGGCCGAATGGATGATCGGGTTCTCGACCCCTTCGCTGAGCGAGTTCGTCCAGTCCACCCGGCACTCGCCGTGGTAGTCGACATCCGGGAGCCGCCCTCCGGCGTCCGCGGCCCGGCAGGCGGACCTGACCGCCCCGGCGCCCATGAGGGTTCCGCGTGATCCGGTGGTCTGGCCTGCGCCGAGCTCCCTGCTGGTGTCCACTATCACCCGGATCCGGGTCGGGTCGATCCCCAACTCCTCCGCCGCCACCTGCTGGACCACGGTGTGGATCCCCTGGCCCATCTCGGTCCAGCAGTGCCGGACTTCTACGGAGCCGTCCCTCGCGAACCGCACCACCGCCCGGGCGATCTCCTTGAAACCGTTGCCGAGGCCGCTGTTCTTGAGCCCCAGGCCGACTCCAACCGCCTTGCCGGCGGCGCGGGCGGCGTCATAATGGGGCTTGACCGCCTCAAGGGACTGGCGAGCGCCCCGGCAGCCGTCGTCCATGATCTGGCCCGGCCCCCACACCGACCCGGGGTCCACAACGTTGCGATTCCGTATTTCCCAACCGGAGATTCCCACCGAATGCGCCAGGCGGTCCATCACGCCCTCCATGGCGAACTGGGCCTGGTTGGCGCCGAAACCCCGGAAGGCGCCGCAGACCGGGTTGTTGGTGCGGGCGGCCACCGCCTCGACATCGATGTTGGGCACTACATAGGGACCGCTGGCGTGCCCGGCGGCCCGCTCGAGCACCTTCATGCCCACCGAGGCGTAGGGGCCGGAGTCGCCCAGCATCCGGGCCTTGAGGGCGGTCAGCCTGCCGTCCTCGTCACATCCGGCCCAGAGTTCGATCCGGATCGGATGCCGCTTGGCGTGGATCCGGAGCGACTCCTCCCTCGAGAGGGTGCACTTGACCGGGCGGCCCAGCAGGTGGGCGGCCAGGGCTGTCTGCGCCTGGTTGGCCATGTCCTCCTTGCCGCCGAATGCCCCGCCGTTCGATACCAACTCCACCGTGACCAGGGACGGATCGATGCCGAGCACCGAGGCCACCTGGTCCCGGTCGTCCCAGACTCCCTGGCCGCCGGAGTAGAGCATCAACCGGCCGTTGCCGGCCGGCACCACCAGCGTCGACTCGGGCTCCAGGAAGGCGTGTTCCACGCGCTGGGTGATGAACGTCTCGTGTATCCGGTGGGCGGAGGCCCGGTAGGCGGACTCGAAGTCGCCCCGGGCGTACTTGGACGTGGAGAGGACGTTTCCGTCCAGACCCCAGACCGCGTCCTCCTGGGATGCCACAGCCTCGGCCGGGTCGGTGAAGGGCTTGAGTGCCCTGTACTCCACGTCAACCGCCTCGGCGGCTTCACGGGCTGTCATCCGGTCCACGGCCACCACCACGGCCAGGACGTCCCCGTAGTAGGAGGTGCGACCGCCCTCGGGGATCAGGACCGGCCAGTCCTTGTGGATCAGGCCCACCTTCAGCTCTCCGGGGACGTCGGCGGCGGTGAACACCGCTTCCACGCCCGGTATGGCCAGCGCCCGGCTGGTGTCGATCCGCACCACGTCGGCCCGGGCGTGGTCGGTCAGCCGGAGCGCGGCGTGGAGCATCCCGTCCAGGCGCATGTCGTCTATGTAGTCGCGGTCGCCGAGGGCCAGCTCGCAACCCTCGTACTTGACACCGGCCTTTCCGATCCCGGAAGGAGCCTCGAGCGCGGGGATATCCCCGCGGGCCAGCATGTCGATTGCGTCGAATATCTTGGTGTAGCCGGTGCAGCGGCACAGGTGGGCGCCGAGCCTCCCCGCCGTCACCCGCCGGGTCAGCCTCGAACCCTTCTGATCTATCAAAGCCTTGGCCCGGACCACGATCCCGGGAGTGCAGAACCCGCACTGGAGGGCGCCGCTGGCGGCGAAGGCCGAAGCCAGCCGGTCCCGCTCGGTCGGATCGAACCCTTCCAGGGTGACAACTTCCTTGCCCTTGATCTTCTCGAGCGCCAGCACGCAGGCCACGAAGGCGCGCCCGTTGACGAGCACCGTGCAGCACCCGCACTGCCCCGACGGCGCGCAACCGTCCTTGACCGAGGTGATGTCCAGTTCCTCGCGGAGGGCGGACAGCAGGTGGGGATGGTCGGCGCGGACGGAGACGGGCCGGCCGTTGAGAGTGAAGTCGATGGTCCTCTCTGCGATCAGGGTCATGGTCCGCTCCTTCCAGCCAGAAGGGCCTGCTGGCCGGCCTAAGTTGCCGGCTCGTCCGGGCTAACTTTTACATTTTGTCAAAATCCTAGCAATCTCGGAGGCGACTGCGGCAACATATGTGACCTGTATAACCTCGTGGCGCCCGGATCAAGGAGTGTGAGAAGTGCTCGCCCGCGCCGAATTCACCGTGGAGCCGTTCACCGAAGGTCGGCAAGGCCCGCATGTTCAGGCGGCCATCAATGCGCTCGCGCCGTTGTCGCCCGAGATAGGCCCGTTCGGAACCTCTGTCGAGGGCGACCTTGACGTGGTGCTGGACAGGGCGGCTGCAGGCATCCGGGCGGCGATGGAGGCCGGCGCCACCCGGGTGGCGGTCACCATGACGGTCACTCCATGAGGGAGGACCATCCCCTGCTGGAGGCGGTGAGACCCCTGGTCGAGGCGATGGGGGCCGAGATCATCGATCCGACCGGGGCCGAGGGTGACTGCATCCTCCTCGAGTGGGAGGGGGAGTTGGTGGCGGCGGTACGCGTGCTTACCCTCCATGACGCCTTGGACCACCTGGTCACCCAGGTGGAGGGGGAGTTGGGCGGCAGGCTGGCCGAGTTGGGCCGGGTCCAGAAGCAGGTCGCGGTGCGGCTCCTGGATGAGCGCGGGGCTTTCCGGCTCCGCCGCTCGATCAACGAGGTGGCCGACCTGATGGGCGTGAGCCGCATCACCATCTACAACTACCTCAACTCGATCCGGGGCGAGTAGGCGCGGTGAGGACGCGCATCGTCAGAGCGGGGGCCGTTGCCTTGCTGGCGTTGG
Organism: Candidatus Spongiisocius sp.; assembly: GCF_965221825.1. Taxonomy (GTDB): domain Bacteria; phylum Actinomycetota; class Acidimicrobiia; order Spongiisociales; family Spongiisociaceae; genus Spongiisocius. The sequence goes on from NZ_OZ244917.1 coordinate 208,208, forward strand.
TGATGGCGGCGTGCGGCGGTCCGGACCTGCCCGAGGACGCCACCGGGGCGGAGATCTACGTCCAGATGTGTGCGCGCTGCCACGGTTCGGACCTGCGGGGCGGCACCGGCGTGGCGCTCGTAGGCGAGGGCGCCCGTTCGATAGACAAGCCTGAGTCCTACCTGGTGCAGTCGATCTACGCCGGGATCGGGAGGATGCCTGCCTTCCGCCGCACCCTTTCGGACGACCAGATCCTCCGGGTGGCGCGCTACATCATGCGACAGCAGGGCAGATGATCCGGTTTCCGGATCAGGTGACGGGGTTTCCCTCCGAGTTGGCGTACGCGCCCCGGGCCGCCGGCGTCAGGCGCTCCGGAGATCGGCCAGCGCTTCGAGCCGGTTGATGGCGTCCACGGCGGCCGGGTTCTCGAGGCTGGTCAGGTCGCCGGGCTCCTGATCGAGGGCCCGGGCGCGCACCACCCGGCGCATGATCTTGGCCGACCTCGTCCGGGGTAGGTCGTCGACCAGTTCGATCGCCAGTGGCCGGAAGGCCTTGCCCAGGTGATCCACGACCTGTCCTGAGAGGGCTTCGATCAGCTCCGGGCTCCGGTCGGTCCCGGCCGTCGGCACCGCGTACACCGCGATGGCCTCACCCTTGACCGGATGCGGAACGCCGATCGCCGCCGCCATCACCACGCCGGGATGGGCCACCACGGCCGATTCGATCTCTGCCGGGCCTATCCGCTTGCCGGCGATGCTGAGGGTGTCGTCGGAACGTCCGTGCAGGTACCAGAAGCCGTCCTCGTCGACCGATGCCCAGTCGCCGTGTACCCAGATGCCCGGCCAGCGGTTCCAGTAGGTGTCGAGGTACCGGTCGTCCCCGCCCCAGAAGCCACGGGTCATGCCTGGCCACGCCTTGGAGCACACCAGCTCGCCGACCTCGCCCCGCAGGGACCTTCCTTCCTGGTCGTACACGTCTATTGCCATGCCGAGGGCCGGACCGCCCAGAGAGGTCGGCTTGATGCCTTGCAGGATGTTGACCGACAGCAGGCAGGCACCCACTTCGGTTCCGCCCGAGATGTTGATGATCGGAATGCGCTCGCTGCCGACCTCCCGGAACAGCCACCACCACGGGTCCGGATTCCACGGCTCGCCGGTCGATCCGATGGCCCGAAGGGTGGACAGGTCGCACGCGGCGGCGTGGTGGGCGCCGTGGGGCTGGAGGGCGCGGATCAGGGTGGGGGAGATACCCAGGACCGTGATGCCCAGAGACTCGACCAGCTGCCAGGTACGCCCCGGCGTCGGGTAGTCGGGGGCGCCGTCGTAGCAGCCGAGGGAGGCGCCGTTAGCCAGGCCGGCCACCACCATCCACGGTCCCATGATCCATCCCATGTCGGTCATCCACATCACCCGGTCGCTGGGCGCAATCTCGAACTGGAAGGCGCCCTCGACCGCCAGCTTGACGGCCAGGCCGCCGTGGACGTGGACCACCCCTTTGGGCTTCCCGGTGGTACCCGAGGTGTAGGCCAGCAGAACCGGGTCCTCGCTGCCCGTAGCGACCGCTCCCATGGGTGCGGCGGCCTCGAGCGACTCCTCCCACCAGCGGTCCCGTCCGGCTGTCCAGGGTGTGTCGGGTCGTCCCAGGTTCGAGACCACGATCACGTTGGGGTCGACGCCCGCGGCGTCGATTGCCCGGTCGGCCGTTTCCTTCATACTGACGGGACCAGCCCGGCGGGTGTATCCGTCAGCGGTCACCACCACCGCGGGTTGCGAGGCTTCGAGCCGGGACGCGACCGCCTCAGTGCCGAATCCGGAGAAGATCGGCACGTATATGGCGCCGATCCGGGCGGCCGCCAGCATCGAGACCACGGCCTCGGTGGTCATCGGAAGGTAGACAGCCACCGTGTCGCCCTTGGTTGCGCCGGCCTCGGTCAGGGCGCCTGCCGCCCGTTCCACCATGTCCAGCAACTCGCCGAAGCTGTAGCTCCGGCCGGTGCCGTCCTCTCCCTCCGCCACCAGCGCCGTCCGCCCGGGATCCTGCGCCGCCCAGCGATCGACGCACACCTCCGAGAGGTTGATCTCCGCGCCCGAGAACCACCGGGGAAACTGGATCCCGTCGCTCGTGTCCACCAGGGTGTGATAGGGCTTCGAGAAGGGGATGCCCAGGAAATCGATGGCAGCCTCCCAGAACCATTCCAGGTCGGCTATGGAGAGCCCGACCAGGTCCTGGTAGGAGCCGATCCCGTGGTGAGCCATGAAATCGGCGGTGCGCGAGCGGGCCACGTCCTCCTCGGAGGCCTTCCAGACGATCGGTTGCCTGTCCATTCGCAGCCTTCCCGTTCTCGGTTCGATCCTGGCGGCGGCCTACTCTATCGGCGGGCAACATCCACCGGGCCCCGGGCTCGTAAGCGAACCGGTACCCCGCTGTAGGCTCCCGGCATGGACAACACTGCCACCCGGCAACGCGACGGCATGCCCCCGTGGATACCGCGGGTCATCGTCATGGTCGTGCTGGCCTTCCTCGCCACCTACCTACTGGTGTGGTCGGTCATCCGGTTGCGGAGTTTTCTCCTGGCGGTGCTGCTCTCGCTCTTCGCCTCCTTCGCATTGGAGCCGGGTGTCGACTTCCTGGCCAGGAGGGGATTGCGCCGGGGATTGGCGACCAGCGTGGTGTTTGCCGTGGCGTTTGTATTCGGCGTCGTGTTTGCGGCGGTCACCTTCCCGCCCATGGTGGTGGAGGTCGCCTCCCTGATATCCAACGTCCCCGGCTGGTTGACCGACCTGAGCGACTTCCTGAACGACCGGTTCGGTCTCGACCTGAACCTCTCCAACGTGTCGGCCGGGATGCTCGATCTCCAGGGCTCGTTCCAGACCTACGCCGCGTCCGTGGCGACCGGCGTGTTAGGTGTGGGCGCCCAGGCCGTCAACCTGTTGCTCCAGCTGTTCACGATGGCGCTGTTCACCTTCTACCTGCTGGCGGACGGCCCTCGTTTTCGCAGGCGGGTGTTGTCCCTCGTGCGTCCAGAGCGGCAGGCCGAGGTGAGCCGCATCTGGGTGATCGCCATCCGCAAGACCGGCGGATACGTCTACTCCCGGGCCCTTCTGGCCGTGATCTCGGCGGTATTCACCTACATATTCCTGCTGATAGTGGGGGTTCCCTACCCCCTGGCGCTTGCGGTGTGGGTGGGGGTGGTGTCGCAGTTCATTCCGGCTGTCGGCACCTACCTGGCGGCGCTGGTCCCCGTGCTGGTGGCTCTGACCGTCCGTCCGGTCACCGCGGTCGTCGTGGTCATCGGCCTGGTGGTCTACCAGCAGATCGAGAACATACTTCTGGCTCCACGGATCACCGCCCGCACCATGTCGCTCCATCCCGCGGTGGCGTTTGGATCGGTGCTGGTCGGTACCACGCTGCTCGGGGTCGTCGGTGCCCTGGTGGCCCTTCCCGCAACGGCGATCATCCAGGCGTTCATCTCTACCTACGTGGAGCAGCACCACGTGGACGAGGCGCACCTCGGCGCGTCTCCCGAGCAACCCCCGGATGGCGCCGAGCTGCCCGCCGGAGAAACAGCGGGCAGCGAAACCTCCTCCTGAGATCTCCTTGACCCATTGGCGGTCTCTTCCTTTATTATAGGTATATCTTCCCTATAAAAAGGAATAACGGAAATGTTGTTTCAGGCACCCGCACTCGACGAGACGGAGAACAGGGTCATTGCCGCCATCGATGGTGTGCGCCGCCGCCTGCGCCATCAGCTGTTCGAGCCGCGCCGCTGGGATGGCCTACTACGGAGGTTTCTGGAGGCCGATTCCAACCGCGCCTCGATCGGCATCGAAGGCCACCACGTCAGCCGGGATGATGCGGTGGCGTCCGTGGATAGGGCCGAGCGGTTCGAGGCATCCGACGCGGACTGGGAGGCGTTGATCGGCTACCGGGAAGCGATGGGATACGTGATCCAGATCAGCGACGACCCTCACTTCTCCTACAGCGACGGGTTGATCCGCAGCATCCACTACATGATGATGCGACACGATCGAGACAAGCTCCCCGGCCTCTTCCGGCCCGGTCCCGTCTTCGTGGGTGACTACGAGGGTCCTGAAGGACATACGGTGCCCGGTCTGATGCGGGAGCTCGCCGAGCAGCTCAACGATCCCGATGATGAGAGCCCCCTGATCGTGCGGGCCGGAATGGCGCACCTCAACCTGCTGATGATCCATCCCTTCAAGGATGGGAACGGCCGGATGGCGAGGGCTCTCCACACGCTGGTGATGGGCCGCCACCGCACGCTGGATCCCCGGTTCTCGAGCGTCGAGGAGTATCTCGGGTTCAACACACCGGTCTATTACCAGGTGCTGGCCGAGGTCGGAGGGACCGGTTGGGCGCCGGACCGTGACACCCGACCCTGGATACGGTTCGTCTTGCGCGCCCACTATCACCAGGCGCACCTTATGGAGTGGCGGATCGAGGAGTCCGACCGCGTTTGGGCAACCGTCGACAGGGTGCGCGTCGAGGCCGGCCTGGATGAGCGGAACATGGGTTCGTTGTACGACGCGGCGGAGGGATACCGGGTGCGGCGACACCGGCACGTCTCCTACGCCGACGTGAGCGACCGGGTGGCATCGGCCGATCTCAAGAAACTGGTGGACCTCGGGTTGCTGCGACCGGTGGGGGAGCGGCGGGGTCGCTACTACGTGGCGTCCGAGCGTCTCCTGTCGCAGGCGCGGACCACGCGGAGGTCTCGACCGCACATACCCGGACCTTTCGGACCGGTCTGATCGCTCCGACACCGTGATCGTCCGGGGCCGGACCGGTCCGCGGGATCGGGATTGCGGTACGTTCGCGCTCGTCTACTGTTTCCGGTAGCCGGGAGAGGAGGGCAGTGGCACAGTTCGATATCGATGCGATGCTGGAACGTTTCCGGGACCGTGCCGAGGCCGTGCGCCGGCGTCCCCTGCCTCCCGTAGCGGGCGAGGGCCGGAGGGCGTTCGTCGAGCAGGCCGAGACCGACTACACCGACTTCGCCTTGGTCGGAGGGGCGGTCTGGTCGGTGGAGGAGGATCACCTCGTCCTGAGAATCCCGCTCGCGGGCGGCTAGCCGGTGGACGTAGACACCTGGATCGACTCGCTCCGGGACGATGGCCGTCGCTTGGCGGATGCGGCTGCGGGCCTGTCCCCGGACGATCAGGTGCCCACCTGCCCCGAGTGGGACGTGCGCAAGCTGGTGCGCCATACGGGATGGGTGCATCGATGGGCGGGTGCCATGGTCCGGGACGCCAGGCCGGAACCCCCCGGCCGCGAGGTGGTGCTACCCGGCGGATGGCCTCCGGATGACGGGCTGGTGGACTGGTTCCGGGACGGGCACCGGCAGCTGGTGTCGGCTCTCGAGTCCGCCCCCGACGATCTCAAGTGCTGGACCTTCATGCAGGCGCCCCGGGCGAGGGCGTTCTGGGCGCGCCGCCAGGCCCACGAGACGGCCATCCACCGAGTTGACGCCGAGTTGGTCGCCGGCGCCGTGTCCGGCTTCGATGCGGAACACGCCGCGGACGGGATCGACGAACTGCTGGTGTTCTTCATCTCCCGTCCCGACCGTGGTCCGAGGGCTCCCGAGGTCAAGACCCTCAAGGTGGTTGCCTCCGATGCGGGCCGGGACTGGACGGTCTCCTTCGGACCGGACGACTCGGCCGGCCATGCCGGGGGAGAGGGGCCGGTTGATTGCGCGGTGACGGGTCGGGCCTCTGATCTCTACCTGTACCTCTGGAACCGGATCCCGCCCAGAAACCTCCGGATAGAAGGCCGGGGCGACGTGCTCGACTACTGGAGCGAGGCGTCATTCTGATAGCTGGGGCCGCCGGCTCAGCTCGTGAAATCACTTGGGGTTAATGCCACGGTACGGCCGCGCGCCTGATTAACTTTGGCCCGTGTTCCTTACCTACGGCGCCGGTCGGCTATGCGGCAGTATCTGAGGCTGCTGGAAGAGGTCAGGTACGAGGGGACCCTGAAGGAGGACCGTACCGGCGTCGGCACCTACAGCCTATTCGGACGCCAGCTCCGCTTCGACCTCGACGAGGGCTTCCCGCTACTCACCACCAAGAAGGTCCATCTGCGTTCGGTGATCCACGAGCTCCTGTGGTTCCTGGCCGGCGATTCCAACGTCCGGTACCTGCAGCAGAATGGGGTGTCCATCTGGAATGCCTGGGCCGACCCGGCTACCGGCGACCTGGGTCCCGTCTACGGCGTGCAGTGGCGTAGCTGGACCGGGGCCGACGGCCGGACCATCGACCAGCTGGCCGAGGTGGTGGACCGGATCCGGACCGATCCCGACTGCCGGCGGCTGATCGTATCGGCCTGGAACGTGTCCGACCTGCCGGAGATGGCGCTCCCGCCCTGCCATGTGCTTTTCCAGTTCTACGTGACCGATGGTCGCCTGAGCCTCCAGCTCTACCAGCGCAGCGCCGACATCTTTCTGGGTGTGCCCTTCAACATCGCCTCCTACGCGCTGCTCCTGATGATGGTGGCCAGAGTCACCGGCCTCCGTCCGGGCGAGTTCGTCCATACCTTCGGCGATGTCCACCTGTACAGGAACCATGTCGAGCAGGCCGATCTGCAGCTCCGGCGCCGACCCAGGCCCCTCCCCTCGGTGGTCATTCCCGACCGTAAGAACCTGTTCTCCTACCGCTACGAGGACATCCGGGTCAGCGGCTACGACCCGCATCCGGCCATCCGCGCACCGGTGGCCGTCTGAGGATCGGTTCGGCATTTCCCCGTCTTGTCGGGCACCCTTCTAGTTTGTCGTGGTCGGTCTGTGTTGCGGGCGGCGTGATCTGGACCGCCATCGACGCCTCTGGCTGCGTCCTGCCTCCTCAACGTACCCTGCGGGTACGCCTTCGTCCGCAGTCCTTGCCACAGACGCCGCTGGCGGCGCCATATCCCGCCGCCGCCCCACAGACCAACCACGGAACCCGCGATAGCAAACGAAAACGCGCATAGCGTGAACACGCCCTAATGTGGACCACGGATCGGTACCGGACCATCCGGACCGCAACCAGGAGCGTGTATGAGGATCGTCGTGGTGGGCCCCGGGCGGGCCGGTGGATCGCTGGCGGTGGCCGCTCGAACCGCCGGTCACGAGTTGGTGGGCCTGTACGGCCGCCGTACCCGTAACCAGGTGCTGGCGGACCGCCTCGGCGTCCCGCTCCGGCTCATCGGAGAACCGTTGCCCGAGGCTGATTTGTTGATCGTGGCGGTCCGCGACGATGCCTTGCCCGAGGTCGCCGCCACCCTGTCTCCGCTGGCGGTTCGGGTACGCGGCGCCATCCATCTCTCGGGTCTCACATCGGTCCGGGTGCTGGACCCTTTGCGCGAGGCCGGCCTGGCGACCGGTAGCTTTCATCCCTTGCAGACGCTGGCCGGATGGCAGGCCGGATCGCGCGCCCTCCCGGGCGCCTACGTGGGGATTACCGCCCCCGAGGATTGGGCCACGGAGTTGGACTCCTTCGCCCGGTCGCTCGGCTGCCGACCGATCCGGGTGCCGGATGATCGCAAGCCCCTGTACCACGCGGCCGGCGGGGTGGCCGCCAACTACGTCTCGGCGGCGCTCTGCGTGGCGGAGTACATGTTCAGGGAGGCGGGAGTCGATCCGGCGGCAGCCCGCCCCATGGTGGAGCAGGCGGTTGCCAACGCCTTCGACCTGGGATTCCGGGAGGCCCTGACCGGGCCGATATCGCGAGGCGATCTCGGGACCGTCCGGCGCCAGATCGAGGCGGTGGACCTTCACGCGCCGGCCGCATCGGAAGCCTTCCGGGTTCTGACCAGGCTGACAGCCCAGCTGGCCGGGCGGGTCGAGGTGGAGAAGATCCTGCGGGAGGCCGGCCGGCCGCCGGGAGGTTCGACGTCGCCGGGTCCGGCCACCGAGGGAGGGGGGTCGTCCTGAGGGTCGTAACCACCATGGCGGAGGCCAGGGCGCAGGCCGGCGGCTTGGTGGGACTCGTGCCGACCATGGGCTTTCTCCACGAGGGCCACCTCTCGCTGATGGAGCGTTCGGTGGCGGAGTGCGATCAGACCATCGCCACGCTTTACGTGAACCCCTTGCAGTTCGACGATCCCGCCGATCTGGACCGCTACCCGGCCGATCAGGACCGTGACCTGGCTCTCGCCGAAGCGTGTGGCGTGGACCTGATGGTCGTTCCCCGTCCGCAGGAGATGTTTGCCAGCCCTCCCCTTACCGGGGTGGCGGTGGCCGGTATCGGAGAGCGGTTGGAGGGGGAGTTCCGTCCCGGTCATATGGCAGGGGTCGCCACCGTGGTGACCAGGCTGCTGGCCGGACTCCAGCCCCATCGGGCCTACTTCGGGCGGAAGGATGCCCAGCAACTGGCCGTGATTACCCGCCTCGTCCAGGACCTGGGATTTCCGGTCGAGGTGGTGGGTTGCTCCCTGGTGAGGGAGTCCGATGGCCTGGCCCTGTCGTCGCGCAACGTGCTGCTGGGAGAGCGCCGAGCCGAAGCTCTGGCCCTGTCACGGGGCCTGATGCGGGCGGCCGACCGGTTCGACCACGGCGAGCGGAGAGCGAAGGTGCTGGAAGCCGCCGTGCGGAGTGCGGTCCCGGACGAGGCATTGGAGTACGCCCGGCTGTGCCAGGCATCCACGATGACCCGGACGGCCGTCGCCGAGGGCGAGACGGTCCTGGTGACGGCGGCTCGCTTCGGTCCGGTCCGGATCATCGATAACGTGGGTCTGGTCGCCAACGGGAGCGGCGGGTCGGCGGACCGCGGAGTCAGGCTGGGGCATCCCAGCCTCATTTACGGATCGGAGGGAGCATGACCGCAACTGATCCGGGCGCGGAGTGGCCGGGCGGGAAGGTCTGACCGTGTTCCTGGCGATTGACATCGGCAACACCCAGACCGTCATAGGCGTGTTCGACGGCGCCGAGATAGTCGCCCGATGGCGTCTCTCGAGCGGTCGCGAACGAACCGAGGACGAGTTCACGATCCTCTTGCGGGGCTTGCTGGGCCCCGCCGGCTACCGCGCCGGTGACTTCGAAGGGGCGGCCATGTCGTCGGTGGTTCCGCCGGTGGCCAATGCTCTGCGCTCGTCGCTGGAGAAGCTGGTCGGGTCGCGGGTTCTCGTGGTGGGACCGGGGATCCGGACCGGTATGGCCATCAAGATCGACAATCCGCGGGAGGTGGGGGCCGACCGGGTGGTCAACTCGCTGGCGGCGCGGGAGCGCTACGGGGCGCCGGTGGTGGTGGTGGACTTCGGGACAGCCACCACCTTCGACGTGGTGGACGGGAGCGGCGCCTACATCGGCGGCGCCATCGCTCCCGGGCTCGAGGTGTCGATGGACGCGCTCGTGTCGGCGACGGCCGCGCTACGGCGGGTCGATCTGGTGGAGCCCAGGTCTGTAGTGGGTCGGGGCACGGTCGAGGCGATCCAGAGCGGGCTGCTGTACGGCTATGCCGGTCTGGTCGATGGAATACTGGCCCGGACCCTCGAGGAGGTCGGGGAGGCAGGCACCGGTCCGGTGGCCACGGTGGCCACAGGCGGGATCGCCTCGGTCATCGTCCCGCTGTCGCGGCTGGTGAGCACCGTCGACCCCACCCTGACCCTTGAGGGGCTCCGGATCGTGTGGGAGCGCAATCCCTAGCCCCGGACATTCGCGGCTTGGCGGGCCGAGAGCCTCAATCATCGGGGCCATCGGCCGGGGCGAGTAGCCTTCCCCACCGATGGCAGGGCCCGAGACACCACCTGAGAACGAGGTCCCCGAGGGGGCTGGTCTCGCCGATCATCCACTTACCGCCCGCCGGCTCGAAAAGGTCACCCGGTTGCGGGCCGAGGGCGTCGAGCCGTATCCCCTGGGATACGAGCGGGACGCCGCCGCCGCCGACCTGCACGACCGGTACCAGGGCTTGGAGGCGGACACCAGGACCGGCGTAGAAGTCCGGGTGGCCGGGCGTCTCATGAACACCCGGCGCCTCGGCCGGCTTATCTTCGGGGTGCTCCAGGACCATTCGGGACGGATCCAGCTATTCGCGGAGGCCGGAGGTCTTGGTAGGGACCGGCTGGCCGGTTTCGCGGACCTGGATCAGGGAGACTGGATCTGGGCCCGGGGCGAGGTGATGACCACCCGGCGTGGCGAGTTGAGCGTTCACCTGGCCGATTTCGCGTTGCTTGCCAAGGGCTTGCGGCCCCTGCCGGCCAAGTGGCACGGACTCAAGGACACCGAGGTTCGGTTCCGGCGCCGCGAGCTCGATCTGCTGGTCAATCCTGAAGCCCGGCGCATTGCCCAGGTGCGGGCCGGAGTGGTGTCGGAGTTGCGCCGCCAGTTCGAGGAACGCGGCTTCGTTGAGGTCGAGACGCCGGTGCTACAGGTTCAGGCGGGCGGTGCGTTGGCTCGCCCGTTCGAGACCTACCACAACGCACTCGGGCTGCCGATGTACTTGCGGATCGCCACGGAGCTGCACCTCAAGCGGCTGGTCGTCGGCGGCATGGAGCGGGTGTTCGAGCTGGGTCGGGTCTTCCGGAACGAGGGAATCGACGCTAGTCACAATCCCGAGTTCACCACCCTCGAGGCCTACCAGGCGCTGGCCGACTACCACGACATCATGCGCCTGATGGAGGAGGTGATACCGGCCGTGGCGGAGCGCGTGATCGGCGCCACCCGGCTCGCCTACCGGGACCGCCCGCTCGACCTCCGGCCTCCCTACCGGCGGGTACCCATGCTCGAGCTGGTGTCCGAGGCGCTGGGCGCCGCCATTACCCCGTCCACACCCGTTGGCGAGCTACGAGCCCTGGTCGGGGCCGCCGGCCTGGAAGCCGATCCGGATTGGGGATTCGGAAAGCTGGTCGAAGAGGTGTTCGACGAGCGCGTCGAGCAGCATTTGTGGGAGCCCACCTTCGTGATCGACCATCCCATCGACATCTCTCCGCTGGCCCGCCGCCACCGTTCGGTCGAGGGCCTGGTGGAACGCTTCGAGCTCTACATCGCCGGCGCCGAGTACGTGGACGCGTTCACGGAGCTCAACGACCCGCTCGACCAGCGGGCCCGGTTCGAGGCCCAGGCGGCAGCCCGCGCGGCCGGGGACCAAACCGCCCATCCGGTGGACGAGGGATTCCTGCAGGCGCTGGAACTGGGCATGCCGCCCACCGGAGGCCTCGGCATCGGCGTCGATCGGCTGGTGATGCTCTTGACGGGCCAGCGGAATCTTCGCGAGGTGGTCCTGTTCCCCCATCTGCGCCCGGAGTAGTTTCTAGTTGTTAGTTTGTAGTCTCTAGTTGCTAACAACCAACAACTAGCAACTGTCAACTAGCAACTAATCCCGACGGATCCCACCCGGTCGACGAGGAACTCGCCCATGCGCCGCAGGACCTTCCGGGCCTCGATGTCGGGCAGTGCGGCGGTGGCGCCCGAGGCCCTGGCAAGCCGGTGCCGACACTCGTCGAGCACCCGCTGCACGTAGCCGCCCTCCCGGACCAGTCCGATCACCTTGTCCACCGCATCCCCGGTGACCGGCCCTTCTTCCCGTAGAAGGCCCCTTATGCGACTCCCGGCCGGTCCCTCCAGCGCATACAGAACCGGAAGCGTGTATACGCCCTGGCGGATGTCGCTCCCGGCCGGCTTACCCAGTTCTTCCTCGGTCGAGACGAGGTCGAGGGCGTCGTCGGTCAGCTGGAAGACCATCCCCAGCTCCCAGGTGGCGGTGGACACGGCCTCGACCGTCCCGGCCGCGGCGTCGGCGGCCAGCGCACCCAGCCGCGCCGAAGTCCTGATGAGGCTGGCGGTCTTGCCCGCGATCACCCGGTAATGGTCGGCGGGCCCGTGGCCGACGTCACCGGTCAGCCGGAGCTCCAGGGCTTGGCCGGTCACCAGGTCCCGGTAGGTGTGCGCCAGGAGCTCGACCGATGCCATGCCCAGGTAGGTGGCAGCGATCTCCGATGCGCGGGCGATCAGGAAGTCGCCGGCCAGTATGGCGAGCGAGTTACCCCACCTGGTGTTGACCGACGCCGTGCCGCGCCGGGTGTCGGCGCCGTCGATCACATCATCGTGGTACATAGATCCGATATGGATGAGTTCCACCGCCGCGCCGGCCTCGATCAGCCGGCGGTCGCGGGTAGGCCCGAACTCGCCGGCCAACTGCGTGAGGACCGGCCGGTATCGCTTGCCTCCCGCGAGCAGGAGGTGTTGGGCGATCTCGGTGAGAAAGTCGTCATCGGCCCGGGACGCATCGAGCAGCCGTTCCTCGACGCGCTCCATTCGCTCCCAGATCCCGGGAATCTCGATCAGGTCCCTGATGGTGTCGGTGGACATGGCATCCGTTCGCCGCCGCAGTGGAGCGCCGTATGGTAAGCGGAAGACGCCGCCGTCCACCATCGCGTTGTCCTAGCCTTGCGTTATAGTCGCCGGTTACCAGGACGAGCACTTCTAAGCTTGTATCCTGGTAGCCAGAGCCGCCGAAGTCGGAGGTTGACCGCCAGTGTTCGAACGCTTCACCGACCGGGCCCGCAGAGTGGTGGTCCTGGCGCAGGAAGAAGCGCGGCTTCTCAACCACAACTACATCGGTACCGAGCACATCCTGCTCGGTCTCATCCACGAAGGCGAAGGGGTCGCCGCCCGAGGTCTGTTGAACCTCGGCATCCGGCTGGACTCCGTGCGTAGCCAGGTGGTGGAGACCATCGGGCAGGGACACCAGTCGCCGGCCGGCCACATCCCGTTCACGCCCCGGGCGAAGAAAGTCCTGGAGTTGAGCCTGCGTGAGGCCTTGCAGCTCGGGCACAACTACATCGGTACCGAGCACATCCTCCTCGGCCTGATCCGGGAGGGGGACGGCGTTGCCGCCCAGGTGCTGGAGAAGTTGGGCGCTGACCTGCCCAGGGTGCGGCACACGATCATCCAGCTCCTCTCCGGCGGCTCGGGAGACGAGCCGGCCCGTGCCGGCACCGCTCCCTCGGGCAAAGGCTCGTCCCAATCGGGTTCCACCGTGCTCGACCAATTCGGACGCAACCTCACCCAGATGGCTCGTGACCATGCGCTCGATCCGGTGATCGGCCGCTACCCCGAGATCGAACGGGTCATGCAGATCCTCTCCCGCCGCTCCAAGAACAATCCGGTGCTGATCGGCGAGCCGGGCGTGGGCAAGACGGCGATCGTGGAGGGCTTGGCCCAGCGGATCGTGGCGGGCGAGGTCCCCGACACCCTCAATACCAAGCAGATCTACACCCTCGACCTGGGCGCCCTGGTGGCCGGTTCCCGTTATCGCGGCGACTTTGAGGAGCGTCTGAAGAAGGTCCTGAAAGAGATCAAGAACCGGGGAGACATCGTCCTCTTCATCGACGAGATCCACACGCTGGTGGGCGCGGGGGCGGCGGAGGGCGCCATCGACGCCGCCAGCATCCTGAAACCCATGCTGGCCCGGGGAGAATTGCAGACCGTCGGGGCGACCACCCTGGAGGAGTACCGCAAGTACCTGGAGAAGGACTCTGCGCTGGAGCGCCGGTTCCAGCCCATCCATGTGGACGAGCCCACCGTCGCCGAAACGGTTCAGATCCTGCATGGGCTCAAGGACCGGTACGAGGCGCATCACTCGGTGCGTTTCACGGATAGCGCGCTGAAGATGGCCGCCACCCTTGCCGACCGGTACATCTCCGATCGCTTCCTCCCCGACAAGGCCATCGACCTGATCGACGAGGCGGGTAGCCGCAACCGGATATTCCGCAGTTCCTCGAGCGCCCAGATCCGCCAGATCGACGACCAGTTGAGCGCGGTTCGCCATGACAAGATGGAGGCGGTCTCGGCGCAGCAGTTCGAACGGGCGGCTCAGCTCCGCGACCAGGAACGGGCGCTGATCTCCGACCGGGCCCGGTACAAGGCCGAGTCGGCCGAGTCCTCCACCGTGGTGGACGACACGCTGATCGACGAGGACGAGATCGCCGACGTCCTCGCGCAATGGACCGGCATCCCGGTCCACCGGCTCACGGAGGAGGAGACCGCCCGGTTGGTCCACATGGAGGAGGAACTCCACAAGCGGATCATCGGGCAGCACGACGGGATATCGGCGGTGAGCCGTGCCATCCGCCGTACGAGGGCGGGTCTGAAGGACCCGAAGCGGCCGAGTGGCTCGTTCATATTCCTCGGGCCGTCAGGGGTGGGGAAGACCGAGACCGCCAAGGCGCTGGCGGAATTCCTGTTCGGCGACGAGGATTCTCTCATCCAGCTCGACATGTCCGAGTACATGGAGAAGCACACGGTAAGCCGCCTGGTCGGATCGCCTCCCGGTTACGTGGGCTATGACGAGGGCGGTCAGCTCACCGAGGCGGTGCGCCGCAAGCCCTTCTCCGTGGTCCTCTTCGACGAGATCGAGAAGGCGCATTCCGACGTCTTCAACACCCTTCTCCAGATCCTGGAGGACGGTCGCCTGACCGATGCTCAAGGTCGGGCGGTGGACTTCAAGAACACCGTGATCATCATGACCTCCAATCTCGGGTCCGAGTCGTTGCGCAAGAGGTCGGTCGGATTCCAGCAGGAGAGCGACGAGGTCACCTACGAGAAGATGAAGGAGAGGCTGACCGACAACCTGAAGAAGCACTTCCGGCCCGAGTTCCTCAACCGGATCGACGAGGTGATCGTCTTCCACCAGCTCACCGGGAACGAGGTCAAGCAGATCGTGGATCTGATGCTGGTACGGGATCGGGAGCAACTGGCCACCCAATCCCTCGACCTGGTGCTCAGCGACGCTGCCAAGACCTTCCTGGTCTCCGTGGGCTACGACCGGGAACTGGGCGCCCGCCCCTTGCGCCGGGCCATCCAGCGGTACCTGGAGGATCCGCTGGCCGAGCAGGTGTTAATGGGCGACTACCCGCCCGGCACCACCATCGTCGTCGATGCAGATCCCGACGGCGGCATGCTCATCTTCGAGATGGTTGACACTCCCGACAGTCCCCCCTTGGACCTGGTCGACTCGGGCTCCTGACGGGACTCGATCTCACCGATGGCGCAACCGGCGCGTGCCATCGCTTCTTCCGGCACCGCCATTAGCGGTGCCGAACCACCCGGCGTAGAATGTTCACCCCACCCGTCCCTGTACATCAGGGCCAGAAGTAAAGGATCCACCATCATGCGCGTTAAGACCAGGCTGTTGATCGTGCTGGCGGCTTTCGGGCTGCTCGCGGCGGCTTGCGGTGGCGATGAGACGCCCGCGACCACAGCCCAGGCGACCTCCGACACCTCCGCAACCACCCAGGCAGCGGCCGGTGAGCCCATCAGCATCGGTCTGGTGTATGACATCGGTGGTCGCGGTGATCAGTCGTTCAACGATGCGGCGGCGGCGGGCCTCGACAAGGCAGTGGCCGAGTTGGGGGTCGCTACTTCGGAGGCTTCGGCCAACGAGGACGGGACCAACCGCGAGGAGCTGCTGGACCTGCAGGCGTCTGAGGGATCGGATCTGGTGATCGGGGTCGGCTTCCTGTTCGGCGAACCGATGGCCAACGTTGCTGCCGAGTACCCCGACACGAATTTCGCGATAGTTGACTCGGTGGTGGAGGCCCCGAACGTGGCGGGGCTGATCTTCTCTGAGGAGCAGGGTTCGTTCCTGGTGGGCGTGGCGGCGGCTCTCAAGACGCAGACCGGTACCGTCGGTTACATAGGTGGGGTGAACATCCCGTTGATCCACGCATTCGAGGCCGGCTTCCTCGCCGGGGTGCAAGCCATCGACCCCTCTATCCAGGTTATTTCCCAGTACGTGACCGAGCCGCCTGACTTCGGTGGTTTCAACGATCCGGCGGCGGGCCGGGTGATCGCGCAGTCGATGTTCGAGCAGGGCGCCGACGTGATCTATCACGCGGCGGGAGGTACGGGTGGTGGCCTGTTCCAGGCCGCCAAGGACTACTCGGAGGCCAATAACACCCATGTGTGGGCGATCGGCGTGGACTCCGACCAGTACCTCACCGCGGGTGCGGAGTTCCAGCCCTACATCCTGACATCGATGCTCAAGCGGGTGGACGTGGCGGTGTTCAACACCATCCAGGCGGTCCAGGCGGGCACGTTCGCTCCCGGTCCGCAGGTGTTCGACCTGTCGGTGGACGGGGTCGGCTACTCCACCTCCGGCGGCTACGTGGACGACATCGCCGGCCAGCTCGACAACTGGAAGGGACGGATCGTATCCGGCGAGATCGTGGTGAGCCGCGACCCGTCCGACCTGGGCGTGGCGCCTCCGCCACCGCCCGCGGCAGGCGAGCCGGTCAACATCGGTCTGGTGTACGACATCGGTGGTCGGGGTGATCAGTCGTTCAACGACGCCGCAGCGGCGGGCCTCGACAAGGCCGCCGCGGAATTGGGAACACAGAACTCCGAGGCGTCGGCCAACGAGGACGGGACCAACCGTGAGGAGTTGCTGGCCCTGCAGGCGTCGGAGGGGTCGGATCTGGTGATCGGGGTCGGGTTCCTGTTCGGTGATCCGATGGCCAACGTCGCCGCCGAGTTCCCGGACACAAGCTTTGCGATCGTGGACTCGGTGGTGGACGCCCCGAACGTGGCAGGTCTCATCTTCTCGGAGGAGCAGGGCTCCTTCCTGGTGGGCGTGGCAGCGGCCCTCAAGACGCAGACCGGAATCGTCGGCTACATCGGTGGGGTCAACATCCCGCTCATCCATGCCTTCGAGGCCGGCTTCCTGGCAGGCGTCCAGGCGGTGGATCCGTCGATCCAGGTCATCTCCCAGTACGTGACCGAGCCGCCCGATTTCGCCGGTTTCAACGATCCGGCTGCGGGGCGGGTGATCGCGCAGTCGATGTTCGAGGAGGGCGCCGACGTGATCTATCACGCGGCGGGAGGTACCGGTGGTGGTCTGTTCCAGGCCGCCAAGGACTATTCCGAGGCCAACGACACGCACGTGTGGGCGATCGGCGTGGACTCCGACCAGTACCTCACCGCGGGTGCGGAGTTCCAGCCCTACATCCTCACGTCGATGCTCAAGCGGGTGGACGTGGCGGTGTTCAACACCATCCAGGCGGTCCAGGCGGGCACGTTCGCTCCCGGTCCGCAGGTGTTCGACCTGTCGGTGGACGGGGTCGGCTACTCGACCTCCGGTGGTCATGTGGACGACATAGCGGCCCAACTCGACGCCTTCAAGGAGCAGATCGTTTCCGGCGAGATCGTGGTGAGCCGCGACCCTGCCGACTACGGGGGTTGAGGAAAGCTCGATCGGGAGACCGGGTGACGACTGGCGGCTGATGAGGACGGTGAGCCGATGAGCGTCGCGGTGAAGTTGGAGGGAATCACCAAGCGATTCCCCGGCGTGCTGGCCAACGACCGTATCGACCTCGTCGTGGAGGCGGGCGAGATCCACGCCATCTGCGGCGAGAACGGCGCCGGCAAGTCGACGCTGATGAAGATCCTCTACGGGATGCAGCCTCCCGATGAGGGAAGCATCGAGGTCCTCGAGCAGGAGCGAACGTTCTCCTCTCCCAGGGAGGCGATCGACGTGGGGATCGGGATGGTGCACCAGCACTTCATGCTGGCCGACAACCTCACGGTCCTCGAGAACGTGATCCTCGGTGCGGAGCCGTCCAGGGGGTCGTTGATCGACTTCGCCACCGCCCGGTCCCGGCTCCGGGAACTGGGAGACGCCTACGGCCTGGAACTCGACCTGGACGACGCGGTCGGGACCTTGGAGGTGGGGGAGCGCCAGAGGATCGAGATCATCAAGATCCTCTACCGCGGCGCCCGCATCCTGATCCTGGACGAACCCACCGCGGTGCTGGTGCCCCAGGAGGTGGAGGAGCTGTTCCGCAACCTGAGGGAGCTCAAGGCGGAGGGTCACACCATCATCTTCATAGATCACAAGCTGGACGAGGTGCTGGAGATAGCCGACACGATCACGGTGCTCCGCCAGGGCCGGTCGGTGGCCCGGGTCAAGCCGGAGGACGTGACAGCCCAGGATCTGGCCGAACTCATGGTGGGCTCGGAACTACCCACGCCCGAGACGCGGGAGGTGACCATCACCGACCGGACCGCCGTCGAGGTCAAGGGGATCTCGGTGGTGGATGAGGCCGGGGTGACGAGGCTGCGGGATGTCGGCTTCTCGGTCCAGTGCGGCGAGATCGTCGGTGTTGCCGGCGTGGAGGGCAACGGCCAGGGCGAGTTGGTGGAGGCGATCCTGGGAATCGCTCCGGTAACCGGAGGCTCCATCCACCTGCACGGTGATGACGTGACCGCCTGGTCGGTAAGGCAACGCCGGGAAGCCGGCCTCGGATACATTCCCGAGGACCGTCACCGGCGCGGCCTGCTGCTGCCGGCGCCTGTGTGGGAGAACGGCATCTTGGGCCACCAGACGCGGGGCCGATTCCTGAGGTCACGGGTGTGGATCGACGAGGATGCTTCCAAGGATCACGCCTCCAATGTCGTCAAGCGTTTCGACGTGCGCACACCTGGCGTCCACACCCCCGTTCATGCGCTTTCCGGCGGCAACCAGCAGAAACTGGTGGTGGGTCGGGAGCTGGCCATCGAGTGCAACCCGCTGATCGCCGCCCACCCCACCAGGGGGATCGATGTCGGATCCCAGGCCGCCGTCTGGGAGGATCTGCGCCGGGCGCGGGCGGAGGGTCTGGGACTGCTGCTGATCTCCGCCGATCTGGAGGAACTGATCGGTCTGAGCGACACCCTCCTCGTGATGCTGCGCGGCGAGATCGTGGCCAGGCTGGACCCGGCCAGTGTCACGCCGAGGGAGTTGGGCGCCTACATGACGGGGGCGGCCGCGTGAGCTGGACGGCGGTGCGCCGCGTGGTGGGGCCGCCGCTGGCGGCGGTAGGGCTGGCTCTGGTGGTGGCCGCGCTGGTTCTGGTGGTGTCCGGGGCCGACCCTCTCGTGGCCTTCGGCAACATCTGGGAGTACGGCAGCCGGCTGGAGACGGTCATCGAGTCGTTCAACCGGGCTACCCCGCTCTACCTGTCGGGCATCGCCTTCGCCATCGCCATGAGGATGAACCTCTTCCAGATCGGCGTGGAGGGCCAGTACATCCTCGCGGCGTTCTTCGCCGCCTATGTGGGCGCCGGCGTGGGTTCCATGTTCCCGCCGCTCCACGTGGCCATCATCCTGGTGACGGCGATGATCGTCGGCGCGGCATGGGCCGGGTTGGCGGGCTGGATGAAGGTGACCCGGAATGTCCACGAGGTCATCTCCACCATCATGCTCAACGCCATCGCCGTGGCCGGGGTGGTGTCGTTCCTGCTAGGGAGATGGAAGATCGAGTCGGAGTCGCTCGACACTCGCCTGGGCGACATAGCGACCACCGGTTGGTTCCCCAGCCTGAACCCGATCGTCGAGTTGGTGACCCGCGAGATCAAGCGGGTCGAGTTGACAGGTTTCATCCTCGTGGCCGCGCTGGTGGGCGTGGCGTACCACCTCATCATCAACCGCTCCCGGCTCGGATACGACCTGCGGGCCACCGGCGCCAACCCCTGGGCGGCCGAGGCGAGCGGCGTGCCACCCAAGCGGACCATCGTCCTGGCCATGCTGCTCAGCGGGGCGGTGGCCGGACTGGTCGGCATGGCGGACCTACTCGGAGACCAGCACTTCTACAGCCTCCGGTTCCCGCAAGGACTGGGCTTCGCCGGGATCGCGGTGGCGCTGCTCGGACGCAACCACGCGGTGGGCGCCGCCGTGGCCGCGGTGGCGTTCGGATGGCTGGAGCGGGCGTCAGGGGTGCTGGAGGTACGCGGGGACGCTCCGCGCGAGATCGTCACGATCATGGTGGGTGTGATCATCCTGTTCGCGGTGATCGCCTACGCACTGGCCCAGCGGCGCAGGAGGATCGAGGCCGCAGCAGCCGCGTCAGCGCAGGCCGAGACCGTTGATGTCACAGGAGCGGAGGAGGCCGAGACGTGAGTACGTTGCGCGAGCGGCCGACTCTGGGTCTCCAGGCGACCCTGGTGAGCGGGAGGCGCCGCTGGCTCGTCTACGGGCTGGGCGCGGTGCTCCTGCTCGCAGGCACGCAGCAGTTCGCCTCCCTGCCGACGGACGACCTCACCTCGAGCGGGACGTGGGCCATCGCCCTGGCCTGGTCGGTGCCCATCCTGATGGCCGGCCTGGGAGGGCTCTTCTCGGAACGTTCCGGGGTGGTCAACATCGGTCTGGAGGGGATGCTGATCCTGGGTACGTGGTTCGGGGCGTTCGGCACCCTGGTCGGCGGGCCCTGGTTCGGGATGCTGCTGGCGGCCGTAGCCGGAGCGGTGGGAGGTCTCGTCATGGCGGTGGCCGCGGTCGGATTCAACGTGGATCACATAATCGCCGGTGTGGCCATCAACCTCATGGCGCCCGGCCTGACCCGCTTCCTGTCCACCCTGCACTTCTCGGATCGCGGAGGCTCGATCACCCAGTCCCCGACCATCTCGGGGGTCAGCAACTTCACGGTGCCGATCCTGGCCGGCGGCACGGTCTTCGGCTGGGAAAGCCCGGACGTCCTCGGGGCGATCGAGCGGGACGGTCTCTTCTTCATCTCGGACCTGGCCGGGATACTGCGCGGCTTCATGTTCCAGATGTCATGGCTCACCCTGATCGCCTACCTGGCGCTCCCCATCTCCGTCTTCGTCCTCTGGAAGACCAGTTTCGGGCTACGGCTTCGCAGCTGTGGCGAGCACCCGCACGCAGCCGACTCGCTCGGCGTCAACGTCTACAAGTACAAGTACTACGGCGTCGTGATCAGCGGTTTCCTGGCCGGCGCAGGAGGCGGTTTTCTGGCGATCCAGCTGTCCGGGCTCTACAAGGAGGGCCAGACCCAGGGGAAGGGCTACATCGGGTTGGCCACCATGATCTTCGGCAACTGGAATCCGGTCGGAACGGCACGCGGAGCGCTGCTCTTCGGTTTCACCGAGACGCTGCGTCTCCGGGACGAGAACGCCGCCCACGGCCTGCTGCTTCTGGTGGTCCTGGTCATCGCCCTGTTGCTGCTGTGGCGCATCCTGAAGCGGAAGGGATACACCGGGACGCTGCAGCTGGCGATCGTGGCGATCGCGGTGGGGTTCTGGTACATGAACTCGACCAGCGTGCCCAACCAACTCCCGGCCATCACCCCCCACATCGCGGTCCTGGTGGTGCTCCTCTTCGCCACTTCCCGCCTCCGCCCGCCCGCCGCCGACGGCCTCCCCTTCCGCAAGGGCGAGACGTAGCAACCGGGGGCCAGTGGCTGCCAGACCTCGTTGTGGCCGCAGTCCGTCGGCGTTACCCACCGGCTCCTCCGAAGATCATTTGCGTGAACCGTTTGTGTATACGGCAGCGCCGCCGCGGCTAGCCGATCAGTATTGGATGTCGAGCGCGTAGCGGAGAGCCCGGTCCATCACGGCCCTCTTGAACTCACCAAGCCGTCCCACCGGACGGGAGTCGAGACACGAGATCGGGACGGTGATGAGGCTGTCGCAGTTGACTGCACAGGGTTCGGGTAGTCCTTCTTCGGGACCTACCTCCACTTCCGACCTGATACTCCGCACTGTACGGGTGATGGGCGCGCAGGTGACAGAGGTGAGCACCGCGGCGGCAGCGTTTCGCGTGACGACGCACACGGGTCGCCTTCCGGCAGGTGGACCGAGATCTGCCCAGTAGATCTCGTTTCTCGAAACCACCTACCACTCGGGGACAGTTCGGGCTGCGAGCCGTGCCGCTGATCGTATGAGCGCCCCATCCGGAGGTAGGCGCCGGTAGGCCTCGGCCAGCTCACGGTCGGCGGCCGCCGCTTCCTCAGCTGCGATAACCGCCCGCGCTCCACGGCGCAGGAGTTCGGAACGGTTGGTACCCGACGCCTTGGCCAGGCGGTCCAGTTGGTCCACGAGGCTGTCATCGAGCTGTACCAGAACTTCACGACGGGCCATGCCCCATATGGTAATACATATGGGCACTGCCTGTGGGCGACCCGGTCAAGCGATGTGACCGACGTCCGGGAGCTCCTCGCCAGGACAGGGCTCTCCGACGCTGGACAAGTGGAGGCTCTGGTGGAGTAGGTCTTTCCCGAAGACCGCCTCGGCGAACGGCAGCGGAGATGGTTGGAGGACCTATTCGGTGGATGTGAACGGGTTTAGCCGCGGGCTGCCTCGGAGAGCATCTGCTTGAAGCGGTCCGTGTCGATGGCGTTGATTACCTCGACGTTGGCCGGACTTCCGGTGACGTCCAGGGAGTCGACGACCGACATTCCCCTGGTCAATTGGCTCTCGGCCTCAATCTCCACGTAGTGACGGGAGCTACTGGTCACCACCCTGTCCCTGTCGATCGCCACCGCCATGGCGGTCGGGTCGGGGAGTTCCAGCCGGTCGGTGCCGGATTGGCGGCGGGCGGACTCGAAGGCGGTGGAGTTGCAGTCCAGGAAGAAATACGCGATAGGCTGCCGGTCCCACGGATCGGAACCCGAGTCCTGGCTGTGGTGTCATCACCGCCGCACGCACCGTCCTCTCCTGCTTGAGTTCCTTACCGGCGCAGCCTGCAAGGGATGCGACCCTACAGGGAATTCGTATCTGCAAGTGAAATAGATGATTTGACAAACATCTTGACCATGCAGTAGCTTCTTCCGGCAATGGATCAGATGTCGAAGTGCAACCTGCCTGCGCCGGAGCAGGATCTGTGCTACTGGATAAACAGTCTTGCCAGAGCTGCACTCAGATGTATGGCCGGACGACTCGTCCCCTACGACATGACCATGTCCCAGTTGGGGATCCTCATGATGTGCTCAAAGGGTGGCGTGAACACTGTGAGCGGGCTCGCCCGAATGATGCCTATAGATGCCGCGGCCGTCAGCCGGAACGTTCACACCCTCACCCAGCGCGGCCTCCTGCGGAAGGAACCGTCGCTGCGCGACCGGCGTTCGGCGACTCTGAGCGTCACGGAGAGCGGGACCGTTCTGCTGGAGGAGTTGGCTGTGCTCGTGGAGGCCAATAACCGGATGCTCCTCAAGGGAATCAGCACAGCTGACAAAGACAGGTTCGTCAGCACGGTAAAGACGATGCTGGCGAACACCGCCGCCTACGAGACCACACGACTCGGAGAACCATATGAAACCCGGCTGACGGACGGCTGAGGTATGTAAAGCCCGGCCTTCGGGGGGCCGGGCTTTACCGGACTAGAACGCGTACCAAGCAACCGTTCCACACGGGGAGCTCCGTCTGCGCCTGTCTTGCTAACGGTACTCCCCGGCCAACTGATCTGTCGAGCTCCGCAAGAAGGGGGGCATCCGTTGCAACACGAATACATGATCGAGGTCAGGGATCTCGTAAAGGTCTATCCGGGCGGCGCCCGCGCCGTCGATGGGATTGACTTCGACGTCCCGAGGGAGGGATTTTTCGGGTTTCTCGGTCCGAACGGGGCCGGCAAGACCACGACGATGAAGATTCTCGCCACGCTGCTCAGAAAGACCTCGGGTAGCGTAACGGTGGCCGGGTACGACGTGGAGACCGACGCGAAGGCCATCCGCCGCAGCATCGGGTTCGCCATGCAGGAAGTGGGTGTCGACGACCTCGCCACGGGGAGGGACTTCCTGCAACTCCAGGGCGTTCTCTACGGGCTCCACCGACGCGAAGCTCGCCGGAGGGCCGACGAGTTGCTCGAATTGGTGGGGCTGGAGAAAGTGGCCGATCAGCGGATCGGCACCTACTCGGGTGGCATGCGCCGCCGGATCGACATCGCCGGCGCCCTCATGCACGACCCTGACATCCTCTTCCTCGACGAGCCGACAGTCGGCCTGGACCCCCAAAGCCGGATAGCGATGTGGGAGCACCTCGAAAGTCTGAATACCAAGGGAGTCACTGTCCTGCTCACAACCCAGGTGATGGAGGAAGCAGACCGCCTCTGTCGCGAGATCGCCATCATCGACCATGGCAAGATCGTCGCCGGCGGCTCGCCCGAGTCGCTCAAGGCCGGCGTGGGCGGTGATGTGGTGCAGATCGTCCTCAGCGGCGCTACCGACGGCGTTGGCGATGGGCTGAACGGAGAGGCCGAGCGGCTCGTCCGCCAGCGGGGATATGTCCAAGAGGTCAATTCAGTCGACGGTGGTATCGCGGTCACTGTAAAGAACGGGAGCGCGGCCGTCCCGGACCTTGTCGGCCTGCTTCATACCGAGCGGGTCCCGGTCGGCAGCCTCTCGGTAGTCAGACCCACTCTCGACGACGTCTTCCTCAAGCACACCGGCCGCGCCATCCGGGCCGAAGAAGCCACCGGCGAAGTCAGCGACACGATGCGCCAGTCAATGCGCCTGAGAAGGAGGTAGTCCCGATGAACACTGCCCGAGAGACCTATTTCATCTACATGCGCAACATCAAGGCCTGGCTGGGACAACCGGCACTGGTCGTCTCCACGCTGATGCCGCCCGTGTTCATGTTCCTGTTCTTCGGGACGCCGCTGCGGGGCATGACAGGCATCGCAGGCTTCCCCGCAGACGACTACTACGCTTACTTCGCCGCCATGATCATCGTGTTGTCCGTGGTCATGAACGGCGCCGATGTCGCCTTCGCCCTTCTCACGGACATGCTGTCCGGCTACTTCGACAAGCTGCTACTGGCGCCCGTGAATCGCTTCTCGATACTCATGGGGACGCTGCTCACCTCGGGCACCCGCGCCCTGCTGCAGGTGGTTGTCATCGTCGCAATGGCCCTGATCTTCGGCGTCAGGTTCCAGGGGGGTCTGGTGGGCATGATGGCTGTCATCATTGCCGCCGCGGTCTTCGGGATCGCCACCGCCTGCATCGGCCTGATCATCGCCCTGAAGACCAGAAGCGCACAGATGACCCAGAACAGCTGGCTGATGTTCATGCCCCTGGCCTTCCTCACCACGGCGTTCATGCCGAAGGAGTTCCTCACCGGATGGTTCAAGTGGGCGGTGACTGTGAACCCGGTCGACTACGTGCTGGTGTCCGTGCGGACGATCATCATCACCGGATGGGAGTGGGAGTCGATACTCCCGGGTATCTGGGTTCTGGCCGCGGTAACGGCGATCATGCTCACCGCCGCCACGTGGACCTATCGGGGCGCCACCGCGTGAAGGACCGGCTGCTCCCCGGCAGGATGATCGACATCATCCACCACGAAAACGGCGGATGTAGGGCACACCTGCAGCGGCCGGATCGCACAATCTGAGGCTCCAGAGACGCGGGTTCTGACTGTGCTGGTGCGTTGCCACGGTCAGTTTGAGCGGATGCCCGCACGTATGCGTTGTCGCCGGCGACGGTGAACCATCAGCGAGTCGGAGTAAAGGCCGCAACAGGACAGCTAGCCGGCAGCCGCCTCGGAGAGCATCTGCTTGAAGCGGTCCGTGTCGATGGCGTTGATTACCTCGACGTTGGCCGGACTTCCGGTGACGTCCAGGGAGTCGACGACCGACATTCCCCTGGTCAATTGGCTCTCGGCCTCAATCTCCACGTAGTGACGGGAGCTACTGGTCACCACCCTGTCCCTGTCGATCGCCACCGCCATGGCGGTCGGGTCGGGGAGTTCCAGCCGGTCGGTGCCGGATTGGCGGCGGGCGGACTCGAAGGCGGTGGAGTTGCAGTCCAGGAAGAAGTGGGCCAAGGGAGTGTCCAGCGCTCTGAGCGCGGCCTGCTCGGTGGGGTCCAGGCCGGCCTCGCCGCGACAGACCTCCCAGCCGACCATCTCGATCGGAAGGTCGGAGGCGAAGACCATCCGGGCGGCGTGGGGATCGAACCACAGGTTGAACTCCGCCGCGGGGGTGACGTTGCCAACCTTGTTGGCGGTGCCTCCCATGACCACGCAGCGGCCCACCAGGTCCACGATGTCGGGCGCCTGCGCCATGGCGAGCGCCACGTTGGTGAGCGGCCCGAGGGTGACCAGGGTGGAGCCGGGATTCCCGCGTATGTGGTTGATGAGGGCGCTTACGCCGTCCTCCTCCTCGGCGGAGCGGGACGGGGGCGGGTATCCCTGGTCACCGAGCCCGTCCATCCCGTGGAACCAGGTAGCCGGGCGAGCCTTCACCAGCAGGGGACGGTCGGCGCCCGCGTAGACGGGTACGGCTGATCCGCACAACTCCGCTGTGTACAGGGCGTTTCGGGTCGTGTCCTCCAGCGAGCAGTTACCGGCCACTGTCGTCATCGCCACCACGTCGACCTCAGCATGGTTGAGAGCCATTGCCAGGGCTACCGCGTCGTCGGATGCGGTATCGGTATCGATGATCATTCGCATAACTCAGCTCCCGGTCGACAGGTTGACGGCTTGGTAGCCCCGGATGGCGAAGCCGTCCTCCCGGACCGGCTGGTCCGTCAGGGAGGCTTCGGGGAAGGCGTCGATCAGGCGATCGAGCGCGATCTCCAGTTCCAGGCGGGCCAGGGGCGCCCCGATACAGTGGTGGACACCGGCCCCGAAGGTGATGTGATCAGGATCACCCCGGTCGACCCGGAAGGTGTCCGGATCCTCGAACCGGCGGGGATCACGATTGGCCGGCCCGAACAGGACCACGACCTTCTCGCCCCTGGGCAGTCCGGTTCCGGCCACTTCGACACCGTCCTCCAACACGTGGCGCTCGAACATCTGGAGCGGAGGGTCGAAGCGCATCATCTCCTCGATGGCTATGGCGGGCGCCACTGCCCGGTGGGCCAGCCGTTCCCAGGCGCGCCCGTGGTTCATCGCCGCCACGATCCCGTTGCCCATCGTGTTGACCGTGGCCTCGTGCCCGGCGTTGAGCAGCAGGATCACGGTGGATGCGATCTCGGCGTCGCTCAGTCCGCCGTCGTCGGTCTCGGCCAGGCAAAGGGCGGTGATCAGGTCGTCCTTGGGGTCGGCGCGCCGGGACGCGATCAGAGCCGAGGCCCAGGCCAGGAACTCCACGGACGCGTCGATGGCGGCCTCGGCCTGCTCGCGAGTGCAATGGAGCTCGTACATCTTGACGATTGCGTGCGACCAGTCGAGCAGCAGATCGGCGTCCTCCACGGGTGCTCCCAGGAGCGTGGCTATCACCCGCACCGAATAGGGCTGGGCGTAGTCGGCCAGCATATCGAAGGTGGCCCGGTCGCGTAGCGCCTCGAGCAGTCGATCGGCAATAGCGCGGATCGGCTCACGCAGCTCCCGAACCCGTCGCGGCGTGAAGGCGCGGTTGATCAGCATGCGGATACGCGTGTGTTCGGGAGGCTCCAGCATCAGCAACGAATAGCGTTCCGTCTGGTAGTAGGGCTCCCATCCCTCCAGCCCGAGTTCCCGGATGGGACGGAGGTCGAGTGGACGGGCATGGCCATCCTTCACCCGGCCCAGCCGGCGGTCAAGCTGGACGGCCCGGACATCCTGGTGCCGGGTGACCAACCAGAGGTCGAACCCGTCGTCGTAGTGCAGGGGTCCTCGCTCCCGCAGGGCGTTCAGCGTCGGGTAGGGATCGGCGATGAAATTGGGATCGGTGGGGTCGAAGAACCGGCCCATTACCCGGACGAGGCGCCGACGAGCTCTGTAGCGCTGGTGTCCTGGACCCGACCCCAGAACTTGATCTCCTGGATGGCCAGCTCGTCGAAGGCTTCCCCGCCCAGCGCCTCCGAAGGCCACGTCGAGGTGACGCGGATCTCCAGCACGGTGGTGTGGTTGGTGGTCGTGGGGATGCCGTGCGGCCGGTCGTTGGCGTCCGGTATCTCGTCCACGAACGGCACGCCGGGGAAGTCGTCGGCGAATATCTCCACGCCGCGCACCCGGTAGTTGCGCCGGAACTTCTCCAAGTTGTCAACGTTGATGATCTGGACCTGCTCCAGCGCCACAGGGTTCACGAAGGTCACCGTTATGCGGGCGTCCTCGCCCCTCCGGCTCGCATCGTTCCAGTAGGTCTCGTCGCCGTCGATCAGGTTCTCGCACGCCAGGCCGGCGTTGTACTCGCTCGAGCAGGTGATGGAGATGGGGGTGATCTCCTCGAGCGGGCCCAAGACCATGCTGGGTTCGGTGGCCTCTGTGGAGGTGGTGCTTCCGTCAACCGCCTGGTCGCCCGGTTCGTCGTTGCCCCTCATCGCCTGAATGATCAGGGCGAAGATCACGACGAATGCCACCCCGATGATGATCACCCGGACTGCCCGGTTGCCGGCTGTCACGGACCGTATCGGCATCGGCGCCACTGCGATTCTCTGCCTGCCCAGGCGAGCACCGCATTCCTGGCAATGACGGTTGGACGGGGACTGCTGGGAGAAGCAGGAGGGGCACGTGAGGTGCGGTTCGAATTCCATGTTCGGCTCGCGCTCGGCCTCTTCCCAACTTGACGGTTCGCTGAGTTGGAACTCCTCGAAGCTGATATTGCCGAGCGGATCGCCCTCTTCAGGAGGAAATCCGTGGGATCCGTTTCGGTCGCGGTCGCTCAACACGGACCTTTCTGGTTGGCAACTACACTCCCGTGCGATGATAGTTGCGGCGCGCGGGATTCTGCTTCCGGTTGCCATTCGCGAGGTCGAACCATGGACCATCGGTTCGAAACTGGCCGGATTAGTACTGGCAGGTCTGGTTGCGGTCGGGCTATGGAGAATCTTCCGCACCGGAGATCGCCGGTGATCCCGAGCTTTACCGCGCGGACGTACCGTATGGATTCGCATCCCTGTAACCTGCGCGTAGATGGATTCCATGCTTGACCGCCGATCTTCCCGCAGGTGGGAAACTGAGGACCAGGAATTCCTTGAGGTGCTGTCGCGAATGGCGCCCGGCACCGGTATCCGCACCGCGGTCGAACGGATCGTCCAGCAGGGCAACGGCGCTCTCGTGGTGATCGGATGGGGTCCCGGCATCGAGAGGATCGCCGCCGGAGGAATCGATCTCCGGGATACCGACTTCACGCCGGCGATGCTGGCCGAACTTGCCAAGATGGACGGGGCGATCATTGTCGACGATGAGATAGGAAAGATCCTGCGAGCCAACGTCCATATGCTTCCCGATCCGGCCATCGTCACCGAAGAGACCGGTGCCCGGTTCCGCACGGCCGAGCGCCTGGCCCGGTCCACGGGCTGCCCCATAATCGCCATCAGCGAGGAGCGGCGGAAGGGCTTCGTCTTCTACGGGGAGCGCAAGCAGCCGCTCCGGAGCGCCACCGAGCTCATGGTGCGTATCAACCAGGAGATTCAGACCCTGGAGCGGTTCAGGGGGCGCCTAGCCGAGGCGGAGGAGCATCTGGACAGGCTCGAGGCTTCGGGTCAGGTCACTCTCGGGGCCGCCCTGACGGTGCTGCAACGGGCCGAGTTGTTGCGCCGGATCGGTATGAGGGTGGAGAACCTCGCGGTCGGGCTGGGAGATGAAAGGCACATGGTGGAACTGCAGCTTTCCGACATCATGGAAGGAGTTCAGGAACTCGGCGCGAAGGTCAGCCGCGATTACTTCTGGAAACGCGGTGACCTGGCCTCCGGAGGGATGGAAGTCCTCCACAACCGGCCCCTGCAGGATCTCTACGACACCGAACGGTTATGTCGCATCCTCGGAGTGGGTTCCGCGGACATGAGGGTCAATCCGGCCGGCCAGCGGCTGGCCGGATGATGGCCCGGATGCCCGAGACCGGATCCGCCACGGCTGCCGCGGACGCTCCATCGCCCGATAAGGAGGGTTCCGGGTCAGAGAAGGCCCCGGCCCGCAAGAGCGCGGAGGCCGGGGAGAAGTCGGCCAAGGCTCCCGCGCCCGATGCAACCCCGAGCGGTTCTGATGCCAAGGCGCCGGAGGTGAAGGCCAAGCCCAAGAAGGCGCCGGCCAAGAAGGCGCCGGCTAAGAAGGCGCCGGCCAAGAAGGCGCCGGCCAAGAAGGCCCCGGCCAAGCCGAGGAGCCGGAAGGTTCCGGCCAAGCGGGTCCGGGCGCGCAAGCGCGCAGGCGCCACCAAGTCCTCCGGCGGGAAAAAGAAGCAAACCTCGTTCCGGGTCGGGGACAAGGTCGTCCATCCCCATCACGGCGCGGCCGAGATCATCAAGCGCTCCAAGCTCGACCTGGCCGGGGAACCTCGCCAGTACTTCGAGCTCGAGATTGCCACGGAGTCTTCGCTCAAGGTGTTGATTCCGGTGGATACCATCGACGAGACCATTCGTCCGGTGATCACGAAGACGGCGGCCGGGAAGGTCCTGCTGAAGTTCAAGGAGGATCCCCAGGACTCGGGCGCCAACTGGAGCCGGTGGTACAAGGTGCTCAACGAGAAGATGACCTCCGGGGACATTTTCCAGGTGGCGGAGGTGGTTCGTGACCTGACCCATGCGCAGCTGGCCAAGGGGATATCGCCTGCCCTGAAGCGGATGCTCTCCAAGGCCCGAACCACGCTCTCCAGCGAGTTGGCATTCGCGCTTCGCATCACCCCGGATCAGGCGCTGGAACGGATCGACCGAGCCCTTCCGAAGCCGGAGGAGCCCGAGGAGTGAGCGGAGAGAGCCTTGCCGGGGCCTTCCGCAGACCCGCTCATCCTCTCCCTACCGGGATCTGACCTTGAACCTGAACCGGATGGACATCTGGGGAGTGGTAGTTGCGGCCGGACAGGGGGTTCGCTTCGGGGCCCGCAAGCACGCCACGCGACTTGCCGGCAAGCCCCTATGGCAATGGGCGCGGGACACGCTGTTCGAGAGCGGTGCTCGCGAAGTGGTGGTGGTAGGTGATGTCCCGGGCGGGGTGGAGGGGGGGCCGGAGCGCCACCTGTCGGTGGCCCGGGGGATCGAGGAGGTGGATGCGGCGGCCACCGTCATCGCGGTTCATGATGCGGCCCGCCCTCTGGCCTCGGCGGCGCTGATGAAGCGGATGTACCGTTCGCTGGCGGAAAGTGGAGCGGATGGCGTGGTGCCGGTGGTCCCGATCGCCGATGCCCTGAAGCGGGTCGATTCCGATCACGCCCGCATCCTGGAGTCCATCGACCGCCGGGAGGTCGCCTGCGCCCAGACCCCACAGGTGTTCAGGGCCGAGGTGCTGCGCCGGGCTCATGCCCAGCACGCCTCGGGCGCCCCTCCTGACGACTCTTTCATGGTGGAGGCGTTGGGCGGTCGGATACTGGCCGTTACCGGAGAACGATCCGCGATGAAGATCACCTATCCCGAGGATCTGATTCTGGCGGAGGCGCTGCTCCGACACGGGGCCCGCCCCGGAGAGCCATGACCACGAACCCTTTCCGTACCGGCCACGGCTTCGACGCCCACCGCTTCGGCGGTATCCCACCCCTTCGGCTCGCCGGGGTGGTGGTCGACTCCGGACGCGGGCTGGCCGCCACGTCGGATGGGGATGTCGCTGCTCACGCGGTGATCGACGCCATCCTGGGTGCGGCCGGGAAGGGCGACATTGGTAGCCACTTCCCCTCGTCGGATCCTCGTTGGCAGGATGCTGACAGCATGGAGATGCTGCGCTCGGTGGTGCGGTCGGTGGCATCCGGCGGCCTGGTCCCATCGAACCTCGACCTCACCATCGTGGCAGAGACGGTGCGGGTCAGTCCCCATCGTGCGGAGATGCGAGACCGGCTCGCGGCAGCGCTGCAGGTTGACCGCGAGCGAGTGTCCGTCAAGGCCACCACCACCGACGGGATGGGCTTCACCGGTCGGGACGAAGGCGTGGCGGTCTGGGCGTCGGTGCTCCTGCTCGAAGCCGCTTCTTCCGGTGGCTCGGCCTGACCGGGTACCCTTGCCTGTGGTTCCCGGCCATGCGGTGACCGGCTTCTCACGACAGGAGCGCGGAGATCCCGGTCCGGCCGGTATGCAACACGCTCTCAGGTAGGAGTCGCCGGTGATCACGGTCTACAACACCCTCGGCAGGGTGCGCCAGGGCTTCGAACCACTCGAAGAGGGCCGCGTCCGCATGTACGTGTGCGGCCCGACCGTACAGTCGGCGCCCCACATCGGGCACGGACGGTGCGCGGTCGCCTTCGACGTCATCCGCCGGTACCTGGGGTGGAGAGGGTGGGACGTCCTCTTCGTCCAGAACATCACGGATGTGGACGATAAGATCATCAACCGGGCCGCCGAACTGGGCATTACCACCGAAGCCCTGGTGGCGGACATGACGGAGCGGTTTCTCACCTCGTACCGCCGGCTCGGGGTGCTGGATCCGGACATAGCCCCGGCCGCCACCCGACACATCCCCGAGATGATCGAGCTCATCACCCGGCTGGTGGGCCGGGGTCTCGCCTACGCGAGCGGGGGCGACGTCTACTTCAGGGTGCGAGCCCTGAAGGGCTACGGCAAGCTGTCGGGCCGCAACGTGGACGAACTCCGGAGCGGCGCCCGGGTGGAACCGGGGATCGACAAGGAGGACCCGCTCGACTTCGCGCTATGGAAGGGCGCCAAACCGGGGGAACCATCGTGGCCGTCGCCGTGGGGAGACGGAAGGCCCGGCTGGCACATCGAGTGCTCCGCCATGGCCGCCAAGTACCTGGGCCTGCCGTTCGACATCCACGCGGGGGGCGCCGACCTGATCTTCCCGCACCATGAGAACGAGATCGCCCAATCCGAGGGCGCCACGGACGGTCCGTTCGCCCGGTACTGGCTGCACAACGGCATGGTGAACCTGGGCGGGGAGAAGCTCTCCAAGTCCACAGGCCACATCGTCGACCTGGCCGAGGCGATCGAGACGTCCGGTGGTCCGGTGGTCCGCCTCTTTCTCCTCCGGGCCGCATACCGTTCTCCCATTGAATACTCAGAGGCGTCCCTCGACGATGCGAGGGCGAGCCTGGATCGCTTGCGCTCCTTCGTGAGGCGCGCACCGTCGGCCGACCCGCCGGACGCGGGTACCCTCGATCGTTTCGTTGCCTCCATGGAGGACGACTTCAACACGGCGGAGGCGCTGGGGGTGGTATTCGAGACAGTTCGCCGAGGCAACGCCCGGTTGGATCGAGGAGAGGATGCCGGCCCGCTCATCGCGGCGGTGAGGGAGGTCTCCGGCGCACTGGGTATCGACCTGGAGGGTGGCGGGCTGGAAGGCCTGGTGGAACCGCTGACCGGTCTGGCTTCGCGATACGAGGTGGAGGCCGGGAGCGCCGAGGACATGGTCCGACGCCTGGTAGCCGCCCGCAC
The DNA here is from genome assembly GCF_965221825.1 of Candidatus Spongiisocius sp. Taxonomy (GTDB): domain Bacteria; phylum Actinomycetota; class Acidimicrobiia; order Spongiisociales; family Spongiisociaceae; genus Spongiisocius. The sequence continues at coordinate 241,108 of NZ_OZ244917.1, forward strand.
GGAGGCTCGCAGGTCCCGTGATTGGTCCCGGGCCGATGCCATCCGGGATGACATGGCCGGAGTGGGGATCGTGATCGAGGACTCGGCCGATGGCGCCCGCTGGTATCGGCGGTAGGGTCGAGGGCCTTCATCCGGTTCGGGCTGCCCTGGCCGCCGGTCGGGTCAGGGTTCTCACCGTCGAGCGTTCACGCCGCGACCTCGATGAGCTTGTGGCGGCGGCCCGCACTGCCGGAGCTTCGGTGGAGTTGGTGGACGATGTCCGGCCCCTGGCGCAGACCGAATCCCCGCAGGGTGTGATGGCGCGGGCCCGTCCGATCCCCTACGCAGCGCTGGAAGGCCTTCTCGATCCGGGCGAGGATGCCAGACCGCCCGCGGTGGTGGTGCTCGACCACCTGGAGGATCCGCGCAACGTGGGGGCCATCGCCCGCTCCGCTCTGGCGGCCGGGATGACGGGGATGGTGGTCCCGAACCGCCGCGCCGCTCCGCTGTCGGCCCTGGCGTTCAAGGCGGCGGCGGGCGCGTTCGAGCACCTGCCCGTGGTTTCCGTGTCGTCAGTGGCGGCGGTGGCCCGGCGGGCTTCAGGCGCCGGCGTATGGACAGTGGGGCTCGACCCGTCCGCGGCCGGCAGCCTGTTCGGACTCGGGTTGCTGACCGAGCCTGTGGCGCTCTTCGTGGGATCGGAGGGGCCGGGTCTAGGGCGGCTGGTGGGGGAGCGTCTCGACGTGCTGGCGTCGATTCCCATGGCAGGTGCTGCGTCCAGCCTGAATGCGAGCGTGGCGGCGGCCCTGGCGTGCTTCGAGGTAGGACGGGTGCGGCGTGGCGGCATCTGACCCCGCTCGCGGTGCCGGCCCGGATAGGACGCGTTTCTCCTGCTAGAGCACATAGGTCGGGCTATTCTGGGTCCCGGGTCAGATTCGGGGTCGGTCATTGCGCCCATCCGGTTGGGATGGGTCCGCCCCGAACCTGTGGACGCCGAGATACGGTACGAGAGAGGTGGAACCATGCGGACGTTGAGACTCTTGATCCTTTGTCTGGTGTTGGTGGCGGGTGCTTGCGGAGATGGAGGAGAACCCGCGCCGGACACCGCCGGGACTACGGCGGGAACTCAGGCCGAAGTCGCTACGACCGGGGCTGAAACCTTCTCGGCGGGTGTGTTGGGTGCTGTTGAGGTTGGTTCGGGTGAGGAGATCCAGATCCGGTCGTTGAATGCGATTACTGGGGATGTGGCTTTCTTGGGGATTCCGAATCAGCGGGGTGTGGAGTTGGCGATTGCTGATTATGGGCCTATCGCGGGTCGTTCGGTTTCTTTGGGTACTGGTTTGGATGATTTGTGTTCGCCTGATGGTGGTCAGGCGTCGGCGCAGACGATTGTGGCTGATCCGTCTGTGGTGGGTGTGATCGGGACGTCTTGTTCGGGTGCGGCGGTGGCGGCTTCGCCGTTGATTTCGAATGCGGGGTTGGTGATGATCTCGCCGTCGAATACGTCTCCGGCTTTGACGTCGGATCTGGCGGGGACGGCGGGTTCGGCTTACCAGCCTGGTTATTACCGGACGGCTCATAACGATCTGTTCCAGGGTCGGGCGGTGGCGTTGTTCGTGCGTAATGAGTTGGGTTTGAACCGGGCGGCGGCGATCCATGACGGTGATCCGTATACGCAGGGTTTGGCGCAGGCGTTCGCGGACGCGTTCGAGGAGTTGGGTGGTGAGGTGTCCACGTTCACGGCGGTGAACAAGGGCGATACCGACATGACTGCGGTGCTGACCGAGGTTGCCGCCGGTGGTCCTCAGGTGTTGTTCTTCCCGATTTTCATGCCTGAGGGTGGTTTCATCGTTCAGCAGGTTGGCGGTGTGGCCGGTCTTGACGGTGTGACGTTGATCGCGGCTGATGGTTTGTTGACGGACAACTTCATGGAGCTGCCCGAGTCCGAGGGTGTGTATATGTCGGGTCCGGATCTGCGGTTCGGTTCGAACCGGAACAGCATCACGGGCAAGACCGCTGACGATTTCTTGGCTGCGTATCAGGCGGCTTATGGGGAGGCACCGTCGGCGGCGTTCTGGGCTCATGCGTATGACGCGACGACGATGCTGTTGAGGGCTATCGATCGGGTGGCGGTCGAGGTGGAGGGAACGCTCCATATCGACCGTGCGTCTTTGCGTGATGAGTTGTCGAGGTCGAACTTCGACGGGATCATCGGTGCGATCACCTGCGACGAGTACGGGGATTGCGGTTCGCAGTTGATCACGGTGGTTCACCACACGGACTCGCGCAACATCGAAGCAGGCAAGAGCAACGTCGTCTTCGGCTTTGCTCCCACCGTCGCGATGATGACCGACTTCTCGGCGGGTGTGTTGGGTGCTGTTGAGGTTGGTTCGGGTGAGGAGATCCAGATCCGGTCGTTGAATGCGATTACTGGGGATGTGGCTTTCTTGGGGATTCCGAATCAGCGGGGTGTGGAGTTGGCGATTGCTGATTATGGGCCTATCGCGGGTCGTTCGGTTTCTTTGGGTACTGGTTTGGATGATTTGTGTTCGCCTGATGGTGGTCAGGCGTCGGCGCAGACGATTGTGGCTGATCCGTCTGTGGTGGGTGTGATCGGGACGTCTTGTTCGGGTGCGGCGGTGGCGGCTTCGCCGTTGATTTCGAATGCGGGGTTGGTGATGATCTCGCCGTCGAATACGTCTCCGGCTTTGACGTCGGATCTGGCGGGGACGGCGGGTTCGGCTTACCAGCCTGGTTATTACCGGACGGCTCATAACGATCTGTTCCAGGGTCGGGCGGTGGCGTTGTTCGTGCGTAATGAGTTGGGTTTGAACCGGGCGGCGGCGATCCATGACGGTGATCCGTATACGCAGGGTTTGGCGCAGGCGTTCGCGGACGCGTTCGAGGAGTTGGGTGGTGAGGTGTCCACGTTCACGGCGGTGAACAAGGGCGATACCGACATGACTGCGGTGCTGACCGAGGTTGCCGCCGGTGGTCCTCAGGTGTTGTTCTTCCCGATTTTCATGCCTGAGGGTGGTTTCATCGTTCAGCAGGTTGGCGGTGTGGCCGGTCTTGACGGTGTGACGTTGATCGCGGCTGATGGTTTGTTGACGGACAACTTCATGGAGCTGCCCGAGTCCGAGGGTGTGTATATGTCGGGTCCGGATCTGCGGTTCGGTTCGAACCGGAACAGCATCACGGGCAAGACCGCTGACGATTTCTTGGCTGCGTATCAGGCGGCTTATGGGGAGGCACCGTCGGCGGCGTTCTGGGCTCATGCGTATGACGCGACGACGATGCTGTTGAGGGCTATCGATCGGGTGGCGGTCGAGGTGGAGGGAACGCTCCATATCGACCGTGCGTCTTTGCGTGATGAGTTGTCGAGGTCGAACTTCGACGGGATCATCGGTGCGATCACCTGCGACGAGTACGGGGATTGCGGTTCGCAGTTGATCACGGTGGTTCACCACACGGACTCGCGCAACATCGAAGCAGGCAAGAGCAACGTCGTCTTCGGATACGTACCCTAGGTTTGGTTGCTAGTTCCTAGTTGGTAGTTGGTGTTCGGTGATCGGGATGCGTAGGATCGGTCTCGTCTCGTTGTGCCTGTTTCTGCTTGCCCTTGGTTGCGGCGGGGACGCAACGCAGTCCGGGTCGGAGGAACCTTCCTCAGCGACCTCGCCGACGGATGGGGTCGAGACCACGGCGACGGTACCGGAGATCGTCGAGTTCGTGCCGGGGCCGCTAGGGGCGGTGGAGGTAGCTCCCGGCGAGGAGATACAGATCCGGTCGGTCAATTCCATAACCGGCGACGTCGCGTCTCTGGGTACTCCCAACCAGCGCGGCGTGGAGTTGGCGCTGGAAGACTACGGTCCTGTGGCCGGACGCGCAGTGTCCTTAGGGACCCCCCTCGACGATCTCTGCTCGCCGGACGGTGGTCAGGCAGCGGCCCAGACGGTGGTGGCGGATCCAGCGGTGGTGGGTGTCATCGGCACCACCTGCTCGGCCGCGGCGGTGGCGGCGGCGCCGCTGATCTCGAACGCCGGCATGGTGATGATCGCGCCGTCCAACACGTCCCCGGCGCTGACGTCGGATCTGGCGGGGACGCCGGGCTCGGCCTACCAGCCCGGCTACTACCGGACCTCTCACAACGATCTGTTCCAAGGCCGGGCCGTGGCGCTGTTCGTCCGTAACCACCTGGGTTTCGAGAGGGCGGCAGCGATCCACGACGGCGATCCTTACACGCAGGGTCTTACAGAGGCGTTCGCGGGCGCGTTCGAGGAGTTGGGTGGAGAGATCACCACTTTCACGGCGGTCAACAAGGGCGACACCGACATGATCGCGGTGCTGACCGAGGTTGCCGCCGGTGGTCCTCAGGCGGTGTTCTTCCCGATCTTCATGCCCGAGGGTGGTTTCATCGTCCAGCAGGTGGGCGGTGTGGCCGGTCTTGAGGACGCCACGCTGATCGTGTCCGCCGCTTTGCTGGTGGACAACTTCATGGAGCTGGCCGAATCCGAAGGCGTGTACATATCCGGTCCGGACCTGCGGTTCGGTTCCAACAGCAACAGCATCACGGGCAGGACCGCGGAAGGCCTTCTGGCCGAGTATGTGGCGTCATACGGCGAGGAGCCCTCCGGTGGATACTGGGGACACGCCTACGACGCCACGGTGATGTTGCTGAGCGCTATCGATCGGGTAGCTGTCGAGGTCGAGGGAACGCTGTACATCGACCGCATGGCCCTGCGCAACGAGATGGGTCGATCCAGCCTCGACGGGATCATCGGACCGATCAGCTGTGACGAGTACGGTGACTGCGGTTCGCAGCGGATCACCGTCCTGTACAACACGGATCCCCGCAACATAGAAGTCGGTAAGAACAACGTGGTGTTCGACTTCGCTCCCTAGTGGCCACTGATCACTGGCCGCTGACCACCGCAACTAGAGTCCGGCCATGACCTCAGCCGCTGCCACCCGGTTACCACGGCGAAGAAGGCCGGGCTGGGTTGACTCCTTCCTCCTCGCCGTGCGTATCGCGGCGATAGTGTTACTCATCTGGGGGATAGCGGGAACTGTCGTTAAAGGCATCAACGGTGAGGGTCCGACCGGAGAAGCCTGGCGCGACCTGGTGGTGGCCGGGATCGCCCAGGGCGCCATGTACGGCCTCATCGCCCTCGGTTACTCGATGGTCTACGGCGTGCTGGGCTTCATCAACTTTGCCCACGGCGAGGTGTTCATGTCGGGTGGGATGGTCGGATTCTTCGTGGCCAACTACCTGTGGGACATCCATTTCTGGGATACCAACTTCGTCCTTTCCATCCTGCTGGTGCTGGCATCGTCGATCCTGGCCTCGACGCTCGTGGCGGTGATCGTGGAGCGAGTGGCGTACCGGCCGCTCCGGGACGCGCCCCGCCTTATCCCGCTCATCACGTCCATAGGCATCTCGTTCTTCCTCCAGTACACCTTTGCGGGCCTCTTCGGGGTGGCTGTCAAGAACTACCCACCGCCTCCCGATTACCTGCGGGCCCGGATCGGGTTCCTCGATCTCGAGATCGAGGGGACCAAGTTGGCCGTCATCGTGGTGGCGGTCGTGACGATGATCGCCCTGTACCTCTTCGTCGAGAAGACCCGAACCGGCCGGTCGATCAGAGCCGTGGCCGAGGACAAGGAGATCGCCGCGCTGATGGGGATCAATGTGGATCGCACCATCGTCGCCACCTTCGCCGTGGGCGGGGCCATGGCCGGTGTGGCGGGCACGCTGTGGGCACTCCTGTTCCGCGGCGTGTCGTTCATCACCGGCTTCCTCCCGGGGATCAAGGCCTTCACGGCCGCGGTCCTGGGAGGAATCGGGAACCTCGGAGGAGCGATGGCGGGAGGTGTGCTGCTGGGGCTCTTCGAAGGGGTCGGTCCACAACTCGTGCTGGCCGGCTTCGGCATACCGGGCGTGTCGCAACTCAAGGATGTGGTGGCGTTCACCGCGCTGGTGCTCGTGCTGATCTTCAAGCCTTCGGGCCTGTTCGGTGAGCGGCTCTCCGCGGAGGATCGGGCGTGATCACCATCGACAGGCGAAGGATGCTCCGCTGGGGGATGATTGCAGGTGGCGTCATGACCTTTACCGCCGCGGTCGGGATGCTGGAGGCCTTCGAGGACCGGCTGCTCATATACCCGGTTCTCAGCCTCGGTTACCTGCTACTGCTCTGGTTCATCCCCGTCGCCGGGTACCAGTCCACCAACGTGGCGGTGCTGGAGGGCATGGAGGCACCGGCGAAGGGTCTTCACAACGTGATCGCGGGGGCGGTCACCGGACTCGTCGGCGGGGTTGTTCTGGCGCTGTTTGCCATTGTCATCAACGCCTTCGACCTGCGCGACGTGTTCGTGCCGTTCTCCGTGAAGCTGGTCGGTCTCCTCACGCATGGCCTCGGGGTTCCGGATGGTCTCCCGTACACGGTGCTGGCGCCGGCGGCGCTGGGCCTCGTGGGTGGCCTGATGCACCTGCCGCCTGCCTCGGTACGTCGGCGAGTGATTCTGGCGGTGGAGTGGGTTGTGGTGGTGGCTCTCCTGGAGCAGGTGTTCTCCCAGATCCTTCGTCAGATCCGGTTGGAGGTGGTGGCGGACCGGGTATTCACCCTGAAGGCGCTCGAGTGGTGGGCGGCGCTGGCAGTGGCGGCCCTTGTCGCCGCTGTGGCCGAGCGGACGAGAGGAGGCGTCGGGAGGATGAGGGAGCGGCTCTTCGCCGGTGATCCCAGGCAGCGGACCCGGAACTCGGCCTGGATGGCGGTGCTGGTGCTGGTCTTCCTGATCATCATTCCCCAGCTCCTCGGCAGCCTTCTGTCGGAGGTGCTCGCCAATGTCGGACTATTCCTGCTCATGGGCCTGGGCCTCAACATCGTGGTGGGGCTGGCCGGAATGCTGGATCTGGGTTACGTAGCCTTCTTCGCGGTGGGCGCCTACACCGTAGGGGTGCTCACCTCTCCCTTATCGCCCCGATTCACTCTTGAGTGGTCCTGGTGGGCGGCGTTGCCGGTGGCCATCCTCACGTCGGCGCTGGCGGGGTTGCTGGTTGGAACCCCGGTGATCCGGATGCGCGGCGACTACCTGGCCATCGTCACGCTCGGTTTCGGGGAGATCGTGCGGATCCTGTTCCTGTCCGACTGGCTGTCGCCCACCTTCGGGGGAGCCCAGGGAGTCCAGAACATCCCCGGTATCCCTCTGGGCTTCACCGAAGTGAGCGGGGTGGGACCTGAGGGGGTGCTCTACTTCGCGCTCGTCTTCGTGCTGCTGGCGGCATGGATCTCGTGGTCCCTCCAGGAATCACGCATCGGGCGGGCCTGGACGGCCCTCCGGGAGGACGAGACGGTGGCGGCGGCCATGGGCATCAACATTGTGAGGGCCAAGCTGAACGCCTTCGTAGTGGGCGCCATCCTGGCCGGATTCGCCGGGGCCCTGTTCGCGGCCAAGCTCGGATCGGTCTTTCCCAGTTCGTTCGAGTTGCTGGTTTCGATCATCATCCTGGTGGTGGTCATCGTGGGCGGAATGGGCAACATCCCGGGAGTGGCCGTCGGCGCGGTGGTGCTGATCGGCGTGCTGGGCGGGCCCAACCTGCCGGGCCTGCTGGCGGAGTTCGCCGAGTTCAAGCTCCTGATCTACGGCGCGCTGCTGGTCTTCATGATGCTCCGCAAGCCGGAGGGGCTGGTACCGAGCGTTCGCCGATCTCGGGAGTTGCATGCCGACGAGTTGACCCAGGATGCCTGGCTCGACAAGAGCGGCACCTTCGCCGAGGCGCCGGATGGCGGCCGGGAGGCCGGCTGATGGTGATGCTCGACATCCACAACCTCCACAAGTCCTTCGGGGGTGTGGAAGCTCTCGCCGGCGTAAACCTGCGCATCGCCCAGGGCGAGATTGTCTCGGTGATCGGTCCCAACGGCGCGGGCAAGACGTCCTTCTTCAACGTGGTGACCGGGTTCTATCCCCCAGACTCCGGCGAGATCCTGTTCGAGGGGGAGAGCATCGTCGGTCTCGAGTCGAGCCGGATCACCGAGGCCGGCATCGCGCGTACCTTCCAGAACGTCCGGCTGTTCCTCAACATGACGGTTCTGGAGAACGTCATGGTGGCCCAACACTGCCGCACCAGGGCCGGTGCCTTCCACGCCATCCTCCGCACTCCCTTCCTGCGTCGCGAGGAGGCGGAAATCAGGACCCGCGCCGAGGAGATACTCTCCTTCTTCGGGACCAGGCTGGTGGGGTACCGTTTCGATCAGCCTGCCCTCTCCCTTTCCTACGCCAACCGGAGGCGTCTGGAGATCGCACGGGCCATGGCCAGCGAACCCAAGCTGCTCCTGCTCGACGAGCCGGTGGCCGGAATGAACCCCCGCGAGACTGCGGAGTTGACCGGACTGATCCGAAAGCTCCGTGATGAGAGGGGCTTCACAGTGGTAATCATCGAGCACGACATGCGGGTGGTGCGGGACGTGAGTGACCGGGTGATCGTGCTCGATCACGGCGTGAAGATCGCCGAGGGTTCCTACGATGAGGTGTCGAGCAACGAGGCGGTGATCGAGGCGTATCTCGGACGTCCGGCAGAGGTTGGCTGATGGAGTCCAGCCGGCCGGTGCTCGAGTTTCGCAACGTCCATACCCACTATGGGCCGGTCCACATACTGAAGGACGTCAGCCTGTCGATTCACGAGGGACAGATCGTCTGCCTGCTGGGAGGCAACGCGTCCGGCAAGACAACCACCCTCAAGACCATCCTCGGCATGGTGATGCCCACCGCGGGCGAGGTGGTGATCGACGGGGAGGTGACCAACGGATGGCGGACGGCCGCCGTCGTAGCGCGGGGAGTCTCGATGGTTCCGGAGAACCGCCGGCTGTTCAAACGTATGACGGTGAAGGAGAACCTTGAGATCGGCGCCTACCTGCGCGCAGACGACTTCTCGGCCGACTACGAGCGGATCCTCGACATGTTCCCGGTGCTGAAGGAACGGTTGGGCCAGAGCGCCGGCACGCTCTCGGGAGGTGAGCAGCAGATGGTGGCGGTTGGCCGGGCGCTGATGGCTCGCCCCAGGATCCTGCTGATGGACGAGCCGTCGATGGGTCTCGCTCCGGTGCTCGTGGCGCAGAACTTCGACATCATCCGCCGGTTGAACGAGGCGGGCACCACCGTGTTCGTGGTGGAGCAGAACGCCAACATGGCCCTTTCCATAGCCGACTACGGCTACGTGCTCCAGACCGGCCGGATCGTCCTGTCCGGCACCGGCCGGGATCTCCTGGCCAGTCCCGAGATGCGGCAGGCCTACCTGGGTGAAGTCGGGTAGCAGGGTGCTGGAGAGATGTGAACGGGTTGGCCGGCGATGCCAAGACCGGGATTCGCTACTCCGGCAGCCGGGCTGGCTGGATTTTCTTCAGTACCCTCCTAGAATCCGCTCAGATCTCGGCCGGGTTAGCTCAGTCGGTAGAGCACTTCTCTTGTAAAGAAGATGTCACCGGTTCGATTCCGGTACCCGGCTCCGTTCCACGGCGGCGGCCGAACCAAATCCACCGTTATGTAGCGCCTGGCCGATACGCTGGGCGTGAAATGCTCACATCCATGCAGAGGAACCTCCTCGACTTCGAGCGTTGCTGGTGGCAGTTGCCCGGTCCCAAGGACCGCGACATACGGGTTGCGTTCGGGTTCGGCCCGGCCCGCTACTACCGGTTGCTGAAACAGCTGATGGACGATCCGGCTGCGCTGGCATATGACCCTCTCACGGTGCGCCGGCTTCGCCGCATACGGGCGCGCGCCCTGGACGCGGCCCGATACCGGGTGGGTACGGTGTGACCGGCCGGCAAGCCTCTCCGATATACATCCGATCCGCACCGCCGGGACCGACCGGACGAATCGATGCCGGGCCGCCACGCTTCCGACGATAAGCGCCGCCTACGGCGCGACCTGCGCCGGGCCGGCCTGCTCGCCCTTGGCGGGCTGGTGGTCTTGGTGGGCGCCGTCTTCGCCGCTCGGACGCTGATCGGAGGCTCCGCGGACGGCGAACCTGCGGAGGCCGGCACCGCCGCCACCGCCGCGCCGGCCACCACGGTCGCGGACACCGCCGCCCCCACAACGGCCGCGCCGGCCACCACGGTTGTGACCACTGCCGCTCCGACCACCACGACCACCGAACCTCCTCGCCCGCCCGTCCGGGCGCCCTCGCAGGTAGGAGTCCTGGTTCTCAACGCCACCTCCGTGGGCGGATTGGCCGGGCGTCTAACCGATCAACTGGCCGACCTGGGGTACCGGACCGTTCCTCCGGACAATCATTCGGAGAATCTGGACACCTCCGTCATCTGGTACGTGGAGGGATACGACCGCGAGGCCGCCATCCTGTCCGAACAGGTGCCGGATGCCGACCTGGTGCTATTCCCGGGTGACGCGCCCCGGGCGCCGATCACCGTAGTACTGGGCGCCGGCTACCGAGAGTGACCAGCGGCGGGGGGACGCCGGGCTTCTACCCGTCAATGCGAGGTCATCACGTCCGAGCCCGGCGGCGGCGGGCTCGGTTGGCTTGGCTCTTACTGGCGGGGGTCGCCCTGCTTCTCGGGGTGGCGGTTGCGGCGGGAGGCTTGCTGAGGCGGTCGGTGGTCCTGGACCTGGTCTCCTTCTGGCCGGGCTGGGTCGTCACGGCGGGCGTGTTGCTCATCCACCGGCGGGTGTCCCGCACGCGGCAGCGATTTCCCGGCTACGGCCTCGGCCCGGCGCTGCCGTATTCGCTGATGGGCTGGCTGGCCGTGGCGCTGTCACTGCACATGGTTGGCTGGGAGATGCTGCCGTCGTCAGCCGACCGGCTGGACGGCCCGGCCGTCACCGATCGGATCGCCACGACCGCGATCGATCTCCGGCTCGACGGCGCGCTGGTCGTGGAGGCAGGCGCCGAGCTCCTCTACGAGGTGTCAAGCCTGGCCTCCGCGGGCGCGGTGGCTCCTCCCCGGGGTGAGGAGCTTCTGACCGGGGATGACCTCGACGTACGGCTCCGGGAAGGGTCGGAGGCCGGATGGTTCGGATCCGGCGGCTGGAACCTGGCCCTCAACCCGGGTCGAGACTGGTCGCTTGCGGTTGCGGCCGCGGAGGTGGAGGCGGATCTCAGGAACCTGTCGCTCAGGTCTCTCCGAGTGGAGGCGGACGGTGTCATCCGCCTCGGCGCGGCCCGCGGCGATGTAGCGGCGTCGCTGACGGGCGACCTGGTGGTCGAGGTTCCAGCAGAGGTATCCGTGGACCTGTCCGGACCGGCTACGGTCGGGTCGGGGTGGGAGCCCACCGACGCCGGCAGGAGATACCTGGGTGACGGAGCCGGCCGTTACCTGATCGAGGTCGACCCCGGCTCGGATGTGGTGGTGAACCAGGTATGACGAACCCCGGGACCCCGTCCGCAGGCCGGTAACCTGACCGGCGGCGAGAGATCAGGCGAGAGTGAATCAGCAGGACCGGGAAAGGCTCACCAGGGACGACTGGCTGCGCGGCGTAGGCGTTGCGGCCTGGAGCATCGTCGGCATCTTCGTGGTAGTCGCCCTCGTGGCCTGGGCCGTCTACCAGGTGCGGATCATCTGGGCGCCGCTGATCTTCGCCGTGCTCCTCGTCTACCTGGTCAAACCGTTCATCGATTTCCTCGAGCGCTACAGGATTCCCCGGGTGGCGGGGGGATGCCTCGTGTACCTGGTGCTCGGTGGCGTACTGGTGCTGATCGGCGTGCTGCTCGTACCGATTATCAGCCGCCAGACTGTGGAGTTGGTAGACCATGTCCCCGAGGTGATCGACAGCACCTTCAACGTGGTCGCCGATCTGGCCGCGTCCCTCAACCTGCCGGTCGAGCTGGCGGGCGTCGATTCGATATCCGACGAGTTGGTCGGCTGGTTCTCGGATCCTTCCAACCGCGAGGTGATTCTGGAGGGACTCTCCCGGGTGGGGGAGATCGCCAGAGGGCTGGCAGAGGGGGTGGTGGTCGTTCTGCTCGCCCCCGTACTGGCCTTCTACATCATCGTGGATGCGCACAATCTCCGGAGGGCGGCGGAGCGCCTGATTCCGGCGACCGATAGGGCCGAAGTGGTCCATCTGGCCCGGCAGGTGGGCAAGGCCCTGGGAGGCTTCGTCCGGGGCCAATTGGTGGTGGCGGCCATCGTCGGAGTCCTGTCCAGTACGGTGCTGTGGGTGCTCGATCTGCCGTTCTGGTTGATCGTCGGCCTGCTGGCCGGGCTGCTCAACATCGTGCCCTTCATCGGTCCATGGGTGGGAGGGGCACTCGGCGTGGCGACCGCGCTGATCGTGGGAGACCCGATCCGGGCCCTGTGGGTTGTTGTCGCCTTCCTCATCATCCAGCAGTTCGACAACCATCTGGTGAGTCCGATGGTGCTGCGGGTGGCCGTCCACCTGAGCCCGGTCACCATCATCCTGGCGTTGCTGGCCGGTGGTTCCATCGGTGGCCTGCTGGGCGTGCTCATCGCCGTTCCGACCACCGCAGTCTTCAAGATCATCATCGGCCATCTCTGGCGCACCCGGGTGCTCGGAGAGTCCTGGGAGCAAGCTGCTTCGGCCGTGGTGGTCGAGTACGAGGTGGAGCCCTTGCGGGAGCGTTTCCGTCGTGGTGGGGCGGAAACGAGCAAGGCCAGTGGAGAGGATGAGGCAGGGCCGGCCGCCGCCGGTAACGATACAGCCGATCCGGACCGGACAGGATCCGGCGAGAGCGCTTCTTTGACGGATACCTGACCCATGCTGGACATCCTGGTGCTGGCAGGCCTGGGATTGGCCGTCATGCGCGGTTACCGGCGGGGAATGCTGGGCGCGGCAGCCGGTCTGGTGCTCCTGGTGGTCGGGATCGTGGTGGGATACCGGGCCGGGCCTATCGGGCAGGGCGTGGTCGAGTCGTGGACCGGCGCCAGCCCCCTGACGTCGCGGTTCATCGCTTCAGCGGTGGTATTCCTGGGCGTGTTCCTGGCGGGCCGCCTGCTGGTCAGCCGGCTCCTCGCCCTACTGGGACCGGTCCGATTGTTGGATCGGATCGGCGGAGCCCTCGTGTCGGCGGCAGCATTCGTGCTGGTGGCCGGTCTGCTGATCCTGGCTCTTGCGAGCACGCCCTACCTTCCGTCGTCGATGGGGCCCTTGCTCGATCAGTCCAGGACGGTCGCCCTGGTCACATCCGAGGCGCCGCGCTTCACCCCGGGCATCAGCCGGTTTCTGGGCGACCGCATCCTCGAGTCGTACCTGAACCTCAGGAAACTGTCTGAGGCGAGTGCGGCGCTGCACGAGGGGGATGACGGGCCGGATGTTTCCCCTGCCGGCGAACCGATGGGGGAGGGCACCCTTCCTGTTATCGAGTTGCTGGACCGGTTGGTCATACTCGATGGGGATGATCGGGTGGAGATTGCCCCGGTCGGTGGATTGGTGGAGGCTCGCCCCGATCTGGCCGTCGAGCTGCTGGACCGGCTCAACCTGTTGCGGATCGAAGCCGGCGAGGAACCGCTCGCCTGGTCGGCCGCTCTGGCTGAGATTGCCGACGGGCACGGAACCGAGATGTACGCGGAGGGCTACTTCTCCCACGTCTCACCGGCGACCGGATCGGTTGCGGATCGCTTGGCGGCCGAGCGGATCCCGTTCAGGGTGGCGGGCGAGAACCTGGCTCTGAACCCGACCGTGGACGGCGTCCATGCCGGCCTGGCGGCATCGCCGAGCCATCGCGCCACCATGCTGGAGCCACGTTTCACCCGCGTGGGAATCTCGGCGCATGACGGTCCGCTCGGGCTGATGGTGGTGCAGGTGTTCACAGGATGACCGGCAGATGACCCCGGTCGCTGCCGAACTGTGCTCCTCGCTGGTGGACGCTTACGTTCCGTACGTCCGGGACAGGGTGGCTCGGCTCGGCCAGGATTCTCCACCGGGCCTGGGCGGCGCCATCGACGAGGGCCGTCGATGGCTGGAGACGGCCCTCCCGGACCTGCTCGGACGGCCCTTTGCCAGCCAGGACCGGGGTCCACTCGAGCTGTTCCAGGAGGCCCTGAGGTTCCCCACCGCGGTACTAGAGAGGGCCGGGTTCCAGCCTGTGCCTCGAAACGACCTGGTGGCCAACGCATTGCCCGGAGACTTGTTCGACCTTGCACCCGCGTCGTCGCACGACCTGGGAGAAGCAGCCTGGAGCGCCCACCTTGCCTGGGGAGCCACCAAGGCAGCAGCCATGACTCGGCCGGCCTGACGCGGTGCGCCCGCGGCAGGATTCGAACCTGCGACCTACCGCTTAGGAGGCGGTTGCTCTATCCCCTGAGCTACGCGGGCGGGATCGGTGAAGGTCGGATGAGGACCGCCGATGCTAGCGGAGCCCTTGATCAGCCTGAGCAGCGGGGTATTTGTCGGAGGATCGCGACCGGCCGGTAAGCGTCGGCTCCGTGCGGTTGACTTCTCGTGCCGTGATCATTGCGGCCGTCCTCGTTTATGATGCTGAAGCAGCGTTAGCGGACGGAAGCAGCCATGGATAGGGACACATCCGGGGCGGGGACCGGCCTCGATCGGGCAGATTTCGCCGACCTTCTCACGCTGGCGCGCCTGATGAGCGCTCCGATCATGCTCTGGCTGGTGTCTATCCGCAGCTTGGACGCCGCGGTCCTCGTGGCAGTCGTCGCCTGGTGGACCGACTTCCTCGACGGCCGCATGGCCCGCAAGGCTGACCGGGAAAGCCGCTTGAAGGACTGGGATCTGCGTGCTGATGCCTGGCTGGCCAGCGCGATGGGCCTGGGTTTGGGATTGGCAGGCTACTTCTCGTGGTGGGTGGCCGTGCCCCTTGCCGCCGTCGTTCTGGTGATGTCGGTTCTGCTCTCCAACCCCGCCGCGGTCATGGTGGGCGTCGCCGTCCAGTATGGGATGTTCATCGTGGCGATGTATTTCTGGGCCGACTTGTGGTGGTTGGGCGTCTTGCACGTGATCGTATTCGTCGGGGCCAGCTGGAAGAGGTTCTGGGGTGTGCTTCTGCCGGCTTTCTGGGCGGGCGCCGGTGCAATGCTGTCGGGGCGCCGCCGGAATCGTGGCCTGGTCGTTGACGACTGGGCGGAATGAGAATCCGCGGCGTGCGGAGGGAAGGTGTCGAATCGTGATAATCTCGCCTCTCTCCCCTCAGGAGTTCCCTCTCCGTCCCAGTCTGCCGATCGATATGGAGAAGACCCCATGACCGATGACCGCAAGGACACCGACGCCCAGGCATCGGACAGCGGCCTGGTGGTGGTGGAGACCTCCACCGAGGAGGAGGATCTTCCGGACCGGATAGAAGAGCCCGCCAAGTTGCTCCGGATCGCCTCGATGACCCGGTCCATGCTGGAAGAGGTCAGGACCGCCACGCTCGATGAGGAGGGGCGAGCCCGTTTGAAGGCGGTCTTCGATGCCACCCTGGAGCAGCTCCATACGGTGTTGACCGAAGATCTGCGGGAGGAACTGGCCGAGGTGTTCGTTCCCCTGGATGAGGGAGTTCCGACCCAAGCCGAGATACGGGTGGCCCAGGCTCAATTGATCGGGTGGCTCGAGGGTCTGTTCAACGGCATCCAGGCCGCCATCATGACCCAGCAGATGGCCGCCCGCGCCCAGTTGAAGCAGATCCGGGGCGGCCCTCCACCAGATGAGGACCACGGCGGAGGCGGCCTCTATCTGTAACCGCACGTGACCCCGGAGCTCGTCCTACTCCTGCTGGCCGGGTTCGCCACCGGCTTCATCAACGCGGTGGCCGGCGGGGGATCGGCCCTGACCATCCCGCTGCTCACCATCATGTCCGACGCCAACATCGCCAACGGCACCAACCGGGTGCCGGTGCTGTTCGCCAACCTGGCCGGCCTCGCCGCGTACCAGCGGGGAGACTCGGTCCCCTGGAGCAAGGTAAAGGTACTGCTACCACCCGTCCTGGCCGGCGCCGGTCTGGGAGCATGGGTAGCCACCCGGATATCCCCGGACGGGATGCAGCGAGTCTTCGCTGTCGTGCTGCTGCTGGTGGCGGTCTCGGCGGTGGTCAATACCAAACAGTGGCTGGAGGAGGCACCGTCCCGGCTGGGGCCTGCCGGTCGGGCCATCGCCTTCTTCCTGATCGGATTCTACGGAGGGTTCGTCCAGATCGGCGTCGGGATCCTCCTGCTGACCGCCCTGGTGCTCGGCTCCGGTTTCAGCATGCTGAGGGGGAATGGCGCCAAGGTCGTGATAATCGGCACGTACACACTGGTTGCCCTGCCGTTCTACTTCTGGGCCGGGCACGTGGATCTGGGGCTCGGAGTGATCCTGGCCTTCGGATTCTCGTCGGGCGCCTACCTGGCCGCCCGGCTGGCGGTGAGCAAGGGGTCGGTCTGGGCGAGGTGGGTGCTGGTGGTCGCTGCGGTGGGGGCGGCAATCAGGATGATGTTCACGTAGCCGGTGGCCCCACGCCGCCGATCGACATCCGGCGCGCCATCCGGATACGTATAAGGATGAGGTCAGGAACCTTGCGCCCTACGAGTGCTTGAAGGTATTGACGGGTTCGGCAGCCGGTTATTACTTGTATCGCCAGACGATGCGTCCGCGGCTGGGGTCGTAGGCGGACAGCTCCACGTCGACTCGGTCGCCCGGCAGGATGCGGATGAACCGTCCCCGTCGCATCTTGCCCGAGGCTCGGGCCAGCACCTCGAGGCCACCGTCGATTTTCACGTTGAACATGGCGTTGGGCAGGGTCTCGACAACGCTGCCCTGAACCCGCAGCACGTCATCTTTGGGCAAGAAGGGTCCCTTCTGTAGCGGAATGTGGCCGGGCTCCGGGTGGATGCTGGACGAACGGGGGCAGGACGGCCACGGTCCTCCCGGTAGCGCGGTCCGTTGTCCGGCCCTCAGGAAGTTGCCCGTCATCCTCCTCGTAGCTATGGCCTCACCGGCCAAGGCTAACGCATTGCGGGTGGCGCCGGAGGTGCTTGCTCAGCCGGGTGTCTCATCAACCGGGTCGGGAATCCGGCCGAGCGCCCGGCGCCCTCGCTCGGCCAGCACCGCCCGCACCCTGGCGATGTCGTCGGTACACGTACGGGATGCCATCCAGTAGCACAGGCCCGTCGGGATGAAGAAGACCTGGAAGAGGGCTAGGCCGATGGCGTAGTTCAAAGGCGCAGCGAAGCTGGCGGCAAGCAGCCCGGCCACCGGCACGGTGAGGCCGTTCCCGGCTGCCCGCGACACGCCGTTGGACAGGTTGGCGAGCCCGAAAACGGTCCCCCGATGCTCGGGTAGGTTCACGTCGGAGATGAGGGCGAACCAGTTGGGGGAGTCGGCCGAGGTGAGAATGACGGCCGCAAGGCACAGCAGGAATGCGCTCGCCGCGTAAGGGTTGGTGACCACGCTGCCGAGCGTGGCCAGGACGATGGCCATGCTGCCCTGGTCGGCGGGGATGTCGAGGCCGCGCAACGGGATGAAGAAGAAGGCCACGAAGAACGGGATGGCGCCCAGGACACCGGTTGCGGAGATGGCGGCGCGGGCCCGGGCGGTCCTGCGCTGCAGGCGGTCGCCCAGGTGCCCCGCGAGGATGGATGTAACCCCGCCCAACTGGAAGATTGCGCCGAAGACGGCTCCCACCGCCGTGGCCGTGGCGAGGTCGTACCCGTCAGCCTCTACCTTGCTCTGATAGAGGAAGGGCACCCAGACCAACGATCCGTAGGCCAACTGGGCGGTCAGGCCCTGCAGCACGAGCCACGGGTTGGTTCGTGTCCTGAGAAGCTTCTTTATGTCGGACCGCTCGATGCGGTATTCGTAGGCTCCGCCGGCGGCGAGGGCCTCGGCCAGCTCCGGCTCCGCCCGGCCCCGGCGCGCCTCGGCGGTGGTCAGGTACAGGAGGGCGACCGCGGCGCCGACCAACGCCAACCCGACGAACGGGCGTCTCCAGTCGGATGCCCCGACAACGCCGCCCACCAGGATGCCGAGGAAGCCGCCGGCGCCCTGGGATAGTCCCCAGAAGCTCATCGCCAGACCCCGGCGCGCCGGAGGGATGAAGTCGGAGATCACCGAGAAACCGACCGAGGCGATAGCGCCCAGACCGATGCCGACCAGCACCGACCACAGCGCCAGTTCGGCGAGGGAGTCCGATCCTGCCGCCAGCACCAGCCCACCGCACCATGCCAGCGTGGCCCAGAAGAGCAGGGGTTTGCGTCGCGACCGATCTCCGAGATACCCCCAGCCCACGGCGGTAAGCGCGGTTACGAGGATGACCAGAGCGGTGACCAGCGCGACGCCGGCCGTGCCTTCCCCCAGGTCGGCGGCTATTACATTCGTGAGCACCGGATAGAGCGCGATTGCAGCGTTGTCCAGGGACGACAGGACTACGAAGATCGTTATCGTATAGGCGACACGAGCCTTGTTGTGAGCTCTAAAGAGCCTGGTCATTCGTACATTTCCGGTATGGTCGCGCCTCTCCCGGCGTATGTCTCGAGCCCCTGCTGGCAATAGTCATAGAATTACGCTAAACTATCCTAGTTACCCACGAGAGGCGGGCTTTGACCGAAGGGGTCAGAGGTCTCCTCGGGTCACGACACGTAACCTTCATGGTATCCGACCAAGAAAGCGGGCTGATGCAAAGCGAAGACAAGATTCTCGGCGCCAACGAGGTGGCCGAGCTCCTGGGCATGGACGTCCAGATGATCAGGAAGTACGCAAGGGAAGGCCGCCTTCCGGCTTATCGCCTTCCGGGCGGCAGGACATTCAAGTTCTTCCGTAGCGAGGTGCTGGACTTTGTCCGGGCTCATCCGGCGAGCACCGAAAGCACCCAGTAAGGCTCGTTAGTGGATAGGCCAGGTAGTTATCGTGTCCTGGCCTATCGGCCGCCCGGGCCGCTGTAGTCCCGGTCGTCGGGGCCGCGGCCAGTCCGAATCAGGCGCCGGTACTCGTGGTCGAGGAGGCCCCAGACCGAATGGTCCATCCATCGACCACCCACCTGTATCTCCTCGCGTAACACCCCTTCGCGCACGAACCCGAGTTTCGTAGCCACCCTCTCGCTGGCCTTGTTGCCCACCGCCACCCGAAGGACCATGCGGTGCATGGACAGATCTTCGAACCCGATCCGGAGCGCCGCACGGGTGGCCTCGGTGGCAATGCCCCGGCCCGTATCCTCTGTTCTGATCCAGTAACCGATCTCGCCGGATCGCGAGCTTCTGGAGACATGCCAGATGCTGATGTTGCCGACGTGGCGCTCGGGTCTCTCCAGGAGACGGATCGAGAAGTCGTAGGCCTTGCCTTCGCGCCACGAGCGCATACTTTCCCTGACGAAGCCGGCCGCTCCGGATCGTGTGAAGGTCTTGGTCGCCCAGGGCAGGTATTCGGCCAACTCCGCTTGGGAGTCGCGTACCGCGGTGTACAAGGCTTCGATGTCACGCCGCTTGAAGGGCCGGAGCATCAAACGCTCCGTGTAGCGCTCGAACGGAGGTAGCAGGTCTCGGGCCGGGATTCGCATCGCAGTCGCGAGACTATCCGGCCCGGCGGGCCACCGCGCTGTCCGGCTCCGGGGATGGCTTAACATTTCCTGATGGACGGCACCTGGAATCTCGGCCGCCTCCTGCCCGATCCGCCCCCCGGCACCGGCAGCCAGCAGGCGGCGGTACTGGCACCTCTGTACCGGGACGGCGATGATCTCAGGCTGGTCCTGATCCGCCGCCCGCTCCACATGCCCACCCACGGCGGGGACATCGCCTTCCCTGGAGGCAAGCCCGAGCCGGGGGAGAGGCCGCTCGACACCGCACTTCGGGAGGCATGGGAGGAGGTCGGCATCGAGCCGGCCACCGTAGAGGTGCTCGGTTACCTGCCAGCGATCCACACCGTCAGCTACCCGCGGCTGGTGGTGCCGGTGGTCGGAAGGCTCCCAGGAGTTCCGAGCCTGCGACCCGATCCGAACGAGGTGGATCAGATCCACACTCCGACCATCGGTTCCTTGCTTGACGAGTCCCGCTGGCGCACCGAGTCGTGGAAGGGCCACGAGGTGTTCATATACGACCTCGATGGTGACACCCTGTGGGGGGCGACTGCCCGGATGGTTCGCCGGCTGATCGGCCTGGAGGCCTCCTGACAGTGGATGGGACGCCGGCCGGCGTCCCATCCACGGGTGTGCCCACGCTGTCTCACGGAGTCGTCGGGCCGGGACGATGGTGACCGGCCCGCGGCGGCTACCGACCGGTAGCCAGGTCCAGGATCGTATCGTGGAGGTCCCCGTTGGTCGCCAGTCCGGTTCCGGACCGGAACGACGGTTCTCCGGATAGGTCGGTGAACCGGCCGCCGGCCTCCGGGAGGATCACCATCATCGGCGCCACATCCCACGCGTTGACGATCGGGTCGAGCATGGCGTCCACTCGCCCGGATGCCACCAGGCTGTAGCCGTAGGCGTCGCCCCATCCCCGGAGGATCATCGGGCCCGCGTGGAGGCGTTCGGCCATGTCCCCGGGAAGGAGGTCGAACCCGCTGGTGCACAATGCGGCGCCTTCCAGGTCGGATCGGCGGCGCACCGATACGGCCCGTTCGTTCAGGTAACAGCCCCGGCCCCGGCCCGCCGCCATGGTCTCCCCCAGTGCGGGAAGGTCTATGACCCCCACCGCCACGCCGTGCTCATCCTCGAGAGCGAGCAAGGTGGCGAAGAGCGGTACGCCCCGGATGAAGGACTGGGTGCCGTCGATGGGATCTATGAACCAGGTGCGCCCGGACGCCCCCACTGTGTCCGCATACTCCTCCCCGACGATGCTGTCGGCCGGGAAGCGCCGGGCCAGTTCGGTGCGGAGGAGCCGCTCGGCGGCCCGGTCGGCCTCCGTGACCGGGCTCCCGTCTCCCTTGACCATCACCTCCGCGGATCCGTCATACCAGCGCAGCGTGAGGTGTCCGGCCGACCGGGCCAGGTGGACGGCCTCCTCGAGCAGCGACTCTTCAACCGGAGGTCCGGTGGGCGGTTCAGGATCGCCGGTCCGTGCTCCACGGGGCGTGGGGCCATCCTGCGACGGGTCAGCGGGGAGGCTCACGATCCGCTACCGGCCGCGCCGGCCGGTTCCGCTCCGGCCCGGAGCAGGCCGACGACGATCCCGTCCGCCATCGCCTCCCACGTGGCTTCGATGACGTTCTCGTGCACCCCGATGGAGCCCCAGGTCGAGGGGCCGTCGCTCATCTCGATGAAGACCCTCACCACCGCGGCGGTCGATGCGGTGGCGTCCAGGACGCGCACGTTGTAGTTGGTGAGGCGCAGGGTGTCGAGTTGGGGGTAGTGGTTCCTGAGCGTTTCCCGCAGGGCGTGGTCGAGGGCGTTGACCGGTCCGTTGCCCTCGCCGGTCCTTATCACCCGCTCGCCCCGGATCACTATCTTGACCGTAGCCTCCGCCATGACCAGCGCGTCGGACCGATGCTCGGTCGAGACCCGGAACGACTCCAACTCGAAGTAGTCGTGCGACCATCCGCCGGCCTGCCTAAGCATCAACTCGAACGATCCGTCGGCCGCCTCGAAGTGATAACCCCGGTTCTCCATGTGTTTGATCTCGTCCAGCACCCGGGCGGCCTGGCTGCCGGTGAGAGCGATGCCCAGGTCACGAGCCTTGGCGAGGATGGTCGAGCGGCCTGACAACTCCGAGACCACCGTGCGGGTGCGGTTGCCTACCTGAGCCGGGTTCTGGTGCTCGTAGGCGTCGGGACGCCGGGCCAGGGCCGAAGTGTGCAAGCCGGCCTTGTGGGTGAAGGCCGACGCGCCCACGAACGGACTGTGGGGGTCGAGGCTGACGTTGACGATCTCCGCGATGTGGTGGGCGATGGGCGACAGCGTCTCGAGCCGGTCCGGATCGAGCACCGGGACTCCCATCTTGAGCACCAGGTCGGGCAGGATGGTGGAGAGGTCGGCGTTTCCGGTTCGCTCCCCGTAGCCGTTGATGCACCCCTGTACCTGACGGATCCCCATCTCGACCGCGGCCAGCGAGGAGGCCACCGCGCAGCCGGCGTCGTTGTGGAAATGCACTCCTAGCTCGGCGTGGGGTAGGGCTTGCCGGACTCCGTCGATGGCGTCGGCGATGTCCGGCAGCAGGCTTCCTCCATTGGTATCGCACAGTACGAGGCGCTCGGCGCCCTCCTCGAAAGCGGTCCGGAGCACGCTCAGGGCGAAGTCGCGGTTCGACCGGTATCCGTCGAAGAAGTGCTCCGCGTCGAAGAAGACCCGCCGGTCGTGGCGTTTCAGGTATGCCACCGACTCGGCGACCATGGCGACGCCGTCGTCGAGGTCGGTCAGCAGGGCTTCCCGGACGTGGTAGTCCCACGCCTTCCCGACGATGCACACCGCCTCCGTCTCCGCTTCGAGCAGGTTGAGCATCTGAGGATCTCCCTCGACAGATCGGCGAGGCCGGCGGGTAGCGCCGAACGCGGTGAGGAAGGCGGTACTGAGGTTGAGCTCGGAACGGGCCCGCTTGAAGAATTCGCTGTCCTTCGGGTTGGCCCCGGGCCATCCGCCCTCGATATAGCCGACACCGAGGTCGTCGAGCAGGGTGGCGATCCGCAGCTTGTCGGAAACGGTCAGCGAGATGCCCTCCTGCTGCGCCCCGTCGCGCAGGGTCGTGTCGTATATTTCGAGTCGGGGATGTGCCATTCGTGCCTCCCTCTCGTGACGGTCGGCGGAACGTTCGTTGCCAAATGAAAAGCCCTGCGCCGGGGCGCAGGGCTGCGGGCACAGGGTCGTCTCCCTATGCCCTAATCGATAATGATCCCGGTGTGGATACTCATCTCCGGCCCGAGTGTCGCTGATCCGCCCCGGTATGTCAACACCCATTTCCGGGGCGGACCGGCGGATCGCAGTTCCGTGATCAGTCCACTCGCAGTCATCCCCCGGTCCGCGTAACCTCTGGACGCAGTTTGAGTGGAGGTGATGAAGTGACCGCAAGAAGGGTCTTTTCGGGAATCCAGCCCAGCGGTGACATCCACATCGGCAACTACATGGGAGCGCTTCGCAACTGGGTTGCCATGCAGGACGAGTACGCGCCGGTCTACTGCGTGGTCGATCTCCATGCCCTCACTCTCCCTCAGGATCCGGCCGAGTTGGCGGGGGCCCGCGTGCGTACCGCCAAGATACTGCTGGCGGCGGGGATCGACCCCAGCCGTTCGCTGGTCTACTACCAGAGCCAGGTACCGCAGCATGCCGAGTTGTCCTGGATCATGGGAACCTTCGCCTCGATGGGCCACCTGGGCCGGATGACCCAGTACAAGGAGAAGGAGGACAAGGGCGGGCAGAACCTGGGTCTGTTCTCCTATCCGGTGCTGATGGCGGCCGACATCCTGGTCCACCGCGTTCACGCCGTGCCGGTCGGCAACGACCAGACTCAGCATCTGGAGTTCACCCGTGATCTCGTAGACCGGTTCAATTCCCGCTACGGGGATTTTTTCCCGGTACCGGAACAGATAACGCCTCCGGTGGGAGCACGGGTCATGTCTCTGAAGGATCCCACCTCCAAGATGTCCAAGTCCGATCCGGATCCGGGCTCGCGGATAATCGTGACCGACGACGCCGACACCATCCTGGCCAAGGTCCGGCGGGCGGTCACCGACTCCGGCAACCGGGTCGCCTACGACGTGGAGCGCAAGCCCGGGATCAGCAACCTGCTGGACATCCTGTCCGCCTTCACGGGCCGCAGCGTCCACCAACTCGCCGAGGAATACGGCGCAGCCGGCTACGGCCGGTTCAAGCAGGCTGTTGCCGAGGCGGTGATCTCCGGCCTCGCGCCGGTGCGCCAGGCGTATCTCGACCTGGACGACGCCGATGTCGAGTGGATCATGGCGGAGGGTGCTGCAGTGGCCCGGAGCGGGGCTGAGCAGACCATGAGCGAGGTGCGTCGCCTCATCGGGCTCGGTTGATCGTGTCGGTCTGCGGTATGGGCGGCGTGATCTGAACCGCCATATCCCACCGCCGCCCCGCAGACCAACCACGGGACCGGCGATTACGAACGATGATTGTATAGTGTAAACGTACTCTAGCAACTAGACGCTAGAAACTAGGCCCCGGGGTGGGCAAGAAGAACAGCACCACCAGCGTCATCAGGTTGAAGCCGCTGTGGGCGAAGATCGAGGGTCCGAGCGTCCCGGTACGCGCCCTCAGGGTTCCCAGCAACAGCCCGAACGCGAATAGGACCAGGAGGGTGACGGCGCCGGCCGCGCTGTACAGCGACGGATCCACCATGTGGATGGCACTGAACAGGACGGAGGTGACGATCACCGCCATGATCGGCTTGCGGTCCTTTCCCACGAGCATCCGGTAGACCAGCCCGCGATGGATCATCTCCTCCACGACCGGGCCCAGAACTGCCACGCCCACCACAACGGCCGCCATCGTGGTAGTTCCCCTGGTCTCCGCAACTGCTTCCACTATCGCCTGGGCGGTCTCCTCCTCGATGCCCAGGAGGCTGCGCAGACCGGCCGCGAGCCAGGCGAGCGGTATCGAGATGGCCGCGCCCGCCAGTACCCAGCGGGCATGGTGGGGCTCCACCTCGAAAGACAGTGCCTCGGCCAAATCAGGAAAACCTCGACCTTTTGCGATCAGGGCGAGCGCGCCGATGTGGCCGAGGTTCTGGAGAGGTATCAGCACCCAGAAGTAGAAGTCGGGGCCGGTGGTGTCGGCGCCGAGGGCACCGGCAAGCAGTCCTGCGACCACCGCCCCAAGGACTCCTGCTCCTAGGACCGTGAGGGCGTCATACCAACGCCAGCGAGCTTCCAGCACTGACCCGCCAGGCTAGTTGGTCGTGGTCGGTCTGCGTTGCGGACGGTGTGCTCTGGACCCCCAGCGGCGTCTCTGGCTGTGTCCTGCCTCCTAGACGTACCCTGCGGGTACGCCTTCGTCGGCAAGTCCTTGCCATAGACGCCGCTGGCGGCGCCATATCCCACCGCCACCACACAGACCGACCACGGTGGTCTGCGTGGGGGTCGGCGTGTTCTGGATCGTCATCGGCGCCTTGGGCTGTGTCCTGCCTCCTAGACGTACCCTGCGGGTACGCCTTCGTCGGGCATGTCCTTGCCATAGACGCCGCTGGCGGCGCCATGTCCCACCGCCGCGCCACAGACCGACCACGGGACCCGCGATAACAAACGAACGCGCATAGCGTGAACACTTCCTAGTAGGCCCGTCCGGTGACTCCTCCCTCCGCCTCATACGATGTGATGCTGTTCGAGCGGGTGTAGCGAGAGGCTGCATCCGGATGTCGGCGGAGGGTCTGGTATTTTCCTGGAGCGCACTCGGAGGTTGGCACGTGGACATTTCTATAGGCATGGGCAAGGCGGGCCGTCGCGGTTTCGGCTTCGACGACATATCCATAGTTCCTAGCCGTCGCACCCGCGATCCTGACGATGTCAGCCTCTCCTGGGAACTGGACGGCTACCGGTTCGAGCTACCGATGCTCGGGTCTGCGATGGACTCGGCGGTGTCCCCGGCCACCGCGGTCGCCATCGGTCGGCTGGGGGGTCTGGGCGTGCTCAACCTCGAAGGCTTGTGGACGCGCTACGAGGATCCCGGGCCGGTATTCGAGGAGATAGCGGCGCTGCCGGCCGACCGCGCCACCGCCCGCCTCCAGCAGCTCTACCGGGCGCCCATCGACCCGGATCTCATGCGACAGCGCATCTCCGACATCAGGTCGGAAGGGGTGGTCGTCGCCGCCGCCCTCACTCCGCAGAGCGTGGAGCGCTATATCGACGGGGTGGTGGAAGCCGGGCTTGACGTCCTGGTCATCCAGGGCACGGTGGTGTCGGCCGAGCATGTCTCCAGCCGCGACGATCCTCTCGACCTCTCGGCTTTCATCGCCGCCCTTGACCTTCCCGTAATCGTGGGCGGCTGCGCCTCCTACGCCGGAGCGATCCACCTGATGCGCACCGGCGCTGCCGGAATCCTGGTCGGGGTGGGTCCCGGCGCGGCATGCACCACCCGGCGAGTGCTGGGGATGGGGGTGCCCCAAGCCACCGCCATCGCCGACGCGGCCGGGGCCCGGATCCGGTACCTCGCCGAGGCCGGACGGTATGTCCACGTCATCGCGGACGGAGGCATGAGCACCGGCGGTGACATCGCCAAGGCGATCGCCTGCGGGGCTGACGCGGTGATGATCGGATCCCCGCTCGCCTCGGCGGTAGGGGCGCCCGGGCAAGGCGCCCACTGGGGGATGGCCACTTTCCACCCGTCGGTTCCCCGCGGTACGAGGGTTATGACGGGGCCGCTGGGCACCCTTGAGCAGATCCTGGTGGGTCCGGCCCGCGAGAACGACGGCCGCCAGAACCTGTTCGGCGCCCTGCGCCTGGCCATGGCGAGCACGGGATATGCCGACCTCAGGGAGTTCCACGAGGCGGAGCTGGTCGTCGCCCCGTCGATCCGGACCGAGGGCAAGGCGCTTCAGCGGAGCCAGCGAGTCGGGATGGGTTCTTGAGGCCGGTCCCGCCGACCGGTGGGGGCTCCCGTCATCGGCCGGTGCTGGTGGTCGACCTGGGCGCCCAGTACGCCCAGTTGATCGCCCGCCGGATCCGCCAGGCCGGGGTCTTCTCCCTGATCGTGTCATGCGATATCAGCGTGGCGGAGGCTCGGGGCCACCGGCCGCTCGGTCTCGTGCTTTCGGGCGGCCCGTTGTCCGTCTATTCCGAAGACGCCTATCTGATCGACCCCGGTCTCCTGGAGATGGGGGTGCCCATCCTCGGTATCTGCTACGGCCACCAGCTCCTGGCCCACCTGCTGGGAGGCACGGTGGAGCACACCGGCGATGCCGAGTACGGGCGTACCTCGCTCGAGGTGACCGGCGATTCCCTGCTGCTGGACGGAACTCCGCGGCGCCAGGATGTCTGGATGAGCCACATGGATGCCGTCACCGGGCCGCCGCCCGGGTTTGCGGGCGTGGCCACCACACGCGGTTCGCCGGTGGCGACCATGGAGGACCCGGAGCAGCGCATCTACGGCGTCCAGTTCCACCCCGAAGTGGTCCATACCGACCACGGTTTCCGGGTTATGGAAACGTTCGTGCGGGACGCGTGCCGAGCAGAGCCGGATTGGACCGGCGGGTCCATCATCACCGATCAGGTCAGCGACATCCGAGCCAGGGTGGGGGATGCGCGGGTTATCTGCGGCCTCTCGGGCGGGGTGGACTCGGCGGTCGCGGCCGCCCTGGTCCATCAGGCCGTCGGGGACCGCCTCACCTGTGTGTTCGTAGACCACGGGCTGCTGCGGGCCGGCGAGGCGGAGCAGGTCGACGAGACCTTCCGCCGGAACTTCGAGATCGATCTGGTACGGGTTGATGCGGCCGACCGGTTCCTGGATGCGTTGGCCGGAGTGGCCGATCCCGAGCAGAAACGCCGGATCATCGGCGAGCTTTTCATCCGCACCTTCGAGGAGGCCACCGCCGGGATCCCTGATGCCCGTTTCCTGGTCCAGGGGACGCTGTATCCGGATGTCATCGAGTCCGGCGGCGCCTCCGCCGCCACGATCAAGACACACCACAACGTGGGCGGGCTGCCCGACAACCTCGATTTCGAGCTCATCGAGCCGCTCCGCGATCTGTTCAAGGACGAGGTCAGGGCGGTGGGGGAGGAGTTGGGGCTTCCCGACGAGATCGTCTGGCGGCAGCCTTTCCCCGGTCCCGGTCTGGCAGTACGCGTGATCGGCGAGATCACGCGGGAGCGGCTGGAACTCCTCCGGGCCGCGGACGCCATCGTGACCGAGGAGATCCGCCTGGCCGGGCTCTACCGGGAGATCTGGCAGTCGTTTGCCGTGCTGCCCGACGTCAGGACGGTAGGGGTGCAAGGCGATGGACGGACCTATGCGCACGCTCTGGTTGTGCGAGCGGTCACCTCCGAGGACGCCATGACGGCGGATTTCGCCCGGATCCCGTACCCCGTTCTCGAGCGGATCTCCAGCCGGGTGATGAACGAGGTCCCGGGAATCAACCGGGTGGCCTACGACATCTCCTCCAAACCCCCGGCCACGATTGAATGGGAATAGCCACGCCTTCTGGGAGGGGCCCGGCATTTCGGCACACCTGTCGCCTACAGGGGGATAGTAAGGTGAAGTAAGACAGGGTACGGTCACGATCGAACTCAACTCATAAGGAGAGATGGCATGGCTGCCCCCGTTACCGAGCCGCTGGTGGACGCCAAGGACGAAGCCCGCCAGGCCGAAGTCCGCACCGACATCGCCAGTGCCCTGCTCAAGATCCACGAAGACCGGATGTTCTTCGTCAAGTGGATGGTCGGCGTGGGTATCGGCATCGTCACACTCTTGTTGGCCGCGGCCGGTCTTGTCATCGCGGTGCTGACATGACGAAAAGGTTCCCCGTCTCACGGTAAGCGTGGAGTTCGTGATATCGAGGTTGTAGGCGGGCACACACACTCACCACCTCGGAAGACCCCGTAGCCCGCGAGAAACCCGTGGTCAGGCCGTCTTCGCGCCCCGGCCCCACCTATTTACTGGGGGTTGCGGCGGTTGGTCCAGTAGCGCTTGCGGATGTGGCGGATGACGTTCGCTGGGGTATCGCGCCAGCACTGCAGCGGGTCCCAGCCATCATGGGCCAGGCACATGTTGCATGAGACGCACTCGACCCCGCCCGTCCGTCCGGCCTCGAGCTTGCGCACCAGGTCGGGTTCGCGGATGAACGGGCGGGCCATGGCCACGAAGTCGGCGTCGCCGGACGCCAGGACGTCGGTCATGGTCCCGGTGGTCCGGACTCCCCCCACCAGGATCGTCGGCACGCCGGTGGCCCGGCGGACGTCTCGGGCGAAGGGGCGGTAGTAGGCCTCCCGGCCCTCGGGGGTCCAGCACCTTTGGGCCACCATCTGCCGCCAGGCCTGGCGACGGCCGACCGCCACGTAGGGGCGGATGTTCTCGAAGTAGCTACGCATCACCCCAAACGTGGTCTCGAATCCGTCGATGCCCATCTCCGCAAGCAGCCTGGCCCGCTGTAGCGACTCCTCCCGTTGCAGGCCACCCGGAATCGAATCCTCCACGCTGAGGCGTGCCGTCACCGCAAGCCCGGTCCCGACCGCCGCGCGCACGGCCTCGTAGACCTCGACGAAGAATCGGCTGCGGCGCTCGGCGTCACCACCCCAGCCGTCCTCCCTCGTGTTGGCATGGGGCGAACAGAACTCCGAGATCAGGTAGCCGTTGCCGCCGTGGATGTGGACGCCGTCGAAACCTGCCTCGGCTGCGCGCCGGGCCGCGTCGCCGAAGGCCCGCACCAGCGCCTCGATGTCGGCCTCGGAAAGCTCCTCGGGCTGGTGGGCGTACATTGCGTTCGGCACCGGCGAGGGCGCCACCGGCGTGATGGACGACATCATGGTCTGGCTGCCGCAATGGCCGAGCTGGGCGAAAACCACCCCGCCGGCATCGTGCACGGCGCCGGTGGCTCGCCGGAGGGCGGGGACCACGCGGTCGTCGTGGATCCCGGTCTGGTTGCGGCTGGCCTGCCCGCGCCGGTCGACGTACATGTGGCCGGTGAGAATGAGGCCCGCTCCGCCGGCGGCGAGGCGCCGGTACATGCCCGCGTAGGAGTCGAGCACCTCTCCGTCCGGCGTGGCCATGGTCTCGGACGTGGCGGCCCGCACGATCCGGTTGGCGGTGGTAACCGTCCCGATCCGCCCGGGCCGGAGGTAGAGAGGCGGGTTGCTCATCGCGATCTCCTGACGCGGCCGGCGAGGTCCGGTGGGGGCATTCTGGCACGCGCCCTGCGGCCGGCGCTACCACCCGGGCTACCAAGGTGTGTTCACGTTGTGAGCGTTCGTTTGCTGTCGCGGGTCCGGTGGTTGGTCTGTGGGGTGGGGGTCCAGAGGACGCGTCCGCAACGCAGACCGACCACGACTAATTACAATACTGTGATTACATGTCATGGGCGCCGGTTAACATGACCGGGATGGTCCAGATGCTCGCAACCGACGCTGCTTCGGGCGACCCAACGGACTCTCCGCTGTTCGCCGATCTCAACCCGACGCAGCGGGAGGCGGTGGCTGCCACGGAGGGTCCCGTGCTGGTGGTCGCGGGTGCCGGCTCCGGCAAGACCAGGGTGCTCACCTACCGGGTTGCCCACCTGATCCGCGATCTCGGGGTGGCTCCTTGGGAGGTGCTTGCGATCACCTTCACCAACAAGGCTGCAGGCGAGATGAAGGAGCGGGTCGGAAGGCTGGTCGGGCCGATGGCCAAGGGGATGTGGATTTCGACCTTCCACTCGGCATGCGTACGGATCCTGCGCAGGGAGGCGCCCCGGCTGGGTTACTCGTCACGGTTCACGATCTATGACGCCCAGGACTCGCTCAGGGCCATCAACCAGGTGGTCCGCGATCTGCGCCTGGACCCGAAGAAGTTCCAGCCCCGGGCGATACGAGCCAAGATATCCAACGCCAAGAACGAGCTGGTCGACTACGAGAGCTTTCGCGAACAGGGAGGAAACTTCCGGCACGAGATCGAGGCTGACATATACCGGCTCTACCAGGAGCAGCTGTTGAGGAATTCGGCAATGGACTTCGACGACCTCCTGATGGTCGCCACGGAGCTATTCGACGCCTTCCCGGAGGTGCTCGATTACTACCGGGAGCGCTTCCGTTACCTCCATGTCGACGAGTTCCAGGACACCAACCGCGCCCAGTACGTTTTGGTCAGGCAGTTGGGTGGGGAGCGAGCCAATATCTGCGCGGTCGGTGACTCCGATCAGTCGATCTACAAGTTCCGCGGGGCCGACATCCGGAACATCCTCAACTTCGAGCGGGACTATCCCCAGGCTCGCGTGGTGGTGCTCGACCAGAACTACCGGTCCACCCAGACCATCCTGGAGGCTGCGAACGCGGTGATCTCCCACAACGGGCGCCGCCGGCCCAAGCGCCTGTGGAGCGACCTGGGCCAGGGTGCTCCCATCTCGTTGTTCACGGCCGAGGACGAGGCCGACGAGGGCGGCTTCGTGGCTGAGGAGATCGGCAAGTTGGCGCGAGAGGGCTTCGATCTGTCCCGAATTGCGGTGTTCTACCGGGTCAACGCCCAGAGCCGGGCCGTGGAGGAGAGCTTCGCCCGCTTCGACGTGCTTTACCGGGTGATCGGCACGGTGCGGTTCTACGAGCGGCGCGAGATCAAGGACGTGCTGGCATATTTGAGGGTGCTGGCCAACCCGGCCGACGGGGTCTCCGCGCGCCGGATCATCAACCTGCCGCGGCGGGGGATCGGCAGCGTGACGATCGGCTGGCTGGAGCGGTTCGCCGAGTTGGAGGAGGTCACCTTCTTCGAGGCGGTACGGCGGCACGCGGAGAACCACTCCCTGGCGAAGCGGGCCCACGCGGCCATCGACTCCTTCCTGGGCGAGATGGAGAAGGTCGCGGAGGCGTGCGGGTCGGGCCCCGCCGCCGCCGTGCGGGCCGTGCTGGAGGAGGTGGGCTACCTCGAGGCGGTCGAGGCGGAGCGCACCCCCGAAGCACAGGGCAGGGCAGAAAACCTGCGCGAGCTCCTTTCCGGGGCCGAGGAGTACGAGCTGGCCGCTCTGGCCGACGAGGGGGAGGCACCGGAAGGCATGCGCCTGGTGGAGCAATTCCTGGAATCGGTCAGCCTGGTGAGCGATACCGACGAGTTGGATGGCGAGGGCGGTGCGGTGACCCTCATGACCCTGCACAACGCCAAGGGTCTCGAGTTCCCGGTGGTGTTCATCGTGGGCATGGAGGACGGGGTCTTCCCGCATGCCCGGGCTCTCACGGATCACGACGAACTCGAGGAGGAGCGCCGGCTGTGCTACGTCGGTGTTACCCGGGCCCAAGAGCGCCTCTACCTCTCGGCATCCCGGTCCCGCATGCTGTACGGGATGTCCACCTACAACCCGCCGTCGCGGTTCCTGAGAGAGATCCCGGTCGGCCTGGTCAGCAAGCTGGGAAGGCGCCTGAGGGATCGCCGGCGGGAGTCGATGGGCGGGCGCCGGTCGGCGCCGCTCCGTACCGAGTTGGCTGCGGACGATCTGGTGCGTCACGAGGTCTGGGGTATCGGCCGGGTGGTACGGGTGGCAGGCGCCGGTGACGGCGCCCAGGTTGAGGTGGAGTTCCCGGGCAAGGGCACGAAGCGGCTCCTTGTTCACTGGGCCCCGCTGGAGAAGGTCTAGGAGGGTGCCGAAAAAGGCGAGGCTGGGTTGGGCCTGCCCCGCTCGACCTGGAGTTTCGTCTCCGACTACCGGGCCAACCGGGCATCTTTCGGTACCTTCCCGGGCGAGGCGGACTCGAATGGCGGTCGTTGAGCGACCGCAGATACGGTGGCGGTCTGTATTACCGTTGGGAGGACTGGTGAGGAAGTCACCGCCGGCGTGATCCTATGAGAACGGGGAGGCAGGGCGTGTTCGGAGAGAGGGGCTCGAGGCTGCGCGCGCTCGGCGCGCTGGGTCAGTCGGTTTGGCTCGACTCCATTTCCAGGGAGATGCTGCGGTCGGGTGAACTGGAGCGATACGTGGAGGCCGGGATCACCGGGATCACCTCCAACCCCACGATCTTCGCCAAGGCGATGCTGTCCGGCGATTCCTACGACGCCCAGATCGACGAGTTGGTTTCCCATGATGCCGATGTTGACGAGATATACACGGCAGTGGTCACCCGTGACATCCGCCGGGCGTGCGACGTCATGGCGCCTACGCACCGCCGGTCCGGCGGCCTGGACGGATTCGTGTCGGTCGAGGTGTCACCGGAGTTGGCGCACGAGGCGGAGGCTACGGTCGCGGAGGCTCGTGACTGGGTGAAGCGGGTCGACCGGCCCAACCTGCTCATCAAGATACCGGCGACCCTGGCGGGCCTTACCGCCATCGAGGCGGCTACAGCGGAAGGTATCTCGGTGAACGTCACGCTTATCTTCTCGCTGGGCCGCTACCTGGCCGTGATCGACGCCTACATGAGCGGCCTGGAGAGGTTCCGGGAGGCGGGCGGCAACCCGGCATCCGTCAACTCGGTGGCCTCGTTCTTCGTCTCCCGCTTCGACACCGAGGTGGACAAGCGGCTAGGTCGGATCGGCACCCCTGAGGCGGCCGCGCTGGAAGGACGGACCGCGGTGGCCAACGCTCGGGTCGCCTACCTTGAGTTCCTGCGGGCATTTTCATCCGACCGCTGGTACCGGCTCCGCCGGAACGGCGCCAACGTCCAGAAGCCGCTCTGGGCATCCACCTCCACCAAGAACCCGGCCTACTCCGACACCCTTTACATCGACACGCTGGTGGCGCCCGAGACGGTCAACACGCTGCCGGAATCGGCCATCGCCGCCTACCAGGACCACGGACCGGACACCCCGGAGGTCCTAGGCATCAACCAGCTGGCGGACGGGGTGTTGGTGCTGGAGGACCTCGAGGCGGTGGGGGTCGACTACGAAGCTGTGACGGCCAAGCTGGAGCAGGACGGTGTGAGCAGTTTTGCGGATTCGTTCCGGGAGATGGTCGGCGACATCCAGCGGAAACGGGCCATGGCCCTGCGGTCCGGCGCCACGGGCAGGTAACGGGCGGTCCAGCACCCATGCCCCGACGAATCCTCATTGCCAAGCCCGGCCTGGACGGTCACGACCGGGGAGCGAAGGTGGTCGCCAGGGCCTTGAGGGACGCAGGCAACGAGGTCATCTACTCGGGACTCCACCAGACCCCGGCCCAGATAGTGGAGACTGCCATCCAGGAGGACGTCGACGCCGTCGGCCTGTCCGCCCTTTCCGGCGCCCATATGACCCTCTTCCCCGCAGTCGTGGAGTTGCTCCGGGAGCGCGCTGCAGACGACATCGTGGTCTTCGGTGGCGGGATAGTCCCCGAACCGGATGCCGAGATGCTGAACGAGAGCGGGGTAGCGGCGATCTTCACGCCCGGAACCCCCCTGGCCGAAGTGACCGGATGGGTCGAGTCCAACATCCGCTCCCGCTGAGGAACAGAGCGCGGGAATGCCCGGTCGCCGGATCGGCGCCATGCGCCAGGAGGCCGACATGGATATCCCGCGATCGGTTCATCCGCGACGTTCTGCCCAACCAAGCCGATCCGGGCCTGACCGCGGATCTCGCGTTGCTGATGAGCGAGACCACGGACGAAGATGTCGAACGCATGACCGCCTCGAGGCGATTCGGAGTCCGACCAGAGCGCCGCGCCGTCGGGCGGTGATTAGCCCGGGCGGATCGGCGGGTATGAAGGCCGCCCTCTCCACGAATCGAGACCATCTGGCGCCCGGATAGAATCACGGTCCGTGGATCTGCTTGAGCACCAGGGAAAAGAACTCTTCGGTCGGTACGGGCTTCCCGTGCCGCCCGGTTTCGTAGCTGCAGGAGTGCCCGAGGCGCGTGAGGTCGCGGACCGGCTGGGCTATCCGGTGGTGGTGAAGGCGCAGGTCCACATCGGCGGCCGCGGCAAGGCGGGCGGCATCCGGTTGGCCCGGGATGCGGGGGAAGTGGTGACCGCCGCCCACTCCATCCTGGGTATGGACATCGGCGGCCACACGGTGGGTTGTGTTCTCGTGGAAGAAGCTGCCCGGATCGCCGCCGAGTATTACGCCAGCTTCACTCTCGACCGTTCCGGCGGCCGCTACCTGGGCATGCTGTCCGCCCGCGGCGGGGTGGATATCGAGGCGGTGGCCGCATCGGATCCCGGCAGCATCGCCAGGGTATGGGTGGATCCTGTCGAGGGTCTGGACGAGCCGGAGGCCCGGAGATGGGTCCGAGCCGCCCGGCTCGAAGAGACGGCGGCAGACGAGTTGGTGGAGGTACTGGCGGCGCTCTACGAGGCCTTCGTGGAGGGCGACGCCGATCTGGTCGAGATCAACCCCCTGATCCTGACGCCTGAGGGACGGGTCCGCGTCCTCGACGCCAAGGTGACCCTGGACGACAACTCGCTGTTCCGTCATCCCGAGTACCGCGACTACGACGCCACCCAACCCAGGGACGAGCGCGAGGCCTCGGCCCATGCCCTCGGCCTGCAGTACGTCGGGCTCGACGGGACTGTGGGGGTGATCGCCAACGGCGCCGGGCTGGCGATGAGCACGGTGGACGTGGTGGCACAGGCCGGCGGCGCGGCCGCCAACTTCCTCGATATCGGCGGCGGCGCTGACGTGGAGACCATGGCCGCCGCGCTCCGTGTCATCAACAACGATCCCGCGGTCAAGGCGATCTTCATCAACATCTTCGGCGGGATCGTGCAGGGAGAGGTGGTGGCCCAGGGCATCCTCGACGCGCTGGATCGGGTCGAGTTGCGAGCCCCCATCGTTCTAAGGCTCGACGGCACCAATGCCGACCAGGGTCGGGCGATGGTGGCGCCACGGCTATCGGAAATGCTGATGATGGCCGGATCGATGTCGGGCGGTGCCGCCCGGGCGGTGGCGATCGCGGGGCGTGGATGAGCATCTGGCTGGACGAGCGCAGCCGGGTGGTCTACCAGGGGCTGACCGGCCGCGCCGGCCGCTTTCATGCGCTCCGCAACCGTGCCTACGGCACCAGGGTCGTGGCCGGTACCAACCCTTCCAAGGCCGGCGCCACGGTGGAGGGCATTCCGGTGTTCGCCACGGTCGGCGACGCCGTTGAGGCCACGGGCGCCGACGTCTCCTGCGTGTTCGTTCCCGCGCCCTACGTCCAGAATGCCGTCGTGGAGGCTGCCGAGGGAGGCGTGACGCTGGTGGTGGTGATAACCGAGGGTGTGCCGGCCAAGGACGAGGCCTGGCTCCGCGGCAAGCTCCGCCGCGATCACCCCGAGGTCCGAGTCATCGGTCCGAACTGTCCCGGTCTGATCAGCCCCGGCAAGGCCAATGTCGGCATCACCTCCGGCGACATCGCCCTGCCCGGCGGCCCGGTAGGCCTGGTCAGCCGCTCCGGCACCCTGACCTACCAGGCCCTCTACGAGCTGAAACAGGCCGGGATCGGGGTTACGACCTGCGTGGGGATCGGTGGTGATCCGGTTCCCGGGACGTCTTTCACCGACTGCCTGGCCGCCTTCGAGGAAGACCCCGAGACCGGGGCGGTGATGATGATCGGGGAGATCGGCGGCTCGGCGGAGGAGGAGGCGGCGGCTTTCATCGCAAAGCAGATGACCAAGCCGGTGGTCGCCTACATCGCCGGGATCACCGCTCCGCCCGGCAAGAAGATGGGCCACGCCGGCGCCATCGTCTCGGGCGGGAAGGGGACCGCGGCCGCCAAGATCGAGACCCTGAGCGCGGCCGGCGTGCGGGTGGGGGAGAGCCCGTCGGATGCCGGCCGCCTGATGATGGAAGTGGTTGCCGGTTTCCGATGATCCGGATGCCGGCTTGCTGAAGCCGATCTCAGGACGACCCTTGCGATCCTGCTGGCGGCGAGCTTGAAACACCGAGCGCTCTTCTCGGTGTTCGACAAGTCGGGGCTGGTCGAATTCGCCACCGGGCTGGTCGAAGCGGGATGGGAGGTGTTGGCGAGCGGCGGCACCGCAGCAGCCCTGGCGGGGGCGGGCCTCGACGTCATCGACCTGGCCGACTACACCGGCTCTCCGGCCATGCTGGGCCACCGGGTGGTCACGCTCCACCCGAAGATCCACGGAGGCATCCTGGCCGACCGATCGGACCCGGACCATCGAGCCGACATGGATCGGTACGGGATCGAGCCGATCGACCTGGTGGTCACCAACCTGTACCCGTTCGAGGCCAGGCCCGGCGCGGAGAACATCGACATCGGCGGTACCGCGCTGATTCGGGCGGCGGCCAAGAACCATCCCCATGTCGGCGTGGTTTGCGATCCGTCCGACTACCCGGCCGTTCTCGACGAGATCCGCTCAGCGGGACGCCTGGCCGCCGCGACGCGCCAAGCCCTGGCGAGGAAGGCCTTCGCCCGTACCGCCGCCTACGACGGCGCGATAGTGACCTGGCTCGACGAGCGAGACGGGGATGCCCTCCTCCCGCCGACCCTCCACATCTCGCTGGAACGGGCCGGATTGCTCCGCTACGGCGAGAACCCCGATCAACCGGCCGCCAGCTACCGGCGCATGGGAGCTGCCCGCTCGCCGGATGACGCCGAGGATTGGTGGAACGCAGTGGTCCAGCACGGTGGTGTGGCGCTGAGCTACCTCAATCTGCTGGACGCTGGCGCGGCCTGGGCGCTGGTCCACAACCTGGGCGACCATCCGGCGGCCGCGGTCATCAAGCACGCCGGGCCGTGCGGCGCCGCCGTCGCGAAGGATCCGGCCGGTGCATACCGGAAGGCGCTGGCATGTGACCAGAGGGCCGCCTTCGGTGGGGTGGTCGCCTTGAACCGGCCGGTGGACCTCGAGACGGCGGGGCTAATGGCCGGGGCGCCCCAGGCGGATGTCATCATCGCCCCCGCTTACGGCGAGGGGGTGGTCGGGCAGCTCCGGGATCGGCGGGCCGGCACCCGGATCCTCGAAGCTCCGAGCCCTCATAGAGCCACCCGGACGGTACGCCAGATCGATGGGGGCTGGCTGGTGCAGCGTGCGTCGCCCGGAGCATCGGACCGGTCGGGATGGCGCGTGGTGAGCCGGCGCGATCCTGGTCACCTGGTCGAAGATGCCGCGTTCGCGTGGCGGGTGGCCGGCCACGTTGCCTCCAATGCGGCGGTCCTGGCCAGGAACGGCACCGCATGGGGGATCGGCGGCGGGCAGCAGGACAGGGTGGGAGCAGTCGAGCTCGCGGTCCGGAAAGCGTCCGGACGTGCGGCGGGAGGCGTGTGCGCCTCGGACGGATTCTTCCCGTTCCCTGACGGGATTGAGGCGGCCGCAGCCGGAGGCGTAGAGTTGATCATCCAGCCCGGCGGCTCGGTGAACGACCCGGCGGTCGTGGAGGCGGCAGACCGCCTCGGGCTGTCGATGATCTTCACCGGCGAGCGCCGATTCCGGCACTGAGAAGGGGAACGAGATGAGCGCACAGGTCCTCGACGGCAAGGCGGTGGCCCGGGCGGTCCTGGACGAGACCGCCGAACGGGTGGCCGCCCTGCGCGACCGGGGCAAGGAGACCACCCTGGCGACCGTGCTGGTAGGGGAGGATCCGGCCTCCGCCGCCTACGTCCGCTCCAAGCGCAGGAGGGCCGCCGAGGTTGGCATCCGCTCAGTCCATCATGAACTCGCCGGTGACGTGTCCCAGCAGCGGGTGGTGGACCTTCTCCGGGGCCTCAATGAAGATCCTTCCGTGGACGGCATCCTGCTCCAGCTCCCGCTCCCGGAGGGGTTGGACGACCAGGGCACCGCGCTCGAGATCGATCCGGCTAAGGATGTGGACGGCCTCCATCCCACCAACCTCGGGATGATCGTTCTGGATCGTCCCGTGTTTGCACCCTGCACGCCCAGCGGATGCCTCCGCATCCTCGCCCACTACGACATTCCCGTCCGGGGTGCGAACGTCGTGGTGGTCGGGCGGTCCTTCCTGGTCGGACGGCCCCTGGCCCTGCTCCTGGCGGCGCGCGGCGCCGACGCGACGGTCACGATCGCTCACTCCCGCACGGAGGATCTGGCCGGTATCACCCGCCGGGCCGACATCGTGGTGGCGGCGGTCGGCAGGCCGGAGATGGTGACCGCCCGCTATGTTCGCGAGGGCGC
The DNA here is from genome assembly GCF_965221825.1 of Candidatus Spongiisocius sp. Lineage (GTDB taxonomy): Bacteria > Actinomycetota > Acidimicrobiia > Spongiisociales > Spongiisociaceae > Spongiisocius. The sequence continues at coordinate 279,549 of NZ_OZ244917.1, forward strand.
CGTGGTGATCGACGTCGGCATCAACCGGACCGCAGCGGGATCGCTGGTGGGGGATGTCAAGTATGACGAGGTGGCGGAGGTGGCGTCCGCCATCACCCCGGTACCGGGCGGGGTCGGTCCCATGACCGTGGCCATGCTCATGCACAACACCGCAACAGCATCAGAGTTGCGCTCCCGGACGAGCTAAGAGCGCCGAGTCCTCAGGCGATGAAGGCAAGGGAGCGGGCCCGGCGGTGGCTTACGGACCAAGGGCGGTGATCGGCACCACGGTCACGCCGTCAGGATGTTCGTAGCCGTAGCCTCCCGAAGTGATCACCACCAGCCGGGCGGGCTCGCCCGTTCGGCTGGCGTCGACTCGCTTGCGAAGTCGTCCGAGAGTACGAACGGCCTGATGGATGGCCGACTCGCCTCCGAGCTTGACCTCTACTGCGATCCAGCGACCGTCGGCGCGCTTCACGATGGCGTCCACTTCCAAGCCGTCACTGTCGCGGTAATGCGAGATTTCGCATCGGGCGGGTTGGCCGTACACCCGCAGGTCGCGCACTACCAGTGACTCGAAGAGCAGTCCGGCGAACTTGAGGTCTGCCATGACCGCTTCGGGCATTAAACCCAGGGCGGCTGCGGCGAGCGAAGGATCCGTATAGTGGCGCTTCGGCGCGTTGCGTAGCGCTGAACGGGAAGTGATGTGTGGCCTCCAGGCCGGAAGGTCTTCCACGACGAACAGGCGCGCCAGAGCAGCTATGTAGGACGAGACCGTTTTGCGGTCGATGCCGGGATCGTCGCCCGAGGTGTCGGCCGCAAGGGTGGCGAAGCTCGCTTCGCTCGCGATGTTGCGGGCCAGAGATTGGAGCAGTCTGCGCACACCGGCGGGGTTACGAGCCACGCCGTCCACTCTCGACACGTCGGTGCGGCTGATCTCGTCAAGGTAGCCCCTCAACGCTCGAAGCGCCGAGGGGGGATCAGCGCGGCTGCTGACCAACGCCGGCCATCCGCCCCGGCAGGCCAGGGCCATGATCTCGCCCAAGTGATGGCCCGAGTTACGGGCCGTGCGCCGACCCGGATCGAAGAGTCCGGCGAGCGACACGCTGCCGCTGGACTCGCCGGACTCGAACAGGCTCATGGGCCGCATGCGGACCCGTAGCACCCTGCCCGCTCCCGAGTGGCGGGTGATGTCGTCGGGCGGATCGGCGGATCCTGTGAGGATGAACTGGCCGGGTCGCCCGCGGTCGTCACAGGCGCGCCGCATCGGATTCCAGATGTCAGGGGCGAGTTGCCACTCGTCGAGCAGCAGCGGGGGCGGCGCGTCAAGTAGCGTTGCCGGATCCACGTTGGCTGCAAGCCGAGCCTGCACCGAGGCGTCCATCAGCACCTCGTCGGCTGCGAACCGTCGACCAGTCCATGTCTTGCCGCAAGCCCGTGGCCCCTCGATCAGCACCGCTGGCGAGGCCCGTAGCGACGCGCGCATCTCGGTGTCCACCACCCGTGGTAGGCACTCTCTCGGCGCTGATCCGCTGCGCTCATGGCCGGCCGCGGTGGCCGGACGATCCTCTCTCATCTCACCACTCTAGTCGTTACCCCATAAATAGGGGTGTTATGTCCCCATTTATGGGGTAACGGTGCCGTCACGGCTCATGCGGGGCATGAGAGAGAGCCGGGTCGCATCGGCTGATTGCAAGTTTGACCTCCGGCTGATTGTAAGTCTGGTCCGCGGCGGACAGGTAGCCGGGTTCTCATCCGCGCCTTGGGATGCTGCACCAACTGGCCTAGAACCTGGCCGTGCGGACTACGCACTCTGACACGGGTGGCTCGCCGGTACGCACCTCCACGCCGCGCTCGCCGAGAGGGAACAGGAGCCCGTTCACCACCTGCCATGCGTGAGGGGACGGGTCAGCGGCGAGCAGCCACAGGGGTGGGACCAGGTCGGTAAAGGAGACCGAAGGCCGGGAGGCCAGGGCCAGGGCGTGGGCCCGTCCCACCGAAGTCTCCACCAGACCACCGATCTTGACACCCACCCCGGCCGAGGAGAGCATCTCGATCGCCGCCAGCGTCGCGGCCGGTCCCAGGATGCCGGGTTTCAGGCTGACGAGGTCGGCAGCCTCCTGCTCGATGATCCGCTCGACCGCCTCCGCTGAAGTGGCCGGCTCGTCGAGGCAGATCGGGGTAGCCAGGTGCCGGCGCAACCCGGCGTGGCCCTCCAGGTCCGCAGGCGGCAACGGTTGCTCAAGGTAGGCCAGGCCCAGTCCGTCCAGCTCCGCCGGCGACTGGTCGTCCAAGCTGTAACTGCCGTTGGCATCCGCGGCCACCGTAAGGCCGGGGAATTGCTCGCGAACCGCTCGCAGGCGGTCGACGTCCCTTCCGGGCTCGATCTTGATCTTCACTTGCCGGGCGCCTGCGTCGATCATCCGCCCGACCCGGACCACCGTCCGGTCGGGTGACTCCTCAAGACCGATGGCCGCGCACGCCATCGACGGCCGTCCGGTCCCGCCCAGATGGGACCACAGCGGGATTCCAGCCCGTCGGGCGTCCAGGTCTGCCAGTGCCTGTTCGACGGCGGCGGCGGCCGTGGCGGGAAGCGCCTCACCGAGCACACCGGCGCCCCTGGCGGTGAGCGCCTCCCATACATCCTCCACGGTCTCGGGTGTGTAAGCGGGATAGGGCGCCGCCTCCCCCCAGCCGGTTATCCCTTCCTCGGTGACTCCGACCAGCACGACCCGGCGTTCAGAGATGGCCGCCAGGGAGCTGGAGAATCGGTGGTCGAGAGGGATGCACAGCTCGACCAGATGTAGGAAGCGGGACATACCGCCAGGATACCGATGGGCATGCAGACCACTAGGCTCAGCGCGCGCCGGGATAAGGACCTGAGCGCAGACAGGAGTTGCCATGCCGGACCGCATCACTATGGGAGAAGCGGGGCTGGAGGTTCCCGATGAGCCGATCGTTCCGTTCATCGAGGGCGACGGGATCGGACCGGACATCTGGCGAGCCGCCAGGCAGGTGTTCGATGCCGCGGTCGAGCATGTCTACGGGGGTGGTCGCCGGATAGCCTGGCACGAGGTCTATGCCGGAGAGACATCCTTCAAGAGAAGCGGCGAGTGGCTCCCGGACGAGACGATCGAGGCCTTCCAGGAATACCTCGTGGGGATCAAGGGCCCGCTCACCACTCCGGTCGGGGGCGGGATCCGGTCCTTGAACGTCACGATCCGCCAGACCCTCGACCTGTACGCCTGCCTCCGGCCGGTTCGGTGGTACCGGGGCATTCCCTCGCCGATCCGCACCCCGCACTTGGTGGACATGGTCATCTTCCGGGAGAACACCGAGGATGTGTACGCCGGTATGGAGGTGGAGGAGGCCAGCGACGAGGCCGGAAGGCTGATCGCGTTTCTGGCCGACGAGTTCAACTGGAAGATCAGGCCGGATTCCGGCGTGGGCATCAAGCCCATATCCGACGGTGGTTCAAAGCGCCTCGTGCGCGCCGCGATCCAGTATGCCGTGACGTTCGGGCGGCGTTCCGTCACCCTCGTCCACAAGGGCAACATCATGAAGTTCACGGAGGGCGCGTTCCGCAACTGGGGTTACGAGGTGGCCCGGGAGGAATTCCCCAAAGAGACCGTCACGTGGGAGGAGTGCGGGGGAGAGCCGGGCGACAAGATCCTGATCCAGGACGTGATCGCGGACGCCATGTTGCAGCAGGTTTTGACCCGTCCCGCCAACTACGACGTCATCGCCACCACCAACCTGAACGGCGACTACCTGTCGGACGCTCTGGCCGCGCAGGTGGGTGGCATCGGCCTGGCGCCGGGAGGGAACATCAACTACGCCACCGGCCACGCCGTGTTCGAAGCCACCCACGGCACCGCCCCCAAGTACGCCGGCCTGGACAAGGTCAATCCGGGCTCCGTAATCCTGTCAGGCGCCAACATGCTCCGCTACATGGGGTGGAGGGGGGCCGCCGATCTGATCGAAGCCAGCCTGGAGGCGGTGATAGGGGATCGGATCGTCACCTACGATCTGGCCCGGCTGATGAAGTACTCAACCGAGGTCTTGACTTCCGAGTTCGCCGCCGCCTTGGTGGAGCGGATGCCGATCATCGAACGCTACGCCGCCATGAGCGGAACCCGCCGGGCGCCCAGCCATATCCGGGCCTACATGTAGGATCGGATCGGATCCGACCAGGGAGAGAACCGGACGTGACAAGTCCCCGATCGAAGAAGATCACGGTTGTGGGCGCGGGCAAATACGGGTCTACCACCGCCCAACGGCTGGCGGCCATGGACATCGCCAACGAGGTGGTGATGACCGACATCGTGGAAGGGTTGCCCCAAGGCTTGGCGCTGGACATGAACCAGTCGCGCCCCGTCGAGCGATACCGCACCCGGGTGATCGGATCCAACGGCTTCGAAGAGACGGCGGGAAGCGATGTCGGCATCATCACGGCCGGGCTGGCCCGCAAGCCGGGAATGTCCCGCATGGACCTCCTGGCGGTCAACGCCAAGATCGTGCGGCAGGTCACCAGAGAGCTGGTTGACCGGTCCCCGGATGTAACCATCATCGTGGTGACCAACCCGCTGGATCAGATGACCGTCCTCGCAGCCGAGGTGAGCGGCCTGCCTCGCCACCGAGTGATGGGACAGGCCGGCGTCCTCGACTCGTCCCGCTTCGCCCACTTCATAGCCGAGCGCCTGGAGGTGGACATCCTCACGGTCGAGGCTCTGACCCTCGGTAGCCACGGCGCGACCATGGTCCCGGTGCCGTCCCAGTGCTTCGTGGACGGGAGGCCCCTGCAGGGGATACTCGCTCAGGATGAGATCGACGCGCTGGTGGAGAGAACCCGCGGTGGGGGAGCCGAGATCGTCGCCTACCTTAAGACCGGCAGCGCGTTCTACGCCCCCTCGTCGGCGGCGGCGATCATGGCCCGGGCGATCCTCTCCGACGAGGGCAGGGTGACACCGGTATGCGCGTGGCTCACGGGTGAATACGGGCTGTCGGACATCTACCTGGGTGTCCCGGCCCGTCTCGGCGCAGCGGGAGTGGAGGAGATCGTCGAACATGACCTCACCTCCACGGAGCGAGCCGGCCTCCACGCCGCGGCCGCGGCGGTGCGCGACAAGGTCGAGGAGATGGAAACGCTCCTCCGCGCCTGAAAGTGTTCGTGTCGTCCGGCAATAGGGGAGGCAAGATGAACAAACGCGATCTGGCAGATGTGGTTGCCTACGAGACCGGAATGTCCCGGAACCGGGCCTTGGCGAGTGTCAACGTGGTGTTCGAGACCATCGCGGAAGCGCTCCGGGAGGGAGCAGATGTCCGCATCACCGGGTTCGGCACGTTCAAGGTAAGCCATCGCAAGGCTCGGACCGGCCGCAATCCCCGGACAGGTGAGGCGGTCGAGATTCCGGCCACCAGGTCCCCCGCCTTCAAGCCCTCCAAGGCCGTCAAGGATCGCATCAACAGGTAGTGGTCTGCCTGCGAAACGGCGAGTCGTGCTCTGCTTTGCCGCCGACGTCCCGTCGCTGCGTTCCGCTTCCTCAACGGACCGCTGCGGGTACGCCTTCGTCAGCGGGCCTTGCGAGGAACATCGCCGGCTGGCGCATACCACGCCGCCGGTCCACAGACAGACCACAGTGGTCTGCGTGCGAAACGGCGAGTCGTGTTCTGCTTGTCGCCGACGTCCCGTCGCTGCGTTCCGCTTCCTCAACGGACCGCTGCGGGTACGCCTTCGTCAGCGGGCCTTGCGAGGAACATCGCCGGCTGGCGCATACCACGCCGCCGGTCCACAGACAGACCACAGTGGTCTGCGTGCGAAACGGCTGGGCGTGTTCTGCTTGCCGCCGACGTCCCGTCGCTGCGTTCCGCTTCCGTCCGGTCGCCGCAGCCGGCGTTGTGGCTCAGTACTCGACCTCGAGCCCGGAGACGGCGTCCGCCAGGTGATCCAGCGCACGCTGGTTCATTAGCAGCTTTGCGACATTGCCCGAGATGGCCAGTTTCCCGCTGAAGAAGGCGCTCTGGATCTTCAGCGTCCCCTGCGAGATGGCCGCCGCGGTGGTGTAATCCGTCCTCACGGTGAGGTCCGGCTTGCTGTGGGTTCCGATTGCCAGGGAGGCATCACCGGCGCCCACATCGAGGTAGTACCGGGCAACAGTCCCGTCGGGGACCTGCTCGATCTCGAACTGCACCGAGAACTCGACATCCTCGACCGCGGGCGCGAAGCCAGGATGGTCGCGCACCGCCCCGGTCACCTGTTCGGCCCACGCGGCGCTCAGGAACCTAGCTGCCACGGGGGCTATCTCCATGCCGACCCATCACCGCCGCCCTCCTAGTTTTCGGTTGCGTATCTTGGACAGTAGGTAGTCGCGGTTCATCAGGGCGATGTTGTCCAGCGAGATCCCCTTGGGGCAGGCCGGCTCACATTCCCCGTGGTTGGAGCAGGAGCCGAAGTACTCCTCCATTGTCTCCACCATACGCTCGACTCGCATCCAGCGCTCGGGTTGGCCCTGCGGCAACAGGTTGAGGTGGGCGACCTTGGCGGCGGTGAAGAGTTGGCCCGCTCCGTTGGGACAGGCGGCCACGCAGGCTCCGCATCCGATGCAGGCCGCCGCGTCCATGGCGGCGTCAGCGGTCTCCTTGGGGACCGGTATCAGGTTGGCCTCGGGCGCCGATCCGGTCGGAGCGCCGATATAGCCGCCTGCTTCGATGATCCGGTCGAATGCCCCACGATCCACCACCAGGTCGCGGATGATCGGAAAGGAGGTGGCCCGCCACGGCTCGATCACGATGGTGTCGCCATCCGAGAACTCCCGCATGTGGAGTTGGCATGTCGCCGTGCTCCCCTGCGGTCCGTGCGCCCGGCCGTTGATCATCAGACCGCACGATCCGCAAATGCCTTCCCTGCAGTCGTGATCGAAGGCGATCGGTTCGCGACCTCCGGTCACGAGCCGCTCGTTGACCAGATCGAGCATCTCGAGGAACGACATGTCCTGGTGAATGCCGGCGGCTTCGTAGGTCTCGAACCGGCCCTCGGCCCCGGGTCCGTCCTGGCGCCATACCCGCAACGTCAGATGCATCCGGCCTCTCCTACTTGTAGCTGCGCTGGGTCGGCTTGACGTATTCGAAGCTCAGCTGCTCCTCGTGCAGGGCGGGTTCCTGGCCGTCGGCCCAACCCCAGGCCGCCACGTAGGAGAAGTTGGCGTCGTCCCGCCTGGCCTCCCCGTCATCCGTCTGGTGCTCGACGCGGAAATGGCCACCGCAGGACTCCTCACGGTGAAGGGCGTCCACGCACATGAGGCGCGACAGCTGCAGGAAATCATCCACCCTGCCTGCCTTCTCGAGGGACTGGTTGAGGGTGCTGCTGGTGCCCGGAACTCGCACGTCCCTGTCGAACTCCTCTTTGAGGGAGTCGATGTCCGAGATAGCCCGGCGCAATCCCTCCGCGCTCCGCTCCATGCCGCAGTGTTCCCACAGCACCTTCCCCAGCTCCCGATGGAACCAGTCCACCGACCGCGAGCCCCCGACAGACAGGTAACGCTCGGTCTGGTCGGCCACCTGTCGCTCCGTCTCGACGAATGCCGGATCGTCGCTCGGGATTAGGGCTTCTCCCAGCTGAGGCGCTAGGTAGTCGCCCAGCGTATATGGGACGACGAAGTAGCCGTCCGCCAGGCCCTGCATGAGGGCCGAGGCGCCCAACCGATTGGCTCCGTGGTCGGAGAAGTTGGCCTCTCCCAGCGCGTACAGCCCGGGGATGGTGGTCATGAGGTTGTAGTCCACCCAGAGCCCGCCCATCGTGTAGTGCATGGCCGGATATATGCGCATGGGCGTCTCGTAAGGGTTCTCACCGGTGATGCGGTGGTACATGTCGAAGAGATTGCCGTACCGTTCCCGGACGGTGTCCTGCCCGAGCCGCCCGAGGGCCTCCTTGAAGTCGAGGTAGACGCCGTTGGCGAGGGGCCCGACCCCTTTACCCCGGTCCACCTCGACCTTGGCGGCCCGGGAGGCCACGTCACGGGGCACCAGGTTGCCGAAGGCCGGGTAGCGCCGCTCGAGGTAATAGTCCCGGTCTGGTTCCCCGATGTCATCCGGCGGTCGGGCCTCGCCTGCCCGGACCGGTACCCAGATCCGTCCGTCGTTGCGCAACGACTCGGACATGAGGGTTAGCTTGGACTGGAACTCGTCCGAGGCGGGAATGCAGGTGGGATGGATCTGCGTGTAGCAGGGGTTGGCGAACAGGGCGCCCCTGCGATGGGCGCGCCACACTGCGGTGACGTTGGACTTCATCGCGTTGGTCGAGAGGTAGAAGACGTTGCTGTAGCCGCCCGTGGCCAGGAGCACGGCGTGCCCCGCATGGGAAGCGATCTCCCCGCTGACCAGGTCGCGGGTGACGATGCCCACGGCTCGCCCGTCCTTCACCACCACATCCAGCATCTCGGTCTGGGTATGAAGCTCCACCGTGCCGCGGTCGACCTGGCGCATCATCGCCTGGTACGCCCCAAGCAGGAGTTGCTGGCCGGTCTGGCCCCGGGCGTAGAAGGTGCGGGAGACCTGCGCCCCGCCGAATGACCGGTTCGCCAGGAGCCCACCGTATTCCCGGGCAAAGGGAACGCCCTGCGCGGTGCACTGATCGATGATCTCCACCGAGAGCTGAGCTAGGCGGTAGACGTTCGACTCCCGCGACCGGTAGTCGCCGCCCTTCACGGTGTCATAGAACAGCCGGTGGATCGAATCGCCGTCGTTGGGGTAGTTCTTCGCGGCGTTGATGCCGCCCTGGGCGGCGATGGAATGCGCCCGGCGCGCCGAGTCATGGAAGGTATACGCCTTGACCCGGTAGCCGAGCTCGGCCAGCGTGGCGGCCGCTGAGGCACCCGCCAGGCCGGTACCGACCACGATGATGGTGAAGTGCCTCTTGTTGGCCGGGCTGACCAGGCTTATCGAGGTCCGGTGGTTGTCCCAGCGCTCGTTGATCGCTCCCGACGGGATCCTGGCGTCCAGCATGCGTAGGTCGCCCTCCACCACTACGACACGATGTCCAGGGCGACGCCGACCGGAACGGACAGGAACCCTGCCACCACCACTGTGGCGAAGGCATGTGCGAACGTCCGGCGGAAGCGGTTGAAGCGCGGGTTGTTGATGCCCAGGCTCTGGAACAGGCTCCACGCCCCGTGCCAGATGTGGAAGGCCAGAGCTACCTGAGCCACCACGTACAGTGTCCACACCGGCCACCGGCTAAGGCTCGACACCAGGTTGTGGTAGACGGACCCGCGCACGAACTCCGGATTGACGGCTTCCACGCCGACGGTCAGGTCCGCCAGATGCCATGCCAGGAAGAGCAGCACGATCACTCCGCTCCAGCGCATGGTCCGGCTGGCGTAGCGGGCCGCCAGGTAGTCCCGCGGCGACTGGTACTTGGTCTCCCTGGCCGACCGGTTGCTACGGGTGAGGGCGAAGGCGGCGTGGATGTGGATCAAGAAGGCAGCCGCAAGGGGGATGCGGAGGAACGCCCACAGGACCAGGGTGCGGGGGAACAGTGGCTCTCCCAGATCGCGCAGACCCTCGCCGTACTCATCGATGCGGAAGGTGGCTCCGTGCGCGCCCTCGAAGACGTGAAGGTTTCCGATCATATGGCCCAGCACGAACAACAGCAGGACCACGCCGCTGATCGCCATGGCGTACTTCTTGCCGGTATCGGTGCGATAGATGGAGACGATCCAGGGCGCCTGCCGGGCCTGCTCCCGTATGGCGCGCCTCAGGTTGAGCATGTCGCTACTTTACCGGCTCCCGGCTTCCCCCAATTTGCGGTCCGTACGTCGCCGGTAGCGTTTAGAGTCGGAACCGGCTTGACGCCCGCCGCGAGTGCCAACTATATTACAATGGCGTAATTGCGCGTGTGTAAGTAGGGGTGGACATTGCGGCGCGAACTCATTGATGCGCTTGCCGTTGAGCAGGTCGGTTGGAAGGAATACGCCAACTGCCTCGGCGCCCATCACGATCTCTTCTTCCCGGACCGTGGAGCATCGACTCGGGCTGCCAAGCAGATCTGCGCCGAGTGCCAGGTGCGGGTTGACTGCCTCGAATATGCCGTGACCCGAGGGGAGAAGTTCGGCATCTGGGGTGGTCTCTCGGAGCGGGAGCGGAGGAAGATCCGCAAGCAGCGAGCTGCTGAGGCTCTCCAGCGCGCCGTCTCATGAATATTTCCCAATTTCACGGGCCCACAGTTACAGTAAGGGGATGACACCTTCCCCGTTAGCCCTAATTGCCCGGAATCGCGCACTCTGGCTCCTGTGCGCTGCCGTGTTCGCCCTGGCAGCGTGTTCCTCCGATCCCGAGGAAGTCCCTCCTGAGACCTCCTCTGCGCCCGATACGACGACGGCTGTCCTCCTGACCACCACCACGACCGCCGCGGGGACGCAGGTGGATACCACCGCGCCGACCACGACCACCACCATGCCCGACGAGGAGTTCCCCGGCCCGGCCGTTCTGGCCTATCTCGAAGACCTGCGGGACATCGCAGTGGCCACCGGCCAGGTGGCGCTGGAAATGCGAGCAGCCAACAACGACTGGGATAATCGATCGGTTACCGGCGTCGACTTCGGCGAGACAGAGGGGTCCCTGGTGGGCATCAGGGACCGGGCCCGCCAACTCCGTGACGCTGTCGGGTTGCTGGAGCCGCCCACCCAGTTCGGCCTTCAGGTGGAACATCAGACGGCTTGGGAGGCGTCCGGGGAGATGGCGGATGCCGCGGTGGAGGCGCTGGCCGGGCTGAGGTCTCCGGACACCGGGGAGCGGCGCCGGGCGGCTCTCGGTGACTTCATCGTCTCGTTCGAGCGCTTCAACGGAGCGGTAGGGCGCATTGTCGACATCATCGGCGTCGGTGCCGGTATCGACCTTCCGACCATCACGGTCGCGACCACGGCGGCCACCACGACTACCACCACGACTGCCGCGGACACCACCGCCACTACCGCGGGCACGACTACCACGGGCGCCACGACGACTACGGTTGCGGCCTCGACCACGACCACCCTGCCGGCGGCTGTCGAGCACAGCATCGTCGACAGCGGAGAAGCCGCCGACCCGGTCCGGGTCTGGCTGACCGTCTCGGTGGAGGCCGGCACGACCAAGGACCAGTTGGGGCGGTTGGGTACCCGGCTGGCCACCGAGTACCGGCTCTCACGCGAGTATCAAGCCCTCGTGATCCACTTCGTTCGCTTCCCCGAGGGCATAGCCACGCTCGGGAGATGGACCGATGCGCCCCACGGCGACTGGGACCGGGCCGACGAGGCGACCAAGGGTGATTACTCCACCCACCAGATCGTGGACCGGACCATCGAGAAGGACTGGTCCTTGCTTCCGACGGATGATCAGATGGACGTCCTCCGCAAGTACAACGACTACCGGGTCCAGTACGAGATCGAGAACGAAGTGTCACCGTCCGACGCCGAGTTGATCCCGCTGGCCGCCAGCTATCTCGGTCTCGACGAGGCCGTCATCCAGGCTGCCATCGACGCCTGGAGTACATGGGTGGCGTAGCCGCCACCGGCGACAGTGTGCTGATCCGATCGTCCCGAGCGTTCAAGGTGTTGACCGGGCTTCGCTGTTATCATGGTCCCCAAGGGAAGGGAGACTAAGGATGATTCCCAAGATCCAAGGTGGCGAGATCATCGTTATCCTCGTGGTGATCCTGCTCCTGTTCGGTGCCAGGAAACTTCCGGAATTGGCGCGTTCGCTCGGCAGTTCGGCTCGTGAGTTCCGCAAGGGAATCGAGGAGGGCCGCACCGAGGAGCAGGACGAAGCGGCACCCACCGCGACGACGATCTCCGATTCCAACACGACCACTTCCGGCACTGAGACCTAGCGCCCTTAACGCTGATCCCCGAGCAGCCGGTGGCGTGTGGTTGCCGGCGGCCAGTTGGCGACCTGGAGGCAATCAGGTTTCTTGTGGCCCTTTAGGGCTGTTGGGTCGTCCGTGTCGTCCCTGGGTCACAACATTCACTGACCACTGACCACTGGATCAGTTCGAAAGGGCGGTCAGGTAGTCCTCGAACTGGCGGGCGACCAGGATCTCCTCCGATCGGATCATGTCGGTCACGGTCCCTTTTGCGTTCAGTACGAAGGTGGAGCGCATCGCTGCGCCGAAAGTGTCGTTGAAGACGCCGTAGGCCTTGGAAGTCTCGCCGTGTGGCCAGTAGTCGCTCAGCACCGGATACTCGATCCCTTCCCGTCTGGCCCACTCATCATTGCTGAACCGGGTGTCGCAGGTGATGGCGACCACGTTGGCACCGAGCTCCTGCAGCTGTCCCAGGTTCTCCTGCAGCTCGCAGAGCTCGTCGGTGCATACCCCGGTGAAGGGGAACGGGATGAACACCAGCAGGGTCTTGTTACCGCGCAGGGACTCCAACGTGACCTGCTCGTTATTGGTGTCCGGCAAGGAGAACGCCGGTGCCTGCTGTCCTATTTCGATGGCCATTTCACTCCTCGTTTCGGCTCCGGGCAATACTATCGGCGCCGCGCATACCCTCAGCCGGAGAAGGGGTCGTCCAGCAGGACCCTTGCCGCCCAGCCCGTCACATCATCGAGTTCCTGTGGCGATGGCAGGTTGGCCGGGCCTCCCCAGACTCTCCGCACCGCTTCCGGCCCCCAGCGCGTAACTACCTCGGCACAGAACTCGGTGCCCCGGCCCTGGACACCTGCGGACGAGCCTGCCCGGAGCGTCCCCGCGTCGTCCGACCGCTCCTGCCGCATCGCCAGCTGCTCAGCCATAGCGGATCGGATGGTCGCGAGGTCGGGAAGCAACCCGGTCGAGACCTGTTCGACCAGGTAGGCGCCGTATCCTTCCACCACGGTCATGGCGGCATGGGCCTCCTCCAGACGCATCTCATCCACCCCGCCTCCGAACAGGGCGTTCATCCCTCCCGGTTGGGCGAACGCTTCCTCGAGACGGGCCGGGTCGGCGAGAGCCTCCTGCCAGACACCGAGCGCGCCGGTGTCGAGGTCCATCGAGTTGACCAGCGATCCGAACAGATCGATCAGATGGGGTCGCACCCACGACTGGCGCAGCAGCCCCTCGTGGACCGACTCGTGGAGCGCCACCCACAGCCTGACCTGGCGCGGGTCGAGGCTGTGATCGGCAGCGAAGTTCTCTATGTTCGGGACATGGAAGGTGATCCCTACCGGCTTGGCGACCGGCAGCCCTGCATCGAACGAGCCGAGCACCTGCGTACTCAGCGTGCCCACCAGCGCACCCGCGTTCATCCCCAGCAGCACCGGTCCGAGGGGCTTCATCATTCCGCCGAACGGGCCTGATCCCATCCCGTCCAGGCGGTCCGCCATCGGATCCACGAGGTAGCGGAAGGAGCGGAGGTGAAGCCGCGCCCATTCCTTCCGACCGACCAGGACAGGCTCGAGAGTCGGGTCCGTGGCCAGGCCGGTGGCGGCCGGCACCTTCAACTGGGCCAGGCGGGCAAGTTCCAGGTATTCGTCGGCAACCCAGGGATCGATGGGCTCGGGACCACCCGAGACATGGCCGGCCAGTTGCTCGGCCAGGTCCCAGTTGACGGGGCCCGGCCGGCTGAGCAGCCTCATCAGCTCGTCGAGGAGGTTGCGATCCGTCATTGCGCCCTCCTACAAGATCAGTCGGAGCGTCCCTCCGAGGGTAGTGGTGTGACTCGGAATAGCTTGGCGTGATCTGTTTGCCGTCGGCGTTTCGTCGCTGCGTTCCGCTTCCTCGACGGACCGCTGCGGGTACGCCTTCGTCAGCGGGCCTTGCGAGTAACGCCGCCGGCTGGCGCATATCCCACCGCCATCCCGAGTCACACCACTGTGGTGTGCTTCGGAATAGCTTGGCGTGATCTGTTTGCCGTCGGCGTTTCGTCGCTGCGTTCCGCTTCCTCGACGGACCGCTGCGGGTACGCCTTCGTCAGCGGGCCTTGCGAGTAACGCCGCCGGCTGGCGCATATCCCACCGCCATCCCGAGTCACACCACTGTGGTGTGCTTCGGAATAGCTTGGCGTGATCTGTTTGCCGTCGGCGTTTCGTCGCTGCGTTCCGCTCTCTCAACAAACCGCTCTTCCCATAGGAGGGTGCTGAACAAGACGGGGACAGGTGGCCCGCGATGCTCTGATCGGGGGTGTATCGCCGGAGATCGGGCCGACGGGACGTCTTTCGGTACCCTCCTACACTCCGGCTCATGGAATCTCCGCAGCCGCCGGAGCGGGCTCGATGCCGGGTACGGGTCTCCGCTCGACCCATCGATCCGCGCGCTCTCGTCAGCGAAGTGAGCGGGCCGCCGAGTGGGGCCATCGCCCTCTTCCTGGGCACCGTGCGGGACCATTCTCCCGGACGGCTGGGGATTACTCACCTCGAATACGAGGCCTACGAGACCCATGTGGTTGCCAGGATCGAGGAGATCGTCGAAGAGGCTACGGCCCGGTGGCCCCTGAACGGGGTGGTGGTCGAGCACCGGGTCGGCCGGGTGGAACTGACCGAGGCTTCGGTGGCCGTCGCCGTGGCCTGTGCCCATCGCGCCGAAGCGTTCGAAGCCGCCCGCTACTTGATCGACGAACTCAAGTCCCGCGCCCCCATATGGAAAAAGGAAGTCTGGCCGGACGGAGAAGCCTGGTCCGCGGGCTCCTAGTCGTCCGATCGGTTTACAAGTTTCCAGGCTACGGGGGTGGCGCCGGCGGCTAGAAGGATCTTGATGGTGTCACCGATGATGAAGGGGGCCATTCCCTTCTCGACCCCGACCACCAGATCCCAGGAGAAGGTGTACATGAGCCAGGCCGTGCCTAGGGCGTAGATGATGAGATTGCCGGTCAGGAAGGTGCCGACCGAGGTGGCGAGGCGGCGGTCGTGGCGTTGCTCGGCGAGGTAGCCCGTCACGTAGGCGGCCAGAATGAACCCCACCAGGTAGCCGCCGGTTGCCCCGGTGGCGTATTCCCAGCCTCCTTCCCCGCCGGCATAGAAGGGAAGCCCGATCGCCCCGAGGGCGACGTACAGTAACTGGCTGGCAGCCCCCTCCCGGGAGCCGAGAACCGCACCGGTCAGGAGCACGGCGAACGTCTGGCCCGTGATCGGAACGGGGGTGAAGCCCAGCTCGATCCGGATTTGGGCGCAGGCTGCCGTCAGGAGTGCGAAGGCCGCGACCCGAACGGCGGTGGCGACGCGTGCGTCCATATTCCCGAGCGGGATGATCCGGGTGGAAAGCACCTCGGGCTGGTAGCTCATGGGTGGGCTCCTTGGTGTGACTGGGCTTTGGACTCTTTCGGGCCGGAGCGGGTTTCATGGCCATCGGAACGCGACCGGTGGCTCGGCTCCGATGGCCCGGGGCAAGAGTGACAGGCTACCGGGCGTTGATGGTCCGGTGTGCACGGCCGGGGGGTAATCTCGATCAAGCCCTCATGCGAAAACACTCCGAAGCTTCCCCGAACGGTGCGGAGCCTGCCGTGAGCGAGGATGCCCGGCTGCCCGCTGATCGTCTCTGGCCGCTGGCCACAGCGGTCGCGCTGGTCTGTTCGGCGGTGGTGGCCGGGCTCATGTGGTTCGTCACGGTTCCGTACTACGCCATGTGGCCCGGTCCGATCGGCGAGGTGGTCGACTATGTGACCGTCGAAGGAGGTCCCACCGTCCATCCATTGAACGGGGATCTCTACCTGTTGACGGTCAGCCTCCAGGAGGTGAACGCGTATGCCCTGGTGGAAGGCTGGCTGGATCCCGGTGTCGACGTGGTGCCGCGAGACGTGATCCGCCCCGAGGGTGTCACGCCCGAGGAGCATCGGGAGAGGAACCTCCAGATGATGGATGACTCCGTGGACAGCGCCATTCTGGCGGCGCTGGGTTATCTGGGGGTTCCGGTCGAGCGCGCCGAGGACGGGGTGCGGGTCGTCTCGGTGCTGGAGGACGGGCCGGCGGCCGGGATCCTCGAGCCCGGCGATGTGCTGGTGGCGGTGGGACACGCACCGGTCCAGACGCGCGATGAGGCGACCGACGCCATCAGCGCCAGGGAGATCGGGGACATTGTGGTGCTCAGCATCCTGAGGGAGGACGGGCGCCACGACCTCGACGTAATCCTGGGTGATCACCCGGAACAGCCCGGACGCCCGATGGTGGGGGTCGGTCTGGGCGACTACACGCCTCCCGCGGAGCTGCCATTCGAGATCGACATCGACCGGGCCACCTCCGGGGGCGGTCCGTCGGCGGGAATGATGTACGCACTGGGCCTGATCGAACTGCTCACGGAAGAAGATCTGGTCAGGGGGCACATCATCGCCGGTACCGGCACCATCTCTTCGGACGGGCACGTCGGGCCGGTCGGAGGCGTCCGCCAGAAGGTCATCGCCGCCCGGAACGCCGGGGCCCGGTACATCCTGGTGCCTGAGCAGAACTACCCGGACGCACTGGCCGCCGGGTTGGATGGTGTCGAGATTCTCGCTGTTTCCTCGATTGACGAAGCGGTTGAGGCGGTAAGGGGACTTCCGGTCTGACTCTCTTTCTGCCGCGCCCCGTGAACTTATCCCCAAGGCGCGGATCACGGGGTAGAGTTATCCACATATGAACACAGAGATGCCTACCACTGATTCCGAGGAATTGACCTTCAGCCGGACGCTCCTCGGCTATGACCCTCTTGAGGTGCGGGCATTCGTCAGGGAGGCGAATGACCGTATCGCCCGGCTCTCATCTCAGGGGCCTCTCACACCCGACGGGAACGGAGGGGTACAAGAGCGCGAGTTGAGTGGCACCATCGCATCGGCTGTACGGGAGATAGACGAGGTACTGAAGTCGGCGCGACTGGCGGCACAGCGCATCCGCGACACAGCCGAGATCGATGTATCGGACAGCGTGGAGTCGGCTCACCAGCAGGCTCAACAGATCGTGGCCGAGGCTGAGGACGAGGCCTTCACGCTGCGGCAGGTAGCTTGGGAGGCGGCCACGGAAATGCTGGAGGCGGCGAGTTCCGAGGTTGCCGACCTGCGGGCCGAGGCCGAGCGTGATGCCCTCCGGATCATTGACGACGCGGAGCGCCGGTCGACGCGCAAGCTGGCCGCGGCCCGCCGGGACTCGGAGAACGTGCTACAGACGGCGAGAGTGGAGTATGACCGGCTGGTCGAGCTCGCAAGTACGGTGAGTCTGGAGTTGGACGCCGATAGGGGAGACGGTTTGCAGCCGCCGGGCGGCGAGGACTCCGCGTCCGTAACCACGCCGACGAAGCGACTGGTGGTGGAGGTTCCTGCAGAGGACGGGCTTGTCGAGCAGGCAGGTTCAGCGGGCACACCCCAAACGTACGGTGCGATCCGCGTCATTCCGGCCGGTTCGACACCTGCTGAGCCGCCGAGGAGCGGTGAGTCGACGGAGGCCTCCGGCGACGACGACCGCGACATGGAGACCGGCGAGTCCGCCATCCGGCTCGGCTGGGCCGACGGGACGCGGAGCGTTCGGTTGGTCGATACTCCTGCGACGCGAGCCCGAGTCGAGGTGGATGCCGTGGAGATGGCCCGGGAAGTGGCTCGTCTCCGGGCGGGATCGGAGAACGGAGACGAGTCGGAGAACGGAGAACCCGCAGCCGTGGAGCAACCGGATCGTCATGATGGGCCCTCCGAGGCGGACGTGCCGGCTCGGGCCGGAGTGAGGCCCGTTCCCGGCAGTGCGCTCGTCAAGGCTCGTGGTAACGGGAGCGATCCTTCCGCCGGTGCGCCGTCCGAGGACGAGTTGTCGACGCTCTTCTCCCGGTTACGGAGCCAGGTCGAGCGCGCCAACGCCCCGGCATGAGGTAGCGGCCCGCTACCCTCCAGGATCATGATCAGAATGGAGCCGGGTTCGTTCAGGCGGCCGCGCCGCCGTTCCAGGCGCTGGCTGGTGCTCGTGGCGGTGGTCGTCTTCGGGCTACTGATGCTGCTGAGCGGCCTGGCGACGGCGTGGACCGACTACCTGTGGTTCGACTCGGTCGGCGCCACGTCGGTCTGGGTCACGACCCTGCTGTCTCGGATCCTGCTGGGGCTGATCGGGTTTGCGGTGGCCGCACTCGTCATCTGGATCAACCTCGAGGTGGTCTCCCGTTGCAAGATCGGACCGCTGATGGACGGCGGCCCTGATGATGAGGTGATCCGCCGCTTCCGGCAATGGGTGCGCTCACGCCGGATCCGCGCCCACCTGGCCGGGGCGGTGGTTCTCGGGCTCCTGCTCGGCACCTCGGTAGCGGCGTGGTGGCAGGACGTGCTGGTCTGGCTCAACGAGGTGCCGTTCGACAAGACCGATCCGATCTTCGGCGTAGATGTGTCGTTCTACGTGTTCGATCTGCCCGTCTACCGGAACATTGTGAGTTGGTCCATCCAGCTGGTGGTGGCTTCCGCCCTGGTCTCCCTGGCGTACCACTACCTGAGCGGCGGCATCCAGCGCCTGCCGAACCGGCTACCGCTCGTCTCGAGCGGGGTCAAGTCGCATCTGTCGGTGTTGCTGGCAGCCTTGGCGATACTCAAGGCGGTTGCCTACCGGCTCGACTCCTACGAACTCCTGTATTCGACCCGAGGCGCGATATTCGGCGCCTCCTACACGGACGTCAACGCCCATCGCCCGGCCCTCACCTTGCTGATGGCCATCTCCATATTGGGCGCAATGTTGCTGCTATGGAATATGCGCCAGGCGGGCTGGCTTCTTCCCGCGGTGGCGGGCGGGCTCTGGCTCATCGTCTCGGTGGTGGTGGGCGGCATCATTCCGGCGGCCATCGAGCGGTTCCGCGTCCAACCCAACCAGTTCAACCTTGAGCGCCCCTATATCGAGCATCACATCGGTTACACCCTCGATGCCTACGGGATGGGGGCGGGGCAGGTGGAGACCCGCGACTTCGCGGCCTCGCCCGACCTCACCGGCGAGGACATTGCCGGCAACCAGGCAACCATCAGCAACGTGAAGCTCTGGGACCCCGGCGTGCTGGTGCCGGCCTACTCGCAGCTGCAGGCGATCCGCCCCTACTACCAGATATCCAACGTCGACACTGATCGGTACGTGATCAACGGGGAGTTGACCCAGGTGATGGTGGCTGCCCGGGAATTGGACTCGGAGGACATCCCGGCCGAAGGATGGGTCAACGAGAAGCTGGTGTACACGCACGGGTTCGGGGAGGTGATCTCCCGGGCCAACGATGTCAACCCGACCACTGGAGAGCCCGACTTCCTGGTGCGGGACGTTCCGCCCAAGTCGATCGTGCCCGAGCTGCAGACCACCCAGCCCCGCATCTACTTCGGCGAGACGGCCGAGACGGGCAGCTATGTGATTACCAGGACCAAGCAGCAGGAGGTGGACTTCCCCTCCGGCGAGGACGACACGGTGGTTCGCAACACCTACGAGGGGGAGGGCGGAGTGCAGCTGTCCAACTTCGCGGTCCGGTTTGCGATGGCCATGCGGTTCGGTGACCTCAACACCCTCATCTCGCCCGAACTCACCCCGGAGTCCCGGGTGTTGATGGTGCGCAACGTGGTCGATCGCCTCGCCCGCGTAGCGCCCTTCATGCAAGCCGACAACGATCCGTACCTGGCCCTGATCGACGAGCGCCTGGTGTGGATCGTCGATCTCTACTCGACCACCAACCGGTACCCGTACTCGGCGCCCGTGATCGACGCTCGTCTCGGGATCACCTCGGACCTGTCTCGTGACTTCAACTACATCCGCAATTCGGTCAAGGCGGTGGTCGACGCCGAGGACGGCACCATGACCCTCTACGTGCTCGAACCCACCGACCCGCTCACCCAGGCCTACCGCAACGTGTTCCCAGAGGTGTTCACCGACGCATCCGAGATGAGCGAGGAGTTGCGGAGCCATCTGCGTTACCCCGAGGACATGTTCCGGGTCCAGTCCGAAATGTACGCGACTTATCACCAGCTGGAACCGCAGGACTTCTTCCAGGACGAGGACAAGTGGCAGGTCCCGGGCGAGCCGGCCACGTCCAATCGCGAGTTGCTGCGTGGCGACGCCTTCGACCAGACAGGCCGGGTCAGAAAGGACCTCCGCCAGAGCCTTCCCTACTACCAGCTGATGAGGCTGCCGGATGAGGAGGAGCTCTCCTACCTGATCCTCCAGAGCTTCAACCCGGCCAGCCGGGACAACATGACCGCCTTCCTGGTGGCCAAGAGTGGCCCCGAGGAGTACGGAAAGATGATCGACTACCGCCTGCCCAGGGGTCAGCTCATCAACGGGCTCGAGCAGGTGAGCGCCCGGATCGACCAGGACCCGGTCATCTCGCAGCAGTTCACCCTGCTGGGCCAGCAGGGTTCCGAGATCATCCGGGGCAACATGCTGGTGGTGCCGGTCGAGGAGTCGCTCCTGTTCATCCAGCCCATCTATCTGAGGGGGGAGGGAGTCCTGCTGCCCGAGTTCAAGCGGGTGGTGGTGGTGTACGGCGAGCAGACCCCGCCGATCATGAGCGATACGCTCGATGCGGCCCTGGCCGAGATCTTCGGCTCGGCGCCGGTCGTAGACCGTTCCGGTGTCGACGACGTTTCCCGTGAGGACACACCGTCCGAGGACGTCGTGACCCGTCCGAGCGACGGGAGCCTCGACCTGCAGGCCACGGTCCTGCGGATCGACCGCCTCCTCAGCGAGGCCGATGCGGCCCTCCGCGCCGGTGACCTGGGCGAGTACCAGGCGAAGGTCGACGAAGCCACCCGGCTGACCGATCGCCTGGTCGGGTCGCTGGAAGGGTAGGCAGCTGACCGGGGGGCGAACCGGCCGATCCTATGATGGACGGCCCGCGACCATGGGAGGCGGTGCATGCCGGGGCTGATCAGGTGGTTCGGGGAGGTCTCCCTCAGCGACGTTCCAACGGTGGGGGGTAAGAACGCCTCACTCGGAGAGATGTACTCCAACCTGGGGTCGCTGGGCGTGGTGGTGCCCAACGGCTTCGCCACCACCGTGGACGCGTTCCGGTTGTTCATGGCCGAGTCGGGACTGGACGGCCGGGTCGACCGGCGGCTACTCGAGGTCGGCACGGATGATCCGGCAGCCCTCCGCGACGCCGGAGAGGACATCCGGCGCTGGGTGGCCGGTGCGCCGGTGCCCGAGCGGTTGGTAGATGAGATCGGCGCTGCCTACGAGAGCCTGGGATCCGAGCCGGGCGGGACCGTGGTGGCGGTGCGCTCATCCGCCACCGCCGAGGACCTGCCGGATGCCTCCTTCGCCGGCCTGCAGGACACCTACCTCGGGGTGCAGGGCGCCGACCGGGTGGTCCGGGCGGTCCGGGATGTCTTTGCCTCCCTATTCAGCCACCGGGCGCTCAGCTACCGGATCCGGGGCGGTTACGACGAGAGCCGGGTCGCCATCTCCGCGGGCGTCCAGAGGATGGTGCGCAGTGCCGCATCCGGGGTTGTGTTCACCATCGACACGGAGAGCGGCTTCGACGGGGTGGTGTTCATCACCGGCGCCTACGGGTTGGGTGAGCTCCTGGTCCAGGGGGGCATAAACCCCGACGAGTTCTACGTCGCAAAGCGGAACCTGGCCGCCGGCCGCCCGGCGGTGATCTCCCGGACTCTCGGAACCAAGACGCAGCAGATGGTGTTCGGCGAGTTGCGAGGGTCCGAGGTCGAGGTCGAGGACGTGCCGCTGGCCGACCAGCGGCGGTTCTGCCTCAGTGACGCGGAGATCGAGGAACTGGCCCGCCAAGCGGTGGCCATCGAGGACTACTACGGACGCCCGATGGACGTCGAATGGGCGAAGGACGCCAATGACGGCCGCCTCTACATCGTTCAGGCGCGGCCGGAGACAGTGCGGAGCCGGGAGAGCCAGGCAATTCTTACCCGGTTCCGGCTGGAGGGCAGCGGCGCCGTGCTGGTGACGGGCCGCAGCGTGGGCCAGCGGATCGGAACCGGCGCGGTGAGGGTCGTCCACTCTCCCCGCGACATGTACCGGGTCGACGAGGGTGACGTCCTGGTCGCGGACATGACCGATCCGGATTGGGAGCCCGCCATGCAACGGGCTTCCGCCATCGTGACCAACCGTGGGGGCCGCACCTGCCACGCCGCCATCATCGCCCGGGAATTGGGAGTTCCGGCGGTGGTCGGGTCCGGGGACGCCACCCGGAGGCTGCAGGATGGCGCCGAGGTCACCGTTTCGTGCGCCCAGGGTGAGATCGGGAGGGTCTACGAGGGAGCCGTACCGTTCCGGATCGAGGTGGTTCAACTGGATCGCATGCCGGAACCACCCACCAAAGTGATGATGAATGTCGGGAATCCCTCCCGTGCCTTCGGGTTCAGCCGGATCCCCAACCACGGCGTGGGACTCGCCAGGATGGAGTTCATCATCAACAACGCCATCGGAGTCCACCCGAAGGCGTTGCTCGACTACCCGGACGTGCCCGGTGATGTCCGCGCCGGCATCGAGGAACGTATCTCCGGATACGAGGATCCCCGGTCGTTCTTCATCACCAAGCTGGTGGAGGGGATCGCGACGCTGGCTCTCGGCTTCCACCCCAAGCCGGTGATCGTCCGCCTGTCCGACTTCAAGTCGAACGAGTACGCCCATCTGCTGGGCGGGCGCCGGTATGAGCCCACCGAGGAGAACCCCATGCTCGGGTTCCGGGGAGCATCCCGTTACCGGTCCTCGGAATTCGCCGATGTGTTCGCGCTCGAGTGCGAGGCGCTCCGGCGGGTACGGAACGAGCTGGGCCTCGACAACATCGAGGTCATGGTCCCATTCGTCCGGACCGTCGAGGAGGCCTCCAGCGTGGTGGAGGTGCTGGCCCGCAACGGCCTACGTCGCGGGGAGAACGGGCTGCGGGTCATCATGATGTGCGAGATACCTTCCAACGCCCTGCTCGCTTCGGAGTTCCTGGAGTTCTTCGACGGCTTCTCGATCGGATCGAACGACCTGGCCCAGCTCTGCCTAGCGTTGGATCGCGACTCCGCCCTGGTAGCCGGCATGTTCGACGAGCGCAACCCGGCGATCAAGGAACTGATCCGGCTGGCGGTCAGGGCGTGCCACGATGCCGGCAAGTACATAGGAATCTGCGGTCAGGCGCCCTCCGACTATCCGGACTTCGCGGCCTGGCTGGTGGACGTGGGGCTCGAAAGCGTTTCGTTGAACCCCGACACGGTGGTCGAGACCTGGATGTACCTGTCCGGCCAGGAGGCGTGAGGTCGTGCCCGGGCCCGGTACGGAGGTCATCGGTGAGGAGGAGTTAGCCGGCGTCCGGGAGGTACTCCGGAGCGGGTACCTCGCCCGTTACGGTCCTGAGGCGGGGTTCCCGGCCAAGGTCCTGCGTTTCGAGCGCGAGGTGGCGAGGCTGGCCGGAGTGGAGCATGCGCTGGCTGTCAATTCCGGGACCAGCGCCCTCTACCTGGCCCTGACGGGTCTCGGGATCGGTCCCGGCGACCAGGTCATCGTCCCGGGGTTCACCTTCGTAGCCTCCATCTCGGCGATCATCCACGCGGGGGCGCATCCGGTGCTGGCCGAGGTGGATGGCAGCTTCAATCTCGATCCGGCCGATGTGGAGGCCAGGATCACTCCCCGCACCAGAGCCGTACTGGTGGTCCACATGCTGGGCAACGCGGCCCGCCTGGACGAGTTGCGCCGGGTGGCCGAGCGTCATGGGGTGGCGCTCATCGAGGACGCGGCCCAGGCGTTCGGAGGGACTTACAAGGGGAGGTGGCTCGGTGGCCACGGCGATGCGGGCGTGTTCAGCTTCAATATCTACAAGACCATCACCTGCGGGGACGGCGGCATGCTCGTCACCGACGATGAAGCCCTTTACCGGCGCTGCTTCGCTTTGCACGATCAGGGCCACAGTCCCTATCGAACCGGTGTCGAGGTGGGCCGCCGGCCCGTACTGGGCCTCAACTTCCGGATGGTGGAGCTCCAGGGAGCGGTGTTGCTGGCGCAGCTGGCCAAGCTGGACCGCATCAAGTCGCAGCTCCGCGTCAATCGGGACATCGTGCGCGAATCCCTGGCGAACCTGCCCGGCCTTGCATTTCGCGATCGGCCCGACCCCGGCGGTGATCTCGCCACCCACCTCGTGGTGGTGTTCCCCACCGCCGAGGTGGCGCGGCGGATCGTGGAGGAACTCGGTGCGATCACCCTGGCCGCATCCGGGTGGCACGTCTATTCGAACATGGAGCACCTGCTGGAAGGACGCACCGCGTCGGGCCGGGGATGCCCGTTCGGTTGCTCCTGCGAGCGCGAGTCCGCGGCCGGCTACCACCGGGGCATGCTGCCCCGGACCGATGCCCTGCTGTCACGCTCGATGAGCATCGGCATCGGGGTTGTGGACCCCAACCTCGCGCCTCTGGGCCTGGGCATGTCGGCAGGTCCGGACAGGGCCCGGCAGCTGGCGGACCGCATCCGTTCCATCATTGCCCGGCATCTCTGATGCGCTCAGGATCATCCGGCGGCCGGGGCCGCGTACGCATGCCGGTTGCTGATCTGTCGTGCCGGTAGTTTTCGCGCTGCTGGCGGCGGCGAGCTTCTCAGCCCTCGCCATCACGGTCACCCGGGGTTTCCGCACCAACAGCCTGATGACCGGTCTGATGGTGTCGCTGCCGGTCGGCGCTCTCGTCACCGGCGCCTTCACGCTGGCCGATCCACCGACCGGGCTGACCCTCCGAGCGATCCTGTTCTTCGTGGTCGGCGGGATCGTCGGGGAGGGCGTGGGCAGGACCGCCTTCATCTTCGCGGTGAGGCTGATCGGGCCTTCCAGCGCCACGCCGCTACAGACCGCAACCTATCCGGCGCTTGTCCTGGTCGGGGGATGGATCCTGCTGGCCGAGCCGGTGACGACCTCTCGAGTGGTCGGGGCGGTCGCCATCGCGGGTGGCATCACCGTGCTGGTGAGGGGCCAGCCGGGGGCGGAGCAGTCCGGCGCAGTCGGGCGGCCCGGGAAGGCAAGGAGGTGGCCCTACCTCCTACCGGTGCTGGGGGGCATTTCGTTCGCGGCTTCGGACGTGCTGCGAAAGCTGGGCCTGGAGGAGACACCCCACCCCGCCTTCGGCGCGGTGAGCGGCACCATCACAATCATCCTTATCTGGATCGTCATCCTGGCTCTCACGCCCCGCCTGCGAGCCACCGTCCGCCTGGAACCCGGATGGCAGTGGTTCATTCCCACCGGGCTGCTGGCGGGTCTCGGAGTGCTGTCGGTGTTCCAGGCGCTCGAGGGGGGAGACGTAACGGTGGTAGGTCCGATCATCATGTCCCAGCCGCTGATAGTGGTCTTCTTCTCGGCCCTGTTCCTGAGAGACCTGGAGAAGCTGACCTGGAAGGTGGTTGCCGGCGCCGCCCTGACCGTCCTGGGAGTGATAACCCTCAGCGTCAGCGGATAAGGCTTGGAGGGGACACGGTCCGCCCTCCGGCGATGTCAGGCCACGTCGTCGAGACTCGCTCGCACAGCCTCGGCCAGATCGGTCACCTGGCTCTCTGTCATCACGAAGGGAGGCGAGACCTGTACGGCGTTACCGAACAGGATCCGGCTCAACACCCCGTGCTTGCGCAAGGCGGCGTTGACCAGGTCCGGTAGCTGCGGGTTCTCGGCAAACGCCTCGGGCGCCAGCTGGATGGCTGCGAGAGCTCCGACTCCGCACCGCACCTCGCTGACCAGTTCGTGAGCCGCCAGCGGGCCCAGCCCGGCGGCGAGCTGAGTCTCCAGCCGGTTCGCCTCTGCCAGCAGGTTCTCACGCTGGATCACGTTGAGGTTGGCGATGGCGGCCGCCGCGACGGTGGTATGCCCCGTGTAGGTATAGCCGTGCCGCCACAGGCCGGCGTCGCCTGCGAACCACGGCTCTGCTATGTGGGGCGCCGCGATCACCGCGCCCAGCGGGAGGTAGCCCGAGGTTATGCCCTTTGCGCAGGTGACCAGGTCGGGCTCAAGGTTCCAGCGTTGGCTGGCGAACCACATCCCGGTGCGCCCGAAGCCGGTGATCACCTCGTCGGCGATGAACAGGATGCCGGTGTCCCGGCAGATACCCCGGACCTTCTCCAGGTAGCCGGGCGGGGGAGCGAGGATGCCGCCCGCGCCGATGATCGGCTCGCAGATGAACGCGGCGATGCGTTCGGCGCCGATCCGCTCGATGGCGTCCAGAAGGGAGTCGTGCGAGTCCCATTCGACCAGAGCTGTATCGGTCAGAAGCTTGCCATAGCCGTCGTTGTTGGCGGAGATGCCGGCGATACTGGTGCCGGCGGTGTGCATCCCGTGGTAGGCCCGCGACCGACTCAGGACGAAGGTGCGGTCGGACCGTCCCATGGCGGTGTGGTAGCGGCGGGCCAGCTTGACGGCCGTGTCCACCGAGTCGGACCCCCCGCTGGTCAGGAAGCTCACGCTGCCGGGAACCGGCGCGATCATCGATAGGCGGTCGGTGAGCTCGTTGACCGGAGGCGAGGTGAGGTCGCCGAAGGTCGAGTAGGCCTCGAGGGTACGCATCTGGGCGGCGACCGCATCGGCGATCTCGGAGCGCCCGTGCCCGATATTGCAGTACCACAGGCTGGCGCCGGCGTCGAGGTACCGCTTCCCGGAGTCGTCCCACACGTAGCATCCCTCGCCCCGCGCGATCACCAACTCACTCCGGAGCACAGCCCGCATGTCCGCGAACGGATGCCAGAACTTGGTAGCCATGGGTGTGCCCTCCAACGGTCGAGGCGGTCGATAGTGCCCATTAGCAGGGCCGCCGGGAATGATAGCGAGCTACCGAGTCCGGGTGGATCCGGCTGGCCACGACCCGTGTGCCTTCCACCCTACGCCAACAAATGACTAGCCCGCATCTTACGTGTTGGTAGTCCTACAACGTAGGGAATCTCGATGACCTATCGCGGCCACTAGGCCGTGTTGCCTCGGCGTCAGTTGCTGGCAGAATCTGGTGTCGTGGCGCGTAAGAAGAAGAACAGAAGGCGGCGGCGCGGATCTCGGTCGCCTAGCGGGGGGCGGTCAGTATCTCTGGCTTCCACCTCTGGTGAGACCCGCGGGTCTCACCAGAACGGAGACAGTGGCGATGGTGAGGTCTTGTATGCGTCGTGGGCGTCGAGCAGGGCCGGGGCGCGAGCTGGGCGGGGATTTCACTTCCAGGAAATGGTCGGGGCTTGGCTGGCCGCGCGTGTCGCAGGGGGCCACATTGCTGCCGATGCGCTGGTACCCGAGGGCTTTGAGGATATGGTCTTGGAGGGTCCAGACGGTCGACTTGTGCAGATTAAGTCGAGACTCCCACGCCGTGACCGATTCCCCGTGGGGGAAGCGACTAGACACGTTCTCGATTCATGGGACAAGATGTCGAACCATCCGGGTGACGGATCAACCTTGGTGGTTGTCTTCGAACATGGTGTCAATGACGAAGACGGTCTGAGCGGTTTCGATCAACCATTGGCGGATGTGTTGTCGGCCGACTCTCGGCTCGGTGCAGAACTCCGCCGCGTCGGCCACCAGCGTGGTTCGAGCAGTGCTGAGATAGGCCGCTTGCTGTCTTCAACCGTAGTCGTGGGAGTCGATTGGGGCGACCTGGAAGCGGAAACAGCCGAGTTGATCGGAGGTCGTGTCGATCTGCCACCTTCTGGTCTGTGTCTTGTCACCCGCCACCTCCGCGCGGTGGTTGCGGACGCTTCCGATTCCAACGCAGCGGCTGACTATGGGAACCGTCGTCGTCTTACGAGGACGGAAATAGTTGCCGGTATCGAGGCTGTCGCCGACCTGGTTGACGTCGATTCGCTTGAGTCAGCTGTACGGGATGGTGTATGCGAGGCACTCGACCTCAGCGTGTCGGTTCAGTCGGATGATGGTTTCTACGAGGGCGTATCAACCCAGCCTCATCATGTGGCGGCCGGTCTGGTGGTACCCCGCCCTGAGTTGATGGATCAGATTCTGTCAGGGCTAGACGAGAGATCGGCTGTCGTCATTACTGGCCCGTCGGGTGTCGGGAAGAGCGCGGTTCTGTGGACGGTTCCATTGGCGCGGCCCGACGTGTTGTGGTACCGGGTGCGTCGTCTCGCTGCCACTGACGCACATGCTCTGATTCGCCTCGCCCGCGCTTACAATGCAAGCCTCGAAGCTCCGGTCGGGCTTCTAGTCGACGCTGTCGGGACGGATGGTCTGAATGGTTGGGCTCGTCTGCGCGCCGAGGCGGCTGCCGTTCCAGGTGTATTTCTAGTGGCAGCTGCACGTTCTGAGGAACTCACCACTTTGGGGGATCTGTCGGGCTGTGCCACGGTGTCGGTACGACTCGACGAAGTAGCCGCCGAGACCATCTTCGCTGGTCTGGTGCGCCGCGGCGCGACAACCATCCCGCACTGGGTGGAGGCATTCAACGAGTCCGGCGGGTTGACGCTTGAGTTCACCCACATGCTTACACGTGGCCAGCGCCTCCGCGACGTCATCAATGAACAAGTAGGCCCTGCGCGAATACGTGGGTGCGGGGGCCTGAAATCCTTGGTTTGGGGGTGAGGCCTCGCTGAAATCGGTGAAGTACCAGTTCGCCGATGCCAGGAGGCCTCGATGTCTGATGTTATGTCCGTTCGCTTGTGGTTGGGTGGTGTTCGGGTGCTGGGTGTGGCGGTCGATACGGTTGACCGCCTGGAGGTGGAGGTGGAGTCGTCTCGGGAGTGGTCGCGGTGCCCGTATTGCGGGTTCCGCTGCCGTCGGGTGTGGGATCGGCGGGTCAAGCGGGTCCGCGACCTTGGGGTGTCGGGCCGGCGGACGACGCTGGTGTGGCGGCGTCGGCGGTTCGTGTGCGGCAACTGTGGGGAGCGGCACCTCGAGGAGCATGACCAGTTTCAGGGGAGTCTCACCCGGCGGCTTTCTCGCCGGCTGGTGGAGGACGCCCGGGCGATGTCGATTAGGGCGGTGGCTCGCCGTCATGGGGTGGGTTGGCATCGAATCATGGCGTTGGTGAGAGCCCATTCGGCTCGGGTCGCGAAGCGGCGTCGGGTCCGGCCGTGTCGGGTGTTGTTGGTGGACGAGACGTCGATTCGGCGTCGTCACCGGTATGTGACCGTGGTTGCGTGTGGGGACACCAAACAGGTGTTGGCGATGATCCCAGGACGCACGAAAGGGTCTCTGAGCAGGTTCTTTAGGGAACAGGGGCCGGACTGGTGCCAGGGGGTGGAGATCGTCGTCACAGACGGTTCACGGTCTTACCAAGCTGCGATTAGCCAATACCTGCCCGACGCCCGCCACGTCCTGGATCGCTTCCATGTGGTTCGCTGGTTCACCGAAGGCTTGACTCTGGTAAGACGAGAACTCCAACGCCGCGACCCCGACCAGACACCCCCAGCATTCGAGCCGGACCTGTTCCGAGCGCGCTTCACCCTGCTGCGGAGAGAAGACCATCTCACCGACGCCCACCGCAAGCATCTGGAGACACTGTTCGAGGCTTACCCTCGGCTCAAGACGGCGTGGGATGCTCTCCAAGAGCTCTACAGCATCTACGAAGCCGACGACCTCCAAGGAGCCAACCAGGCGCTCGCCCGGTTCGCTGACCTCTACGACAGCGGCCAGATCCCCGAATACCACGACGTTGTGGACACGATCATTTCCTGGGGAGAAGAAATCTTGGCCTACCACAGCGCCCGACGGGTCACCAACGGACCCATCGAAGGGATCAACAACCTCCTACAAGTCCTACGACGCGTCGCTCACGGGTTCACGAACCCCGACAACTACGCAGCCCGCGGCATCCTCGTAAGATGACCCCCACACCGGCTACAGCACCCAAAACCCACGAAATCGCGCAGCCTCAACAAGTACAGCGCCGCATCGTCGAGCAACGCCATCTGGAGTTGGAAGTGCTGAGCCTCGTCTCAGCCGCTGATCGATGGACAGTATCGATCGCCACCTCCGAGCTAGCGGAGGCCTGTGGGGTCAATGACTTCGAACTCCGCGCTGCGAACAGCCGCCTCACCGATGAGCACCTGGTCGTCGAACGAGATGGTGTCATGTCGGGTCTGCACCGGCTTCGATCGGAGACCATCAGCGAAGTCATCCACCATCAACCGCCACCGCGCCTCCGGGACACAATCGCGAGGGTCCTAGACCTGGTTGCCGACTCGGACCTTCATCGTTTTGTAGCGAACCTGCTCCGCGACGAACCATCCGCAAGAGACACCGTTATCGAATCCGCCACCAACGGACCTCTACACCCCGCCCGTTTCGCCGCATACCTGCAGGGGTTGCGCCTTGGCGACTTCTATGAAGTCGCCAAAGCATGGACGGAGATCGCCGATAAGCATGAGGTACCTGTATCAACTCTTCCGATGCTTTTCTACTACACGTCGATAGGCATGCCGATTCCAGACATCCTCCCGGCCGAGATACGGCGCGTGCAGGAAGCAATGAACTCGGTATCGGCAGCCGCTTCCCTCGAAGACCTGGTGGCCGCTATCGGAGAGCAGGTTGTCAGCCGGTTGCTGGCGTCGGTAAACACGATTCTGCAAGCCACTGACATGTTCGCGGTTCTCGAGAACGGCAACGAGCCACTCATCACGGCGATCAGGCGTGTCCTCACAGAGGGCACGCCAATAGCCGCGACCCTGTGGTCGGCGCCGGTTGATCAACTCGCAGAATGTATCGCGGCCGCTCGATCTTGCCATCCGACAGTCGCTGACCACCTGCTGGGTCTGATCGGCGGCGAAGAAACGGTCCTTCGCCGGATACGTGCCCACAATCCATGGATAACGGAACTTGAAATACGTCTCGGGGACGATGGACCGTTCGCATTCGGTAGGTTTCTGCACGTCTCCGACACCTTGCAGCAGGACGCTCAGAAGGAAGCTGTAGCACTTGGTCAACTCCTGTTGTGCTGCCTACCCCACATCCAATCGGTCGACATCCAAGCCTTAGCACCGGGCAATAACGAGATGACCATCGGAGACTACTCCCACGGAGTCAGCCGTCTCCGGCGTCAGTACTATCAGTCCGAGTCCGGCATCGCCTGGAACCAGGCGCGCGTCCGGGCGGCAGTCTCGCTTGTCGGAGAGTCGGCAACGGCCAGACTGACCGAAGCGCTTCCGCTGATCGACCAGGCAGCGTACCTGTCGCACGAATCTGGCACTCATCTGGTCACCGGGAGACCCCACCGTCTCCATTCCGACGAACTCGCCGAGCAGATCGACGGACTCCACAAGGCCGGAAGGTCGCTCAGGCCGCCAGCAGGGACCGGCCAACTCGGTGACACAGCAATCTCCGAGCAAGCGACCGCGCTGACCAACGAACCACTGTCCGCCCTGATCCTCGCCCTGACAGGCAACGTTCTCCAGAGACTCTCCGTGCCAGACCAGTACCGCGGGCTAGCCGCGTATATATCCGATACGGTGATCGGCAAACACTTAGCAGACGCCCGAAACGAACCCTGGGCCATGCTGGGCATCTACGGGTACCCGCCGAGTCTTGATCGCCTCCGAGAAGTTCTCTCAGACATCCATGCAGTGGTCAGTGAACTGGCAGCCAGCGCCGGCGACCTTTCCAAGGTCGTCCCGAGCGCACGCTCTGGATCAGCGAGGGATGCCCTCCATCGAGCAGCCCGCACGAGCAGGCTTCAACAACGACATCGTATCCGAGCTCGTAAGGCAGTGCTACAAAGGAAGTGCGATGCCACGGGCCTCACAACCAATGTGTTGTATCGCCAGCCTCGCCGCGGGGTGGTCGAGTTCGCGGTCACTGTCGACCTCGGGTCGCTCATCGAATGGCCCGCCGCTCTTGAACTACTGGATGCAGCTTTGCGAGCCGAGCGGCCTCTCAGTGAGGGGTACGTGCTGGTGCCTCTATGCGAGGGGAATACGGTCCCGAGCCTGGCAATGCGATTCAACTCCTCTTTGCTGCCGTATCTAGAACTAGGAGACTGGGCGACCATGCTCCCAGATCCTGCCCCCAGCGAACTTGCCAACACCTTCGACGAAGCACTGGGGGCGCTTCAAGTCCTCTCGGGTATCTGTCACCTCCCGGAGGATCAGCAGGCACACGATATGGTGCTCAGCACGGCGCTAGAAGCCAATTCACGGTTCACAACAGCACAAATGAAGCTTGTCGAAACCCCCCCGGATCCGCTGACCGACGAACTCCTAGGACTCATTCATACGCTCGCAGAACAGGTACAAGCCGAACTCGACGGGACACACGCCTTCCTGAGCTTGGCTGAACAGAGCGCTATGGGTACATACCAGGACGAGCGAACAGACGTGTTTAACACCATTCTCGGTGCCCGCTTCCTGACCTTGGAGTGGGACATCGATCGGGCGAAAGCAGTAGCACTCCTGGCTGACTTGTCGTAACTAGACGACACAGCCCGTCAGCCTGCTTTGGCGACCTCCTGAAATAGACGCCCCTCGGGGGCTTCGCTCGACCCTGCTACCCAAGGGTCATGGGAACGGGGCAATGCTCAATCGAGCGTCTCAGGTGTCGACCAGCGAGGGCGGTAGACCGTTCACGATTCGGGAGGTCTCGACGGACACGTAGACAAGGCGTCTCAGGTGTCGGATGAGGTTGAATGGCTCATCCGACCAGGCGTGCCAGCCGTTCGGATCATCCACGATCTGCGACGGCCTGTCGGTCTTCCACCGGAGGCTGTCGATCGCCCAATCGAGTGGTGTGCGGCCCGAGACGGTGTACTGATGTGCCTCCTCGGGGATGCCCACGAGCTTGCATCGGTCGTTGATCATGAACACGGTGCGATCGTCGGTATTGCTGTCCTCGCTCTTACCCCATCGCATCTTCTTGTTCCTGGTGATCCGATAGGCATCGGGGTCGGAGTCGCCCTCGTCGGGGTGTCCGTCCACGAGGCACTCCAGAGGCCATTCGGGTACGGTCTCGTAGTCGACGTGGAGATCCATGAGCCGTTGGCCCGCCGCGCGGAACGCTTCGAAGGCTGGGGCGAACGGGACCCGCGGAAGGTTCCTCTGAAGATCGTGCCGATAGCGCTCCCGCCAGTCGGGAGCGTGCATCACGCCGTACAGGTACTCCCAGATGTCATCCTTGGTGATGGCTTTGTCCCCGTAGTGCGAATGGAATTGCTCCAGGCACCAGTCGGTGATGTTGTCCTCGTCCGAGGGCAAGTCGATGAGCGTCAAGGGCGTGGCTTCCACGGTTGTGTTGCTTCCTCACTTATGGGGCCAGCTACTTCGCAAAGATTACACTTCATTGGAGTCGAGCTGGATGAGGTGACGGTTGACCACAGCACTGGATGAACTCCTCGAGAGATTGCGGACCGAGTCCGTCAGCGAAGCGAAGAAGGGCCGACGGTTCGAGAGGTTGATGAAGGCCGCTCTCGAAAAGCATCCGGGCGAATACGGCCCGGCACGCTTCAAGAGAGTATGGATGTGGGGCGACTGGCCCGAGAGAGCGGGTCGCGGATTCCTCGCGCAGGATACGGGAATCGATCTGGTAGCCGAACAGACCGAGGCTCACGGTGGGGGACTGTGTGCCATCCAGTGCAAGTTCTACGCAGACAAACACAAGGTCCCCACGCCGGACATCAGCTCGTTCCTGGCCAGCTCGGGCACTGCCGATTTCCGATCAAGAATCCTGTTCGTCACCGGTGACATAACCGGGCCCGCGTGGACGAAGATCAAGAAAGCCAGCCCTCGGTGCGAGGTGATTACGGCCCCTCACCTAAAGGGTTGGCCCGTTCGATGGCTGGAATTCTTGGATGAGCCTGACTCGCTCTCCTTCGATTCCATCCGCTACGAACCCTATCCGTTTCAATCCACGGCGATAGAGAAAGTCGAGGAGGGGTTCGAGACCAGTGACCGCGGCAAGCTGATCCTCCCATGTGGAACCGGCAAATCCGTGGTGAGCCTTTGGATAGCGGAGCGTATCGTCGGTCTAGGTGGTAAAGTACTCTATCTCGTGCCGTCCATCGCTTTAATGGGTCAGACTATGCGGGAGTGGGCTCGTCAACGTAACCCAGGCATATCACATCGATACATCGGCATTTGCTCGGACATTCGGGCCGGACGTGCCAGCGAGGATGTTGACCTCTCGGAGTTAGCCATGCCGGTCAGCACAGACCCCGAGCGGATCCGCCAGCAATTGGGGCACTCCTCCGATCATGAGATGACGGTCGTATTCTGCACCTACCAGTCGCTTCCGCTGGTGAGTGAGGCACAGTCGACCGGGGGTGGAGTTGACTTCGACCTGGCGATCTGCGACGAAGCCCATCGCACGACCGGGGTTCACCATCGGGGAGATACGTCTGGCAGCGGCTTCAGGCTGATCCACGAAGAAGACAAGGTAGTTGCACGCCGCCGCTTATTCATGACCGCCACACCCCGCATCTACACGCGCCGGGCGAGGAGGCAGGTCGCCGAGGTGGGAGGGGACTACGGGGTCTACTCAATGCACGACACGTCGGTATTCGGCTCCGAGTTCTTCCGGATGGACTTCGCCGATGCCATAGAAGCGGGGCACCTGACCGACTACAAAGTTGTCGTCATTGCGGTCGACGAGGTGCTGGCGGGCGAACTCCACAGCCAGATACAGGTTACGAAGGGCCCCCGGCTGAAGGTCGACGACGTCGTCAGGCTCGCGGGCTGCTGGGACGCTCTCGCCGATCCGACCACCCGGACGACTTCAGGCCGCGTCACAGGCGCCGCGGACCCTCGTCACGCGGCCAGTCGGGCTATCGCCTTCACCAACACAATCGCTACATCGAAGCGAGTAGCTCATTGGTGGAACCCGGTAGTCAGGACAGCCGGCGGATACCCGTCCGCCGGCGATCCCATGTCCGACCTACTCGACTGCTCTGTCGAGCACATGGACGGCAAGATGAACGCCTACCAGAGGGCCGAGTTGATCGATTGGCTCCAGGAGGGCGGGAATGAGGGCCAGTGCCGGATCGTGACCAACGCAAAGGTCCTGACCGAAGGTGTGGACGTGCCCGCCCT
Source organism: Candidatus Spongiisocius sp. (assembly GCF_965221825.1). Lineage (GTDB taxonomy): Bacteria > Actinomycetota > Acidimicrobiia > Spongiisociales > Spongiisociaceae > Spongiisocius. Next base: position 314,352 of record NZ_OZ244917.1, read on the forward strand.
AGATGCGATCCTCTTCATCGAGCCCAAGAGGTCCCAAGTCGATGTGGTGCAGGCCGTCGGGAGGGTGATGCGGCGCTCCGAAGGCAAGGAGACAGGCTACGTCGTCATTCCCGTCATTGTGCCCGAGGGAGCAGGCCTCAGCGATGACGCGTTTCTCAACAGTTCTGGCTTCAAACAGGTCTGGAGTGTTCTGAAGGCGCTTCGCTCCCACGACGGACGAGCCGATGTGTGGATCAACACGGCTGATCTGGGTGCTGCGATACCTCTGGACGTCATCGTCGTCGGTGACATCTGCCAGATGTGCGGCGAGCGGGCTTGCTCCGGGGATGACGGGTGCCCAGCCCTTGCCGAGGACTTCATCCAGGGGAAACTGCCGTTCCCGTGGCAGAATGCGGTAGCGTCCAAACTGGTGGAGAAGTGTGGGGACCGCCAGTACTGGGACAGGTGGGCCGAGCGGGTAAGTGAGATCTCGGACCGTATCGAGGTCCTGATCCGGGTGGGCATCGGAGCCGATCCCGATCTGAAGAAGGCCTTCGAGCGATTTCTGGTGGACATGCGCCGCGCAGTCGGCGGGCATGTCACGACCGGTGCTCTGACCACGATGGTCGCTCACCATGTCGTGACCTTGCCGGTGTTCGACAGCTTGTTCTCCGAGACTGGCTTTGCCGATCGAAATCCGGTTTCCAAGGCGCTGAACGAATTGCTGGGCGAGTTCAAGACCGCCGGATACCGCCTATCGGACGAAACCGCCGAGTTGGACCGGTTCTACCGGAGCGTGGCCCGCCGGGTCGACGCGGCGGCCAACTCCGACGCGAGGCTCACCGTGATGCTCGACGTCTACCAGTCGTTCTTCCGCAAGGCCATGCCCCGACAAGTCAAGCAACTGGGTATCACCTACACCCCCGTTGAGTTGGTCGACTTCATGCTTAGGTCGATCGACGCAGTGTGCCGACAGGAGTTCGGCCGGGGCATGACCGCTTCAGATGTCCACATCCTGGACCCCTTCACCGGGACGGGTACGTTCATAAACCGGCTCATCACCCAGAAGAACAGCGACGGTAAGTATCTCATCCGCGATGAGGACTTGGAGCGCAAGTTCACCGGCGCGGGCGCAGCCGCGGGCGCGCCCGAGATCCACGCTAACGAGATCGTGCTCCTTGCTTACTACCTCGCTGCGGTCAAGATCGAAGAGGGCTATGACGAGAGGCGTGGTGCCCACCAGCCGTTCGAGGGCATCGTGCTTACCGACACGTTCGAGTTGAACTCAGACGATAAGCGGCTTCCGGGGACGACCTCGCTCAGGAGTAACAGCGCCCGGACCAGACGCCAGAACTCTTTACCCATCAGGGTGATCGTGGCCAATCCCCCATGGTCGGCAGGTCAGAAAGACGCGGGAGATGACAACCCGAATGTTGCCCATCCAGACATTGAAGCCCGAGTGAAGGATACCTACGGTCGGCGATACAGCGAGGTGACCGGGCGCAAACCAGGGGGTAGCGCATACGGCAACTTGTACATTGAGGCCTTCCGATGGGCTTCGGACCGTCTAGGGACATCGGACGGGACGAAAGACCTCGAACCCGGTGTGTTGGCATTTGTCCATCCGAACTCACTCGCTACTGGAACCTCACTAGCGGGCATGAGGGCGACACTTCGCGACGAGTTCACCTGCATCTATGTGGTGAACCTACGCGGGGATGCCTATAAGAGCGGTGAGGAGTTCCGTAGGGAGGGCGCAAAGTTGTTCGGCGGAGGCTCGCGCAATGGTGTACAGGTCACCGTTCTCGTGCGTAACCCGGAGAAGGATCGGACCGACCCCGGCGTGCTGCGCTATGCAGAGGTTCCCGAGTACTCGTCGCTGGAACAGAAGTTCGCATGGCTGGCGCGACTCGGAGACGTGACCAGCGAACAGTTTGAGACTGTTCGCGTCAATAAGCGGCATGACTGGGTGAATCTGACAGACGGTACATTCGAACGGTTGCTACCCGTATGCTCCACCAAGACCAACGACAATGCTGCGGTCCGTGTTCATGCATCCGGTGTCAAGACAAATTGCGACGTGTACGTGTATTCCTTCTCTCGTGACACCCTGATTGAGAAGATCAACCGCTTCATTGACGAGTACGAGTACGTGCGCGACAGAGTCAAACATGGAGAGTGGACACATGAGCGTGCCACCCTTCACACCAACCTCGAAGCCATCAAGTGGACAGACACTCTGAGGCAATCCCTCAAGCGCGATGAGGAAATCACGTACGACGAGTCACGTATCCGCGAGATTCTGTATCGCCCGTTCACTAAGATATGGCTATACGAGGACAGCCGGATACTCTCCAGGGTCAAGACCGTATCCTCGTTGTTCTCACGCGCCGACGCTCCCCCCCCCCCCCCCACATCGTCGTCACCTCACCAAACAACCGGACTATCTTCGGAATCCTCTCCACCAACCACCTCAGCGACCTCTGCGCGGCCGGAACCAACCAGCCGTCGCGGACTGTCCCAAGGCGATCTTGATCATGAAGGATCAACAGCTTCCGTTCGCGGTCCTTACCACCGAGATACTTCACGATCTTCATGTGACAGGCCGACCTACGCGCAACATACCGCGGCGGCGGCACCGCGTATCTCCCTCCGCGGGAGATACGCCGTCCTGATCAACCTCACCCAGCAGCTACCATTCGCCGTCCTTGCCACCGACCGACTATTTGACCTATGCGCTACCGGACGCCAGACACGAGGGGTCCCGCAGAGGCAGTCGCCGTAGCAGCGAACCGTCGAACATGGCGGTATTCGGATCGGACACCTGCTCCGCACCCTTGTATCCACACTCTGGGTCCGGGCCAGCAGACGAGAACAAGGCTGGAACAAGCGACAGGCAGGTCGCTCCGGCCGCCATCCGATGGAGACGCACGCGATTACCCCGGTGTCTCGCAGCCGGGTAGCCGATCACTAGCCTTGGATGGCCCGTCCCTGCGGGGCGGCGGTAACTGACAGGCCCGGGGAGGATGAGTGGCAGCCAGGCCGGCGGTGGTGTTCGGAGGCCCGTCGCCCGAGCACGACATCAGCGTGCTGACCGGGTTGCAGGCGGCCCGGTTGCTGGCGGAGGCAGGCGCCGACCCGCTGGTCCTCTACTGGTCGAAGACGGGCAACTGGTACAGGGTGGCGGCGGACGGCGAGGCCGGTGACTACGCGGCCGGTATTCCACCGAAGGCGCGGGAGTTGCGCTTCGAGGCTCGCCCGCAGGCCGGATGGTTCCTGAAGCGGCGGCGCCTGGAGGTCGACACGGTGCTGGTGTGCTGCCACGGTGGCCCGGGCGAGGACGGGACCCTGCAGGGCGCCCTCGACCTGGCCGGAATCCGCTACTCGGGACCCGATGCTGCGGCCTCCAACCTGCTGATGGACAAGCTGACCTTCGGGGCCCTGATGGCCGCCTCCGGTTTCCCTTGCTTGCCCCGGGTTCCGGTAGGGGCCGGTGGCCCTCCCGAGTTCCCTCCTCCCTACATCGTCAAACCTCGCTTCGGCGGGTCCTCCATCGGCATCGAGGTGGTGAGCGATTACGACACCGCGGTCGCGCTGCTCCGGTCCTCACCGCACCTGGACAGGGGCGCCGTGATCGAGCCCTACCTCGAGGGTGGGCGGGACCTGAACGTGGCGGTGCGGACCTACCCGCAGCTGGAGCTGTCCGCCATCGAGGCGCCGGTGAGCGAGCAGTTCTACGACTACCGCGAGAAATACCTGTCCGGAGGGGGTATCGAGGGTTCGGCCCGAGAGCTGCCTGCCAGGCTTCCCAGCGAGGTCGAGGAGCGACTCCGGTCGATGGCGCGGCGGGTTACCGAGCTCACCGGGATCCGGTCGATGGCCCGGATCGACTTCCTGGGGAGGGACGGGGAGTTGTGGATCAACGAGGTGAACACCATCCCCGGCAGCCTCTCGCTCTACCTGTGGGTGGACCCGCCCATCAGCCGGCAGCAACTGGTTCTCGACCTGGTCGCCGAGCTGGAGGCCTCCGTTCCCCGCCGCTTCTCGGCGGCCGGAGCCGACGGAACGGCCCTGCGAGGTGCCGCCGCCATTTCCAAGAAGCTGGCTTGATCAGCCCGGCGCGGCCTGCACGGATCCTGCCGTGATCGGGAGGATGGCTTCTAGAGGTTTATCACCGGGCAGGTGAGGGTCCGGGTGATGCCGGCGATCGACTGGATCCGGGCAACGACCAGCCTCCCCAGCCCATCCACATCTTCCGCCCCGGCCCTGACGACGATGTCGTACGGTCCGGTCACGTCGTCGGCCTGGGACACTCCGTCGATCATGCGGACTTCTTCCACGACCTGCTTGGCCTTGCCGACTTCGGTCTGGATGAGTACGTATGCCTCGACCACGTTGCTCCTCTCGGTGTCAGTTGGACGGAACTATACCGAGTCGGACGATGTACGGATAGAGGGGTGACCTAGCGGCCAGGAGTTAGGAAACAGGCCTGCATGCCGGTTTGCCGGGCACCAGTAGGCGTCAGGGCTAGCGGCCGTCCGAGCCCATCCGCACGGAGTGGACGAATCTGAGACCGTCCGATTCCTCGAGGTCGAAGATGATCCGCTGACCCTGCCGGAGCAACCGGAAGACGCTTCCTGCCAGCGATCCGGCCCGGAGATAGACCTCGCTCCGATCGTGGTCGAGCACCACCACGCCGGCGCCGGTGTTCGGGTCGTAGATCTTGACCACGCCTTGCATGGGCAGGATTCTAGGAGGGTGACGGAAAACTTCCAGTTGGCCCGATGCCTCCGACCGAGCCGACCCTTCTGGTCGAGGCATCAATGTCCAACGAGCCCCGTCTTCCCACCAGGCCGTTACCGCCCGCCGGAGTGCCCGGCGGGCGTGGCATGCGGTCGCAGTGCCGTATTCTTGGCCGGAATGGTGTCCATGCCCGACCAGCCTGCCCCGGACTCACCCGCCAGAAGCCTCGCCTACCTGCATGGGGTGGACGTGGGCCGCGTCAAGTGGATCCGCGGCAAGCGGGCGGCGGCGCTGAGGAGCGCGGGCATACGATCCGTCGCCGACCTGCTCCTGTACGCGCCGCGCCGTCACATCGACAGGTCCCGCAGGCTGGCCATCGACGAGCTGAAGGTCGGCCAGGAAGCCACCGTCATCGGGAAGGTGGAACGGGTCGCGGTGCGGCGTCCCCGCCCCCGGATGTCCATCGTAGAGGCCACCGTCACCGACGGTCAAGGGTCCGTCAAGGCGGTGTGGTTCAACCAGCAATACCAGGCCCGCCGCCTCGAGCGCGGGATCGAGGTGGCGCTTTCGGGCAGGATCGACCGCTACCGCGGCCGCCTGCAGATCAACTCGCCTGCATTGGACGTGCTGGATTCCGGACCCGACAACCTGGCGGTGGGCCGGGTGGTTCCGGTGTACCGGGCGATCGCTTCCATCGGTACCGGCGTGCTCCGGCTGGCCGTACACAACGCTCTGCTGCGCTCCCGCCCGGTTCTCGATCCGCTGCCTGCCGCCGTGATCGAGCGTCATGACCTCGTTCCCCGGGAGGAGGCCATCAACTCCATCCACTTCCCCGAGTCTTTGGCCGAGGTAGGTGCCGCCCGCCGCCGGCTGGTGTTCGACGAGTTCTTCCGCCACGAGGTGGCGCTGGCGATGACGAGGAAGCGCAAGGAGAGCGAGTCGGTCGGCATCGCGCACCTGATCCATCCGGAGCCGGACCTGGTGGAGCGTTTCATCGACGGCCTGCCGTTCAGGCCCACCGGCGCCCAGCGCCGGGTGATCGACGAGATCGGGGCTGACATGGCGGCGCCGGCTCCCATGCACCGACTGCTCCACGGCGAGGTCGGCTCCGGCAAGACCGTGGTGGCGGTCGCGGCGTTGCTGGTGGGTGTCCAGAGCGGGTTCCAGGCGGCCATCATGGCGCCCACCGAGGTGCTGGCCGAGCAGCACTACGAGGGTGTCACCCGGCTCCTCTCGGAAGCGCGCATGGCACCGCGCGTCGCCGGTCCGCGGTCCCTGTTCGACCCCGCCCACGACGATCCGGATCGTCCCCGGATCAAGGTGGCGCTGCTCACCGGAAGCCGTGCCGATGCCAACACGGCGGATCGGGCGGGCCGTTCCCGCTTGCTCGCGGACATAGCGGGCGGGGGAATCGACATCGTCATAGGCACTCACGCCCTGATCCAGGAGGGGGTGCGCTTCGCCCGGTTGGGCGCGGCGGTGGTGGACGAGCAGCATCGGTTCGGCGTACACCAGCGGGTGAAGCTCAAGGAGAAGGCGGAGGGAGCGGATCCCGACCTGCTGATCATGACCGCCACCCCCATTCCCCGGACACTGTCGATGACCCTGTACGGCGCTCTCGACGTCTCCGCGCTCGACGAGATGCCCGCCGGTCGCAAGCGGATCAGAACCTGGGCTGTCTCAACGGAGGGCGACGAACCGGCCAAGGCGCACCAGGCCATCCGGGAGGAGGTGGAGAAGGGACGTCAGGCCTTCGTGGTGTGCCCGCTGGTGGAGGACTCCGACCGGGTGGAAGCCGCCTCGGCGATTGCCGAGTACCGGAGGCTACGAAGCGTGTTCCCGGACCTCCGCCTGGGCCTGCTCCACGGCCAGATGCGGTCCGAGGAGAAGCGGAACGTGATGGACGGTTTCCGGTCCGGGGACCTGGACGTGCTGGTCGCCACGACCGTCATTGAGGTCGGGGTCGACGTGCCAAACGCGACCATCATGGTCATCCGGGATGCGGACCGGTTCGGCCTCAGCCAGCTCCACCAGCTGCGGGGCCGGGTAGGGCGTGGCGCCCAACCTGCCCAATGCGTCTTGCTGGCCGATCCGACCACCAAGGAGGGGGCGGCCCGGATCAGTGCCATGGTCGCCATGTCGGACGGTTACCGGCTGGCGGAGGAAGACCTCCGGATCCGCGGCCACGGCACCGTGTTCGGTGCCCGGCAGTCGGGCTTCTCCGACCTGCGGATCGCCGACATCCTGGCCGATGTCGCGGAGCTGTCCGCGGCGAGGCAGGAGGCGTTCGCCCTGGTGGACGGTGACCCGGGGCTTGACCAGCATCCCGACATCCGGGAGGAGGTCAGGGTCCTGCTGGGGGACGAGGTGGAATGGTTGTTCAAGTCGTGACCCGGCCATGAGGATCATCGCCGGGATCGCGAAGGGGAGGACTCTCAAGGCGCCTCCCGGCTCGGGCACCCGTCCGATGACCGGACGCGCCCGCGAGGCCGTCTTCTCGTCCATCGCCGCGACCATCCCGGCCGCCGATGTCCTCGACCTGTACGCCGGAACCGGTTCCCTCGGGTTGGAGGCGCTCAGCCGGGGCGCGGCCACGGCGGTCTTCGTGGAGAGGGATCGAGCCGCTCTGCGGGCCCTGCGGGCCAACATCGGAGCGGTGGCATTGGGGGGCGAGGTGGTTGCCGGAGGCGTCGAAGGCTATCTGGCCTCGTTGGCCGACGGCGGTCCGGGCGGTCCGTCCGTCCGGTTCACACTGGTGTTCGTGGACCCTCCTTACGAGCTTCCGATCAGCGGCGTGGAGGAGCAGCTAACCGCGGCGGCGCGATTGCTCGCTCACCAGGGTTCATTGGTACTCCACCGGCGGTCGGGCGAGCGCCGGCCCGAAGCGGCCGGGCTCCGCCTTGCCCGGACGCGCACCTACGGAACGGCCCGGATTTGGCTCTATCAACGGATCCGGACGGGTTCCGGTTAGATTTACCCCGAAACCGCGAGAAACGGCGAGGTGATGAGGGTGGCAAAGGCGGTCTGCCCCGGAAGCTTCGATCCACCCACCAACGGCCACATGGACGTGATCCGGCGGAGCCTGTTCCTGTTCGAAACGGTGGTGGTTGCGGTGATCCGCAACGTGTCGAAGAAGCCCATGTTCTCCTCCGGGGAACGGGTCGAGATGCTCCGGAGCTTGCTTGCCGCAGAACCCAGAGCGGAGGTGGTCGCCTTCGACGGGTTGCTCGTCGACTTTGCGAGGGCTCAGGGAGTGAACGTGATCGTCAAGGGACTCCGGGCCGTTTCGGACTTCGACTATGAGCTCCAGATGGCCCAGATGAACCACGGGCTGGCCGGCATCGACACGGTATTCATCCCCACCAGCCCGGAACACGCCTATCTTTCCTCCTCGTTGGTGAAGGAAGTGGGGAGCCTGGGTGGTTCGGTGTCCGGCCTGGTGCCCGGGCGCATAGCAGAGCTGATGAAAGAACGGTGGTCAGAATGATCAGTGATCATGAACCTGATGTCGGTAGGCAGGAGGTGGCCGCCGCCACTCCGCCCGCCACGGTAGGAGAGCTGAACGACCTGATTACGGAAATGGTCATGGCGCTTTCGGAAGCCAAGGCCCTTCCCGGATCGGGCAAGGTGCTGATCGACCGGGAGCAGATGCTCGCCGTTCTCGGGATCCTGGCGGATCGGCTGCCCGAGGAGATGCGGCAGGCCCGCTGGATGGTGCGCGAGCGGGATACCTTCATCGCCCGCACCAACGAGAATGCCCGGGAGGTGATCGAGCGAGCCCGCCACCGGGCCAAAGAGATGGTCTCGAACACCAACATCATCGCCGAGGCCACCGAGGAGGCCAACATTCTGGTCCGCCGGGCCGAGGACACCTCCCATCAGATCAGGCTGGAGGCGGAGGATTATGCGGAGGACCGCCTGTCTCGGCTCGAGGACGTGCTGATGAGAGTGCTCGACCAGGTGCGCTCGATGCGGTCCGAGCTCCACCAGACCCGCTCGATCGGGTAGGGAGTCCTCCACACGAGGGCACAACCGTATTCGATGGGCTCCATGGACAACTTCGTGGTCAACGTCTCCGGTCTGGTCCGCCGGCCCGGTTCCACGCGGCGGGTAACCCTCGCCGGGCATGTGGATCTGGCGCTGGACCAGGTCGAGCGGTGCGGTCCGATGACCGCGGACCTTCGACTCGAGGCGATGGCCGGCGGCATATGGGTCCGAGGCGTCGCCTGCGCGGAGATGGTGCTCAGGTGCAACCGCTGCCTGGATCGGATCGGTTTCGAAGCGAGGGCTCCGGTTCGGCAGGTCTACGGCGAGGACGCCGGCGAAGACATGCTGCCGATCGGCGAGGAGGGAGATGTCGACCTTTCCACCGTCCTCCACGATGAGCTGTGCCTGTCCGTGCCGCTGGTACCGCTATGCTCAGAGTCCTGCCGGGGTCTTTGTCCGGTGTGCGGCGCCGATCTCAACGAGGGTTCCTGCGAGGGGCACTCCGACTCTCGCGAGTCTCCGTTCGCCACGCTGGAAGGCCTGCTGGAGGTCCCGTTCGATACGGCGTGATCGGTAGAGAGGGCGGACGCTTCCGTCCAATGATCCAAGAGGTTTGTCATGGCAGTACCGAAGAAGAGAATGTCGCGCTCCCGCACCCGACGGCGGAAGGCGGAGGCAATGAAGATTCGCCCGGTTCGCACCGTCGCCTGCGATCGGTGCGGAATCCCGAAACTTCCTCACCGCGCCTGCACCGGTCCTGGGGGTTGCGGCACCTATCGCGAGCGAACGGTGGTCGAAACCTATAGCTGAGACCGGCCCGGTCCGCCGCCCGATAGTCTTGGGAGGCCGTATATCGAGGAGTGACCCATGGCACGGATAGCTCTCGACGTCATGGGAACGGATCGCGGCCCGGCCGAGATCGTGGCCGGCGCGGTGATGGCGGCCGGCGCGGGGCACGAGTTGGTGCTGGTGGGGGACAGGGCGGTCATCGAGCCTGAACTGATGGCGACCGGCGCCGATCTTGATGTGATCCACGCGCCGGATGTGGTCGAGATGGGCGAGGACCCCGCAAGGGCGGTGCGGGACAAGCCCCGCTCCTCGATCATGGTGGCGGCCCGATCGGTAGCGTCCGGGGATGCCGCTGCTCTGGTATCGGCCGGATCGACCGGCGCGACCATGACCGCGGCCTCCATCGTCATCGGGCGCCTGGAAGGTGTCCAGCGTCCCGCCATCGCCACGCCGATTCCTCGTGCGGCCGGAGTGCCGACCTTGATCCTCGACGCGGGGGCCAACCTGGAGGTGAAGCCGGCACACCTGGTCCGCTTCGCGGTGATGGGAGCGCTGGTCGCCGAGATCGTCTACGGGATCGGCCGGCCCCGGGTCGGCCTGCTGAACATCGGAGAGGAGCCTTCCAAGGGCCGCGAGGTGGAGAGGTCCGCCTTCGTCATGCTGGAGGAAGCGCCGGTGAACTTCGTGGGCAACATCGAGGGAGGGGACATTCCCGGCGATGTAGCCGATGTCGTGGTCACCGACGGGTTCACCGGCAATGTGGTGCTGAAGACCATGGAGGGCACGGCCGGTCTGGTCCTAGCGCTGGTCAGGGATGCCTTCGGGCGCCTCCCGGGTGGCAGTCCGGGTGAGATGATGAGAGTCTTCGAGGAGGTCCGCATGATGGTCGATCCCGAGTTGTGCGCCGGGGGGGCCTATCTGCTCGGGACCAGAGCTGGCGTGGTGATCGGTCACGGATCTTCGTCACGGAATGCCGTTTTCAATGCAGTCCGGCTGGCCGCGGAAGGTGTCAGGGGCGGCCTGGCCGAACGGATGGAGCGGGGACTGACCCGGTCGTGACCGGCAGGCGCGGCCTTGAATCGGCCCTTGAGTACCGCTTCCGTGACCCGGGCCATCTGGACCAGGCATTGCGTCACCGGTCATGGGTCGCCGAGACCGGTGAGGGACCTTCCAACGAGCGTCTCGAGTTCTTGGGCGACACGATCCTGCAGCTGGTGGTCACCGACTTCATCTACCACCGGTACCCCAGCCTGTCGGAGGGGCAGATGGCAAAGCTCCGGGCGTCGGTGGTCAACAAGGATGTCATTCACCGGATGGCCGACGGGTTGGACCTAGGACGGTACCTGGCTCTCGACAAGGGCGAGGAGGCGACAGGTGGCAGGACCAAGCCCTCCATCCTGGCCGATGCCATGGAGGCTGTCATCGGCGCTGTCTATCTCGACGGCGGTCTGGGCGTGGCCCGTGATCTGGTCATGCGCATCTGGGAGGAGCGCATCACGACCGAGGCCGAATCACCGGGCAGGAGTGACTACAAGAGCCGCTTGAACGTGGAGCTCGGCAGCGCCGCTCACGACGTGCGCTACACGGTGACCGGCGCCGGCCCAGATCACGAGAAGCTGTTCACCGCGGTGGTCTGGGTGGGGGATGAGGAGCTGGGTTCGGGGTCGGGACGGTCCAAGCGTGAGGCCGAGCAGGCGGCAGCCCGCCAAGCCCTGGGCAAGCTAAGCAGCTGATTGCCTGAACTCCCCGAGGTCGAGACCACCCGTCGCGGGCTCGTACCGGTCATGGCGGGCCGCCCTGTGGTGGCGGTGGAGGTTCTCCATCCCCGGATGCTGCGGCGCCAACCTGATCCGGCGGACTTCGCCACCCGGCTGCACGGCAAGGTAGTGGGCGAGTTGCGCCGCAGGGGGAAGTTCCTGCTCATCGAGGTGGGGGAGGACTTGACCTGGGTTTTCCACCTCGGGATGTCGGGCCGGATGTCGATCACCGATGGCGGGGCGCCCGAGCACATCCACACGCGGGTCGTGGTGCGGACGGACGCTCGCCAGGAGGTCAGGATGGTGGATCCGCGAACCTTCGGCTTCACCGCCGTCCTCACCCCCGACGAGTTGGCCCCGTCGAGCATCGCCCGCCTCGGGCCCGACGCCTTGACCGATCTCCCTTCCGCACGCGAGATGGCGTCGAAGGCGGCGGGTCGTCGGGTGGCGACCAAGACCTTGCTGCTGGACCAGCGCTACCTGGCCGGTCTGGGCAACATCTACGCCGACGAGGTGCTGTTCCAAGCGGGCATCGCGGGCGATCGTCCGGCCGGATCACTGGGCCTGGCGGCGATGGAAGCGATACGCACCGCCATAAGGCAGGTGCTGGCGGACGGTCTCGAGCACGGAGGAACGTCCCTTGACGACCTGGCCTACCTGCTCCCGGACGGGAGGGCCGGCCGCCACCTTGAGTACTTGTCGGTGTACGGGCGGGAAGGAAAGCCGTGCCGGCGCTGCGGCGCCCCGATTGTGAAAGAGAGGATCAACGGCCGGTCTTCCCACCGGTGCCCGGCCTGCCAGGCCTGACAACTGTCCCCGTCAGAGGATCCTTGGCTCTGGTGAAGCGGCGTGAACCACAGATTCCCGGTGAGTACCGCTAAACTCGCTTTCACTCGAATCACATGGATGTGACTTGCGTCTCAAGTCGATAAGACTGCTCGGTTTCAAGTCGTTTGCGGACCGGACCCTCCTGGAGTTCGGAACGGGCGTCTCGGTGGTGGTCGGACCCAACGGGACCGGGAAGTCGAACATCGTGGACGCGGTGTCATGGGTGCTGGGTACCCAGTTCACCAGGGCGCTGCGCGCCGACCAGATGGACGACGTGGTGTTCGCCGGCACGGCCGATCGGCCTGCCCATTCGAGGGCGGAAGTTACGCTGGTGATGGACAACGCCGACCGGGCCGTGCCACTGAACCTCGACGAGGTCGCCATCACGCGGCGGCTCTTCAAGGGAGGCAACTCCGAGTACGAGATAAACGGCGCAGCATGCCGCCTGCTCGACATCCAGGAGTTGCTCTCCGACGGCGGATTGGGTAGGCGCCAGCACCTGATCGTGGGCCAGGGACGGCTGGACACCGTACTGGGCGGCAATCCGGTGCAGCGCCGGGAGATCATCGAAGATGCGGCCGGGATCCGCAAGCACCGGATCCGGAAGGCGAAGGCCATTCGCCGGCTCGAACAGTCGGACGCCGACTCGTTGCGTGTACAGGACATCGTCAAAGAGTTGGAACGCCGCAGGCGACCCCTGCGGAAACAGGTTCGCGACGCGGAGCGGTACGAGGATTTGCGCTCCGAGTTGCGTTCGCTCCGTCTCTGGCTGGGTGGGGAGGAGCTCCGTGGCCTGGCTCGTCGCACCCAGGACCTGGATCGAGAGCGAGCCGGCATCGAGTCCCGGATCGCGGATAGGGACTCCGAGCAGGGCCGGATCAGGGAGTCAATCGAGGTCACCGAGCATCGATCGGAGCGGGTGCTGGCCGAGTTGGACCGGTACGGGGAGGAGATCGCCGACCTGCGGACCGTCTCCGCTCGACTGGGCGGTATCGCCCGGGTGGCGAACGAGCGGGCCGGCGGGCTGGCCGAAAGGATCGGTGAGATGGAGGCGACCTACCGGCGCCTTACCGACCAGGCTGTCGATCTGTCCGTCCGGCTGGACGAGGCAACCATCCGGGAGGAGCAGGCTCGCCAGGATGCGGAGCGCTGTGAAGCAGAGTTGCGCATAGCCGAGGATCGGCTGCGGGACTTGCCTGCTGATGCGGTCCTGCAGGCCCGTAATCAGCCGGCGATCATGGAGGCGGAGCTCAGGAAGGGCGAAGTCACGGCCCGTAAGGATGCTCTCCGTGTTGCCGACTACCTGCGGGCCGCCGGGGAGGTCCGCGCCCGGCTCTCTCAACAGTCCCGCCTGGCCGACCAGCTAGCACGGGAGGCTGCGTCGGTTGAGGAGCGGCTCGACGCAGCCGAGCAGCTGAGCCGGAGCCGGAAGCAAGACCGTCAGCGGAGAGAATCGGAATGGGCGCGGTGCGCGGACCGTGTGAGGTCGGCCGAGACCGGCCGGGCGGCGGCGCGAGCGCGGCTCGAGGCCCTGGAGGCCGCCGGCGGCGGGGCGTCGTCCCGCACCCGGGACCGGATCAAGGCATCCGAGGGTGTGCTCGGAGAGCTGGTCGAGCTCCTGGACGTGCCCGAGCGGCTGGTGGGTCCGGTGGCGGCGGCGCTGGGGGCGTGGGCCGAGGCGCTGGTCGCGGACAGCCCCGAGTCGGCAGGGGCGGTGGTCGCCGGGATCAAGACCGGAGGGAGGGGTGCCGTTCCCCTGGTGGTGCCGGAAGCCGACCCGGGCGCCGCGGTGGCCCGATCGGTGGCCGACCGGTGGGGTGTGAAGCGACTCTGCGACCGACTCGGCCCGGTGGCCCGATCGGGTCTGGCCGCCGGCTTGCTCGGGGACGTCTTGCTGGTGGAGAACTGGCGCCAGGGTTGGGAGATCGTCCGCGAGCTGCCGGACGTACGGGCGGTGACTGCCGAGGGTGACCTGATTACCCGGTTCGGCATCTCCCCGACCGATCCGGATTCCGGCTCGCCCGACATGGTCGCCGCGGCACGCCGGGCCGCCGAGGAGGTCGGCCGGGAGTTGGAATCCGCCCGGGAAGCAGAGGCTGAAGCCGGAGTCCGGTTGGAGGCAGCACGCCGGGATGACGAGTCTGCCCGGGCCGAGGTCGCCGCGTTGCTATCGAGGCATGAGGACCTGACCGGCGCTCTGGAGCGCAATCGCCGGGCACGGGCCAAGCTGGCCGAGGAGATCGCCGGCCTGGAGGCGCGTACCGCCGCGGCCCGCCGGTCGGAGGAGCGGAACGGGCTTCGCCTCGCGGAACTGCGCGAGCTGGTCGCCGGGGCGGAGGATGGTCCTGCGTCCGACCGTGACTCCGGCGAGATTCTGGCCGGGCAGCGGGCCTCGGCCGAGAGCCGGCAAGCAGAGGCGAGGGCTGCCCGGGAGGAGTCGGTCCGGGCGTTGGGAGCAGCGGCCGAGCGGCGCCGCCTGCTGGCTGATCGGGTCGACTCGGTGACGGTCCGGTTGGCGGACGGAATCGACACCACCAGCGAGCAGGCCGGCCTGGAGCATGCCCGCAACATCGAGCGCTGGGCGTTGCGGGTGGCCGACGCGCTACGTCACAGGTTGGGGGAACTCGTCGAGCGCCGCGAACGGTCGAGAGCGATAGCCGCGGCTTCCACGGGTGAGATGAGCACGCTTCGCACCCGCATGGCCGCCCTGGATCGGGAGCAGGAATCCGCCCGGAGTCGCCTGGGCAGGCTCGAGGTCGCGGTAGCCGAGGTGGCCATGCGCGAAGAATCGGTGGCGGAAGGGTTGCGCAGGGACGCGGATTCCACCCGGGAAGAGGCTCTGGCCGCCATCGTGCCGCCGGACCAGCGACCGGGCGCCGAGGCCCGGGTGGAGGAACTCGCCAGGCAACTGGCCCGCATGGGTCCAGTCAACCGGCTTGCGGCGGAAGAGTACCGGGAACTGGACCTGCGTTACCGGCACCTGACCGAACAGATGGCCGATATCGAGCGCGCAAGGTCCGAGATCAGAAAGGCGATCGACGCCTTGGACACCGAGATGCACGATCTGTTGAGGAAGACCTTCGAGGACACGGCGCGCCACTACCGGGACTGTTTCTCGGTTCTCTTCCCGGGCGGGAGCGGCGAGTTGACCTTGACAGGATCGGCGGACCCGCTGGAGGCGGGCGTGGACATACGGGCCCAACCTTTCGGGAAGAAGGTCGGCAAGCTGTCGTTGCTGTCCGGCGGGGAGCGGTCGCTGGCGGCATTGGCCTTCCTGTTCGCGGTATTCAAGGCCCGGCCCGGTCCCTTCCACATCCTCGACGAGGTGGATGCGGCTCTCGACGAAGCCAACCTGGGACGTTTCCTGAGGTTGGTGGAGGACTTCCGGTCCTGCTCCCAGCTGTTGCTGATCACCCACCAGCAGGCCACGGTCCGGGTGGCCGACACCCTGTACGGGGTCACCATGGCGCCGGGCGGATCCTCGAGGGCGCTGGTACGCGATATGAACCGGGTACCGGCCGGCGCAGTACCGGTTGCCTCCGGTAGGGCAGTTCCCGACCCGGCCGGATAGAATCCTGCCCGAGTGAGGTCGCCAACCGGTGATCCGCGATCGAGAGGTCCGATCCGATGGCTCCCGTAGTCCCATGGCCGGTTGCCTTCATGGGGATCGACCGGCCCGAGTCGATGGCTTCCGTGGTCGTGTGGTTGGCTCTCCTTGCGTTGCTGGTCCTGCTTGTCCGGTGGAGGAGACGCTCGAGGACCCGCAAGCCGCCGGGTCGGCCGCATGGAACGACTCTGGGCTCCGCCCTGTCCGGGGTCCGGGAGCGCCTCGAGTCCGTATGGTCCCGGACGTCGGGATCAGCGGCCGCCTGGCAGGAGATGGAGGAGGAGCTCATCTCCACCGACATGGGGGTGAGGGCGGCCCGGCGGATCGTCGAGGTGGTACGCGAGACCGCTGTGGCCGGAGCGGACGAGATCAGGCCCGTGGTGCGCGCCGAGTTGAACCGTATCCTGGCCGGGTACGACCGGGATCTCCACCTGACCGGAACCCCCTCGATCGTCGTCCTGGTGGGTGTCAACGGGACGGGGAAGACCACCACTGTCGCCAAGCTGGCGTCTCGCCTCCTCGCGGCAGGCCGCCAGCCTCTCATCGGGGGCGCCGATACGTTCCGTCCCGCGGCCGATACCCAGCTCAGGGTCTGGGCAGACCGCCTGGCCGTTCCGCTGGTCTCGGGTACCCGGGGCGCCGATCCGGCGTCGGTGGCATACGATGCTCTCCAGGCAGCCCGGGCCCGGGGCGCCGATGTGCTGATCGTCGACACGGCCGGCCGACTTCACACCAGCCATAACCTGATGGAGGAGCTGGCCAAGCTGGTCCGCGTGCTGGGCCGCGACGGTGATCGGGTCTCGGAGGTCTTGCTGGTAATGGATGCCACCACCGGCCAGAGCGGGCTGGCCCAGGCCCGCCGTTTCGCCGAGGTCGGAGTTACCGGCGTGGTCCTCACCAAGCTGGACGGTACGGCGAAGGGAGGAGTGGTACTGGCGATCGAGGATGAGCTTTCGCTGCCGGTGAAGTTCGTGGGTGTGGGGGAGGGGAGTGGTGACCTCCTGCCGTTCGACGGCCCGGCCTTCGTGGATGCCCTCCTGGGCGCGGCGTGACGGCTGACGAACTGGTCGCCGAGGCGCGCCGGGCGGCGCAGCAGTCCTACTCGCCCTACTCGAAGTTCCGGGTGGGGGCGGTGGTGGTGGACTCCGAAGGCCGGCGGCACACCGGCGCGAATGTGGAGAACGCCGCCTACGGTTCGTCCATCTGCGCGGAGGCGACCGCCATCTCCGGAGCCGTGGCCCGGGGCGTGCGAAGGATCGAGGGTGTGGCTGTGGCCTGCGTCGACGCCGCCGGAGTGGATGTTGCCTATCCCTGCGGGAACTGCCGGCAGCTAATGAACGAGTTCGGGGTGGAGTGGGTGGTCGTGACCGCAGGAAAGGGGAGCGAGGTTCGGCGTCACCAGCTGTCCGACCTGCACCCCTACGGCTTCTTCCTCCCAGGCTGATGGCTCACGGGATCAAGCCTCCTATCAAGCCCATGATGGCGCGGGTAAGGGAGGCGCCACCTGAAGGAGAAGGCTGGGTCTACGAGCCGAAGTGGGATGGTTTCCGGATGGTCGCCTACAGCGGTGACCCGCCGCGCCTGGACTCGCGCAACGGCAAGGCGCTGCTGCGCTACTTCCCGGAACTCCGGCCTGCCCTGGAGAGGCTGGCGCCGGGCACGGTGGTCGACGGCGAGATCCTCATAGTGGTGGAGGACGTGACCGAATTCGACTTTCTGCAGATGCGCATCCATCCGGCGGAGTCCCGTATCAACCGGCTGGCGGAGGAGTATCCGGCCCGGCTGGTGGCCTTCGATCTGCTGGCTGATGCCGGCGAGAGCCTGCTGGACGCCCCGTACCGTGCCCGCCGGGAGCGGTTGGAGCGAGTGGTCGGTCCCCTGGGGGCGCCCTGGCACCTGACCCCGGCGACCGCGGACTTCAAGGTTGCCTCCCGCTGGTTTCACGAGTTCGAGCCGGCCGGGTGCGACGGGATCATCGCCAAGCGAGCCGGCGGAACCTACCGCCCCGGCAAGCGGGAGTGGATCAAGTGGAAGCACCGGAGGGACGCCGACTGCGTGATCGGCGGTTACCGCCTCCACAAGGAGGGCGACCGGGTCGGGTCGCTGCTCCTGGGGCTTTACAACCCAGAGGGCAACCTGCACTTCATGGGACATACGTCCGGGTTGTCCGACCGGGAGCGGATCGACCTGCTCCCGGTGCTGGAGCAGATGCGTACCGGAGAGAGTTTCGGAGGAGAGGCCACCCGCGCCCCGGGGTCGGTGAACCGCTGGACCGGGCAGCGCTCGATGGAGTGGATCCCGATCCAACCCACGCTGGTGGTCCAGATCAGCTATGACCATCTGCAGGGAGACAGGTTTCGCCATGCCACCAGGCTGGAGCGGTGGCGGCCCGACAAGGACCCGGGCGACTGCACCATGGACCAGCTGGTCCGGCCCGAGGGGATCGGCTTCTCGGAGATCGTCGGGTGAGTCCGGAGGTCCGGACCGCCCATCCCCTTCGCATCGCCCGGATCCGCCCTGAGACCGCCGGCGCGGCCACCATCACCTTCGACGATCCGGATCAGGTGGTGGGGGGGTCGGCGGGCTGGTACGTGATCGTCCGCGTCATGGTGGAGGGGGAGGAGCACCGGCGACCGTTCTCGCTCAGTTCCACGCCGGAGTTGGGCCAGCCTCCGGCCATAACCGCGAAGCGCAACCCAGGTGGTCTGGTGTCGAGTCACCTGGTGGAGCGTGCCCGTCCGGGCGATGTCGTGGACGTCGAGCCGGCCGCAGCCGGTGGATTCGAGGTGCGGATCGGTGCGGGGAGGCGCCGCACCGTGTACTGCTTCGCGGCCGGCAGCGGCATCGTTCCGGTCATGAGCATCGTCCGGGGTGTTCTGGCGGTCGAGGAGGGCTCGGTGGTCCATCTTCTCTACGGCAACCGGACGCCCGGGGATGCCATCTTCGGCGGGGAGCTGGCGGCGCTGGCCGCCGACCACCCCGAGCGGTTCCGTGTGTCCCGCGTGTTCAGCGGCCGGGGCGAACGCATCGACTACCGGGCGGTGGATCGGCTCCTGGTGTCCACACCTCCGACCACCGCGGACGTGTGGTACCTGGTTTGCGGCCCGCCCGGCATGAACCGCACCGTAGAGGCTCGCCTCCGGTCCCTCGGGATACCCGGCGACCGGCTGCTGGTGGAGCGATACCAGCCACCGCAACGGGACGGCGCGCCCACTCCATATGACGGCGCGCAGGTCCGCCTGGAGGATTACGACCATGTTGGAACGGCAGCAGCCGGAGATGTGCTGCTGGACGCTCTCGGCGGGCCGGCATCGCCGCTGTATTTCGCCTGCCGCTCGGGGGTGTGCGGCACCTGCCGCGCCCTGCTGGTGGCCGGCGACGTGGATCCCGGGGTCCCGTTCGCCCTCACCGAGGCGGAGCAGGCCGCCGGGGTGGTACTCACCTGCGTGGCCCGGCCGCTCAGCGCCGAGGTGGTTTTGCGTAGTTGCTAGTTCCAGTGGCCGCTGCCCTCCGGCGGTGCCACCTTTCCCAGAGGGCCAGCATGGACGGCAACACCAGTACGGCTGCCACCAGTGACAGTCCGACGGCGTACACCGTTACCTGTCCCATCTGCTGGAAGGGAGTGAGCCTCGAACTGATCAGGATCCCGAACCCGGCCATAGTGGTGAATGCCGACCCCGCCAAAGCACCGCCGGTATGGCGGGAGGTAGAGCGCAGAGCCTCATCAAGGCTCTCCATGCGGACCCGATCCTCGCCGAACCGGCGGGCGATGTGGATGGTGTAGGGAACCCCGATGCCTATCGACAGGGCCGACAGGGTCGCGGTAACCGGCCCGAAGGGAATGCCGGTGGCGTACATCAACCCGTAGGTCCAGAACACCACCAGGGCCACGGGGACCATGGTGATAACACCCAGGAAGGGCCGGCGGTTCTCGAACCAGAAACTGATCATAAGCACCACGGTGGCAACCACCAGGGTGATGAGCAGCGAGGTCGTCTGCGACTCCGCCAACTCCTTCACGATCAGGTTGGTGATGATCTCGGTGGAGGTAGCTATCACGCTGATCCCCATGTCGGAAACCTCGGAGAAGTGGTCCAGGAGATCCTGTCGCAGCTGTAGCGCTCCGGTCTCACCCGCTTGGGTGCCGATGTCGAAACGCAGCGCGTCGTAGCCCGACCCGCTTCGGTGAAGGACGTTCTCCGCCCGCTCCGGGGTCACTTCGAATATGGCGTCCCAGAGAGGGGTGACATCGGATCCCGGGGGGACCCGGAGGTCCTGGCTCGCACCTGCGGCCTGGGCCGCGGCGACGACCGGTTCGGAGGGTGGACCTTGGGGGCCGCCCCGGTTCAGGGAGTTGAGTATGGAGATCGGGGAACTGGCGGAAGCGATCGGCCCTGCCGGAGTGGGGAAGACCAGCACGTTCTCGACCTCGTTCAGTCGCGCGCCGGCCGAGACCAGGGCGTTGTGGACCTCCGGTCTGGAGAGGTCCTCACCCTCGATCAACACCTGGGTGGATTCGCCCAAGCCCCCTCCGAACTCCTCCTGGAGGATCTCCAACGCGCGGATTCCGGGAGCGTCGCTGGGCAGGAAGTCGGTGACCGAGAACCGGGTCTCCAACTGGGATAGTCCCCACACCCCCAGGCCTCCGAACGCCATGGCCACGATGATCATCACTACGGGAATCTTCTCCGCGAAGACCGACGTGCGGGCGATCAGGGAGGGCAGCAGGCGTTCCGAGTTGGCCTTCATGCCCGCCACGGGCAGGGAGCCCCTGGACTCGATGTGGTGGTCCACCCTCCGGGCCACGATCAGCAACCGTACGAAGGCCCAGGAGAGCCTGCCCCGCCGTTCGGTACGACGATCCAGGATCTTGCGGGCCGCCGGGAAGAAGGTGAGGGTCAAGGTGAACGAGGCGACTATCCCGATCGCGGCGAGGATCCCGAAGTCCTTCAGGGCCGGCAGCGGGTTGAAGATGTTGGTGAGGAAACCGATGGCGGTGGTGACGGTGGCCAGAACCAGCGCTATCCCCACGGTGCCGATTGCGGTACGGGCAGCGCCGTCCACGTCCTGTCCGCGGCCGATCTCCTCGCGGTAACGGGTGGTGATGTGGATTCCGTAGTCGACCCCCAATCCGATCAGGAGGATGGGGATGATCTGGGTGATGTTGTTGAAAGAGGCGATGACCCCGGCTCGCTCTAGCAGGACTCCGATCCCTTGCATGAACGTGATGGCCGCGAAGATGGTGAAGAGGGTGAGCAGGGTGTCGGCGAGGGTCCGGCGTCCCGATTGGACGAGGGCGGCCCGCCCCGGCGGCTTGAGCCAGTACACGAAGCAGAGAATGACCAGAATGATGAGGGCGGCCATGCCGAAGAGCCGCCCGACCTCGCTCCCGGCATCACCGGTATCCTCGAAGAGCAGGGTGAAGCTGAAGGGAATGACCTCCAACCCTTCGGGGGTGGGTATGGTCCGCAGGGCGTCCGCCACCGCCGAATCGTTCTCGATCGCCTCGTCGAATGCCTCCTCCTCGAGACTGTCCGGCGCCTTGGTGAAAACCAGGACCAGACCCGCCTGAGCCGTCGCCGAGGACGGGTCCCCGTTCCGGCTGACCAGCGAGGAGAACTGCGGATTGGCCTCCGGTCCCGTGGTGGCCTCGATGTACAGGTCCTTCACGTCCTCATCGGCGGCTACGACCACGTCATTCTCAGAGGCCATGTCGATCGCCGGGTCGAGGTAGCTGAACGAGGCGCCCCTTCCGGGCAAGGATGAGAGCTTGCCGGACAGGGCCTCGCTCTCCAGCACGGCATTGATGGCGGTCACCACGTCGTAGGCGTCCTTGGTGAAGACGTCGCCCCCCTCGTTGCGGACGATCACCTGGATGACGCTCTCCTGGGTGTCGTCGCCGCCGAACAAGTCGTTGATCCGGTCGGAGGCCAGCAACTCCGGGTTGTCGGGCGAGAGGCCCTCGTTGCCCTGGCCGATCTGGACCTGGGTTGACAGGGAGCCGAAGACCCCGAACAGGACCAAGGTGGTTATCACCACCGCCCACGGCGTTCTCGACACCAGGAACGCGAAGGCTCTGACGAACGTATTCACACAGATTCCTCTCGGAACAGGTCGTGCGGTGGTGGATCCCCCACCTCCGCACGGCAGGCTACTTGCACCCCGGTTCTATGAGAACCCGGGAGCCCACTACCGCCGTAAAACCCCACCAAGGGGCACGGATTCAGTGGACTGGACATATGCGCCGGACCGCCGAGATTCACGAATGACCAGGGTCATGGCACGCCATGGCCGGTTCGATCCCCTACGGCTACTCCCAGTTTGCCCGCACCATCTTGGAGGGCTGCACCCGAGGTGGTTCTCCTGGCATCTTGGGGTAGTTCGGCGGCCACGGCGCGTCGCCCACGCCGGCGGCTTTGTCTCGCTCCACCCAATCGAGCAACTGTTCGATCCGCCCGGGGTGGTCGTCGATTCCGTCCGTCAGGTCGCCCACGGCCGCGTACCGCCGGGGGAAGCGATCCATCGGGAAGTCCTCGATCTCGACGTCGGGTAGCTCGTCCCACGTCACCGGGGCCGAAACGTATCCGGTGGGACGTACACCGTAGGCAGAGGACACGGTCTTGTCCCGGGCGTTCTGGTTGTAGTCGACGAACACCCCGCGCCGTTCCTCCTTCCACCATCGGGTGGTGATCAGGTCAGGACGGCGGCGTTCCAGCTCGCGGCCGAACGCCAGCACGGCGCGGCGGGTCTGGTAGAAGTCCCATTCCGGCTCGATGCGGACGTAGACGTGGATACCCCGGCTCCCGGTGGTCTTGGGCCAACCCACCAGGCCGACCTCATCGAGGAGTTCCCTGGTCGCCAGCGCGGCCCGCTTGACATCGGCGAACGTGAACCCCTCGGTGGGGTCGAGGTCGAGCCGAAGCTCGTCCGGGTGATCCAGGTCTTCGGCTCGAACGGGCCAGGGATGCAGATCCAGGCAACCCAGCTGGACGAACCTGAGGATGTCGGCCTGCGAGCGAGGCACGTTCATCCGGCCGGGCCGCTGGGACGGGAAGCGGATCGGAGCGGTCTCGAACGGGGTGTTCTTCGGCGCCCGCTTGTGGTAGATCGGCGCCGTGTCGACGTTCTTCATGTAACGCTTCATCATGGTGGGGCGGCCGTACACGCCCCGCAGGCATCCCTCGGCCACAGCCCGGAAGTAGAGGACGACGTCCAACTTCGTCCAGCCCTGGCGGGGGAAGACGAGCCGATCCGGCGAGCTTATCCGGACATCCTCGCCCGCGATTCGAACCGTGGTGGCGCCTGCCATGCGGTCACGCTACCGGATGCAGACCGGAACCGGCGTCGGCCGACAGGGGTGCGAGGAGATACCGGACTGCCGAGAGTCCTGGTCAGCTGCGGCTGCGGAGTGCCTCGGCGAGCTTGGGCAGGACTTGGTGGACATCGCCGACGATCCCCAGATCGGCGACCGAGAAGATCGGCGCCTCCGGATCCTTGTTGACGGCAACGATCCGCTTGGAGTCCTTCATCCCCACCATGTGCTGCATGGCCCCCGATATCCCGCACGCGATATAGACCTCAGGCTTGACGGTCTTGCCGGTCTGCCCGACCTGCTTGGCGTAAGGAACCCAGCCGGCGTCCACGATCGCCCGGGTAGCTCCGGTGGCGGCCTTCAACGGCTCGGCGGCGCTCTCGATCAGCGAGTATGCCTCCGCGCTTCCCAGCCCCCGGCCCCCGCTGATGATGACCTTGGCGCTACCCAGTTGGGGACCCTCCGCCTGCTCGACGGTCGTATCCACCACCTGGGGTGATCCGGCGTGGCCCGCATCGGGGAGCGGGTACTCCTCGACCCGGTTCACGGTGCCTCCCCGCTCGTCGGCGGAAAAGGACTTGGGCCGGACCAGTACCAGGTGCGGACCCGGCCCGGTGAAGGCCGTCCGGACCAGCTGCGTGCCCCCGAAGATCTCGCTGGTGACGGTGCAGCCGTCATCGATCGCTACATCCACCGCGTTCGCTATGACGGGTCGGTCGATCCGGGCTGCCAACCGGCCCGCCACATCGCGCGATGTGTAGGTCTGGGCGAAGAGCACGGCCCCCGGTGCCTCCCGCTCGACCAGATCGGCCAGACCCGCCGCTGCGGCCGCCGCGGGCAGGTCGCCGCCACCGGTCAGGTTGTACACGGTGGACGCCCCGTGGGCGCCGAGGACGGCGAGGTCGTCCGCGGACGCCTCGCCAAGGTAGACGGCCACCGCTTCACCGCCGGACGCCGCCTTGGACAGCACCTCGAGTGCCGGCTCGCCTGGCCCGCCTGCGGTTGCCTCCGTGAAAACCCAGGTCGCCATCTATATCACCCTTGCCGACTCGAGGAACTCCACGATGCGGAGGTGACCGGAACCGCCGTCCTCCACCACCTCACCGGCTTGCCGCTCCGGCGCCGGCGCCACCGAGACGACACTCTGGCCCGGGCTGCCCGAAACGGACAGGTCGGCCGCTGTCAGGGTGTCGACCGGTTTGTTCCTGGCCGCCATGATTCCCCTGAAGGTGGGATAGCGGGGCTCGACAGCCCCGGCGGTGACGGACAGGACGGCCGGAAGCGGCGACCGGACCACATCGAAACCGGACACGGTCTGGCGCTCGATGCGAAGATCGGCTCCGTCCACCTCCACCCGCCGGGCGAAGGTCAGCGCCGGTACGCCCAGCAGTTCGGCCGTCATCTGGGGAACCACGCCGGAGTAGCCGTCGGTGGACTCGACGCCGGTGACGAGGACGTCGAAACCCTCGCGGCGGGCGGCGGCGGCCAGAACCTTGGCAGTGGTCAGTGCGTCGCTGTTCTCGAGGGCAGGGTCGTCGATGAGGACTGCCTTGCCGGCCCCCATGGCCAGGGCCTGGCGGATTCCCTGCATGGTGCCGGTCGGACCCATGGAAAGCAAGGTCACCGCCCCGTCCGTCTCCTCGGCTAGCTGGAGACCCACCTCGATCCCGTACCGATCCGTGTCATCCAGCACCTGCTCCGGGGGTCTGACCAGGCGGCTGGTGCTTGGATCGAGCGACGTAGGGGAGGCCGGATCCGGTATCTGCTTCACACACACCAGTACCTGCATTACGCATGAACTCCTTACGACCCGACGAACCTGCTGGGCGGGGTTGATCCTAGTGCGGAATGGCGATCTGGTGGGCGCGGACGCCCGGCATGACGCGCCGGGGTTGTTTCGCTGCGACCGCCGTCCTTCAGCTGATCGTTTCCAGGATCAGGGGCCGGCGATCCGGCCTGAGGCCGCCGATGACGTAGGAGCGCTCGACAAGACCCGACGCCCGGGCGGCCAGGCCGGGGTCGTTGAAGCGAAGCGTGGCGAGCACATCGCCCCTCCTTACCTCGTCACCCACCTTGGCGGACAGCGTGATACCCACGCCGTGATCTATCCGGTCCTCCATGGTGGCGCGTCCGGCGCCGAGACTCATGGCCGCCAGCCCGATGCCCCGAGCGTCGATGGACGTGACATAACCCTCGCCGGTCGTCCGGATCCTCCGGGCGTGAGCCGCGCCGGGCAGCCTGTCGGGTTGTTCCACCACCCTCGGGTCGCCCCCCTGGGCCTTGATCATCTCGGCCAGCTTGGCCAGCCCGGCCCCGGACTCCAGGCTCCGGTCGATCCGCTGAGCGGCGCCGTCCACTCCTGCGGTCTCCAGCATCTGGATACCGAGGGTCCTCACCAGCAGGGCAAGATCGGCCGGACCTGTGCCGCGGAGCACGGCAATGGCCTCGACGACTTCATTGGCATTGCCCACCTCCCGCCCGAGTGGCTGGTCCATAGCGGTCAGCAGCGCCCTGGTAGCGACACCATGGGACCTGCCGATCTCGACCATGGTCCTGGCGAGAACGCGCGCTTCGTCTACGGTCTCCATGAAGGCGCCCGTCCCCACCTTTATGTCGAGCACCAGCGCATCAAGGCCCTCGACCAGCTTCTTGGACATGATCGAGGAACTGATGAGGGGTACAGAGGACACCGTCGCCGTGCTGTCCCGTAGGGCGTACAGGATACGGTCGGCCGGGACGATGCGGTCGGACTGGCCGGCGATGATCACCCGGTGCCGGGTGGCTATCCGTCCGAACTCCTTGGGGCTGAGAGCGGTCCGGAAGCCCCGGATCGACTCCAGCTTGTCGAGAGTTCCTCCGGTGTGTCCCAGACCTCGGCCCGACATCATCGGCACGGTCACGCCGCAGGCAGCCACCAGCGGGGCCAGCGAGAGGCTCACCTTGTCGCCCACCCCGCCCGTCGAGTGCTTGTCGACCTTGGGCACGGCGGACGGAATGCTCAGGCGCTCACCCGACTCGATCATGGCCGCGGTCAGCGTGGCCAGCTCGGGGTCCGACATCCCGCGGAAGTAGATGGCCATGAGCATGGCGGCTGCCTGGTAGTCCGGAATCGAGCGGCTCACCACGCCGGCTACGAAGTTCCGGACGTCCTCGGCGTCCAGCTCCCCGCCGTTGCGCTTGTGCCGGATCGCCTCCCGGACACTCCGCCCGCTCATCCCGGCCTTTCCTCGTGCGGCCATATAACTCGGTTGTGCCGGACCGCCAGCCCTTCACGGGCGAGCCGGACCGCATGTTCCTCCTCCAGGCCCGGCACGAGCCGGCCCTCCTTCGTCACCACCCGCCACCAGGGCAGTCCGTCCGAGCTTGCCAGGATCCGTCCGACGGCTCGCGCTGCGCCCGGCCGGCCGGCGTCGGCCGCGATCTCGCCGTACGTGGCCACCTCGCCCTCGGCGAGGCTCTCGATCATGGAGTAAACCCGCTCGGTAAACGTCCGCCCGCCACCTTCGGCGGGAGGGCTGCTCACGGTGTGTCGAACAGCCGGTCGCCCATGTCGCCCAGCCCCGGCACGATGAAGAAGCTGTCGTTCAAGCGGGAATCCATGGCGGCGGCGATCACCTCGACATCGGGATGCTCTCGCTCCATCCGGGCGGCGCCCTCCGGCGCGGCCACCACGCATAGGGCTGTGACGTGCGCCGCTCCGGCGTCCTTGACCTGCTCAACGGCCCAGCCCAGCGATCCGCCCGTGGCGAGCATGGGCTCCAGGACAAGGACGGTGCGTTCCCGCAGTTCGGGGAATTTGGTGTAGTAGGCCATGGGCCGGGCGGTCTCCTCATCCCGCTGGACCCCTGCGTATCCGATCGCCACGTCGGGCACCAGGTCCACCACCGCATCGACCAATCCCAATCCGGCCCGGAGCACGGCGACCGCCACCAGCGGCCGGAGGGGCCGGTAGCCGGTGGCCGGCGCTAGGGGTGTTTCAAGGCGGTACTCGGCCTCGGCCAACCTCGATGTGGCCTCCAGGGTGAGGATGTAGGAGAGGCGCCGGGTAGCCATGCGGAACTCGGCCGGAGCGGTCGCCCCGTCGCGGAGGATGCTCAGGTAGTGGCGGCTCAGCGGGTGGTCTACGACGGTGACTGCCAATGAACTTCCCTTTCCGAACGGCGCCCGGACAACCTGGTTGCCGGTATCCGGAGGATACCCCGGACAGTCAGTTGTTAGTCGGTAGTTGTTAGTTGCTGGTTTCTAGTACTACAAGCTGGGAACTAGAAACCGACTAGTTTGTCACCAGCAGCCCACGAGGAGATCCTGGCCCGGTGTTCGAGTCCTTGACAGACCGTTTCGAGGCGACGTTCGATCGCATACGGGGCCGGGGCCGTTTGAGCGAGCGTCAGGTCGACGAGACCCTGGGCGAGGTGCGGCTGGCCCTGCTGGAGGCCGACGTCAACCAGGAGGTTGCCGACCGCCTGCTCGACCGGATCCGGGTGCGAGCGATCGGCGCCGAGGTGATCAAGAGCGTCACGCCCGGCCATCAGGTGGTCAAAATCGTCCACGAGTCGCTCCTCGAGACGTTGGGCAGCGAGGCCGTACCCCTGGTCACGACCGCTAGCAAACCACTTACCACGCTGGTGGTCGGGCTGCAGGGCTCGGGCAAGACCACCACCGCAGCCAAGCTGGCCCACCACTACCACCGCTCCGGAAAGAGCGTTCTGATGGTGGCGGCCGACCTGGCGCGTCCCGGAGCGGTGGAGCAGCTGCAAGAGTTGGGTGAGCGGGTCGGCGTCCCGGTGTTCGAGGGCGGTCGGAGGAACCCGCTGTCCGTGGTGAGGAGCGCGCTCCGGCAGGCTGACCGGGAGCGTTTCGATGTGGTGGTTGTGGATACCGCCGGCCGTCTCCAGATCGACCGGGCCCTGATGACCGAGTTGGGCGCCATGGCTCGCGCCGCCTCGCCTGATGAGGTGCTGCTCGTGCTCGACGCTATGACCGGGCAGGAGTCGGTTGCGGTGGCCAGAGGTTTCTCGGAGCACATCGATCTGACGGGTGTGGTGCTCTCGAAGCTCGACAGCGATGCGCGGGGCGGGGCGGCCATCTCGGTCCGGGAGGCGACCGGCCACCCGATCAAGCTGGTGGGTACAGGTGAGGGACCCCGCGATCTCGAAGTGTTCCATCCAGAGCGGATGGCCTCCCGCATCCTGGGCATGGGCGACGTGCTAACCCTCATCGAGAGGGCGGAGGAAGCCGTCGACGAGCAGCAGGCGGCCGACATGGCCCAGCGCCTGCTACGGGCCGAGTTCACGCTCGACGATTACATCGAACAGGTGAAGAGCTTGCGCAGGATGGGGACGATGGGGGAGCTACTTGGTATGATCCCCGGTGCGCGCCCCGCTCTGGCGGACGCGCAGGCGGTGGATCGAGAGGTTCGCCGCTCGGAGGCGATCATCTGCTCGATGACTCCCGCCGAGCGGGCTGACCCCAAGGTCATCGACGGCAGTCGCAGGCGCAGGATCGCCCGGGGTTCCGGAAGCTCCGTTCAGGATGTGGCCGGTCTGGTGCGGCAGTTCAACCAGATGCGCGGCATGTTCCAGTCGCTGTCCCGGGGCGGGACCAGAATGGCCTTCCCCGGCATGCGCGGCGGGTTCCCGGGATTACCGGCCGGTGGCCTGCCGGGTGCCCTA
Organism: Candidatus Spongiisocius sp.; assembly: GCF_965221825.1. Taxonomy (GTDB): domain Bacteria; phylum Actinomycetota; class Acidimicrobiia; order Spongiisociales; family Spongiisociaceae; genus Spongiisocius. The sequence continues at coordinate 343,026 of NZ_OZ244917.1, forward strand.
CCCGGTCTGGCAATGGAAGTTCCGAGTGGCCGCGGTCGCCGCCGACCGGCCGGCAGACCGAAGAAGAAACCAAGAACTCCGAAGAAGCTTCAGAAGAAGAAAAAGAGGTGACGAATGGCGGTGAAGATCCGCCTCAGGCGTATGGGTAAGAAGAAGCAGCCAACCTATCGGGTGGTGGTGGCTGATGCGCGGGCCCCCAGGGACGGTCGCATCATCGAGTCGATCGGTCGCTATGACCCTCGCAGGGAGCCGTCGCTGGTCGAGATCGACAACGACCGGGCTCGGTACTGGCTGGGCACCGGGGCACAGCCCACCGACAGGGTGCAGAAGCTACTCGAGATCTCCGGCGCGGTTGCGCAGCCGAAGGTGTCCCGTGCAGGTGTCTACCGTCTCGATGACCCTACGCCGAGCTCGCCGCCAGCCTCCGATGTCCCGATCCCGGAGTCTCCGGAGGCGGCCGAAGAGCCGACCGGCGAAGAAGAGCCGGCCATCTCTCCGGAGCAAGATGAAGCCTCCGGAGACGAAGAGAAGGATGGTGGATCATGAGCGGGGCGATCGTGGAACGTGTGATCCGGTACGTGGTCACGTCGATCGTTGACGATACGGAGGCCGTCGAGGTCACGATGATCGATCAGGGCGAGGACAGGATGCTCGCCGAGGTTAAGACTGCTCCCGGCGAGATGGGTCGGGTGATCGGCCGGGGCGGAAGGGTGGCCCGGGCCATCCGGACCGTCGCCCAGGCCGCCGCCGAGGAGGAAGGCCTCACCGTCGGGGTCGAGTTCGTCGACTGATCGCCCGGCGAGCGTCGGGCGTCATGGGGCGGTGGCGGTAGGGACGCCCCCAACCCGCGACGCCGGCCAGACCGGCGGGGATCCGGTGGTGGTCGGGCGGATCGTCAGCCTCCACGGGAAGGACGGCGCCGTGCGGGTACGGGTCGAGTCCGACCATCCGCAGCGCTTCATCCCGCCGGCCCGGTTTCGAACCGGCCTACCGGATGTCCCGCTGCTGGTCCTGAGGAGCGTCCGCGCCCCCTCCGGGGACCCGATCGCCGAGTTCGCCGGGATCACCTCCGCGGAGCAGGCGGCGAGGCTGGTGGGCGCCGACCTGCTCATTAAAGAGGGGGAACGACGGGACTTGGAGCCTGGCGAGTACTGGCCTGACCAGCTGATCGGGCTGGTGGTGCGGGTGGGGTCCGACACCGTGGGGGTGGTAGAGGACCTGATCGAAGCCCCCCAGGACCGGCTGGCCGTCAGGTGCGGGGACGGTGCCCTGGCCGAGGTCCCGTTCGTCGAGCCTCTGGTGCCGGAGATCGACCTGGCCGGGGGATGGATCCGGCTTGATCCTCCCGAAGGTCTCCTCGGAGGGTGATGAAAAAGGCCGGAACGGCTTGGCCCGCTGGTCCCCTACCAGGGAGTTCGTCCCTCAGGACGGCTTGTCGAGCAGCGAGTTGGCCAGTCCTCTAGCTTCGTCCAGGGTGTCGGCGTAATGATCCTTGGGTACGCGGCGCAGCACGTCGAACGCCTCGAGGCTGGTCTTGGCATGCCCTTCCAGGCCCATCACGACGCATTCGGTGTTCTCGGCCATCGCCGTGTCGATCAGCCTCCCCACCAGTTGTGCGGCGCTCGGGTCCACGTAAAGGGTCTCGGAGAAGTCCAGGATCACCACCTCGTGCTCCCGTATGTCGAGCCCTAGCGAGGTGGTCAGGCGTTTGGCGGATGCGACCGTAAACGTCCCCCGCAGGGAGACCAGCCCCACGCGGGCGGAGAACATGTCGAAGTCGTCGCCGTCGTCATCCAGCAGGTTCCCCAGGAAGGCGGTGTCGAGGAGGGGTACGGATACGATGCTGTCCAGCTCCAGCACCTCGAACTGGCGGGCGGTGGTCAGGGCGGCCGCGATCAGGCCGATTCCCACCGCGGTTACCAGGTCGACGAACACCGCGAAGCCCACCGTGATCAGCATGACCAGGAAGTGTTCGCGCTGGATGTACCTGAAGCGGGAGAAGAAGCGCCAGTCGATGATGTCGAAACCCACCTTGGCGAGGATCCCGGCCAGGACGGCGTGGGGTATCCGGTCGATGTAGCGCCCGATGCCGAGGACCAGCGCCAGGATGATGGCGGCGCAGATCACACCGGACACGCGGGTCCGGCCACCGGCCTTGATGTTGGCCGCGGTGCCGGTGGTGGCGCCGGCGCCGGGGATGGCGCCGATCAGGCCGGCGACCACGTTCCCCATACCCACCCCGATCAGCTCCCGGTTGGGGTTGTGGTCGTCGCCGGTCATCGAGTCGGCCACCAAAGCGGTCAGCAGGCTGTTGATGGAGGCGATCAGAGCGATGGTGATGGCCGGTACGGCGGAAGAAGTGAGGGTGTCGAGCGTCAGGGAGGGGAACACGATCTCGGGCATGCCGGTGGGGACCGTCCCGATCACGGGAGCGTCGGTGAACACGGTCATGCCCAGCAACGTCCCCACGATCAACGCCACCACGGAGGCGGGCAGCAGGGTGCGGAGGCGCCGGGGCCAGAGGATGCTGACCCCGATGGCCACCACGCCCAGGATAAGGGCGCTTACGTTGGCCTTGGGGGCGGCTTCCGGCCACGCCTGGACAGCTGCCAGCGCGCCGCCCAGGGCATGCTCCCTGCCCAGCAGGGGCAGGGTGGTGACGAAGAGGATGATCCCGCCCACCCCGGTGGTGAACCCGGACACCACCGGGTACGGGGTGTAGGCCACGTAGCTGCCGAGCCGCAGGGCACCGATCAGTATCTGGAAGATGCCGGCGAGGACCGCCACGGTAAGGGTCTGGGTCAGGCTTTCGCCTGTGGAGATGAACACCACGGAGATAGCCACGGCCAGCGGCGCGGTCGGGCCGGAAATCTGGGTGTTGGTGCCTCCGAAGACCGCGGCGAAGAAGCCGACCGCGATGGCGCCGTACAGCCCGGCGATGGCGCCCAGACCCGATGCCACTCCGAATGCCAGCGACAACGGCAGAGCAACCACCGCCGCAGTGATGCCTCCGAACGCATCATCCCGGAAGTTGCTCAGGTTGTAATCCACGCGCCTTCCACTCTACTCCCCGGTCTGCCGCGCCCGCACCGAGCTTCCCGCGTGTCCTTCTAAGATTCGTTGCTCGAATGGGCTACCCACCACCCGACCACCGGCTTGCCGTCGATTACATAGACGGGAAGCTGGACCCTCAGCCGCTGTTCGATCTCGCGGGCCGGATCCGGGACGACGGGCGGGGGCGTACGATCACGTTCAGCCCCAAGGTGTTCGTTCCGATCACGACCCTCTGCCGGGATGTCTGCACCTATTGCACCTTCGCCAAGCCGCCCGGAGCGGGAGGCGAGTACCTGACGCCGGATGACGTGCTGGCCATCACCGGGGCCGGCGATGCGGCCGGGTGTTACGAGGCGCTCCTCACCCTGGGGGATCGGCCCGAGGAACGCTGGCCGCAGGCACGAGAGTTCCTGCGTTCCCAGGGATATGACACCACGATCGGCTACGTCCGGGCGATGAGCGAGCTGATCGTGGAGCATACGGGCCTGTTCCCCCATGCCAATCCCGGGAACATGACACTTACCGAGATCGAGGACCTGCGCCCGACCAACGTGTCGATGGGCCTGATGCTCGAGAACATCTCGCCCCGCCTGATGGAGCCCGGGATGCCCCACTACAACTGTCCCGACAAGGACCCGGCAGTCCGGATGGAGACGATCGAGGCTGCCGGTGCGGCCCGAGTTCCGTTCACGACCGGAATCCTGGTCGGGATCGGCGAGACCACTCCCGAGATCGTCGACAGCCTCTTCGCCATCCGCGAGGTGCATGCCCGCTGGGGCCATATCCAGGAGGTCATCATCCAGAATTTCCGGGCCAAGGCCGACACCCTGATGCGTAGATCGGCTGAGCCCGTTCCGGAGTGGTTCGCCCGCGTTGTGGCCGTGGCTCGCTGGATCCTCGGACCGGAGATGAACCTGCAGGTGCCCCCCAACCTCACCGAGCGGTACGAGATCTACCTGGAGGCCGGCATCAACGATTGGGGAGGGGTGTCGCCGCTCACGATAGATTGGGTGAACCCGGAGGCGCCCTGGCCTCATCTCGACGAGTTGCGCACCCGGACGGAGACCCGCGGCTACGAGCTCAGGCCTCGGCTCCCCGTCTACCCCGAGTTCATCGACGAGACCTGGATAGACCCCGGCCTGATCGGGCGGGTGGCTGCCGCGACCGACGACCACGGGTACGCTAGGAGGGTGGTGAAAAATGTCTCGTTGGCCCGATAGCCGGCAGCGGAAGGCCCGGTCGGCGCGCGGCGGGCCGGCCTGCCACTGTCCATTTCAGCATGCTCTCAGGCAGATGGAGGCATCCCTATGACATCACGGGCCCGCACCGACATCACATTCTGCCGTATCCGGCCGGCCCATCAGGTCACGGAGGCAGCAGCAGGCACTCGTCGCGCCGAAGGCACCACCTCCCTCGAGTTGCCGTGCTCCGACGAGGAGTCGGTGGCGGCCTGCCTGGCCGGAGGACTGCTCCCGGTGTCCGTCGGTGCGGCGGATGAAGGGGTCGCATCCTGGGTGGTCCCGCCCGATGAGTCCCTGGATCTGTCGGATCGGGGAGTTGCCGGTTGGCGACTGACGGTGGTCCACACGGACAGCCGGTCCGAGGTGATCGACGCCCTGGCGAGAACGGGCGCCGCTTTCCTGCGTACCGGACGTAGCCGGGTGGTCGAGGCTGCGGACATCTGTTGCCTACCCACCATCGAGGCCCGACCCTCGGTGTTCGCAGACTCGGTTGCGGAGGCCGTCGCGGCGGTCGATGAAGGCGCCCGCGACCTCCTTCTGCGCGACTGGGACACCGAGCGGATCGGTGAACTCCGGGAGGCCTTGGGCGGCCGGTTGGTCGAGCGGGTGGCAGTGCCCGGCGGGATCACGGTGGACGAGGCTCGGGACTCGCTGGCCGGCGACCTGTTCAAGGTGTATCTGGACCTGGTCGACGGGGGCGGGTACGCCCGGCCTCGATACACATGGGCGCCAGGGAAGCCGGCCTCCCCTCCTCTGAACCCGCGGAGGCTCTCGGCGGCCTGGCAGGACGCTCTGTGGACGGACGGAGCCTGGCCCGGGATGGCCCAGGCCTCGCCGGAGGTCCGGGCCATACTCGACCGGTCGATCGAGGGGACGCCGCCCACCGTGCCCGAGACCGCCACGCTCCTTTCGGCTCGCGGCGATGATGTGGACGCCATCGCCGCCGTGGCGGATGTCCTCAGGCGGGAACGGGTGGGAGAGACCGTTACCTACGTGGTGAACCGCAACATCAACTACACCAACGTCTGTTACTTCCGGTGCGGGTTCTGCGCCTTCTCGAAGGGCCCGCGGAGCCTGAACCTGCGCGGTGACCCCTATCTCATGTCCATCGAGGAGGTGGTGAGCCGCACGACGGAGGCGGCGGCGCGGGGGGCTACCGAGGTATGCCTCCAAGGGGGGATACATCCTGCTTTCACCGGCCGCTTCTACGTGGACGTGCTGTCCTCGATCAAGGAGGCGGCGCCGGAGATGCACGTCCACGGCTTCACCCCGCTTGAGGTATGGCAGGGAGCGGAGACCCTCGGCATGCCGGTCCGGGCATTCCTGGAGATGCTCAAGGAGGCCGGTCTGGGTACGTTGCCGGGGACCGCTGCGGAGATTCTCGACGATCGGATCCGTAAGCACCTGTGTCCTGACAAGATCCGCACGTCGCAGTGGGCCGAGGTGATGCTCATCGCCCACGAGTTGGGTCTCAGGTCGACCTCCACCATCATGTTCGGCCACATCGACGACCCCCTGGCGTGGGCCAACCACCTGGAGGTGATCCGGGAGATCCAGCGCCGCACGGGCGGGTTCACGGAACTGGTGCCGCTTCCGTTCGTGCACATGGGAGCTCCGATCTACCTGCGGGGCCGGGCACGCCCGGGTCCCACCTGGGACGAGGTGGTCCTGGTGCATGCGGTTGCACGACTGGCCCTCGACGGTCTGGTTCCCAACATCCAGGCGTCGTGGGTGAAGCTGGGCATGGACGGCGCGGCCAGGCTCCTGTCGGCCGGTTGCAATGACTTGGGCGGCACGTTGATGAACGAGACGATCTCGCGGGCCGCGGGCGCGTCGCACGGCCAGGAAGTCGATGCGGCGGAACTCGAGGCGACCATCGAGACCGCCGGACGTATTCCTGCCCGGCGCAATACGCTGTACCAGGCGATGGAGGGCCGGGTCCGGCCTTGCATCTGAGGGCGGGCGGTCGCCCGGCCGGTAGCTCGGAGGGTACTGAAAATGTCCGGTTGGGACCCAGGAGCCGACATTGAAACCCCAGGTCCAGACGTCGCAGGCCGACCGATCACCGTCGTTTTCGGAACACTGCTCGGGATCGAGGCGGGAGTGCCCGGTCCATGATCGACGTGGCGGTCATCACGCTGTTCCCCGGGTTCTTCGCCGGCCCGACCGGCGTGGGCGTGGTCGCGAGGGCCCTACAGGCCGGCGCCATGGCTCTGAGTCTCATCAACCTCCGGGAGTACGGGATCGGCGTTCATCGCCAGGTCGACGACGCTCCCTTCGGGGGTGGCGCGGGGATGGTGCTCATGCCCGGGCCGCTGGCTGACGCTGTCGAGAGCCGTCTCCAGTCCCACAAGGTGCTGTTGACGCCCGCCGGCCGGCCGCTCCGGCAGGCCACGCTGGACCGTCTGGCGGGGTACGAGGCGTTGACGCTGGTGTGCGGTCGGTACGAGGGTGTGGACGAGCGATTCGTGGAGGAGTTCATCGACGAGGAGATCTCGCTGGGCGACTTCGTCCTGGCCGGAGGAGACGCCGCGGCGCTGGCTGTCATCGAAGGGGTGGCCCGCCTGCTCCCGGGCGTGCTCGGTAACCCTCGATCGCTCGAGAATGAGTCGTTCCGGGACGGCCTGCTCGGGGAGCCGCAGTACACCCGTCCAGCAGTGTTCAGGGATCGATCCGTACCGGAGGTCCTGGTGTCGGGGGACCACGGCCGGATCGACGCCTGGCGAGGGGACCAACGAGTGAGGAGAACCCGGGAGCGGCGCCCCGACCTGCTCGAGTAGGCGACCGTTCCAGCCGTTCCCGTTGGAATCGGCCTTCGAAACGGGTTAAACTGCCTGCGCTGCTTACCTGTCCGGCAGACCCACGATCTCTCCAAGCAGCCGGGTCGCGGGACCGGCAGGATCGCGATCGTGAGGAGACCTCGATGAACGACCTCCAGTATGTCGAGCGCGCCCATCTGCGCGACGAGGTGCCAGAGTTCCGGCCCGGCGACACTGTCAAGGTGCATGTGCGCGTGGTCGAGGGTGGCCGGGAACGCATCCAGATATTCGAAGGAGTGGTGATCGCCCGGGACGGCGGCGGCCTTTCCGAGACCTTCACTGTTCGTAAGGTCAGCTTCGGTGTGGGCGTGGAGCGTATCTTCCCGGTTCATGCTCCGATCGTCCAGAAGATCGAAGTGACTCGCCGCGGGCAGGTCCGCCGCGCCAAGCTCTATTACCTGAGGGGCCGGGTCGGTAAGGCGGCGCGCATCAAGGAGAAGCGGTAGGAGCGCACCGGACGGTGCCCGGTTGGCCCGGCTGGTGACCCGCAACTCGCCTCTGAGTGGACAGCGGGCCGGGCCGCTTCTGCGTTCCCCGGCGCCTTCGTAGGTCCCGGATGCCTCCGCACACCGGTGGCGGCGTGCTGATCGGCCACGGTTGAACGACCGGCCGGATCCTTTCCCGCAGAGCGGTCCTGACCGGTCCGGAACGGCCGCCTTCCATCCACAGGGGTCCGCCCCGGCGCCGCCCCCACCCGGGCGTCGCTCAGCGGCACGGTTCGTACGGGAGGCGATCGGTGTGCTGTTGCTGGCCCTGCTGGTGGCGATACTCGTCAAGGTCTTCCTCGTCCAGGCATTCTTCATCCCGTCCGAGTCGATGATTCCCACGCTGGAGATCGATGACCGGGTCTTGGTGAGCAGGATCGCCTACCTGTTCGATGGTCCGGACCGGGGTGAGGTGATCGTCTTCGACATGCCGATGGAGTACGAGGATCCGCCCGAGCCGATCTGGGAGAGCATGGTTCGCCACGTTGTCGAGGCGGTAGGCATCCGGGTGGCGCGCGTCGAGGACCTGATCAAGCGCGTGATCGCGGTGGGTGGGGATCGGCTCGAGGTCCGGAATAACCGGGTGATAGTGAACGGCCTGGTACTGGACGAGCCCTACGTGCCGCCCGGCGCCCGGATGGCCGACCTGGGCCCCACCTACATTCCCGACGGGCACGTATGGGTGATGGGTGACAATCGTGACAACAGCCGTGACAGCCGGAGTTTCGGGCCGGTCCCGGTCGACACCATCGTGGGCCGGGCCTTCATCCGGTTCTGGCCCCTCTCCCGTCTGGACGGCCTGTAGCCCTGATTCTCCGTCAAGTGGCCGGTGGCTTTTGATGGCCGGTGGCCGGTCGCGTGTAGCCAGTGAGCGACCTGGAGGTGGTCCAGGTCCTCGTGGCCCTTAAGCATGTTGGATGGCGCGTGTTATTCCCTGTGTTACAACATTCACTGACCACTGACCACTGACCACTGACCACTGACCACTGACCACTGACCACTGACCACTGACCACTGACCACTGACCACTGACCACTGACCACTGACCACTGACCACTGACCTGTCACAGACGGGCTTTATGTTGGGTCGGTCGGCCGGGTGACCGGGCGGCCGCACCGCCGGACCAGGAAGGCTCCATCCTCATGCCCGCGAGCGAGTTCACTGCTCACAGGCGCCGATTGGGCGCGTTCGGTGAACGGGTAGCAGCCTCGTTTCTGGAACGGAACGGGATCCGGGTGCTCGCGAGGAACGTCCGAATCGGCAGGGGAGAGGTCGACCTGGTCGCGGCGGACGGGGCAGGACGGTTCGTGGTGGAGGTGAAGACCGGTATGGAGACGCCCGATGAGCACCCCCGGTGGAACTTCACCGACCGCAAGGCGCAGCAAGTGGTGCGGATGGCTCGTTCGCTAGGTATCCGCCGGGTCGACCTGGTGACCGTCGTGGTCGGTGAGGAGGGTGTGGCGGTCGAGTGGCACCCACGGGTCGCCTAGCAGCGCCCCACGCCCGCCGACGCGGCGCCGTTCCTTGTTCCAGCATCCCCTGTGCCAGTGCCGGCGAAGGTCAGGGGCCTCGTGGGGCACCACCACGAGGTGATACCGCCCCTTCGGGATGGTCTGCCCGCAGCCCCCGCACTCGTAGGCCTTGAGAGCGGAGGAGGGCTGGACCGGCCGGACGCTCAGCCGCCCAGGAAGGCCCATGCCAGCAGGGCGGCCGTCACGACTATCGCTCCCACCACCATTGCCAGATCGGCCGCCCGACGCTCCTGCTTGCGGAAGGGGTTGAATCCCATGCGGCGATGTTATCTCCCACTGGCGCCAGGTTGGCGCCGGGCGGCGTTGCGAGAACTTTTCGCGTTCTCGGGGATCCTGTCACACCCCCTCCCCATGCTTCGGGTCATGTTCGCATCAACCAACTCCGTAGCCCTGGTCGGCGTAGAGGCGCGCGCCGTCAGGGTGGAGGCTCATGTCGGAGGAGGAGAGAAGGGCCGTCTGAACGTGGTGGGCTTGCCCGATACCGCGGTTCGGGAGGCCAAGGACCGGGTCATGGCGGCCATGTCGGTGGCAGGGTATCGATTCCCGCCCAAAACGGTGACGGTGAACCTGGCGCCGGCCGACCTACCCAAGTCGGGGAGCGCGTACGACCTTCCCATCGCGCTGGCGTTGCTGGCCGCGGCCGGCGAGATCCCGAAGGGCGCCTGCCAGGTGGTCGCCCTGGGTGAGCTGGCTCTCGACGGGAGCATCCGGCCTGCCCGGGGCGGGCTCGGAGCCGCCATCGTGGCGTCGGATATGGGAATCCCGTGCCTCCTACCCCCGGGAGCCGCCGAGGAGGCGAGCATGGTTTCGTCGGCCAAGGTGCAGATGGCGGGATCGCTGGGCGCCGCTATAGCGGCCGCACTGGGAGAGGGTGACTTCCGTCCGCTTCCACCGGCCGAGCCGCCCACCGTGCCCATGCCCGACCTCTCGGAGGTAAGAGGCCAGCCGCTGGCGAAGCGAGCCCTTGAGGTGGCCGCCGCCGGAGGGCATCACCTGCTCCTGTCCGGCACCCCGGGCTCCGGCAAGACCATGCTGGCTCGATGCATGCCGAGCGTGTTGCCACCACTTGACGAGAAGGCCGCTCTGGAGGTGGCGCAGGTCTGGTCGGCAGCAGGGCGGGCCAGACCGTCGCTGTTCCAGCCTCCCATCCGATCGCCGCACCACACGGCCACCACGGCGGCCGTCATCGGCGGGGGATCCGGCATTCCGGTGCCGGGCGAGATCAGCATGGCGCACCGTGGTGTTCTGTTCCTCGACGAACTAGGGGAGTACCCACCCAGCTTGCTGGACGGACTCCGCCAGCCGCTGGAGGAGGGCCAGGTGACCATCGCCCGGAAGGGTGTCTCGGTCACCTTCCCGGCGATGGTCCAGCTGGTGGCGGCCACCAATCCGTGTCCCTGCGGTTACCACGGGGACGACCGGCAGGGGTGCACGTGTTCGGACCGGATGATCCAGCGCTACAGACGGCGCCTGTCGGGGCCCCTCGTGGACCGCTTCGACATCAGGGTCAAGGTGGCCAGGGTGGATCCGGACGCGATGATCGGCCCGCCCGAGGAACCCTCGATCGAGGTGGCCAAGCGGATCGCAGCAGCGCGTGAGGCACAGGAACTGCGCGGGGCTCGCAACCGCAATCTGAGCCGGACCGCCCTCGACTCGCTGGAGGTGACCCTCGGCGCCCGGCGATTGGTCGAGGGCGCCCTCAGGCACGGCGGCCTGACCGGACGGGGCTTCGACCGGGTCCGGCGCCTGTCCCGCACGATCGCCGATCTCGACGGGTCGATCGCAGTCGACGAACCTCACGCCGCCGAGGCGCTGGCCCTGAGGGGGCTCGGATGAGCTACGACCCCGACGCTCTGATCAGGTTGGCCCACGTCGGCATGCACCCCGACCGGCTCCGCAAGCTCGTGCGGAAGGCCGGAACCCCCACGCGGGTTCTGAGAAGGATCGAACTGGGCGAGTTGTCGGTCCCGGTGTCCGCTCGCGAGGCGGCCGGTGTCCCGGCGGACGAGCGCCGGGAGCAACTCCGCCGGGCTGGGATCGAGTTCCTCGTCCCGGACGACTCGGGCTTCCCCGACCGGCTGGCTGAGCTGGACGACGCCCCGCTGTTCCTCTTCCAGAAGGGAGAGTCGTTCGAGGGCACGGCGGTCGCGATCGTCGGCACTCGCGCCTGCACCACCTACGGGAGGCGCCTGGCGGAAAGATACGGAGAGGCGGTGTCCCGAGCCGGATGGCGGGTGGCGAGCGGGCTGGCCAAGGGCATCGACGGCGCCGCCCACGCGGGCTCGCTGCGCGGTCCCACACCGGGCATCGCGGTGCTGGGCTCCGGGGTGGATGTGTGGTACCCGAGCCGGCACCGCGACCTCGGGATGTCGCTCCTGGAAGCGGGCGGAGCGGTGTGGAGCGAGTCGCCTCCGGGCGCCCGGCCCCTCGGATGGCGCTTTCCGCCCCGGAACCGGATCATCTCGGGGATCGCCCAGGTCGTGGTGGTGGTGGAGGCCGGTGTCAAGGGAGGCGCATTGGTCACGGCCCGGATCGCGCTCGAGCAGGGCCGCGATATCTTCGCCACGCCCGGCGACGTGGGCCGGTCCAGTTCGGTGGGGTGCAACCTGCTGATCAGGGACGGTGCCTTTCCCGTGCTCGATGCCGACGACCTGGTGGAGTGCTTGGAGCTGGCCATAGGTCCGCCTCCCGGCGCCACGGCGTCGGAGGCTTCCGCGGCCGTAGCGGATCCGGGCCTCCCGGTGGCAGAGTTCCTGGCGACTCTGGGCGACGATCCGGTCTCGGGCATGGCCGAGCTGGGGCGCCTGATGGCTCAGGGCGCGGTGGCGATCGACGGTGACGGCATGGTGGTGACTGCTCCTGGTGGTGGATAGGGTGCCGGTCTTCGGGGACGGGCCGGCTGGCTACGCTGGAGCCATGCAATTGACGGTGCTGGGCGCCAACGGCACCTATCCGACCACCGGGCGCCCCGCCTCCGGTTACCTTGTTTCGGACGGCGAGACAAATCTCTGGATGGATGCGGGGCCCGGTACCTACCTGGCACTGTGCAACGAGTTGGACCCGATGGAGATCGATGGGGTGTTCATATCCCATCGGCATCCTGACCATTGCTCCGACATCTTCGCCCTGTATCACGCGGTCGCCTACGGGCCGGGCCGGGAGGGCCGGATCCCGGTCATCTGCCCGGATGGCCTGGCCGAAGCGCTGGCCGAGTTCTTGCAGCACCCGGCGGCATTGGACACCACGTTCGAGTTCATCACCGCCGGTGACGGTGACTCGTTCCGGTTGGGATCGATGGATGTCTCTACCGTGAGGACCAACCATCCTCCGCCGACCCTGGCGCCGCGCGTATCGGTGGGTGACCGCTCGGTCACCTACACCGCCGACACCGGGCCGAGCGACGCGGTCGCCGCTCACGCAGCGGGATCGAACTTGCTGCTGGCCGAGGCGACCATGACCGGCCGGAGGGGTCCCGGCTCCTATCCCCATCACATGACCGGCGCCGAAGCCGGGAGCATGGCCGCCACGGCCGGCGTCGGGCTTCTCGTGCTGACCCACATCCCCGCCCACGAGGATCCCGACCGGATTCTGGCGGAAGCGGAGTCCGAGTTCGATGGAAGGGTGGCGCTGGCCGTGCCCGGCGCCCGATTGACGGTGTAACGAGCGAGGTGGTGAGCATATGAATCGTTCGAGAGAGAGACCCGCCGGCGAGCTGAGGCCGATCAGCATCACCCGGGGCTACACCGAGATGACGCCCGGCTCGGTGTTGATCGAGTTGGGTCGTACGGTGGTGCTGGCCACTGCCTCGATCGCGGACACGGTGCCGCGCTGGATGCGGAACACCAACCGGGGATGGGTGAAGGCCGAATACGCCATGCTGCCGGGCTCGGGCAACCAGCGGATCTCGCGGAGTTCCTACACGTCAGGGCGTCCCAAGGAGATCTCCCGGCTCATAGGGCGATCACTTCGCTCGGTGGTGGCGTTGAACAAGATGCCCGACACGATGGTCACGGTCGACTGTGATGTCATCCAGGCTGACGGAGGAACGCGCACAGCGGCGGTCAACGCCGGATGGATCGCCCTTCATGACGCCCTGGAATGGGCGGTTGCCGAGGGGCTGGTGGCAACCAACCCGCTGCTCGACCGGGTGGCGGCCATCTCGGTGGGCTTGGTGGGAGGCGTAGCGTTGCTCGACCTGGAGTACGAGGACGACATTGCCGCCTCGGTGGATCTGAACGTGGTCATGACCGGCCGCGGGCTGCTGGTCGAAGTCCAGGGCACGGCCGAGCAGCTTCCGTTCAGTCGGGCCGAGCTGGATGAGCTTCTGGACCTGGCCGCGAGCGGAATCTCCCACATCGCAGACCTCCAGGCGGAGCTGGTGGCCGGGTGAGCCGTCCGCTCATCGACCGCGCGGTGGTGGCGTCCAAGAACCCGGACAAGATCGCCGAGCTCGAGACGTTGCTGGCCCGGCATGGGCTGGTCACCGACGTGGTCCGCGGGTTGGAGTGGCCCGATGTGGTGGAGGATGCCCCCACGCTGGAGGGAAACGCCCTCCTCAAGGCCCGCCAGGTGGCGCGCAGCACGGGCCTGCCCTCGATCGCCGACGACACCGGCCTGGAAGTGGACGCCCTCGGAGGAGCACCGGGAGTTCATACGGCCCGGTACTCGGGACCGGATGCCACCTACCAGTCGAACGTAGACGCTCTCCTGGCAGCCCTTCGAGGAGTGGATGACCGGATCGCCCGTTTCAGAACGGTGGTCGTGGCGATCCTGGCGGACGGCGCCGAAGTGGTTGCGGAGGGAGAGTTGGTAGGGCAGATCACCCGGGCGCGCCGCGGGTCCGCCGGATTCGGATACGACCCGGTCTTCGCCGTGAATGGCCGGACCCTGGCCGAGATGGGGCCACAGGAGAAGGACCTGATCAGTCACCGCGCTCGCGCCATCCAAGCGCTGGCGGATGCCCTGGCGGCGCGCTCCGGTTCCGGCTAACCGGGCGGTCCACTAGTGGTCTGTCTGTGGAATGGCGGTGTGGTATGGCGTCGGCAGTGGTGTTCCTCGCAAGGCCCGCTGACGAGGGCGTGCCCGCAGCGGCACGTTGAGGAAGCGGAACGCAGCGACGGGGCGCCGATGACCGCCAGGTCACGCCTGGTTGTTTCGCAGACAGACCACTAAACTGCTCCGTGGGTCGCTAGCTCAATCTGGCAGAGCAACGGACTCTTAATCCGCAGGTTCCGGGTTCGAGTCCCGGGCGACCCACCCCGGGACGGTCCGCAGTGGTCAAGCAGTGTCCCTCGCCGCGGGTGTGGCGGAACGGTAGACGCGCCAGGTTTAGGTCCTGGTGGGCAATGCCCGTGGGGGTTCGAGTCCCTCCACCCGCACGCCACCTACCCGAATACCGTTGCCTGATCAGGGTGGCCGGCCACTACGGAGTGTCGGTCCCGGCCGGGACAAGGTACGGGAGGACTGGGATGTGCTCATCCTGGACCCCCGGCTACCGCCATCCGGCGACCATGTCGAGACCTCACCGCGTCCACTGTCTTTCCCCCACGCAAAGCCCGGCTTCTACTGTGACGCCCGATCCTCTGCGCCGAATAGTCCCGGCCCCGCTTGGCCTCCTGATGGCATCGGCAGTGCGATAGAAGTGATGTCTCTCTCGGCGAAGGGAATGGCCGATGGCGGCTACCGGTTCCGGCTCAGCCACTCCCGGACCATCGACCTGAGCGTTCTCAGGGGCACGGCTCCGTTGCCGAGGATGGTTCCGTGAAAGTTCCTGATGTCGAAGGCCTCGCCGAGCGCGGCCTCGGACTCGGCGCGCAGCGACTCGATTTCGAGCCGACCGATCATGTAGGAGAGAGCTTGGCCGGGACAGGCGATGTATCGGTCGACTTCCTCGGTGATTTCATGGAGCGACATGGGCGAGTGGTCGGCCAGGAATTCGATAGCCCTGCGGCGGGACCATCCCAGGGCGTGGATGCCGGTGTCCACCACCAGTCGACCGGCCCGCAGCGAGTCGGCGGTGAGCATCCCCACCCGCTGCCAGTCGTCCTCGTAGAGCCCCATCTCGTCAGCGAGGCGCTCGCTGTACAGGCCCCATCCCTCACCGAAAGCGGGCAGGTAGGTGTTGCGATGGATGTCGTGGATGCCGGTGTTCTCGATGGCCAGCGCCATCTGAAGGTGGTGTCCCGGTATGCCTTCGTGGTAGGTCACGGCGGGAATCTGGAAGGTTGTCCAGGCGCTCGGGTCGGCGACGTTGAAGAAGAACCGTCCCGGTCTGGCGCCGTCCGCAGTGGGTGGGTAGTAGTAGGCGATGGCCCCCAGGTCGATGGGGTCGGCCTCGCAGGGCGCTCGGGGAGTGGGATAAAACCATGCGTCCATGGCGGCGGAGGCCTTGTCGAGACAGCCGAGTGCGTCGGCCACAAGTTCCTCGGAGTCGGCGTACCGAAGCTGTGGATCATCGCGCAATCGCACGTAGATCTCGCTGACTTCGTGGGTGCCGAGCAGCGGACCGGCCAACCGGCGGTACTCCTCTTCCAGCAGCCCGATCCTCTCCAGGCCCAGTTCGTGAATCGTCTCGGGTTCCGTGTCCAGGGTCGTGTGGCCCCTGACCATGTCGCGGTAAACCGCGTCGCCTCCCGGGAGGTGGCAGAGTCCGGCCCGATCGGAGGGGCGTCCGGCGGGAAGAGTCACCTTCCGCAACACTTCGGCCAGGCGCGCCAGACCCGGACGCACCCCGTTCTCGATCGCCTCGATCAACCCGGACCGCCACCGCTCGGCCTCGCGGGAGTCCATCTCGGTGGGAGCTGCCTGGGTGGCGATCATATCCTCCGCGGCGGGTCGGGACAGGAGATCATCGAGCATCTCGATGGTCTGGCGCACATGGAGGGCGAGGGGCGTGACCCCGGTGGCGGCGCCTTCCGCCAGACGGTCCGCCAGATGGTCGATCATCGCAGGAAAGGCGCCCAACTTGCGCAGGTACCGCAGGCCGTGGTCGGCGGTGACCAGAGGCTGCAGGCACAGCGCCGGCAGCAGGGTGCTGAGCAGCCCGGATTGGGCATTGGGCGCCTGCAGCTGCGGCCACCACACCCCTACGGTCGCATCCATGAAGGCGGCCGCGGCTACGGTCTCGGCCAGTATCCGATCGGAAGGCTGTTGGTTGACAGCCTGGGAGGCCTCATCGGCGAACCGCAGATTCGCCTCCCTCGAAGCGGCCCGTCCTTCGGCCGAGAGATCGTCCCACCGCTCCAGGTATCTCAACTCGCCGCGGGCCAGGTTGCCGAAGTGCTGGTGTTCCAGCCGGTACCGCCAGTACTCCTCGGCCAGCTCGCGAGCAGGCTTGGTCATGGGATCGAGAAGCCCCGGCGCCGGGTGATCCAGGGGTGGCCGGCCATCAGGATCGCGACCCGGGCACGCTTTGGGCGGCGCGCATGAAGTTCGAGTACAGCATCCGGGCGGTGGTTTCGAAGTCCGTCATGTGGCATCGGGCGTCGGCGGCCAGCGTCTCGACAGCGCGGGGACCGAGAAGGGTCTCCAGAGCGGTGCGGTAGGCGTCGACCGCAGCCCAGTTGCATACCGTGTCCTCCTCCACCTCCACGTGGTACTGCATCGACCATGCTCGTGGACCCACCCGCATGGCCTGTACCCGGCAGTCCGGCGAACTCGCCAGGACCACCGCGCCGTCGGGTGGCTGGGCCACCCGCACGGAATGCCACTGCAACACGACCTGGCTCTCGGCCATCTGATGGAAGATGGGATCCGCCCCGGCCCTCGTCCGTCAAGTCCACCCTGGACACTCCGATCTCGGGCGGTCGTTGCGGTCCGCAGGTGCCGCCGAGAGCGTCCGCCAGCAGCTGGTGTCCCAGGCACAGGCCCAGGAAGGGTCGTTCCATCTCTCGCACCCACTTTCGGATGGCCCGTTTCTCCTCAACTAGCCACGGATGCTCCTCCACATCCCACACATCCATGGGACCGCCCATCACCCAAAGGACGTCGTATCCTTCCAAGGGCGGGATCGGATCGCCCTTGTCGAGTTCGACCGCGGTCCAGTCCATACCGTCCTCGCGAAGAAAGTCGCGCAGGCGGCCGGGATGTTCGCAATCGATGTGCTGGAAGACGAGCAGTCGCACGGACCGGGTCAAGACTTAGCCGGTTTGTAGGTCCATCGAGGCTCCAAGTCCTTCCCTTTCCGCCGACGACGCCGGACTGTTGCTACCTACTGGAACGACACGAACACCGGCACCGGGCTCAGTTCCAGTACCTGATCCGGTGTGGCGGTGGGGGAGTCCTCGTCGTAGAAGTTCTTCCAGCCCCACCAGAACTGATCGGCGTCGGGCTCGAGGGTCAGGGCGTTCCAGGTGTTGTACTTGGAACCGAGGGATCCCTGCCCGTCCATCTGGATCAACACGGCCAGCTCCGACGGCGTCTCGATGAGGGAGCGGTTCGTGATCATCGAGAAGCGGAACTGGTGGATGATGAAGAGCTTCTGGGGGAGGGCTTCCTCGCGGACGATCCCGGCCAGCCAATCGGCGACCCGATTGATCTCCGCCGCGTCGACCGTGCCGATCTGGCGTAGATGGACCTGATCGGGCTTCAGTCTCCACTCGGGATCCAGCGCCAGGCCCACATGGGGCAGGCGGAGGAACTCCTCGTAGATCTTCGCCTGGGTCAGGAAGTCGGTGCGTCCCGGCTGGAGGTCCAGGACCACGTAGACGTCGTTGGCGGCTGCGATCTCGATCCACGGTCGGATCACGTCCAGCTTCGTTTCCGACGAGTAGTCGCCGTCCCGGCCGGCTCCGGCCGAGGCGACCGTGGCGATTATCTCGAAGGTGGGAAGCACGATCGAGCCGTCCGCTCCATAGCCCTCCATGATCGAACGGAGCCGGTCGACGCCCTCGTCGGGGCCTTGCTCGCCCAGCACTCCTAGGGCGGATGTCACCGGGTGGCCGTATATGGCCACCAGGCGCCGCAGGATGCCATCGCCGAACATGATCTGGCCGCCACCCGGAATCTCGTCGCCCCGCCGGACCACATCCAGTTGCCAGGCGGAACCCGCCTCCGAGTCCCAGAGCACGTCCACCGTGGTGGCGCCGGCGATCATCTCCCTCACCTCGGCCGAGGCGGCCCGGAGGTCCCCCTCCACCGCGACCACCGCGGCGCCGAGTTGGAGACCGAGGGCGGTCAGCGGGGCGGGAGGCGTGGCCGGATCCACCAACCAGACGCGTTCAGCAGTCGTCCCGCCGGACGGGAGTTCCGCCTGCCAGTCGACCGCCAGCGGCTCCACGGTGAATCCGGTGAGAGCTTCGCTGAGTATCCGCTCGTCGAATCCGGCGGCCACGATCCGTTCCGGCGCCAGGCGTCGGAGCTCGGCCATCAGCCGGGCATCGAACCACTGGCCTACCAGGAGCAGAGGCCCTCGAATACCGCTTGCCGTCACGGTGGCCATGGCCGGCGGGCTGGTGGCGAAGGCCAGGCCCACTTCGTGAGCACACGAGAACGCCGCCTGCGATATCTCGATGCTGGCCGGAACGGGGGCGGTCTCGGTGAGATGGAAGTCGTCCGGGATACGAGGGGTGCAGTCCCTCGCCAACGGAGTTGCCGTGGGGCTCGTGGACGAGACGGAATCGGGCTGTGAGGAGGGTCCATCCGATGAATCCTCCATCTCGGTGACAGTGCCGCCGTGCAGGCCGGTATCCGGAGATGCCGTACCTGCTGTGAGTCCTCCGGCGGAGGTGGTTGGATCTGCCGGTGAGGCGGATCCCGTGGAGCCGGACGGTGGGGCCGTCTCCGCCACCTCTCCGCCCGATGAGCATGACGAGGCGATGACCGCCAGAAGCACCAGGACCGCAATCCGGCCTGTCGCCGGACTGAGAACCTTCTTCCCAAGTGCGCTCGTAGGGTTAGTATCTCTGCTCAACGAGCGCTCCTGGGGGTGCTCGACCGGGCTGTGGCGCAGCTTGGCAGCGCGCCTGCTTTGGGAGCAGGAGGTCGTCGGTTCAAATCCGACCAGCCCGACCTGATACCTCCCTGCGTGAAGGCTAGCCGTTCGGCCTCCGTTTTCGGCGGACCTGTCCGGGTGCCGGCGCGTCCCAGCCGGCCGGGTTCGGCATGTATCATGGGGTGGCCCGGCGGGTGTAGCTCAATGGTAGAGCTCCAGCCTTCCAAGCTGGTGGTGAGGGTTCGATTCCCTTCACCCGCTCTGACGGAATAGTCCTGGACCGGGCTGCCGCGGAGCGTAGGGCTGACCAGCCCCCGTAGCTCAGTGGACAGAGCAGGAGCCTTCTAAGCTCTTGGTCGGAGGTTCGAATCCTTCCGGGGGCGCGCCACGATGGGTACTGATCCGGGTATGGCGAGTCCTGATAACAAGAAGCCGGGTGTAGTGCCCGGCGCATGGTGGCCGTAGCTCAGCTTGGTTAGAGCGCCTGGTTGTGGTCCAGGAGGTCGGGGGTTCGAATCCCCTCGGTCACCCTGGTGCTGTCGCTCGACAGCACCTTGCCTAGCCCGACTCCAGGGAGTGTCTTGTCTTTCACCGTTGCTGAAGTGAGCGAATTCGAGCGCCGTGTAACCCTCCTGCTCGATAGCAATAGGCTGGAGGCGGCCGAGACCCGCGCCGCCCGGAGGCTGTCGCGCGAGATCCATGTCAACGGTTTCCGCCGCGGCAAGGCGCCCCGCCGCATGGTGGAGCGGGTGGTCGGCAGGGAGCGAGTCCGCAACGATGCCATCGAGGACCTGCTGACCGACCGGCTCCCCGAGGTGTGGGAAGGCACCGGTCTGACGCCGGCGGTCTCGCCGGTGGTGGACGGCATCAGGGAGGTCACTGAGGGCGTCGAGGTGGACCTGTTCGTGAGCCTCTGGCCCACGCTGAGCACTCCGCCCGTCTATGAGGGACGGACAGTGGAGCTCGAAGTCTCCGAAGCGATTGGCGAGGAGGCTGTCGAGCGGTACCTGGACATCTACAGGGAGCAGTTTGCCGAACTGGAGACGGTGGAAAGGCCCTGCCGAGCGGGTGACTACGTAGCCATCGACCTCCGCTCCTCGCACGAAGGGCGCCATCTGGAGGCGCCTTCGGCCACCGGGTTTCTGTACGAATTGGGTGTAGAGGCGCCCGTCGAGGGCTTGACCGACCATCTGCTGGGTTGCGAGGCCGGCGCGGTGGTCGAGTTCGAAGCGCCGCTCCGCATCGCGGTCGGCGACCTGCCCGAAGGCACGGTGATCGGGGTGCGGGTGGTCGTCGAGGAGGTCCGGGAGAAGCTCCTTCCGGACCTGGACGATGAATGGGCATCGGACTTCACCGACTTCGACAGCGTGAGCGAGCTGCGGGAACGGGTGTACGAGGATCTGGAGGGAGAGCGGCTCGACTCGTTGCGAAGCCAGCTACGCGGCACCCTGTTGACGATGCTCGCCGAGGAGATGGCGCTCGGCATACCGGAAGCCGTCGTCGATGCGTCCGCGGTGAGGTTGTACGAGGACTTCCGCGCACGCCTCGATGAGCAGGGGTCGACAGTCGAGGAGTACCTGGAGGCGACCGGACAGGACATCGAAGCCGTGTTCGGGCGGTTCCGTGACCAGGCCACGGCGCAGATACAGGTCCGGGCGCTACTGGATTCGGTTGCCGCGCACGCCGGAATCGAGGTCAGCGACGAGCAACTCCTCGATGCATACCAGGCTATTGCGTCGCGAACGGATCAGTCGGTCGACAGTCTCGCCGAGGAGCTCGCGGGCAGTGCGCTAGAAAACAGCGTGCGCAGTGATATCCTGCGGACCCGGGCACTGGACGTTCTCATGCGAGGTGTGGTGGCCACGGATGGTGACGGGGCTGTGATCGACCTCCGGCTCGATCCACCCGATGCCCCGGAGATCGTCGAAGCCGAGATCGAGTGAGGAGAGCTGTGAGCGAGATCATGCTGCCGGTGAGCGCCGTCCTGAATCCTCCGGCCACGGGCTACCTGGTACCGACGGTGGTCGAGTCCACCAGCCGGGGCGAGCGGGCCTTCGACATCTACTCCCGCCTGCTCAAGGACCGGATCATCTTCCTCGGCACGCCGATCGACGACGCGGTGGCCAACCTGGTCATGGCGCAGTTGCTCCATCTCGAATCAGAGGATCCCGACCGCGATGTCAACCTATACATCAACTCCCCAGGTGGCTCCATCACCAGCCTGTTCGCGATCTACGACACCATCCAGTACATCAAGCCGGACGTCAGCACCGTGTGCATGGGGATGGCCGCTTCGGCGGCCGCGGTGATCCTGGCGGGCGGCGCCAAGGGGAAGCGGTTCGCCCTGCCGCACGCCCGGGTGATGCTCCACCAGCCCCAGGGAGGGGCGAGCGGGCAAGCCACGGACATCGAGATACAGGCCCGCCTGATCGTCCAGATGAGGGAACAACTCAACCGGATCCTGGCCAGCCACACCGGCCAGGACTACGAGAAGCTGGCCCAGGACACCGACCGCGACTTCTGGATGCTCGCCGAGGAGGCCAAGGAGTACGGGGAGCACGGCATCGTGGACGCCGTGCTGACCAGCCGGGAATTGGTAGCGGTCGAGGATCTCTGAGGCGTGGCTACCAAATACGGGGACGGGAGCGATCTGCTCAAATGCAGCTTCTGCGGTCATTCGCAGAAGCAGGTCAAGAAGCTGATTGCCGGGCCCGGGGTCTACATCTGCGACGAGTGCGTCCTGCTGTGTACCGAGATCCTGGACGACGACCTCTCCACCAGGGAGTCCGAGCAAAGCGGGGAGTTGCCCAAGCCATCCGAGGTGTACGACTTCCTGGACGGCTACGTCATCGGCCAGGCGCGGGCCAAGAAGACCCTGGCCGTGGCCGTCTACAACCACTACAAGCGGGTGCGGGCCGGAACACCCCGCAAGGAAGAGGTGGAGCTCTCCAAGTCCAACATCCTGCTGATAGGGCCCACCGGATGCGGCAAGACGCTGCTGGCCCAGACCCTGGCCCGCATGCTTAACGTGCCCTTCGCCATCGCCGACGCGACCGCGCTCACCGAGGCGGGTTACGTGGGCGAGGATGTGGAGAATATCCTGCTCAAGCTGCTGCAGGCCGCCGACTACGACATCAAGCGAGCCGAGCAGGGCATCATCTACATCGACGAGGTCGACAAGATCGCGCGCAAGGCCGAGAACCCCTCCATTACGAGGGACGTGTCCGGCGAAGGCGTGCAGCAGGCCCTGTTGAAGATCCTGGAGGGAACGGTGGCCTCCGTACCCCCGCAGGGTGGCCGCAAGCACCCTCACCAGGAGTTCATCCAGATCGACACCACCGACGTGCTGTTCATTTCGGGTGGGGCGTTCGCCGGGCTCGAGGAGGTGATCTCCCGCCGGATCGGCAACAAGGTGGTGGGGTTCGGAGCGGATCTCCGATCCCGTCCCGACCGGCCCCAGGAGGAGTTGCTCTCGGAGGTCATGCCGGAGGACCTGATCAAGTTCGGTCTGATCCCGGAGTTCATCGGGCGGCTTCCCATGGTGGCCACCGTCAACGCGCTGGACAAGGAGGCGCTGATCCGGATCCTCCAGGAGCCCCGCAACGCCCTGGTCAAGCAGTATGCCCGGATATTCGAGCTCGACAATGTGGAGCTGCTGTTCGAGGACGATGCGCTCGATGCGATCGCCGACCTGGCGATGCTGCGCGGCACCGGCGCCCGCGGTCTGCGGGCCATCCTGGAGGAGGTCCTCCTGGACACCATGTACGAGCTTCCCTCCCGTACTGACATCGGCCGGGTGGTAATCGACCGGAAGGTGGTCGAGGAGAAGACCAACCCGACCCTGCTCGCGATCAGTGATATCGAGAAGCGTCGCGAGAGGAGCGCGTAGCCGCCCGGCCCGGGTCGGGTAAGCGCGGCCGATTTCGTCTCCGCCATGACCACCAGCCCCCCCGACCCCCTCCAGGGAAGCTACGACCCGCAGAGCGTCGAGGCGCGCTGGTACCCGATCTGGGAACGGTCGGGTGCATTCCGTCCCGAGGTCAATCCGGACGGCGAGCCCTTCTGCATCGTCATCCCGCCCCCCAACGTGACCGGCGTGCTCCACATAGGGCATGCCCTGGACCACTCGATCCAGGACGCGATCATCCGGCGGAAGCGCATGCAGGGCTACGCGGCCCTCTGGCTACCCGGCACCGATCACGCCGGCATCGCCACCCAGATGGTCGTGGAGCGGGAACTCGCCCTCGAGGGTCTCAGCCGGCAGTCGATGGGCCGCGACGCGTTCGTAGACCAGGTCTGGCAGTGGAAGCGGCAATCAGGAGGCGCCATCACCCAGCAGATGCGGGCCCTTGGGGACTCGTGCGACTGGACGAGGGAGCGCTTCACCCTCGATGAGGGTCTATCCGCTGCGGTGCGAGAGGTGTTCGTGCGCCTCCACGAGAAGGGGTTCATCTACCGGGGGCAACGGATAATCAACTGGTCGCCCGGACTCAGGACCGCCATCTCCGATATCGAAGTGGAGTACAGAGAGGTTGACGGCCGGCTCGTCCATATCACCTACCCCTTCGCTGACGGGGATGGTGCGGCGGGCATAACCGTTGCCACTACGCGGGCCGAGACGATGCTGGGCGACACGGGCGTAGCCGTCCACCCCGGCGATGACCGCTACCGGCATCTGGTCGGCCGGACGGTACGCCTGCCGCTCATGGGGCGGGACATCCCGGTGGTGGCCGATGAAGCGGTCGACCCGGACTTCGGGACCGGGGCGGTCAAGGTCACCCCGGCCCACGATCCGCTCGACTTCGAAATCTCGCAACGAACCGGGCTGGCCCCCGTCCAGGTGATCGGCGAGGACGGAAGGATGACCGCCGCGGCCGGCGAGTTCGCCGGGCTGGACCGGTTCGAGGCCCGGACGAGGGTGGTCGAAGCCCTCAGGACCGGCGGGTACCTCCAACGCATCGAGGAGCACCGCCACACGGTGGGCCACTGTTCCCGTAGCGGCGCGCCCATCGAGCCGCTCCTGTCCAACCAATGGTTCGTGCGGGTCGCGGAACTGGTGGGCCCCGCGGTAGAGGTGGTGCGGGAGGACCGGGCCAGATTCGTTCCCAAGCGGTGGGAGCGTAACTACTTCCGCTGGATGGAGAACCTCGAGGACTGGTGTATCAGCCGCCAGCTCTGGTGGGGTCATCGGATTCCGGCATGGTATTGCGAGGCCGATGGCGAGGTGACGGTGGCGGTGTCCCGACCGCCTGGTTGCGCGAAGTGCGGTTCGGAGCGGTTGCGGCCCGAAGAGGACGTCCTGGACACCTGGTTCAGCTCGGCCCTATGGCCCTTCAGCACCCTCGGATGGCCGGAGGAGACGGCAGACCTGGAACGGTTCTATCCCACCGATGTGCTGGTCACCGGCTACGACATCATCTTCTTCTGGGTGGCCCGCATGCTGAAGATGGGCATGCAGTTCGCGGGGGATGTCCCCTTCCGTGAGATCGTCATCCACGGGTTGGTCCGGGCATCGGACGGGCGGAAGATGTCGAAGTCGCTCAACAACATCGTGGATCCCTTCGAGATGATCGAGCAGTACGGCGCCGACGCCCTCCGGCTCAGCCTGCTGCAGTCGGCATCCCCGGGCCACGACGTGCCCTTCGATGTCAGCTGGGTGGATGCGGCCCGGCGCTTCGGCAACAAGCTGTGGAATGCCACCAAGTTCGCCCTGATCCACCTGCCGGCCGGTTCGGTTCCCGAATCCGGAGGCTATCCGGATGACCCGGGTCCGGTCGACCGGTGGATACTCGAGCGGTTGGGTGAGGTGGCGGCGCGGTTCGACGAATTGTCCGATGCGCACCGCCTGTCGGATGCCTTCTCGCTCATGTACTCGTTCGCCTGGTCAGAGGTCTTCGACTGGTATCTCGAGATGTCGAAGCCGGTGCTGGCGGCCGGAGGTCCCGAGGCGGAGCCGGTGATCCGGACCCTGGGAGTGGTCATGCGCGACATGCTCAAGTTCTTTCACCCGGCCATCCCCTTCGTCACCGAGGAGCTATACAGCCATCTGGTGGGCGACGGCTTGCTGATCGTCTCGTCGTGGCCGGATGTGCCTCGTTACGCGGCGCCCGACGGCATGGAGACGCTCCAGGATCTGATCACGGCCCTGAGGGCATCCCGGTCATATCACGGGTGGTCGGCTCGCGAGGAACTCAACGCGGTGGTTCATGATCCGGACGGCGCCTGGCGTGACTGGTGGGCACCCCAGCTCGCCTCGTTGGCGGGGGTCGACGCCAGGGTGGGCGGCCCTCCGGAAAGCTCGGGCTACCTGCGGGTGGCGGCCGGCCCGTTGGAGGCTTACGTGGAGGTTCGGGGTGTCATCGACATCAAGGCCGAGCAGGAGCGGCTGGGACGCCGCCTCCAGAAGGCCCGCGCCGAGCTGCAGCAGTCGGAAGCCAAGCTGTCCAACCCGTCCTTCCGCTCCCGCGCTCCCGGAGAGGTCGTGGCCAGGGAGGAGCAGAAGGCGGTCGCCTCCCGAGCCCTGGTCGACAGATTGGTCGGTCAGCTCGAGGCTCTCGGAGAAGTGGTTGGGTAGCCGGCGCGCCGGCCGGGATGCCGGTCCGCAGCCGGCCGAACGTTGAACCGGATGGACTACGACGAGGCCGTCGCTTATCTCGACCGGCACATAGAACTGGGGTGGAAGCCGGGGCTCGAGCGGATCCATCGCCTGCTGGAGATGATGGGCTCTCCCCACCTTCGCAGCCCGGCGATCCATATCACAGGAACCAACGGCAAGACGACGGTCACCACTGCGGCTGCCTCCGTCCTGGATGAGATAGGTCTTAAGTCGGGCACGTTCACGTCCCCGCATCTCGAGCGGGTGGAAGAACGGTTCAAGGTGGCCGGCGAGATGGCGACGCCGGAGCAGTTCGCGCGGGCCGTGACGGACGTCGCCCCGTTCGTCGACCTGCTGGAGGCCGAGACCGGGGAGCGCGCCACCTACTTCGAGTTGACCACGGCGGCCGCTTTCGCCCACTTCGCCAACGAAGCGGTGGATGTGGCTGTGGTGGAGGTTGGGATGGGGGGTCGCCTCGACGCCACCAACGTTTTGGAGAGCCAGGTGGCGGTGCTGACCGGCGTTTCGATCGATCACGCCGAGTACCTGGGGACAACCGAGGTCGAGATAGCGCGTGAGAAGCTGGCCATCCTCAAGACAGGCGGGGTGTTGGTAACCGGGAACCTCCCCGACGATGTGGAGCCGGTGGCAGATAGGAGAGCGGACGAGGTCGGCTCGGTGCGCCGTGCCTTGGACAGGGACTTCCGGATCGAGGACCTGCGCATGTCGGTGGGGGGCTGGTCATACGATTTCGACGGGATCTACGAGCAATATGACGACCTGTACGTTCCCCTGCACGGCCGCCACCAGGCAGCCAACGCGGCCGTGGCCGTGGCGGCGGTCGAGGAGCTGTTCGGGCGCGCCCTGCCGTGCGAGGCGGTCCGGGACGGCTTGGTCGGCACCACGGTTCCGGCCAGGGTGGAAGTGGTGGGAAGGGCCCCTCTGGTCGTGCTGGACGGCGCCCACAACCCGCAGGCCACAGATGCCCTGGCCCGCACGCTGCGCGAGGAGATGCCGGCCGCAGGTTGGACCCTGGTGGTCGGCGCCTTCCGCGACAAGGACATCCACGCCATGCTGGCGCCGTTCGCGGGACTCGTCGGTCAGGCCATCGCCACCGCGGCGGATCATGAGCGAGCCGCCGAACCGGGTGAGTTGGTGATGGCTCTGGAGAGGGTGTTACCCGGTATTCCGGTCACCTGGGTCAGGCCCGTCAGCGCGGCCGTGGAGCTGGCCAGGGAGTGGAGTCGAGCCGAGGGCGCCATCCTGGTGACCGGATCCTTCTACGTGGCGGGTGAGGCGCGTACCGCACTCGTCGGGTAGGACGGTGCTGCCGACGTAGGCGGGAGGGGGTCGCACGCTCCCCTGTCGCAGGCGACGACGTGGTACGCCACCCGCGAACCCCGCAATGGTCGCTTTCGGACCCTCCTAGAATCCTCCTCCGGACCGTCAACCGTTTCTCGAGCCATGAGTGGCGCGGCTCCATCGGGGCCGGCTCCGGATCCCCCGGCGCTCGGACATGAAAGGCAGGCATAGAGATGGCCCATGAGGACACCTTCATAATGGTGAAGCCGGACGGGGTGAGACGCCGTCTCGTGGGTGAGGTCATCTCCCGGTTCGAAGCCAAGGGACTCGACCTGTGTCGCCTCGAGATGGTTCTGCCCGACAGCGCCATCGCGGCCGCGCACTACGCGGAGCACGAGGGCAAGCCCTTCTACGAGGGCCTCATCGACTTCATCACCTCGGGTCCGGTGGTCGCCATGCACTGGTCGGGCGAGTCGGCGATCGCGGTGGCTCGAGCCATGATGGGGGTTACGGATCCCGCCCTGGCGCGTCCGGGCACCATCCGGGGTGATTTCGGGCTGGAGGTCGGGGAGAACATCGTCCACGGATCCGACAGCCCGAAGAGCGCTGCTCGCGAGTTGGCGCTCTGGTTCCCGTGATGGCTACGGACCGCCGAGCCAACCGGCAAACCGTAGCGCCGATCCGTAGGGTAGAGTTGGCCCGAGACCTGCGACAGGGACCTTTCACCGATGCCAGATAACCCGTTCGTCGTTGCCGGCCAGGACATGGCCGTGGACCTGGGTACAGCTAATACCCTCGTCTACGTCCGCAACCAGGGTGTCCTGCTCAACGAGCCCTCGGTGGTGGCGATCAACACCAACACCAACGAGGCGCTGGCCGTGGGCATGGACGCCAAGCGCATGATCGGCCGCACCCCCTCGCACGTCAAGGCGATCCGGCCTCTCCGGGACGGCGTGATCGCCGACTTCGACATCACCGAGCGCATGCTCCGTTACTTCATCAAGAAGGTGCACCGCCGCCGGTGGGCCAAGCCCAGGATCGTGATCTGCGTCCCGTCCGGCATTACCGGTGTGGAACGTAGGGCCGTGGAAGAAGCGGCCTACCACGCCGGCGCCCGCAACGCGTTCACCATCGATGAGCCGATGGCGGCGGCCATCGGATGCGGATTGCCCGTGAACGAGCCGACCGGGTCGATGGTGGTCGATATCGGTGGAGGAACCACCGAGGTGGCGGTGATCGCCATGGGCGGCATCGTGGTGTCGAAGAGTGTCCGCGTGGGTGGCGACGACATGGATGAGCGGATCGTCGAGTGGGTGAAGAAGGAGCACAACCTCCTGCTGGGCCTGCGGACCGCGGAGCAGATCAAGATGGCGATCGGCTCGGCCTATCCGTACCACAACGAGCCCAGCGCCGAGGTGAAGGGTCGGGACTTGGTGGCCGGCCTGCCCAAGACCATTCTGCTCACGGCATCCGAGGTCAGGGCAGCCATCCAGGAACCGCTATCCATGATGATCGACGCGGTCCGTTACACCCTGGACAACACCCCGCCCGAGCTTGCCGCCGACTTGATGAACGTCGGAATCGTGATCACCGGCGGGGGCGCCTTGCTCAAGGTCCTGCATCACCGGTTGGCGTTCGAGACAGGCCTGCGAGTTGAAGTCGCCGAACGGCCTCTGCAATCGGTGGTGGTCGGATCGGGCCGATGCCTGGAACAGTTCGACGTCTTGCAGGGAGTCCTCGAGTCGTCCGGGCGGTTCTAGGAGGGTACCGAAATTGTCCGGTTGGCCCGATGAGTCTGCGACGAGAGCCCTGGTCGAGGTATTGCGGGCCGATCCATCCCCGCCCTTTTGAGCACTCTTCCAGGCGTGTGGTCTGTACGGGATTCTTCGGCGCCCTAGGGCTCGGTTCCAGGTCCGGCAGCCGGGCCTGCCGGATGAAGTGAAGGGCCAGGGAAATCTCCGTTCCGCCAAGACTCTCGAATGCCGGAAGACGGGCCCTGCGGCGCGCCGGAAGCAGGAGGAAGGGGGGCGTCCCGGCGGATCGGTCCGCTTACGTAGCCATCGGCCTGCTCGTAATCTCCCTCACCCTCATGACTCTTGACATCCGTGCTTCCAGAGGAGGGTTCGGGGCGGACCTTCGCAACACCGCACAGGTGGTCATGGCGCCGCTCCAGGCGGCTGCGAACGCGGTGGTGACCCCAGTCGTGAGCTTTTCCGACGGCCTGTCCAACCTGGCCGGGCTCCGCGAGGAGAACCAGCGACTCCGCGACCGGATCGAGTCACTGGAACGGGAAGCGGCTCAGGTCGGTCACCTGGAGGCCCAGGTATCCGAGTTGGAGACGCTCCTGGCGCTGCGCCTCGGCGAGGACCTGTATCAACTGGCCGTCTCCGCTGAGGTCACTGCTCGGGGAGGGACTCTCGACCCGACCCTGACCATCGACCGTGGTACCGGTGACGGGGTTCATACGGGCCAGCCGGTGGTGGACGGGCAAGGGGCGCTGGTCGGCCTGGTGTCCGAGGCGAGTGAGACCGGGGCCAATGTCGTGCCGATCACGTCGCGCCGGGCGCCGGCGGTCACGGTGCGCCTGCCCGACGGACAGCGCGGGGTGGTGACCGGACAAGGCGCCGGAGCCCTGGAGCTCTCCATTCTGGAAGCGTTGTCTCCGCTGGAGGGCGGCGAGTTGCTGGTGACCTACGGGCCCTACGGAGAGTCCGGCGCTTACCCGAAGGACCTGGACGTCGGCGTCGTGGCCGAGGCGTCGGAGCCGCAGTTCGGGATCATCAGGGTCCGGGTGGAACCCATCGGTGACATCGAGCGCCTGGAGTACGTAGCGGTGATCCCCTGGCCCTCCTCTCCAGCGCCACAGCTCGAAGATGGCGAGTCCGCCGGACTTCCGGAGGTGGGCGCCGGCTCGACCGACCAGGTCGGCGAAACGGATGCGGGAACGTAGATGGCGGGTCTGCGGTTCCTGCTCTCCCTGGTTCTGGTGATGGTGGCGGCCCTCATCCAGACCAGCGTGTTCCACAGCATCAGACCCTTCGGCGCGAGTCCCGATGTCGTCCTCTTGATGGTGGTGGTCGGTGCGATGTGGCTCAAGCCCGAAGTGGCCGTTTTGCTGGGGTTTCTCGGCGGGCTGCTGCTCGATTCGCTCGGATCGGCGCCTCTGGGCCTGAGCGCACTGGCATTCACCGTGGGCGCGTATGTCACGGTACGGAGCCGGGATCGGTTCAACTACGGACTCCTGATCGGCGTGTTGACCGCCGGCGGCATCACACTGGTCACGCTGGTTACCAACGCTCTGATAGGTACCCTGTTCGGTGAGGGCACGCTGGGCAATCCTGACATCATCAGGACGTTCCTACTGGTGCCGGTCTACAACATGTTGTTGGCGCTGGGCGTCCTCCCGCTGGCCGACGTGCTGTTCTCGCGGGTGGCCGGCCCTCGCCATAGCTGGGTCCGGAGCCACTTGTGAACGACAGGAAGCGGCCTGATGGGCGGGCACAAGCGACGAACATCTGGCGCGTGGGGGTTCTGGCCCTACTGTTCACCGGGGCGTTCTCCATCCTGTTCTTCCGGCTGTGGTTCGTTCAGCTCGCCGCCGGCCCGGAGTGGCTCCTGGAGGCCGACCAGAACATCGTCAGCAGCGAGCCGATCGCGGCGCCGCGAGGCGACATAGTCGATCGGAACGGCATCGTGCTGGCCACCTCCGTGCCGGGTCTCGTTATCGAGATCGACCGGTCGCTCCTCCCCGTCGCGGTCGAGGACGACGTACTCCAACGACTCGCGGCCATCCTCGACCTGTCGCCCGTCGAAGTGCGCGAGGCGGTGGAACGAACCCGCTCCGGAGAGGTGGCCGCGCTGGCGGAGTTCGAGATCGATGCCGATACGGCCTACCTGATCATGGAGCAGCGAGCCACCCTGCCGGGTGTCACCGTGCGAGCCCTGCCCGTTCGCGGGTATACGGAGGGGTCGTTGATGGGTCACGTACTGGGTCATATGGGATTGCCCTCACCGGGCGATCTCGAGCGACTACCCACCTCGGATACCAACACGCCGATCGGGAAGCTCGGGGTGGAGCGGGAGTACGACGAGTTCCTGCAGGGGACCCCCGGCAAACACGTGTACCGGATAAATCCGGAAGGCGCCATTCTCGAGGAGATCGGGACCGTTTCTCCGGTCACCGGCGCCACGGTCCGGCTGACCCTGGACGTGGAGGTCCAGGCAGAGGTGGAGAGGATCCTGGTCGAGGCCATCGCCCTGTCCAACGCGCTGAAGGAGACCCAGGACGAGGAGGATCCGGACCGGACGCCGCACCCGACCGAGAGAGCCACGGCAGTGGTGATGGAGGTGAACACGGGCGCCATCCTGGCGATGGCCTCCTACCCGACCTTCGAGCCGCAGGCGTTCGTGGGCGGCATCGACTTCGATTCCTTCGAGGAGCTGTCGGAGCGCCAGGCCTTCAACAACCTGGCCATCCAGGGTGTAAAGCCGCCCGCATCCACCTTCAAGGCCATCACCTACGTCACTGCTATGGAGGAGAACATCTTCCCGGAGGGAGTGTCCACTCCGGAGGAGACAATCGAGTGCTCGCCGCAGCTGGCGCACCGCTTCGAGGACGACTCGCAGCATCTCTGGAGGAACTGGACATTTCCCGAGTCGGACGGGCCGCAGAACCTCCATGATGCTCTCCGGCGGTCCTGCAACATCTACTTCTGGGAGGTGGCACTCTCCATATGGAGGGCTTTCCGTGGCACCGACCGGGAGGGGATGGTGCAGGAGTGGGCCCGGGCGGTTGGCGTGGGCCGCCCCACCCAGATCGACCTCCCGTTCGAGCATGAGGGCATCCTGGGCGATCGCCAACTCTTCGAGGAGTGGCAGGAACGGCAGCCGTGGCGGGTCCGGGCCGAGGGCTGGCTCGGCGGCGACCTCATGAACCTGGTGGTCGGCCAGGGCCCGATCGTGACCACGCCGTTGCAGATGGCGGTCGCCTACGCGTCGATGCTCAACGGCGGCACCGTCTACCAACCGAGGGTGGCGGACGCCATTGAAACCGCGGAAGGGGAGCGGCTGAGAACCCTCGAACCCCGGGTGCTCCGGTCGGTGGACATCGGTCCGGAAACCGTCGCGTCCCTGAGACGTGACCTGACCTCCGTGGTTCGTTCCGGCACGGCGCGGCGCGCATTCGAGGATCTGGGCGGACTGGTCGAGTTGGTGGGAGGCAAGACCGGCACCGCCCAGTCTTTCACCGACCAGCAAGGTGTCTTCCACGACTCGACGGCATGGTTCGTCGGTGTGGCGCCGATCGACGCCCCGCGGTGGGTGGTCGCGGTGATGGTGGACGAGGGCGGTTCGGGAGGCGCGGTGGCGGCGCCGGCGGCACGCGCCATATTCCAGTACCTGCTCGGTGCCGACGTCACGCCCCTGGTGGCCGGCGAGGACACGGAGCGGTAGAGCATGGCGGTGCTGGGTCGTTCCCTGGAGGGCGTGGGCGGGATATTCGAGGACCGCCCCAGGCCCACTCCCGACGTGATCGTCTTCGTGCTGATGGCCGCCCTGATGGCCCTGGGGAGCGTGATGGTCTACTCGTCGACCTTCGTCCGGCTGGAGGAGGAAACGGGCGATCCCACGTCTGCGATGCGGAGGCAGATGATCTTCGCGGGCGTGGCGCTGATCACCTACGTGGCGGCGTCGATGATCGACTATCGCCTGTACCGGCGCATTCCGACTCTCATCTACAGCATCATGATCATCGCCCTGGTCGGCGTCCTGTTCGCCCCTCCGCAAAAGGGCGCCACCCGCTGGATCCCCGTGGGGGGCTTCCAGTTCCAGCCGTCCGAATTCGCCAAGGTGGCCCTGATAGTCGCGCTGGCGAGCCTGCTGGCGATGGGGGCCGGGCGGCGCCTGTCGTGGAAGCCCCTCGGGACGGCCCTGCTGATGGCGGCCGTCCCGAGCTTCCTCATCTTCCTCCAGCCCGACCTCGGCACCATGCTGGTGGTGGGTTTCATCACGGTCGGGATGCTCTTCGCAGCCGGCTCCAGTTTTCGCCAGATGCTGGTCCTGGGAGCTTCCGGGGTCGTGGGTGTGGTAGCGGTGTTCCAACTCGACATCCTCAAGTCCTACCAGGCCGCCCGGCTCGCCGGGTTCTTCGACCAGACCGCAGACTTGCAGGGTGTCAACTGGAATCTCTACCAGAGCCAGATCGCCATCGGCTCAGGCCAGCTCGTCGGGCGGGGGTTGTTGCAGGGCACGCAGACCCGTCTCAGCTTCATCCCCTCCCAGACCACGGACTTCATCTTCACGGCGGTGGGGGAGCAGTTCGGCTTCATCGGCGGCTCGGCCGTGATCCTCGCCTACGCCATCCTGATATGGCGCGTGCTGATCGTGGCCGCGGGAGCGCCCAACGCGTTCGGGTCCATGATCGCGGTGGGCATGGCCGCGCTCCTGTCGTTCCACGTGTTCGTCAACATCGGTATGACCGTCGGCCTCGTACCGGTGACCGGGCTCCCGCTGCCGTTCATGAGTGCCGGTGGTTCAGCCATGATCGCCATGGCGGGTGGGCTGGGGATAGTGAACTCTGTCTGGCGATCGAGATCGCCGGTCAGCGACCGGCCGGAGGCGCGCGATCTCTGAACTAGGTGTTAGTATCACCTGCGGTGGGTGGCGGCTCGACCGAGCCTGACATCCAGTTGCCCCCTACCAGGCCCGTCCCGGAAGGCCCTTCCTCGTGGGTAGTCAATCTCTCCGGGACGATTTGCGATGAGTCGCAATGGCACGAGGACTTGTGGACCTTCGACCAGATGTATCTGGAGTGAGCACTAGACCGGTTCGCCTTCGAGGGGTTCGATGAGTCACGGAACAACGAGGCGTCGTCGGCATGGGAAATCGTTCCCTCTGAGGCCGGCGGCAGGCCGGCAGGCAGGGTCCGCGCGGGCCGGGCCCACCGGCATACGTCGAAGCAAGTAGCCGCACCGGCAGGAGAAGGGGACCGGAGACCGTGACGGAGCAGCAGACCAGAGTCACTGCCCGTACTGGTTGCACCGTCGTCCGAACGCTCCTGGTTTCAGCCCTGACCGTCGCGTGCGTCCTTTCAGATCAAGGAGACATCAGTAATGCCTTTCTTTCGGCGCAAGACAGCCGAAATAGTTCGCCGCGGAGTCGGCGACGAGTCGACCGAAGAACGAACAACCAGAAAGATCAGCGGTAAGACCGTCAAGGTCCGGCGGGTAAGAGAGCTGCCGAAAAAGCCGAATCAGGTGGCCACCAAGGCCGCCGGCAAGCGGAAGAAGAGACAGCCCAAGCAAGGGCCGGCCCGGTCCGGAAGCCGTCATCGCGGCCGTTCACGTCCCCACATGGAGGGGACGGTTCCGCTTCCCGCGGCCGGACGCCGCCAGATGCTGGTCCGGGTGTTGCCCCACCAGACCCAGATCGTGGTGCTGGAGGGGTCGCTGCTGGTGGAGCACTACGTCCACCGCTCGGATCAGGAGTCACTGGTCGGCAACATCTACAACGGCGTCGTCCGCAGCGTGCTTCCGGGCTTGGAGGCCGCTTTCGTGGATATCGGCACGGAGAAGAACGGCGTCATCTATGCCGGGGATCTCAATTCGGCCCGGCGTACCCATGGTCGGGGCCCCCGCATCGAGCGCCAGCTCAAGAAGGGCGACCACCTTATGGTCCAGGTCGACAAGGACCCGATGGGCAGCAAGGGACCTCGGCTCACCAGCCAGATGACCTTGCCCGGCCGGCACCTTGTGCTTTCCCCCAAGAACTCCATGCTGGGTATATCCCGCCGCCTGCCCGAGGCGGAACGCAACCGGCTGCGACTCCTACTCCAGGCGGAGCGCCCGCCCGGCTTCGGCCTCATCGTGCGGACGGCCGCGGCCGGTTCGTCGCGGCGGGAGATCGTGGCCGATATCGCCCGCCTCAAGGCCAAGTGGGCCGAGGTCGAGGCGGCCGGTAAGGACGCGTCCGCGCCCCGGCTGATCCACGAGGAGCCCAGCCTCCTGATCCGGGTAATCCGTGAGCACTTCACGGAGGATTTCCGTCGCCTGCTGATAGATGATCGGCGGGCTCACGAGGCGGTCCTCGGGTATCTGAAGGACGTTTCCCCGGAGTTGGTCGCCCGGGTGCATCTCAGCCAGGTCCCGCATCAGAGCCTGTTTGCCCGATTCCGCGTGGACGACCAACTCCGCCGGGCGCTGGACCGCAAGGTGTGGCTGCCGTCCGGGGGACACCTGGTAATAGACCAGACCGAGGCGCTGACGGTGGTCGACGTGAACACCGGCAAGTACGTGGGGGAAGCGAACCTCGAGGACACGGTCCTTCACAACAACCTCGAAGCCGCCGAGGAGATCGGGCGCCAGCTTCGCCTGCGAGACATAGGTGGCATCATCGTCATCGACTTCATCGACATGGAGGTCAAGAAGAACCGTGAGGCGGTCCTGGAGCGGCTCCGGGCGGCGCTCGCCGCCGACAAGACCACCACTCAGGTGCACTCCGTCTCGAGTCTCGGCCTCGTGGAGATGACGCGCAAGAATGTGTCCAGCGGTCTGATAGAATCCTTCTCCGAGCCTTGTCCCACCTGCGACGGACGCGGCCTCGTGCTCCACGAGAAAGCGGCTACATCGGGGGTTCCGATCAACCCGGTGGGCGACAAGGTTGCGATGTGAACGCTGGTCGGCGCGGAGAGCGCCCGGCCGGGATCGGGTCGAAAGGTTGAATTCCGAGATGTACGCGATCATCCGCTCGGGTGGCAAGCAGACCAGAGTGTCCAAGGGTTACGTGATCGACGTGGAGTTGCTGAACGATGCCGGGGACGAAGTGACCTTCACTCCGCTGCTGGTGGTCTCTGATGACGGCGCCGTGATCACCGGCCGGGAGGAACTGGCCGGAATGCAGGTCAAGGCCCGGGTACTCGGCAACATCAAGGGTCAAAAGGTCGAGGTGTTCAAGTACAAGAACAAGTCCGGGTACCGTCGCAGGAAAGGCCACCGCCAGCGCCATACCCGCCTCGAGATAACCCATGTGGGCGCCGTCACTTAAGGAGGCCTGAAGTGTCCAAGACCAAGGGTGGTGGGTCCACCAAGAACGGGCGGGATTCGCACGCCAAGCGGCTCGGCCCGAAGGTTTTCGATGGTCAGGAGATCACGGCGGGGACGATCCTGGTTCGCCAGCGGGGCACCCGCATCCATCCTGGAGTCAATGTACGCCGCGGCGGCGATGACACGCTCTTCGCGATCGCTCCGGGCACGGTGAAGTACCACCGTCAGGGAGGTCGCCGCCGGGTGAGCGTCCTTTCCGACCTTCGCTGATCATTAGGGCACCGGCACGGAACATCCCTGACCGCGGGACGGTGGATCGTGTTCATCGACCAGGTCCGCGTCCACCTTCGATCCGGTAACGGTGGGGCCGGCGCGGTGTCTTTCCGCCGGGTCGGACGCCGCCCCCGGGGGAAGCCGGCCGGCGGATCGGGCGGGCACGGCGGAAGCGTGGTCGTCGCCGTGGACGAGGGAATGTCCACATTGCAGGACTTCCGTCGGCGTCCCCACCGCGCAGCGGATGGCGGGAGCCATGGTGCGTCCGACCTCCGCCACGGCCGGCAGGGTGAGGACCTGATCGTGCGGGTACCCCCCGGCACGATGGTGATCGATGACGAGGACCGGCTGGTGGCCGACCTGGTGGCCGCCGGCCAGGAGGTCACGGTGCTGGAGGGCGGCCGGGGAGGCCGCGGCAACGCGGCGCTGGTCTCGACCTCCAACCGGGCGCCGTCATTCTGCGAGCAGGGCGAGTACGGAACTGAGGCTTGGTTCACCCTGGAGATGAAGTTGGTTGCCGATGCGGCGTTGATCGGCTTCCCCAACGCCGGCAAGTCGACCCTGATCTCGCGGATATCGGCGGCCCGCCCCAAGATCGCCGACTATCCCTTCACCACGCTGGTCCCCAACCTGGGAGTGGTGACGATCGACGACCGGTCGTTCGTGATGGCCGATGTGCCCGGCCTGGTGGAGGGGGCTGCCGAGGGCAAGGGACTCGGGCACGAGTTCCTCCGGCACTGCGAGCGAGCCCGGGTGCTCGTGTTCCTCCTTGACCCGTCACCTCTGCAGGAACTCTCTCCGGAACGCCAGTACGAGGTGCTCGAGCGCGAGCTTCGCATGCACGACCCGGGCCTGGCGGATCGCCCGCGCGTGGTGGCCGTCACCAAACGTGACCTCTCTGTCGAGAGCCCGGTTACCACTGCCCTGCTTGAACTCGCCCCGGACCTGATCGAGATCAGCTCGGTGGCCGGACAGGGCCTAGATGACCTGGTCCATCGGGTCGCCGACGCCGTTGACCGGGCGGCGAGTACGAGCGACCAGGGCGAGGGTTATGTCCTGCATCGTCCGCTCGGCGCCACCTTCGAGGTGGAGCGCGTGGATGGCGTCTGGGTGGTGAACGGCCGCGCCGCGGAACGGGCCGTGGCTTTCAACGACCTGACTCTGTCCGACGCCGCCCGGCTCGCTTCCCGCCGGCTCTCTCGTCTCGGCGTGGATGATTCGCTGCGCAGAGCGGGCGCCCAGGAGGGCGACGAGGTACGGATCGGCGACCTGGTATTCGAGTATTCGGAGCCCGACGTTGGATAGGGACACCGCCGGGCGTCGCGAGCCGCCGCCACCGGGGAGCCCGGTAGTCCTCAAGGTCGGCTCGTCCAGTCTCACCCGCGCGGACGGCTCGGTGGACGAACGGGCCGTTGAGCGTGTCATGTGGCAGGTGAGCGCCTTCTGGGAGGCCGGCCACCCGGCTGTGCTGGTCTCCTCGGGCGCAGTAGCGGCCGGATCGCCGGCCGTGGGCGGACGTCCTTCCGACACCACGGGCCTGCAAGTGGCGGCCGCGGTAGGCCAGACGTTACTGATGTCCCACTACAGCCGGGTATTCCCGACCGTCGGCCGGACGGTGGGCCAGGTGCTGCTGACCGTGGACGTGCTCCAGATGCGGGCCCAGTATCTCCACGCTCGGGGGACCCTGACCCGGATGTTGGAGCGAGGGATAGTCCCGATCGTCAACGAGAACGACACGGTGGCCATCCACGGCTGGAAGATGGGCGACAACGACCGGCTGGCCGCCATCGTGTCTCACCTGGTCAGTGCGGGGATGCTGGTGCTCCTGACCGACACGGACGGCCTCTACTCGGCCGATCCCCGCTCGGGGGAGGGGGAGCCGATCCGGACCGTCCGCCACCGGGATCCCATCCTGGACCGGGTGGCCGCGGGAGCACCCGGGCCGGTTGGATCGGGAGGGGTGCGAACCAAGGTGAAGGCGGTGCGGATGGCGGCTTGGTCCGGCATCCCCACCGTGATCGCCAGGTCGGACCGGCCGGGTGTCATCGACACCATCATCCGAGGTGGTGCTACAGGCACGTACGTGGTGCCCGGCGCCACCAAGCTGTCAGCGTGGAAGCTGTGGCTGGCGTTCGGGCAGCAACCCAGCGGCACGCTGCGGATCGATGATGGTGCGGTGCGGGCCCTGGCGCGCCGCGGCGGCTCGCTACTGCCGGTGGGGGTCACCGGACTGGACGGCGAGTTCCCGGCAGGCTCGTCGGTGGAGGTCCGGAGCCCCGCGGGTGTTCTGGTGGGGAAGGGGCTCGTGACATCCGACTCGGATCAGATCAGGGATCGGATGGGAAAGCGCAGCACGGATACCGGTCTCCCGCCGGAGGTGATCCACCGCGATCGCCTGGTGGTCCTGCTGAACGGTTGAGCCTCCGCGCCCCCCGCGGTGGGCCGGCTCACCTGCGCCAGAGCGATCGGGTGAATAGTAGGAGCACCGGGAACAGCTCGAGGCGGCCGGCGATCATGAGCAGCGAGAGCAACCACTTGCCGGGCCACGTCAGGGCGGAGTAGTTGCCGGTCGGCCCCATCTCACCGAGCGCCGGGCCGAAGTTGCTGAGCGCGCTGGCGGTGGCCGATGCGGCTTCCACGAGGCTGAGTTCGGGCCCGAATATGGCGCCCAGGAAGCCCAGCAGGAAAGTACCGGTCATGAAAAGGAACATGAAGAAGAGGAAGAACGACTGGACACTCTGCACGATGGGTTCGTGCACCCGCTTCGAGCCGAACCTGATCAAGAAGATCCCACGAGGGTGGATGAGGCGCCTCAGGTCGGCCGCGGCCGCCCTGACCAGCACACCCATGCGGTAGATCTTGATGCCGCCGGTGGTCGATCCCGCCATACCGCCCAGGAACATCAGGCCGACCACGAACAGTTGGAGAGCCGGTATCCAGGCGCCGAAGTCGGCGGTCGCGTATCCGGTGCCGGTGACCAGGGACATAGATGTGAAGACCGAGTCGCGTATGACGTCGGCTGCAGGCGCCTGCCCCCACAGGCTCAGGATCATGACCAGGGTGGCGACCGCCACGATCCCGGTGAACAACCTGAACTCGGCGTTCTTGAGGTACCGGCCGGGATCCCGCAGGGCTCGGAAGTGCAGCGCGAATGAGGTTCCGGAAATGAACATGAAGACGATCACCACCCACTGCACGTACGGGCTGAAACCGTCGATGGAGGTGGCTTCGGTGCTGAACCCGCCGGTGGCCATGTTGGTGAAGGAGTGGTTGATGGCCTGGAAGAGTGTCATGTCCCCCGCCCATAGGAGCAGGGTCTCCACCAGCGTCAACAAGGCGTAGATGTACCACAGCGTCTTGGCGGTTTCCCGGAATCGAGGCGTTAGACGATCGGGTTCGGGACCGGGAGCCTCGGCCCGAGCGAGCTGGACGCCGCCGGTTCCGAGCAGGGGAAGGACGGCAAGCGACAGGACGATCACTCCCATCCCGCCCAGCCACTGAGTGGTGGACCTCCACATGAGCATGCCGCGCGGCAGCGCGGCCGGATCGGGTACCAGCGAGGCGCCAGTGGTGGTGAATCCGGACACAGTCTCGAAGAAGGCGTCCGTGAGGTTGCCGATCGTGCCGGAGAGGAGGTAGGGGAGTACCCCGAAGCAGGCCATCGCGAACCAGGCGAGACCCACCGACGCGAAGCCCTCCTTGGTGGTGAGCGTGCCGGGGCGACCCATCACCCGCCATCCGAACAACCCGGCCAGGATGGTGAGCACCGCCGACACGGTGATCCATGCGGCGACCTCCCGTTCCCGGTAGATGAGGGATGTGGCGGCGGCCGGCAGCATGGCGAGTCCGGCCGCCACGACCACGGCTCCGATCACGTAGGACAGGCGCCGGAACATGGAACCCGGGCGATGGAACCCTAACGATCGTCCGGATGAGTTCATGTCACGGGTGGTGCCCGGTGAAGGGCCGCCGGGGGGGGCTCACGCCGAGAACATCGACTCGACGGCGGCCATGGCGTCGGGTATGGCGAAGATGATCAGGTGATCGTGCTCCTCGATAGTGGTTGCGCCCGAGGGGACGAAGGCGATGTCGCCGCGCAGCATTCCGCCGATCACCATCCCGTGGGGCAGGGTCAGTTCGAGGAGCGAATGGCCCACCGCCCGGGCGCCGGGGACAGCTTCCAACTCGATCACCTCCGCGTTGGTGTCGGAGAAGGTCGCCACCGAGTAGACGGTGCCCCGGCGCACAAACCGGAGAATCGATGCAGCGGCCGTCAGCCGGGTGGACACCGTGGTGTCCACGCCGATACCCGCCAGCAGGCCCACGTAGCTCATGCGCATCACCCGGCTGATGGTGGTGGCCGCACCCATCGCCTTGGCGACCAGGCAGGGGATCAGGTTCATGGAGTCGACCCCGGTGAGGGCGACCACGGAGTCGTGAAGGTTCGTCTCGAGCTCCCCGAACACCGTGGGATCGGTGGGGTCGGCGGCGATCACGAGTGCGGACGGGATCTCCTCGGCGACGGCACCGCATCGGGCTTCGTCGGGGTCGATCACCACGACCTCCATGCCGGATCTGACCAGCCGGTCGGTGGTCAGCCGGGCTACCCGGGTCGTTCCGATGATCAGCACGCGGCGGATGTCACGGTCGTGGATGCCGATCATCGACTTGGCCCGATCGACATTCTTGCTCTTGACCATCAGCAGCAGGTGGTCGCCTTCCAGCACCGTCGTGTCTCCATGCGCGACGATGGTGCTGCCGTTACGGACCGAGGCGATTGCCAGCCAGCTGAAGCTCTCGTTGCGGGGAACATCCTTCAGCGTTACTCCGACCAGCGGCGACGCGGCGGTGACGGTTCCGCCCACGAGTGCCAGCTGTCCCTCGCCGAACTCGATGAGCTCGGAGAGTCCGGACTCCACAACCAGCGCGGCGATCTCCTCGGCAGCCGCCTCCACCGGATCGATGACCACGTCGACATCGATGCCGTCGAGGCCGTCCCTGAGATCCGGGTCCTGCACCCGGGCGACGGTGCGCTGCACGCCCATCCTCTTCGCCGTGTGGCAGGCGAGGATGTTGGCGCCGTCGCTGGCGGTCACCGCGAGGAGTAACTCGGCCTGGCCGATTCCGGCTTGTTCGAGCGTGGCGGCGCCGGCGCCGTTACCGGTGATGACCAGGGCGTCCAGCCGGTCCCTGATCTCGGCTGCCCGCAGCGGGTCGATGTCGATCACGACCACGTCCTGCCCCTCGAGAGACAGGCGTTCGGCGATGTAGCCCCCTACAGCTCCCGCGCCCACCACGACGATGCGCATCTACAGCCGTTCTCTTCCCATTGGTCGGCGCCCCATTGTAGGAGGTCGCAAGGAAATCCGGAGCGAACGGCTCGCGTGGTGACCGGCAACTGTCATTCCGGGTAGTTTGCCACGGGGGAACACTCCGGGTTCGCCGCTGCACCCGCCTCGCGACGAAGGTCTTGAAATGGGCTGCGGATCGAGATAGCTTCCGACTGGCGCCGCAGGCAGGAGAGCGACGGGGGGCAGAGAGTCTGCTGTGATTGCTGCTCGCCCAGCCGTAGTGTTAATCGCCGCCGTGTCGCTGCTCGCCCCCGCCGCAGCAGCCCGGGATACCTCCGCCGGGGGACGCTCGTGTGTGGGCTTGAGCCCGCCCGTTGACGGGATGATCATCGCGCCCTTCGACCCCGGACCGGGCTACGAGGGTCACTGGGGGGTCGACTACGAGGGAGACCCCGACGGCCTAGTTGTGGCGGCAGCCCGAGGAACCGTCATCTTCGCCGGCCTGGTCGTATACAACCCGGTGGTCACGGTCGACCACGGGGGCGGGTTATGGACCAGCTACTCCTACCTGGACCACGTGACGGTGATGGCGGGACAGGACGTCGAACGTGGGACCGTGGTTGGTACCGTCGGAGCCGGCACCGGCCATGGCGACGTCCATCTGTCGGTCCGCGTCGACGGCGAGTACATCGATCCCCTCCGGGTGGTTGGTTGCCTGGCAAGGGCTCCGGCCGCCGGCCTCCGACTGGTGGAGGTCCGGTGACCGTGGTCGCGGAGCCCCGGCATCGAATGGTCCCCGGAATACGGAAGTGGGTAGCCTCACGGGATGCGCATCGGCCTCCTGGGCGGCACCTTCGATCCTCCACACATCGCTCACCTGGCGGTAGCCGAGGCGGCCTTCCGGCAATTGGGCCTGGATGCGGTCTGGCTGGTGCCGGCGGGATCGCCCTGGCAGAAGGAGGGGTCGGTCGTGACGCCGGCCGAGCACCGGTGGGGCATGACCGTGGCGGCCGTGGACGGGATTCCCTACCTGTCGGGGGACGACCGCGAGGTGGTCCGCCCCGGCCCGACTTACACCCTCGACACCGTGCGGAGCATGGCCGGTCACGAGGTGACCCTGATCCTCGGAGCGGATGCCGCCTCCCGGATCGCCTCGTGGCACCGGAGCGCCGAACTCCAGGAGATGGTCGGCATCGCGGTGGCGCCCCGACCCGGCGCCGATGCCGGCTCGGTGGAGGCCGCCGTCACCGCCCGGACGACCTGGTTGGATGTCCCGCCGCTCGATATCTCCGGCACGGACCTGCGCCGGCGCGCCGCGGCCGGACGGAGCCTGCGGTTCCTGGTACCGGAAGGCGTCTGGTACTACATCGAAACCCATGGGCTCTACCGCTGAGACGCCGGCCGCGCCCTGCCAAGCTATGATCCGGGCTGCTCGAGAAGACGCTGCCGATCCCGAAAGGCCGGCCATCGCGGACCCGCAGGCAACAGGCATAGAGATACCAACGACGGAACTCGCCGTCATCGCGGCTCATGCCATTGACGCCAAGCAGGGGACAGACATCGTGGTCCTCGACATGGGCGATCTGCTGGGAATCGTGGACCTGTTCGTG
Source organism: Candidatus Spongiisocius sp. (assembly GCF_965221825.1). Lineage (GTDB taxonomy): Bacteria > Actinomycetota > Acidimicrobiia > Spongiisociales > Spongiisociaceae > Spongiisocius. Next base: position 386,198 of record NZ_OZ244917.1, read on the forward strand.
ATCGGCTCCGGGACCTCGAAGCGCCAGGTCCGCACCATGATCGAGGAGGTCCACCTGCGGCTCGGCCAGAGCGGCCGCAAGCCGCTGCGCACCGAGGGCCTGGACACCGGCGAGTGGGTGCTGGCGGACTATGGCGACCTGGTGGTCCATGTCTTCCAGACCGGGGCGCGTGACTTCTACGCCCTGGACCGGTTGTGGGGAGATGCGCCGCGCCTCGACTGGGCGCCGGACGCGCCGGACTGATCGGCCGGTGGGGCTGCCTGCCGAAACTTGGTAAGCTGGCGGGCGATCCCCATCCGGTCAAGGGGAACCGACCACGGGGCTGTAGCTCAGCTGGCAGAGCGCTTGCATGGCATGCAAGAGGTCACGGGTTCAAATCCCGTCAGCTCCACTTCATCCACTCTCCGTCATCCCACCCGCGAGCCGCGGCCATCCCGGCAACCGGCAAGTGTCGCCGCGAGGAGCGATGAGACGGCGCCGAGTCCGCAAGAGGGGTTCCCATGCCATGTCACAACTCTCAGGCCAGGTCGTTTGCCATCTGCGAACCCCGCAACGTCCGTGCTTTCGGAAGCCCGTAGGATCGCCGGCGTGACGAGGGACGACCAGAGATACGACCACAGCCGGGTAGAGGCGCGCTGGCAGGAGGTCTGGGAAGAGACCGGCATACATCGCGCCGCGGTCGACTGGGATCGTCCCAAGCACTACGCGCTGACCATGTTGCCCTACCCGAGCGGCGATCTCCACATCGGTCATTGGTACGCCATGACGCCCTCGGACGCCCGGGCGCGCTACATGCGGATGAAGGGGTACAACGTCCTCTTCCCTATGGGTTTCGACGCGTTCGGCCTACCGGCGGAGACCGCGGCGGTGCAGGCCAACATCCACCCCTGGATATGGACCTACGCCAACATCGAGCGGATGCGCCGTCAACTCCGGTCGATGGGAACCATGATCGATTGGGAACGAGAGGCGGTGTCCTGCACGCCGGAGTACTACCGCTGGACGGAATGGTTCTTCGCCCGGCTTTATGAAGCCGGGCTGGCGTATCGCGGGAAGGCTCTGGTCAACTGGTCCCCGACCCTCCAGACAGTGCTCGCCAACGAGCAGGTGATCGACGGGAAGGATGAGCGGACCGGCCAACCGGTGGTCCAGCGGATGATGGAGCAGTGGTTCTTCCGTATCACCGAATACGCGGAGGAACTCCTCGAATTCGGTGTTCTCGACTGGCCCGAGCCCGTCAAGGCCATGCAGACCAACTGGATCGGACGGTCGGTGGGCGCCCGGGTACGGTTCCCGGTCGAGGGCGCCGACCCGATCGAGGTGTTCACCACCCGCCCGGACACCCTCCACGGCGCCACGTTCATGGTGCTCGCTCCGGAGCACCCGCTTGTCGATGTGCTGACCACCCCGGACCTGAGGGAAGCCGTGGAGGCCTACCGCGCCGGGGCCGTTAGCCGCTCCGAGCTCCAGCGAACCGACCTCACCCGGGACAAGCACGGGGTGTTCACCGGCGGATACGCGACCAACCCCGTAACCGGCGGCGACATTCCGGTCTGGATCGCCGATTACGTGCTGATGAGCTACGGGACCGGGGCGATCATGGCCGTTCCGGGCGAGGACACCCGGGACTGGGAATTTGCCGCCAGGTACGGCCTGCCGGTGGTGCGCACCGTCCAACCACCCGACGACTTCGAGGGCGACGCCTACGAAGGGGACGGTCCATCCATCAACTCGGACTTCCTGGATGGCCTCCACATAGCGGAGGCCAAGGTGGCCGTCATCGAGTGGCTCGAGGCCAGGGGGCTCGGCGAAGGCGCAATCCAGTACCGGCTGCGGGATTGGCTGATAAGCCGGCAGCGCTACTGGGGTTCGCCGATTCCCGTGGTCTACCGGCAGGACGGAACCGCCGAGTTGGTGCCCGATACCGCCCTTCCGGTGGAGTTGCCCGAAGACGTGGAGTTCATGCCGACCGGACGGAGCCCGCTTGTCTCCCATGAACCATTCCTGAGAACGGTGGATTCGGAGGGAGGGCCGGCGACCCGTGAGACCGACACCATGGACACCTTCATGTGCTCGTCCTGGTACCAGCTCCGCTACCTGAGCCCGGGGTATGACGTCGCACCCTTCGATCCGGAGGAAGCGGCCTACTGGCTGCCGGTCGACACCTACACCGGCGGCGCTGAGCATGCCGTGATGCATCTGATGTACACCCGGTTCTTCACCAAGGCCCTTCGGGACATGGGGTGCTTCGAAGACACGGCCACTGCGATGAGAGCCCGCGGCCGCGATCCTGCCGGCATGTTCGACGAACCGATGCTGATGCTGCGGAACCAGGGTCAGGTGCTGGGGGAGGAGCGCCGGGGCGACCGGGTGCTAGTGACCGGCCGGTGGGAGGAGGATCGGTTGGTGGCCGGTTCGGTGCTGGTGGTCACCGATCCCGAGGCGCCGATGGAGCCTGCGGACGGAGACCGGCTGGTGGGCGAGATCGTGGGCCGCACCGAACGCGTTCTAGTGGTCCAACCGCCCGACGGCTCCGATCCCGTCACCGTGGAGATAGCTGAGGCAGCGACGATCGATGTCCCGTCCATCCCGGGCACCAACACGGTTAACCAACTCCGCCACCGGCTGGACGTCCAGCGCATGTCGAAGTCGCGCGGCAACGTGGTCAATCCCGACGACCTGGTGGAGCGGTTCGGCGCCGACACCGTCCGGACCTACATGATGTTCGCCTTCGAATGGGAGAAGGGCGGCCCCTGGGATAGCCGCGGGATGAAGGGTGCTCAGCGCTTCATCGTGGACGTATGGCGCCTTGGCAGGGCGGGATACCGGGCGGGAACGGTGGATGACTCCGCCACGGCCGGGCTCCGGCGCCGCGCCCACCAGGCGATCATCAAGGTGGGACAGGATCTGGAGTCGTTCTCGTGGAACACCGCCGTGGCCGAACTGATGAAACTCCGCAACTCCCTGAACGACGCCCTGGCAGCGCGCAACGTGACCGAGGAGGTCTGGACGGAGACCCTTTCGACCCTGGTCCTGCTGCTGGCGCCGATCGCTCCCCATGTCACCGAGGAGGTCTGGAGCCGTCTCGGCAACACGACCAGCATCCACCTCCAACCCTGGCCCGAGGCAGACATGGAAGCCGCCGCCGATGAGACGGTGACAATGGTGGTTCAGGTCAATGGCAGGGTCAGAGCCCGGATCGAGGTGCCGGTCGGCATCTCGGAGGGAGCTGCGCTGGACCTGGCATTGGGCCACCACAACGTGGCTCGCCATGTCGGTGAGAGCGAGGTGCGCAGGGTGATAGACCGGAGGCCGAGGCTCCTCAACATCGTGGTGTAGGCCGCACCCGGTCCGGTGGGTGCGCCGATCTCAGAACTCGGCCGAGCGGTAGGCCTGCCGGGCCTTGACCCGGGTCCGGTAGTTGAACACGCCGCCCGCGTAGACCCGCCCGGCCATCCTGATCAGCAGGATGATGAAGCCGATCATGAGGACGAGCGCGGCCAACTGCTCCCATAGGGCCACCGAGTCGGACACGGCCCGGACCGGGAGCACGAAGGGAGCGGTTACCGGAACCAGCGTGAGGACGGTCGACCATACCGTGTCCGGGTTGCCGGAGACGTAGATGATGCCGATCAGGTAACCGGCCACGGTGATGAGCATCATGGGGAATGCAGCATTCTGGGCGTCCTCAGGACGATGCGCTATGGCGCCCACCGCCGCGTAGCCGGTGGCGTAGACGAGGTAGCCGAGCACGAACCAGACCAACGAGATGGCCAGGAATCCGGCGTCCACCTCGGGGAGGGTGACATCGAGAACCAGGCGGACGGCCACGATCAGGCCCGTTGCGATCGATCCGAACTGCAGCAGGCCGAGCAGTCCCACCCCGATGATCTTGCCCGCCAGAAGCTGCCACGGGCGAAGGGAGGAGAGCAGCACTTCCGAAACACGGTTGGTCTTCTCCTCGGTGACACCCAGCAGCACCCATGATCCGGTGGTCATGACGGCCATGAACAGGAGCACCAGGGCCACCTGAGCGATCAGGAACTGCCGTTCCTCGGCCGAGTCGTCGATGTCGGGCTCGGCCGTCACGATCGTCACTCCCTCGCCGCTCATGATCGACACTGCCCGCTCGGACACCTCGCCCGTAGCCACCAGGCGCTGCATCTGGTACGAGAGGACGGCTTGCCGTAGCGCGGACTCGAGTTCCGATGACGTGTCCTTTCCCACCAGTACCTGGTTCTCCCCGACCAGGGCGGCATCCACCGCTCCATCCGCCACCGCCGCAGCCGCTCCGGCGTGGTCGGAGGGCGTGGTGAGGTCGATCCGGTAGGAGCCCGGCTCGTCCGGCGCCATCGATTTCGCCAGTTCGCCCTGGCCCACGCCCTCGGTGCCGACAGCGGCCACCCGGTAGGTGCGAATGGATCCGTCATCTCCGAAGAACCCGGGGATGGCTATTCCAGCGCCGACGAGGATGGCCAGAAAGAGCCAGCTCAGGGCATAGGACTTGCTCAGACCGCGCTCCAGGAGTTCGCGCCACATCACTAGGCCGACCGCACTTACCGCGCTCGAAGATCGAAAACGGCTGGTCGCGGTCAAGGAGTCGTCAACCGTCATAACTCGGCTCAGTGCAGGCGGAAAAGGGTGGAGGCGGTGCCGGCGAAGATCGAGTCCACGGTTTCCTGATCGATCGCGTCCATGGCGTCGACTACGGCATCGGCATCCTCTATGGAGAATGGGTGATCGGTTCCGAACATGACCCGGTCCTGGCCGACCATGGCCATCGACGCCTGCAGCGGGGCGGGCGCGTAGGTTATGGCGTCGATGTAGAGGCGGGCGATCGACCGGGACGGCGGTTCGGGGAGCCGGGTCCGTCCGATCTCGTCGGATCGCCAGGCGGCGTCAAGCCGCCCCACCAGCGCCGACAGCGTCCCCCCGCCGTGCGAGACCACGATCTTGAGATCGGGATGGTTGTGGAGCACGCCGCCGAACACCAGGCGGCTCACCACCGCGGTGGTCTCCATGGGGAAGCCCACCCCCACCGGCAGCACGTGCCCGTAGCCCTCGAGGACGTCCAGGCCGACACCGTCCTGGGGGTGCAGCAGCACGGGGAGGCTCCTCGACTCGAGCTCGTTCCACACCGGCTCCAGCTCGGGGTCGTCCAGCATCAGATGGGTGATCCTCGGGCCGGTCACGATCCCTCGCAGGCTCGGGTGCTCGTCGATGGCGGCGATCTCCGCCAGCACGTCACCGACCCCGGTGGCCGGTAGGGCACCCAGACCCACGAGGCGGCCACCGGTCGCGTCCTCCAACGCCCCCAGCTCGATGTTGACCTCCCGCGCCAGCTCGATCCCCTCCTGGCCCTCGAAGGGCTCCAGCCAGGGATTGCCGAGCGAGATCACCGACTGTGTGATGGCGTTCTCATCCATGAAGCCGACCTTGCCGGCCACCTTCCACCAACCGTCCTCGATCGGCCGGCCGATGCGTGGGTCGGCGTGTTCTTCGGGGAAGATCACGAACCGTCTGAGTCCGCCGTCCCTGTAGACCCGTGGGATGTCGCTCCGCCGTTCCAGCGCGGCCAGGTACGAGGTGGGGTAGAAGTGGGTGTGGACATCGATCCGGGTGGTCATCCGCGCTCGCCCTCCTCGCCAGGTGTATCAACCAGGACCAGGGCATCGAGCGCGGCGATGATCACCTGGTCGACCAGCGCTTCCGCCTCCGCAGGCGTGAGGCGGGTGGCTGCATCGTGCGAGCTGGCGACCATACAGATGGAGCCCGTCCTCAACCGCAGCATGGACCCGAGGATAAACAGGGTGGAGGTCTCCATCTCCGATGCGAGGGCTCCACCCGCTCGCCATGCGGCCCGCTTTCCCAACAACTCCTGGGCTACCGGGACACGGTCCGGAGTCCGGTGCGAGTAGAACGAGTCCTTGGAATGGAGAACGCCCGACCGAACCGGGAGCCCGAGCCCCCGGGCCGCGTCCCGCAGGCAGATCGTCATATCGAGGTCGGCCACGGCGGGGTACTCGATGGGAATGTACGAGGTCCCGGTTCCCTCCTCCCGGATGGCCGCCGTACCGACGATCACCTCGCCGGGTAGCACGTCGGGCGTCATTGAACCGCTGGTTCCGGTGCGGATCAAGGTTCTGGCACCCACGCTGACGAGCTCTTCGATGGCGATGGCCGCCGAAGGGCAACCGATGCCGGTGGAGGTGACGGAGACCGGCATCCCCCGATAGGTCCCGGTGTAGGTGGCGTACTCGCGATTGGTGGCGATGTGGCGGGCGTCGTCGAGCAACTCCGCGGTTCTCTCCGCTCTCTTGGGATCACCGGGAAGGAGGACCTTGTCGGCCACATCTCCCGGGAGGCATCGGATATGGTGCTGGGGCTTGTCGGTGCTCAGCGGATCGAATCTCATGGCATCGGACCTCCTCGCGTCTTCAGGTGTTTCTCCAACTCGTCCACGGTGCGGACCGGGGGATCCAGCCCGAGCCCCTGCGAGACACGGTGCATCGTGGAGGGTTCGACGCCGGCCTCAGGCAGTAGCGGATCGCCGAGCACGGTCATCGGGTCGCCTTCGAGATGGATCTCGCCCTCGTTCATCACCACCACCCGGTCGGCGCAGTCGAAGGCTAGGTCCACGTCATGGGTGACCACCACGCAACCGTGACCATGGCGGCGCCGGTCCAGAATGAGGTCGGTGAGAACACGGGTTCCTTCCGTGTCCTGGCCGCCCGTGGGCTCGTCGAGCACCAGGATCGGGCTACCCATGGCCACGACCGACGCGATGGCGACCCGCTTGCGCCACGACAGGGAAAGATCATAGGGGTTGCGATCCGCTACCGACTCGAGTCCGAGAAGCGCCATCGCCTGATCCAGGCGTCCCGTCCTATCCTCCGTTCCTGCGCCATTGTCGGCCCCGAAGGCCACCTCGCCGGAAACCCGATCGCGGAACAGTTGGGCGTCGGGATTCTGGAACACCAAGCCGATGCTGCGCGAGAGTTTGGCGGGTCTCACCTTCGCCGTGTCCGTGCCGTCGACCGTCACCGTGCCCGTGGTGGGTTTGAGCAGGCCGTTGAACAGGCGGAGCATCGTCGATTTACCGGCGCCGTTGTGCCCGAGGACGAACAGGACCTCGCCGACGGACACGTCCAGGTTCAGTTCGCGTATCGCCTCCACACCCTTCGGGTACGTGTAGCTGACATCGCGAAGCCGTATCACCTCGAGCCTCCTGCCCCGACGGAGGCTCGGAGTGACTCCAGCAACTGATCCGTCCCTAGGGGTGCCTGATCACCCAGTTCCATCCCGCGTTCGCTGAGCTCGGCCCAGATAGCGACGTAGCGAGGGATCAGGACCTTGCCGGAGAGCGGTCCCGGGTCGGCGAGCAGGTAAGCAGGGCTCCCATCCGCCGTCACTCGACCCTCCTCCAGGATGACCAGCCGGTCGGTGACGGCCAACCAGCGGCTCAGGTCCTGGGCTACCAGTACCACCGTCGCGTGCTCCCTGCGCAGCTTCTTGACTATGGACACCACCTCCGCGGTCCCGGTGGGATCGAGTTGGGAGGTCGGGTCGTCGAGGACCAGGATCGGTTTGTGCTGGGCCAGAGCACACGCTATTGCCAGCCGCTGCGACTGGCCGCCCGAAAGGCGGCGGGGGTGGTGCCCGGCCATCTCGGCCAGCCCGACGCTCTCCAAGGCCTCCAGGACCCTGGAGATGATCTCGGCAGGGGGTAGTCCCTCGTTCTCCAAGGCGTAGGCGGCCTCGTCGAACACCGTCCTCGTGGCCGCGGTCAGCTGGTCGAAGGGGTTGTCGAAGACCATGCCGATGGACTCGATGATCGCGTGCGGTGCGGCGGACTCCACGTCGTGGCCGAGCACCCGTGCCGAACCCTCCACCTTCCCGCTCAACAGCCTCGGAACGAAACCGGCCACAACCCGGGCCAGCGTGGATTTGCCGCTCCCGGAAGGCCCCGTGATAAGGGTGAGCTGGTCACTGTAGAGCTCGAGGGTCACCCCGGTCAGCGAGGGCTCGGATGCGGTGTCGTAGGTAATTCCAAAGTGATCGAACGTGGCGAACGCCGCGTTCGCCGACCCGGTGGAGTCCGGCGAGCCGGCGCCGCTCACCATAGGATGGCGAGGACGACGAGCGGGATCACAGCCAGCAGCAACGCCTTCTGCAGCAGCTTCCCCTTATCTTCCACTGCGACGGCAGAGGTGCGGCGCCCGGGCCGCGCGAACCCCCTCGATTCGAGGGCCAGGGTCCTCATCTCGACCGCGATCAGGGAACTGACCAGCAGGGGCTTGAGCAGCGCGAAGAGGGTCCGGAGCCGTCGCGGCAGACTTCCCTTCGTATCGAAGCCCCGCGACTGCTGGGCATCGAGGATCTGGGCAGCCCGGAGCCGCATCTCCGGGAGCAATTCCGCTCCCGCGAGGTACGCGTACGCCAGCTTGTGCGAGACCCCGCGCTGGATGAGGGCGGTCGCGAAGCGCTTGGGGTGCACGGTCGTCATGGCGGCGGTCACCGCGATGACGAAGACGGCCAAGCGGGCGGCGGTGGTTCCGGCGAGTGCCAGGCCTTCAGCGTTGATGGAGATGGGACCCCAACTGGCGATCGGCTCCGAGTCGTAGGGGCGGACGACCCCGTGTATTACGAAGAGGGCGAACGTCATCGGGGCCATGAGGCGGAGGGATTTGAGCACGACCATCCACAGGCGGCTCGCTAGGAGGATCGCCACCGCCACCAGCAGCAGGACCGCGGGAACCTGGAACGTGTCGCCGGCGAATCCCGCAACCGATAGTGGAAGCACTGCGGCCAGCTTGGTCAGGGGGTGCACCCGGTGGAGCCAGGTGCTCCCGACATCGTACAGCGCGGCTACCCGCGCCGGGGACCAGGTGGTCGTGTCGGCTTCCACTACCGCGTCATATTTCGCGTGGTCTGCCCGTGAGGCATTTCGGGCCCCACGGGCAGACTGCTATCCGGTTAGAACGGAATTACCTCTCGGCCAAACGGAGGCCTGTAGCGTGCCGGGGTTCCCTTTATGAGGAGGAACGCCAGGAGCACAGTGATCACCTTGTCGCCCGGAGTCGTGAGCAGCTGCTGACCGATGACGGATTCGACCATCCCTTGCCCCGATGCCACGAAGAAACCGGTTACTGCGTCGACGCCCGACCCGGAGACACCTTCGAATACGAGGACGACGATGGGCGTGGCGGTGACAATCGTGACCACGGTCAGCACAACCATCATCCAGATCACCTTGCCGGTTGATCGAAGGAACCCACGCGCCGCCATGACGCCGGCCGCTATCCCGAGTGCGGCATTGACAATCCCGAACGGAATCGATGTCGCCTCGAGGGTTAGTCCGATCACCAGGTTCGTAAGGACCCCGGCAACTGCCGCGACCCACGGACCCGCCAGGAAGGCCAGCATGGTGGTGCCTATGGTGTCGAGGAAGAGCGGCAGGTTGAGAACCTGGGTGAAGGTCCTTCCGATCATGTTGATCCCGATTGCCACCGGGATGAGTACCCATGCCGCTGTAGTAAAGGCTGTCTTGAATCTGAGTCCGTCTTGGATGGCCGTCATCAGCGTCCGCTCCCTTCGCTGCTCTATACCTATCAGGAGCATATTGATCGCAGACGGACGATGTCGGTAAAAAGTGAGTTTAGATCGGGATACCTGTGACTCACATTGTGCAACAAGGGACGCCGGATGGAAGTGTCATATGAAAACGGTTGGTTTACCTGTCACAACCTTCACGATGCCACCGCTTCCCTGAAGAGATCCGAGAGCGTAGGCGGACCGTACGAGAACTCCCGTACCGCCCTGCCGTCCGAGAGCGCGGTCATTATCTCCTCCATGCCGAGCTCGGCGGGCACCCTGAGAATGTGACGGGTACCTATCGACTCCACCAACCGGACACCCGGAAGGGTGGGGGTGGGGGCCGGCGATGAGTCCACATCCACCTCGACTCTCCGGTGAGCCGCCCGGTCCTTGAGCGTCTTGACGGGCCCGGACAGAGCTACCCGGCCCTGGTTGATGATGGCGACGTCATCACATAGGTGCTCTACGAGATCCAGCTGATGGCTGGAGAAGAGCACCGCCGATCCTTGTTCCGCACGCTCTCTGAGTATCCGGGACATCTCCTCGACTCCGAGCGGGTCCAGGCCGCTGAAGGGCTCATCCAGCACCAGCAGCTCCGGATCGTGGACCAGTGCGGTTACGAGCTGCACCCTCTGCTGGTTTCCGTGAGAGAGGTCGTCGATCCGTGAGTCTGCCCGCTCCTCGAGCCCGATCCGGGCGATCCACCGGTCGGCTGCGCCGGCAGCGGCTGCCTTGCTGAGCCCGTGGAGACGACCGAAGTAGATCACCTGGCGGCGTACCGGCATGCGGGGGTACAGGCCGCGCATCTCCGGCATGTATCCGAACCGCCGACGCGCGCCGTGGGTGACTGTTCGGCCCATCCAGGTCACGGTGCCCGCATCGAGGCGCAGCAGGCCGAAGATGGCGCGCATGGCGCTGGTCTTGCCGGCGCCGTTGGGACCGAGGAAACCAACCAGCCGCCCCGGCTTTACGGAGAAACCGCAGTCATCCAAGGCAACCACGTCGCCGTAGCGCTTGGTAAGGCCGTCAAGTTCGAGCATGGACCGTAAGGAGGGTAATCACCCGCGTGCCCGTACTCCCGCGGGCCGACCCGCTCCGTGGAAGGCAAGGGGCTTCCCATGGACGTCCTTGGTCGGTACAAGTACGGGGGCGTTGTGGATGGAGGAGGTGCGATGTCCGAGACGTCATCCGGGCGCGGCATTCGCGCCGGGGCGCCGGGTATTCCAGTGTCCCGCCGGGGCGCTTCGCTCGTCCTGGGAGGCGCGCTGGTGCTCGTGATCGGATTCGCCCTCTGGAACCGGCCCCAGGCACCTCCGGCGGAGTCCCAACCCTCGCCGGAGGTTCTGGTCGTGCCCGTGTCCGCGGTCGAGACCCCTCCGGCTCTGGCGACCGTTCATGTCTCGGGCGCGGTCGCGGCGCCCGGCCTGGTGGTGTTGCCGGAAGGAAGCCGGGTGGCCGATGCGATCGCGGGGGTGGGCGGCGCACTGCCCGGCTCGGAGCTTCGACTGATCAACCTGGCTGCGCCGGTAGCGGACGGCATGCATCTCGATGTTCCGTGGGCCGGCGACGGGACGGGCACGGGGATCGCACCGTCCGGCGCGGCGGGATCGGGCTACCCGGTAGACCTGAACCGGGCGGATCACGAGGCTCTTACCGGCATTCCCGGGGTGGGCGAGGTACTGGCGCTGCGCATCGCCGCCCACAGGGAGGCCCACGGTCCGTTCACCACTATGGAGGACCTCCTGGACGTTCCGGGCATCGGCGAAGGCAAGCTGGCCGGAATGCGCGACTACGTGGAGGTGGGTCGATAGGCCGCCTGCCGGACCCGGGAGCCAGATGGTTCCTGGCCGGCGCCGGCGCCATCTGGATCGGAGTGGTCGCCGGGATCCGGGCCCCCTGGATCGCGGTCCTGGCCTTCGGCGCCGCAGCCGTGGCCGGCGTCCTGCGCAGTTGGGGAGCCGCCGTGGTGGCGGGCCTCGCCACACTCGGAGTCCTAGGCGGCCTGTTCCTGGGCGCCCGCCATCAGGAGACGGTGGAATCAGTGCTTCCCCAGGGTGAGGTGACACTACTGGTGGAGACTCTGGCCGATGCTTCGGGCGGTCCGGGGCAGGACCGGGTTCTCGTACGGATTCTGGCCGTCGAGGGAGCGGCAGGGCCGATCGCCTGGGACGGTCCGGCAGGCAGGCTCAGAGGTGACGTGGCCGGCTGGACACGGGACAGCCGGTGGTGGGTTGAGACGACGATGTACCCCGGCGCCGATGCCGTTGCCAGGGACGGAGCCAGGAATCCCATCGTCTGGCAGGGCCGGGTAGTCCGCGCTCGTCCCGCGCCCGAACGGCTCGGATGGGTGGCGGGACAGGCCACGCGGGTCCGTTCCCTGATGATCGATCGCCTCCGCCCGGACGCCGGCCGGGGTAGGGCGCTCCTGGCCGGATTCCTGCTCGGGGACGTTTCGAACCTGCGACCGTGGGAGGAGGAGGCGATGCGCCGCGCCGGCCTGTCGCACTTCGTGGCCGTGTCCGGAAGCAACGTGGCGCTGTTCCTGGGCGCCCTGTTCCTGGTAGCGGGCCCACTGGGTTGGAGTTCCATACGTCGAGCAGTCCTGGGTCTGGCCGGCCTGGTCTTCTTCGTGTTCCTCATCGGGCCGGACCCGTCGGTGGTACGGGCCGCCACCATGGCGGGGCTGGTGCTTGTTGCCCGATCTTTCGGCCTGCGCCCGGACATCTGGCGGGTGATCGGGGTGGGGGTGGGGCTGCTCCTTCTGGTTTCTCCCGAGCTGGCCTACAGCCTCGGATTCCAGCTCTCGGTAGCAGCCACGGCCGGGGTGGTGGTCGGAACCGGGTGGTTCCGCAACCTCCGCCCCCGGTGGCTCGCCACCTCGCTGGGAGCTGCCTGCGGCGCCCAGCTTGCGGTAGCCCCGGTCCTGCTGCTCGCGATCGGGCATCTTCCCCTCTGGTCGCCGGTCGCCAACGTCGCGGCTGCGCCGCTCGTGGTGGCGGCAACCGGGTTGGGAGGAGCGGGGGCCGTCGCGAATGTGGACGGGCTGGTGGAAGCAGGCGCCCTTCTGGCTCGCGGGGTCCTGGGGATAGCCGATCTGTCGTCAACCCTGCCGCAGATCGGATGGACGGCCACCCTCCTGCTGGCCGGGTGCGGGTTGGTGGCGATCTCTCGCCGGTTCCGGCCGCTCGCGGTGCTCGCGGCCAGCCTGTTCGCGTGCGCGTTGACGGTCTCCACCGCTCCGCATGCGGTGGCGGGTGCTCCGGCCCGACCGGCGTTCATCGCCCTTGACGTCGGTCAGGGCGATGCGTTGCTGCTCCTGGGCGAGAAGGGTGAGACGGTGCTGGTTGACGGAGGGAGCGACGGCGCCAGGATCCGGGCCGGCCTGGCCCGGTTCGATGTCAGGGCCGTGGATCTTCTGGTCCTGTCCCATGCCCATCATGACCACTACGGCGGACTGGTCGACGTCATCGGATCCCTTCCGGTCGGGCAGGTGTGGTACGCACCTTTTCCGGGCCAAACGGACGGGTACTCGAGCCTGGTGGAGGCAGCCGAGAAGGTGACCCGGGTCGCGGTACCGAGCCTCGGCGTTCACGTGATCGGATCCATCCGGCTCGAGGTGCTGGGTCCGATCCGTCGGTATGCCTCTCCCAACGATCAGTCGATAGCCATCCGGGCCACGCTCAGCGGTGAGACCGTACTGCTGACCGGCGATATGGAACGTATTTCCCAGGGCGAGATCGACCCTCCCCGCGTAGATGTGCTGAAGGTTCCCCACCAGGGCGCTGCCACCTCCGATCCGGAGTGGTTGGTGGGAACGGGCGCGTCCGTGGCGGTGGTGAGCGTCGGACCCAACCGGTTCGGCCACCCCTCCGAGGAATTACTCGCCATGCTCGAGAGGGCCGGCATGCAGGTGCGTCGCACCGACCGTGAAGGCGACGTGGTGATCGGGCTCGGACAGTGACAGCTCGGCTCGGTTCTAAGCGACCTCCCATCGCTACGATCCGGCCCGATGGCCATGACGACTCAGCGCAAGCGGATCCTGATCACCGGAGCCGGCAGGTGGAACAAGGGGGAGGAGGGGGGCCTGGGCGCGGCGCTGGCGATCCGGCTCGCCGGCCAGGGACACACCGTCGTCGTCAACCACCGTTCCAGCGGTGAATCGGCCGAGCGGCTGGTCGAGGCGATCCGGAACCGGTCGGCGCGCGCACTGGCCGTCCGGGCGGACGTCACCGATCCGGACGATGTGGAGAGGATGGGGAGGACCATCGAGCAGGAACTCGGCGGACTCGACGCGGTGATCAACAATGCCGGCCTCTTCCTGATCAAGGACTACCAACACCTGACCCCCGATGAGTGGGAGTCGCAGATAGCGTCGACCGCGACGGCCACCTACTACGTGTCCAACATCCTGCTGCCTCTGCTGCGCGAGCAGGGGGGAAGGATCATCAACATCGCCGACGCGGGCGCCGATCGGATCACCGCCCGGCCCCGCACCCTTCCGTACCACATCGGCAAGATGGGAGTGCTGATGATCACCCGGACCATGGCCAGGGCGGAGGCCGGCCATGGCGTTACCGTCAACGCCATCCTTCCGGGGGTCCTGGAGAACTCCGAACCCCTTCCGGATCGGGCCCGCATACCGGCCGGACGCCACGGCACCGCGGACGACGTCCTGGAAGCGGTCACGTTCCTCCTGAGCGAGAAGGCCGGCTACGTCACCGGCGCCTTCATCCAGGTCGGCGGGGGCTGGAACCTCTAGTGGTTCGCGGAATGACGGTGTGGTACGACCGCCGGGCCATGCCTGACGGTTCGGCGGGCATACCACTGGACCGGATCCGCTCGTGAATGCCCTTACCCACCTCAAGGGTCCGTCCAGACCCGGTCCGGGCGACCGGAAAGTTCTGCTGGACCGGGCCGGTGAGCTGTTCGCCGGCGCCGAGATCGAGCCGACCGACATCATCCGGATCGACGTGCCGGGCCGGGGCCAGTCGGTAGGGGGAGAGGGACTGCTGAGGCCCGAGCTCGAACCGATAGTGCCCGCCCTGCAGTCGGGATCCCTGTTCGGCGGGCGTACGGGTGTCATGTTGATGGACGCTCATCTACTCCAGTCCGATGAGGCTGCCGTCGTGACCGACCTACTCGCTCAGCAGGCCGGTGGGACCCCGCCGGTGGTGGTGGTCACGAGCGGAAAGCTCCCGTCCCCGCTCGCAGCCCATGTGAAGAGGAAGGCCGAGGTGATAACGGTCCGCAAGCTGGCCGACCGTGACGTAGCCCTGTGGGTGCGCGACGCCGCCCGCCGGCGCGGGTTACGCGTCGGTTCGGACGCCGCTCAAGCCCTTGTCCAGCGTTTCGGATCCGACGTCGGGGCCATCGGCCAGGCTCTCGATCAATTGAGCATTTCCGGCGGGCCGGTAACCCAGCAGGTCATCCTGGACCGCTTCCGCAACCGGCCGGACCAGCCCCTTTGGAAGCTGACCGACGCCCTCGCGAAGGGGGCCGCAGAGGAAGCTATCCGCCGGCTGCATGATCTCCTCACCCACGGGCACCCCCTCGTTCTTGTGGCGACCATCGAGAACGACCTCCGGAAAAGGGCGCTGGCCGCGGCCGCGCCGGACATCGCCACGTTCGCGGAGTGGATCGGCGGCAAGCCCGGCGCCTACCCGACCCGGAAGGCATGGCAGGCAGGACGGGCCATGTCAAGGGAGGATCTGAACAGGGCCGTAGATGCTGTTCGCAGGGCCGATGCCACGCTGAAAGGTATGCCGCAAGAGACCCACCTGCCGACCTTGGAGCGCTTGGTGGCCGCCCTCTGCATCTGGTATCGGGGCAGGTGAACCGGAGCCAGGTCGGCGAATCCGGCTCGGGCTCCGCCGGCCGCCGTGGGCCGGCAGTCGCCTCCTAGAGTGCCCGGCGGGCCAGCCGCGCCTTCCGGCGGTTGGCGGTGTTCTTCTTGAGCACACCTTTCGCCACAGCCTGATCGATTCGCTTCTGGGCGCTTCGCAAGGCCTGCTCGGTTGCCTCACGGTCACCGCTCTCGGCGGCTTCCTCCACCTGGCGCGCCCGGGTCTTCAGCTCCGAACGGATGGACCTGTTGCGGACCCTGCTGGCAATGGCCTGCCTGTCGCGCTTTTCCTGGGACTTGGTGTGTGGCATCTTTGTGACCCGCCGTGTTTGACTTGCTTGCCGGATGGGCTCGAACCTGTCGAGCGGCATCAGGGGTGAGCGTGCGGACCGCGAGGCTAGCAGGCGCGGCCGACCGGTCCAACGTAAACCACGCTTCGCATCGTCATCCCTGGTAGCGCCGGTGAGTACGGGTATCATGTCCGGCCATGTTGGACGGTCGAAGGGCGCGGATCCTGCGCATCATGATCGAGGAGCACATCCGCACGGGTGAGCCGGTGAGTTCCCGCGCCATTCTCGAGTCCGGCAACCTGGCGGTTTCCAGCGCCACGATCCGGACCGAGTTGGTGGCACTGGAGGCTGCCGGCTACGCCTTCCAGCCTCACACCTCCGCCGGGCGGATACCGACGCCGCAGGCCTATCGCTACTACGTGGACAGCCTGATGCGTCCCCGGGAGACGCCGGTTGCCTCCGCCAGAGTGGCCGAGTTCTTCGCATCGGTCCAGACGGAGTTGGGCCGCCTGCTCAAGGCCACGTCCGCCCTACTCAGCGAGATCACCCACTTCCCGTCGGTGGTGACCAGCCCCAGCATTGCAAGTGAGGTCATCCGGGCGGTGCATCTGGTTCGGACCACGGTCAATACGGTCCTCATGGTGGTGGTGACGGTCGCCGGACGGGTATCCCAGACGCTCCTGCATCTGCCGGTGCCGGTGGACAGCGCCGACGTGCAGGAGGCCGAGAGGCTGATCCGTCGCTTCCAGGTGGGCACCTCGATGGCCGAGAGCCTCGATCTGGAGGCGATGTCCCTGGCCAACCCGACCCAGCGGGTGGCATCCGTTCTCCGGCAGGCGGCGGCGGCATTCGAGAACACCGGAGCAGCGGACCACGAACTGTACATGGGTTCGTCGTCCTACCTGACGGCTGCCTGGGGAGAGCTCTCCAAGGTTCAGGGCGTCCTCGACGTCCTGGAGCGGGAAGCGGCGCTGCTCGAGGTACTGGGTCACCTTCCGGCCGGCACGGAGGTGCGGATCGGCTCCGAACTGGGCATCGACTCCGCCACGGACATCTCCCTGGTGACCACCACTTACGGCGAGGAGTCGGCTGGTCCCGCCGGTCGGCTCGGAGTGCTGGGACCGATGCGGATGGACTACGGCCGGACCATCCGGGTACTCGAGGAGATTGGCGACGGCCTCGACGAGAGCCTCGGCGAGTCCTAGGCGCTGGCAGAGGGACCGAAATGGCCGACTACTACCGAACCCTGGACGTTGAGCGCGACGCGTCCCGAGACGAGATCAAGCGGGCCTTCCGGCGGCTGGCCAGGGAGTCCCACCCCGACGCCAATCCCGATGACCCGACGGCCGAGGCTCGTTTCCGCCAGGTTGCGGAGGCCTACGAGGTTCTGTCCGATCCCGAGCGGCGAGCCCGGTACGACCGCGGGGAGACTCTCGATCCGGGCGGATTCTTCCAGGGTGCGAGTTCGCTCGACGACCTGCTGCGTTCGGTCTTCGGCGACAGCGGCCTCTTCGGAACCGTTACCCGTGAACCACGGGTCAATCGAGGGCGGGACGTTCGGGTCAACGTGGTGCTCACCCTGGAGGAGGCTGCCTTCGGGGTCGAGAAACCAGTCGTGTTCCGGACGGCTCTGACCTGCGAATCGTGTGCGGGCTCGGGCTCCGGGGACGGCGCCGGTCTCCGAGCGTGCCGGATCTGCGGGGGGAGCGGCCAGGTGAGGATGGCGCGGCGCAGCGTGTTCGGCTCATTGATGACCTTGACCACGTGCCGGGCCTGCCAGGGCGACGGCTCGGTGCTGGCCGATCCGTGCGGGAGTTGTCGCGGAGAAGGAATCAGGGAGGGCGAGAAAACCGTCCGGGTCGAGATTCCACCCGGAGTGGAGGAAGGCAACCGGCTCCGGCTCCCCACCAGGGGGGAAGCCGGTCGCCGCGGCGCCCTCGCCGGCGACCTGTACCTCGATCTGATCATCCAGCCGCACTCCGTCTTCGAGCGTGACGGAGACGACCTGGTCAGCGACGTGGAGGTGGGTATCGTCGCTGCGACGCTGGGAACCCAGGTAGAGGTGCCGCTCCTCGACGGCGGGACCCATCGGATCAAAGTTCCGGCCGGATCCCAGTACGGAGAGGTCATCCGGGTGCCGGGCAAGGG
This sequence comes from Candidatus Spongiisocius sp., assembly GCF_965221825.1. Classification (GTDB taxonomy): domain Bacteria; phylum Actinomycetota; class Acidimicrobiia; order Spongiisociales; family Spongiisociaceae; genus Spongiisocius. Next base: position 404,075 of record NZ_OZ244917.1, read on the forward strand.
GATCACCCGGCTTCGCAGCTCGCGTCGAGGTGACCTCTACCTTCGCGTCAAGGTGGTCGTGCCCACCAAACTCAGCCGCTCCCAGCGCAAGCTCCTGCGCCAGTTCGCCGATGACGTTGGTGAAGAACTCCTGTGAGTCGGCGGTCTGCCGGTACGGCCCTCGACCCGCGGCGAACATCGCGGATCGGAACCGATGGTGGTCCGGCTGCGAGACAGCCCGGCCTGTTCGGACGGTCATCGGCGTTCCACGCCGCAATTCCGCAGACGGATAACGGGCCGCTTCATCGGTAGTCCAACCGTTCGTGGTATCCTGAGCAAGCCTTTGGAGCTCCGCATCATCGCCCCGCCGCGTTAAATGCTTCCCGCCGCGCCGCCTGCCCTCACCGTGCATGTCTCCGGTATCGGCTTGATGCTGGACCTGCTCGGCGAACGGGACTCCCACCTCCGGATGGTGGAGTCGGCATACCCTGAAGCCGTGATCGTGGCGCGTGGCGACGAGATCGTGTTCCAGGGCGAGGAGCGGTCGGCCCGCCGTGCCCACAAGGTGGTGGAGGAACTGCTCATGCTGGTACAGCAGGGTATGAGTCTGGAGCCGGAAGGCGTGCATCGGGTGATAGAGATGGTCAATGCCTCGGTGCCCTCCCCCAGTGGTGTCCTCGGGGAGACCATCGAGGTGGCACGCGGCAAGATCGTCCGACCCAAGACGGTGGGGCAGCTCCGCTACGTCGAGGCGATCCGTCGATCTACCCTCGTTTTCGGAATCGGACCGGCCGGGACCGGCAAGACCTATCTGGCAATGGCAGCCGCGACGGAGTCCCTGATCACCGGCAAGGTAAAGCGGATCGTTCTCACCCGACCGGCGGTCGAGGCCGGCGAGCGGCTCGGCTTCCTGCCCGGCGACCTGGAAGCGAAGTTCAATCCCTACCTCCGGCCGTTGTACGACGCCCTGTACGAGATGCTGGGACCCGACGATGTTACGGGCTACATGGAGAGGGGAACGATCGAGATCGCCCCGCTGGCCTACATGCGGGGCCGCACTCTCAATGATTCGATCGTGGTGCTAGACGAGGCGCAGAACACGTCCCGGGCACAGATGAAGATGTTCCTCACCCGGCTGGGGTTCAACTCCAAGATGATCATCACCGGCGATGCCACCCAGGTCGACCTGCCTGCGGACCGCCTGTCGGGGCTGGTCCACGCCAGGGGAATTCTGAAGAAGGTGCGGGACGTGGCAGTGGTCCACCTGAGCGCCGCTGATGTGGTGCGCCACCGCCTGGTGGCGGAGATCGTGGAGGCCTACGAGGCGGCGGAGAGCCGGGCGCCCGGCCGATGACCGGTCGTGTCAGGTCCGTTATCACCGGGTTGATCCTGGTGGCCACCGCGGGTCTCTCGTGGGCAGGCATCCTGATCAACCAGGAATTCGCCACCGTGCAGGTGATGGTGGGGGCGCCGGCGCCCCAGGACTTTGTAGCCGAGTCCCCGATCGAGATACAGGACTCAGCCGCCACCGAGGTCGCCCGCCAGGCGGCCAGAGAAGCCGTGGACCCGGTGTACGGGAGGCATGGGGAGATCGACGCCCTCGTGATCAACGACATCCAGGCCTTCTTCCAGTCGCTCAGGGCCGCCACCGTGGACCAGGGTGCCCGCCCGCTGCCGGTAGTCACCACCACCAGCACGGTGGTCCGCCAGACGTTTGCCACGACGACCACCACCGCCGTCCCCACGACCGTCGAGCCGGTGGCCCCTGGTACGGAGGAGGGGCAGGAACCGGCCGCGGTCGCCGAGGCGGCGCCTACGCCGACCACCCAGCCCGCGACCGTGGCTGCGACAGCCGGCGTCACCGGGCGGGTGTTCATCGACACCGATGCCAACGGGTTCTTCAGCCTCGGGGTGGATCACGGCCTCGGCGAGGTGAGGGTGGTGGCCTACGACGCGACCGGCACCCGCTTCGAAACGGTGACGTTCTCGGACGGTAGGTACTCGCTGGGACGGATGTCTTCCGGGCCCGCGGCCGTGCTCATCGACACCGACACGGTTCCGGATCGGTTGACCGGACCCGAACAGCTTCTCTACCAGGAGGCCGAACTGGTGGATGGCCAGGAGACCACGACCATCCATATTCCCCTGCGCACCGCCGTGACCCCCAAGGACACGCAACTGGCCAGCCTCCTGGCGAGCGGGCTGCTGCTGTCCGACAGTGCGGTCTCGCTCCTTGTGGACATCGCCACGGGAGACGTCCTGCGCGAGGTCCTGGGCGAGGAGCCATGGCTGCTCTCGATCGAACGCGAGGCCCTCCTGCTGGCGACCGAGGCTCTCAATACCAACGGCGGGATCCTGAGTGAGGAGCTCCGCGACGTCCAGATACAGTTCCGCTCCGCGCCCAGGTTCGTGCAGCTTCCCGACGCCGATTCAGCGGTCTGGCAACAAGTCTCCCAGGTCGTGCCCGAGGTGGCCACCGTGTTCCTGGCTGCCAACAAGACGGTCGACGCCGTGGCTACCGAGGCCCGCCGCGAGGAGAAGGCGGCCGAGGTTGTTCCCCTGACCATCCGGTATGAGGCGGGTGAGGTGATCGTCGAGGAGGGTCAGGAGGTAACGGAGGAGATCGAGGCGGCGCTGTCGGATGCGGGGTTGCTCGGCCTGGCGGCTCCCCGCTACGTGGCCCTGGCAGCCGCGGTGGCCATCGTGGTCGGCCTGCCGGCGCTCTACCTGTACCGGTTCCAATCGGGCGTGTGGAACTCGATGCGCCGCATGTCCCTGTTCGGCCTGCTGGTGGTGCTTGCGGCGGTGTCCGCCCGCGGGGCGGCCGTGTTCGCCGCCGGGGGAGACGGCGCGATCGGCTTCCTGATACCGGCGGCCGCCTTCGGCCTGATGACCGCCATCCTGTTCGACGCCCGGACCGCGGCACTGATGGCAGTCGTGGTGGGGTCGATGACTGCCATCGCCACCGTCGATCCGGCCTACACGCTGTACGCGGGACTGTCAGTCCTGGTCCCTATCCCGTTCGTGTCGGCCATCTCGGCCCGGCGCGACCTGCGGCGGGCGGGCCTGTACATCATGGCTATTTGCGGCGGCTTGGCGGCGCTGATCGCCTGGTACTTCCCGCAGGACATCAGCGTGCTCCGGGCTGCGGCGTACGCGGTCGGAGGCGGTGCCATCTCCTGGCTGGTCGGAAGCTCGCTGCTCTCCGTTCTGGAGATCTTGTTCGACATCACTACTTCATTGCGTCTCCTGGATCTGACCGATCGCAACCATCCTGCCCTCCGGCTCCTCGAGGAGAAGGCCATCGGCTCCTTCAACCACTCCCTGATGGTGGGCACGCTGGCCGATCGCGCGGCCCGGGCGGTGGGGGCCAACCCCTTGCTGGCCCGAGCCGCCGCCTACTACCACGATCTCGGCAAGACCGAGCACCCGCAGTTCTTCATCGAGAACCAGTTCGGCATCCAGAACCCCCACGACGAGATGCCCCCGTTGCAGTCCGCCGAGGTGCTGCGCCGTCATGTGCTCGACGGGCTTAGCCTGGCGCGCAAGTTCAGGATTCCCGGAGATGTGGCCGAGGCCGTCATCACCCATCATGGCGACGGCATCATGCACTTCTTCTACGACAAGGCCCGGAAGGAATACGGCGCCGATGCCGTGGACCGGGAGGATTACCGTCACGCCGGGCGCAAACCGGTCAAGAAGGAAATGGCCATTGTGATGATGGCCGACTCGGTCGAAGGCGCCTGCCGGGCGGTTTTCCAGGTGGAGGAGCCTACGCCCGAGCGTATCGAGCGGTTGGTCGAGAAGGTGGTGGGAGAGAAGGTGACCGACGGCCAGCTCTCTGCTTCGGATGTGACGCTTGGTGATCTCACCAAGGTGAAGGGAGCCATGGTCGAGGCGCTGGTAGGGCATTACCACCAGCGCATCCCCTACCCGAACTTTCCCGAAGGAGAACCGGTTTGACCACCGTACGCCCGCCGCCCCACCCGAGTCCGGCAGCGGGGGACTAGCCCATGGAGATCACCTTGGCGAACCATCAGGACCTGCCGGTGGACGCGGACGCGCTCCGCGCCCTGGCGAAAGCCGTGCTGGAGAACGAAGACATGCCCTCTTCAACCGAGGTGGGGCTCATGCTGGTTACCGACGATGACATGGCGGTGCATAATCAGCGATTCATGGGCCGGGACGGGCCCACCGACGTGCTGGCGCTACCCCTCGCTCCACCCGGCTTGGAACATCGGGATAGGGCCATCCGAAGCGGTTCGGGGGTTCCGTACGCGCTCGGCGATGTGATCATTGCACCCGGTTACGTACGCGGCCAGGCGCAGCGTCTCGGCACCGCGTACGAGGTGGAGATCGCGCTCATGGTCACCCACGGGCTGCTGCATCTGATCGGCTACGACCACGAGTCGGACCCGGAAGCTGAACGCATGGAATCGAGGGAGCGCCACCTCCTGGCGGCTATCGGGATGGAGCGGCCATGAGTTGGCTGGCCTGGGCGGCGGCGGCGATGGTTCTCGCGCTGGCGGCGGTACTCAGGGCGGCCGGGGAATCGCTGGTCCGCACGCCACGAGCCGATGCCCTTCACGACGCCGCGGATGGCAACGAGGGCGCCGGGATCGTGGCAGGCCTGCTGGAGGACAGGGCCCGGATCCAACCGGCCATCTCGCTGATGCATGCCACCCTCCTGGTAACCACCGCGCTGGCCGCAGCCTGGGTCATCGGCACCGTGCTGAGCGGGTCCCGGCTGGTGATGGCGCTGGTCATGACGGCCGGAATTATCGTGCTGCTCGGAGATGTGCTGCCGCGTTCGGTCGGCCGGAAACGACCCCACCGCATCGCATACCGGCTGGCCAGGCTGTTGCGGCTGACGATTTCGATCGGCGGACGTGCGGCCGACCTGATCGAGGATGAGGAGGACGGCGCCCCGGCCCCGGCCCCGGCCAACGGCGATCACGACCCGTCCGATCGAGAGGAGATCCGCATGATCTCCTCCGTTCTCGAGTTCTCCGATGCCATCGTGCGCGAGGTGATGGTGCCGCGGACGGACATGGTGACGCTGGGCGTCGCCAGTACCACTGCCGAGGCCCTGGATCTCATCCTGGACTGCGGCTACTCGCGAGTGCCGGTCACCGGCAAGGGGACGGACGACATCGTGGGGATGGTGTACGCGAAGGATCTACTGCGCCGGGTGGGGGCCTCACGGGATCCGGAACCGGTCACGGAGATCTCTCGCGAGCCCTACTTCGTTCCCGAGTCCAAGCCGGTGCGCGACCTGCTGCGGGAGATGCAATCGCGACAGATCCACATGGCCATTGCTGTTGACGAGTTCGGCGGGACCGCCGGGCTGGTCACGATCGAGGACCTGATCGAGGAGTTGGTGGGCGAGATCGTCGACGAGTACGACACGGAGGCGCCCATGGTGCAGCCTCTGGAGGACGGAGGGTTCCTGGTGGCGGCCCGATTGTCGGTGGACGACCTCAACCAGGTATTGGGCGCCGACCTGCCCGACCACGAATGGGACACTGTGGGAGGCCTGGTGCTCGGCCTGGCCGGACGGGTGCCAATGGTGGGCGAGAGGTTCGAGATGGGGGAAGCCGTACTCGTAGCCGACCGGGTACAGGGTCGGCGGGTCGAGCGGGTGCTGGTCCACCGGGTGGGCGACACCGGTCGCTAGCCCTGATTATTCATGTTCCCAGCACGCCGACCCGGATCAGGCCACCATCCAGACAAACCTCCATCCATGAATAATTGGGGCTGAGGCACGCGTGCGTTCCGGATTCGTCGCGGTTGTGGGGCGGCCCAACGTCGGCAAGTCGACGTTGATAAACAGCCTGGTCGGGCACAAGGTGACCATCACCTCCCGGCGGCCCCAGACCACCCGGCTGAGCGTTCGGGGCGTGCTGACGGTCGATGATCCCGCCGCCCAGATCGTATTCGTGGACACTCCCGGCCTCCACCGCCCCCGGACGGCGCTCGGCGAGCGCCTCAACTCGACCGCATACCGGACCCTCACCGACACCGACTGCACGGCGTTCGTCATCGACGCCACCGCCCGCGTAGGGCCCGGAGACCGCCGGATCGCCGAGCATCTCCTCGATACGGTCGATCCGGAGCAGGTGATCCTGATCGTCAACAAGGTGGATGCCGCCCGACGGGGCCGGGTGGCGGAGCGGCTCGGCGAGGCGGCGCTGTGGGACTTCGGCGCCTACATCCCGGTCTCGGCTCTCGAGGGCGACGGCCTGGACAGGGTGGTGGCCGAGCTGATCCCGCGCCTCCCGGAAGGCCCGGCCCTGTATCCGCCTGATGTGGTGAGCGACCGGCCGGATGAGGTGTTGATCGCCGAGACGGTCCGGGAAAAGTTGCTACCAGGGCTCTGGCAGGAGTTGCCCCATTCGGTGGCGGTCAAGACCGAGGGAATCGAGGTCCGGGAGGACGGCCTGACGCGCATCGAGGCGGTGATCTACGTGGAGCGGGAGTCCCAGAAGGGGATCGTGGTGGGGGCAGGAGGGTCCAACCTGCGGGACGCCGGTACCAGGGCGCGGCACGAGCTGGAGGAAGCGCTGGGACGGCGGGTGTTTCTCGATCTCCGCGTGAAGGTCGAGAAGGACTGGCAGCGCTATCCGGATCGGATGGAGCGCCTCGGCCTGTAGCTGTCCATCGTGCCGGGTATGCCGTGCCGGGTACAATCGCGCGACCCGCCCGTGAGGGCGAATGTCGAGGTCACGAAGGTGAGGGTTGGTGCGATTCCGGATCGAGAAGGACTCCATGGGGGAGGTGCAGGTGCCGTCGGATGCCCTGTACGGCGCCTCGACCCGGCGTGCACTCGAGAACTTCCCGATATCCGACCGGAGGTTCGGCCGCTCGTTCATCTGGGCGCTCGGCCTGATCAAGGGCTCGGCCGCCCAGATGGCCGGGGCGGCGGGTCATCTGCCCGGTGAGACCGCCGCGGCGGTTTCCCAGGCGTCCGACGAGGTCATGGCCGGAGACTGGGACGAGCAGTTCGTGCTCGATGTCTTCCAGACCGGGTCCGGTACCTCCACCAATACCAACGCCAACGAGGTGATCGCCAATCGGGCAGCCCAGCTGCTCGGAGGGTCGATCGGGGACCGGTCGGTCCACCCCAACGATCACGTGAACTTCGGCCAGTCCTCGAACGACGTGATCCCGACCGCCATGCACCTGGCGGCTGCACGTGCTACCAGAGAGGACCTGGTGCCGGCACTGGAGGCGCTGGCGGGGTCACTGGGGGAGCGGGCCGCCGACTTCTCGGGCGTGGTCAAGTCCGGCCGCACTCACCTCATGGACGCCACGCCGGTGACGCTGGGCCAGGAGTTCTCCTCGTACGCGGCCCAGATCGACAAGGGCGTCGAGCGCCTGGAGGCTGTGTTGCCGGGTCTCGACGAGCTCGCCCTGGGAGGCACCGCAGTCGGCACGGGGATCAACGCACCCCCCGGGTTCGCGGCGTCGGTGGTCGGGCTGATGGCCACAAGGACCGGTTACCCGCTCCGCGAGGCCGGCAACCACTTCGAGGCCCAGGCCGCGAAGGATGCGGTCGTGATGGCTTCGGGCGCCCTGAAGACCGTCGCCGTGTCCCTGTTCAAGATCGCCAACGACCTGCGCTGGCTCTCGTCCGGACCCCGTACGGGACTGGGGGAGATCAGGCTTCCCGCCCTCCAGCCCGGATCCTCGATCATGCCCGGCAAGGTCAATCCGGTCATTCCCGAGATGGTCTGCCAGGTTGCCGCGCAGGTCATCGGAAACGACTCGGCCATCGCCTGGGGTGGCGCCAACGGCAATCTGGAACTCAACGTGATGATGCCGATGATGGCCCACAATCTCCTGGACTCGATCGGGCTGCTGGCAAGCGCCTCGTCCACGTTCCGGGAGCGTTGCGTCGACGGGATAGAGGCGGATGCGGACCGGGCTCGCCGGCTGGTGGAGAGCAACCTGATCGTGGTGACCGCCCTCAACCCGAGGATCGGTTACGACAGGGCCGCCGAAGTGGCCAAGGAGGCCTACGCCTCGGGCCGCACCATCCGCGATGTCGTGCTCGACATGGGACTGATGGAGCCGGAGGAGTTGGACGAGGTGCTGGACATCAAGCGGATGACCGAGGGTGGAATCCTCTAGTTCAACGTGGTTGGTCTGTGTTTCGGCGGCGTGCTCTGAACCGCCATCGACGACTCTGGCTGCGTCCTGCCTCCTCAACGTACCCTGAGGGTACGCCTTCGTCAGCAGTCCTTGCCATAGACGCCGCTGGCGGCGCCAGACCCCACCGCCGCGCCACAGACCAACCACGGGCCCCGCGATTGCTGACGACTGCGCATAGCGTGAACACGCCCAAGTTGCTAGTTGTTCCATTGACTGGAAACTATCAACTATCAACTATCAAAAAAGCTTTTGATGGCCTGTTCCAGGGTGGTCCAGGGCAGGTTGGCACACTTGATTCGGACCGGGAACTTACGGACTCCCTGAAGTGCCTCGAGATCACCGAGTACCGCACCGGGCCGGCTCGGATCGAGCCCGGGGTCTCCGGCGCCGTCGATGCTCATCATGCCCTTGAACCGGCCGGTGAGCGTCCGGATGGCCTCGATGCTGCGGCCCTTCACCGCGTCGCCCATCATCGAACCCGAGGCCTGTGAAATCGAGCATCCATGGCCGGTGACGCCGATCGCGGTGACCTCGTCCCCCTCGATCAACAATTCGATCCGGACATCGTCGCCGCAAAGTGGATTGCTACCTTCGGCGACCGCATTGGCCTCCCCGAGAGGCTGCCGGTTGCGGGGGCTCCGGTAGTGGTCGAGGATCACTTCGCGGTAGAGCTCTTCAAGCGCCATGGGCATTCAACGATAGAGAGCGCACCGGCTTCGTGGCGACCACCGGACCGCTCGCCGCGGGCACCTCCGGCCCCCTCACGCGCCGTCGAGTCCGAATATGCGGCGAGCCACGGCCAGAGCGTCCACCAGCGCGTCCACGTCCTCGGCCACGTTGTAGACATAGAACGAGGCCCGGGTCGAGGCCGTCAGGCCCAGGCTTCGGAGCAACGGCTTGGCGCAGTGGTGCCCGGCGCGTACCGCCACTCCTTCCTGGTCGAGGATGGTGGCCACGTCGTGAGCGTGGATGCCCTCGAGGTCGAAGCTGATCGCCCCGCCCCGGTCAACGGTGTCTGCCGGGCCTTGGACAGAAAGGCCTGGAACCTCGGCAAGTCGCTCCAGGGCGTAGCCGGTGAGATCCCGGTCATGTTCCAGAACGGCATGCATCCCGATGGCGGACAGGTAGTCCACCGCCGCCCCCAACCCGATCGCCTCCACGAACGGCGGCGTTCCGGCCTCGAACTTGTGGGGCACTTGCGCCCAGTCCGACTCGTGCAGGCGGACATCACGGATCATCTCGCCCCCGCCCTCGGCCGGCTCCATGCTCTCCAGCAGTTCCCTCCGGCCCCACAGGACCCCGATGCCGGTCGGCCCGAGCATCTTGTGGCCCGAGAATCCGAGGAAGTCTGCTCCGAGGGTCTGGACGTCCACGGGGGCGTGGGGGACCAGTTGGGCGCCGTCGGCCAGGAGCACCGCGCCGACCTCGTGAGCCAGGCGGGCGATCTCGTCCACCGGAGGCATGGTGCCCAATACGTTGGACATTCCCGACACCGCCACCACCTTGACCCGCTCGTCGAACCGCTCGCGTGCGCTCTCCATATCGAGCCGGTAGTCGTCGGTCAGCTCCATGTAGCACAGTTCCGCCCCGGTGTGGCGGGCGATGATGTGCCAGGGCACGATATTGGCGTGATGCTCCATCACGCTGGTCAGGATCCGGTCACCGGGTTTCAGGATGTTGAGACCCCATCCGTACGCGAAGAGGTTCATCGCTGCGGTTGCGCTTCGGGTGAAGATGATCTCCTCGTCGCATGCGGCGTTCAGGAAGACGGCCACCTTGTGGCGGGCCTCCTCGTAGGCCTCGGTGGCCTCCTGCGAAAGGGTGTAGGCGCCGCGGTGGACGTTGGCATAGGAGTTCCGGTAGATATCCACCATCGCGTCCAGCACCTGTACCGGTTTCTGGGAGCTCGCTGCGGAGTCGAGAAAGGCCATCCTGCGGCCGTTGATCCTTCGCTCCAGGATCGGAAAGTCGCTGCGTATGGCGTCCGTGTCCATCATGGCGCCGGGGCGGGTCGGAAGGCCTCGTATCCTTCCTCCTCGAGCCGGTGGGCCAGCTCGGCGCCGCCGGATCTCACGATCCGGCCATCAACCAGCACGTGGACGTGGTCGGGCGTGATGTAGTCGAGCAGCCGCTGGTAATGGGTGATCACCACGAACCCGCGCTCGGCCCCGGCCAGGCGGTTGACCCCTTCGGCCACCACCTGCAGCGCGTCGATGTCGAGCCCCGAGTCCGTCTCGTCCATGATGGCCAGTTCCGGCTCGAGCACCGCCATCTGCAGGACCTCGTTGCGCTTGCGCTCGCCTCCGGAGAACCCCTGGTTCACGTAGCGGTCGGCGAAGGATGCGTCCATTCCGAGCGACTCCATCGCGTCCATGACCCGCAACCGCAGCTCCAGCACGGTGTAATCGACACCGGTCCGGTTGCTGAGCGCGGTGCGCAGGAAGTTGACGACCGATACGCCCGGTATCTCCTCCGGATACTGGAAGGCGAGGAACATCCCCATGTTGGCCCGGGTGGGCGGGTCGGCATCGGTGATGTCCTCCCCCTTGAAAGAGACGGTCCCGGACGTGACCTCGTAACCCGGATGTCCCATCAGGACCTTGGCCAGGGTGGACTTCCCGGAGCCGTTGGGCCCCATGATGGCGTGGACCTCACCCCGGCGGGTCGCCAGGTCGACGCCTTGCAGGATGGGTTGCCCATCGACAGACACATGCAGGCCTTCAACGGCCAGCAGGGGGCCAGGGTCGGTCAAGATCGGATCTCCTGGAGAGCGAAGCGAGTGCGCGCCCCAGGCTACCCGTCCCGCTGCGGTGTCGGTAAACCAATGGACGGTTGCCACCGCCGTCCACCGGAAGGGTGCCGGGAAATGTCGTCCTGCCGACGCCCAAGACTTGATTTCGGTCAGCGGAAGCCCGGCCAGATCAAGCCGTCCCCATCGACGCCGCTTCCCGGTACTGTCGACCCAAGATCACGACTGCGAGCCGCAGCCCGGGAACCGATCGGCGGTCCCGGTACGTCATAGGGAGGAATCGGCTGATCAGATGTCCCCATGGAAGGAGCCGAGGATGAGAAGGCACGTATCTTGGTTGGTGGGCTTGGCCCTCATTGTCGGGGCTTGCGCTCCCGACCCGGCCACGGCGCCCCCGCCGGACGCATCGATCGTAGGCACCACCGACCATCGGGAGCCGACGGTGGCGACGACCGGCGGTTCTATAGCCTCGACCACCGTTCTCGACAACGCGGTGGGCCTGTTCGCCTCGGCACTGGTGGAGTTCGACTCCTGCGATGCGTTCCTCGGCCACGTCAAGGCGGAAGCAATGGAGCGCGTCGGACCCTACGGCCTGCCCGGTGCGGGCTATTTCGGCCCGGAGCTCTGGAACGGCGAGATTCTGGAAGAGGCCATGGTAGAGGAGGCGGCCGCCGATGCGTCCACCCCCGCGACTGCGGTCTCCTCCCCGGCACCGCAGGCCGGAGTGGATTACTCGACGACCAACGTCCAGGAGATCGGCGTAGACGAACCTGACATCGTCAAGACCGACGGGAATCGGATCCTCGCGCTGGCTCAGGGCATCCTGTACTACGTCGACGTGTCGTCAGGTCGCCCTGACCTCCTGGGATGGTTGGATCTCTGGTCCTGGGATTCCCGGCAGGGCAAGGACGCGGAGTTCTGGCGTCACGAGATGTTCCTCGGCGCCGACAGCGCCCTCCTGATTGCCGGCGGGCGCGGGCCGGACGGAGATCTCACCCAGGTGGTCCAGGTCGATCTGTCCGACCCCGAGAACCTGGTCGCAACGGTCACACTCACGGTGGAGGGCAGGTACGTCTCGGCCCGCCTGGTGGGGGAGCGGGCCAGCCTGGTCATCTCCTCCCGGCCGCACGAGCGGCTCCCGTGGGTATATCCCGGATCGAGTTCGGCCGAGCCGAGGGCCGAGCTGAGCAACCGGATGACCATCGAGGAGTCGACTCTGGAGGACTGGGCCCCGGGCTATGTCCGCGAGGGCACCGGCGGCGTCTCCGAAGGCCTGTTCCTCGACTGCGCGTCGGCATTCGCCCCCGAGGAGTTCTCCGGGTTCGACTTCCTGTCCGTGCTGAGCCTGGACATCGCCGGCGGTATCGAGATCGACGCGGTATCCACCGTGATGTCGGGAGGCGACACGATCTACGCCTCGTCAACCGACCTCTACGTGGCCACCGAGCGCTGGGTTGATTGGTCCGTCCTCGATGAGGAGGAGGCGATCAGCGAAGCCGAGACCATCCGCACCTATATCCATCAGTTCGACATCGCCGGGGCGGACGGGGCCGAGTACCTCGCGAGCGGATCGGTGAACGGATACCTCCTGAACCAGTTCGCCATGTCGGAGCACGACGGCCATCTGCGGGTGGCGTCCACCAACGAGCCCCCCTGGGGTTGGTGGTTCGACGAGAACCGACCTTCCGTGAGCCGGGTTGACGTTCTGGCGAGGGATGGCCGCCAACTCCGGGTCGTCGGGTCAGTGGGCGGCCTCGGTGAGGGCGAGCGGATCTTCGCCGTCCGGTTCATCGGCGAGGTGGGGTACGTGGTCACCTTCCGCCAGACCGATCCGCTGTACACCATCGACCTGTCCGACCCAGAAGACCCGCGGGTGGTGGGCGAGCTCAAGATCCTCGGTTATTCCGCCTACCTGCACCCGATCGGAGAGGGGCTCCTACTCGGAATCGGTCAGGACGCTGATGAGCAAGGAAGGACGCGCGGCGCCCAGGTCTCGGTGTTCGACGTGTCCGATCTGGCCAACCCGATTCGCATCCATCAGTTCACCCTCGAGGACTCGTTCTCCGAGGTTGAGTGGGATCACCGAGCCTTCCTGTACTGGGCCCCGGAGGAGATAGCCGTCATGCCGGTCAGTTGGTGGGAGCAGGATGTCCAGTCGGGCTCCTGGGATGACCGCACGGGCGCATTCGTCCTGTCGGTCGGCGCCGGAGGTATCCGGCAGCGGGCAACTATCGAGCACGAGATCAAGAACGCGCGCGGCATCTCCGAGGAGGAACTCCGCTACATGTACTGGTGGCTCCTGCCGATTCGCCGCTCCCTGGTGGTGGGCGACACCCTCTTTACCCTCTCGGAAGGCGGCCTGCTGGGATCGGACCTGGGAACATTCGAGCCAACCTCCTGGATCGGGTTTCAGATCCCGGACTACGGGGTGCCGGAACCCATCACGTACTAGACAAGTTGCCGGTGGCCGGTGGCCGGTGGCGACCCCGGGGCATCAGGTTCCGTTGGGCCCTTGAGCCTGGTCGGTTGTTCATGTTCTTCCTCGTGGTATACGTCCACTGACCACTGTCCACTGACCGGGTAGGATCGCGCCATGCCCTCCGGTCCGGTCATCGCACTAGGGGCGGCGCTGATCCTGCTGGTCCTGGCCGCCGTCGGGGTGGCCGTCCGGATGGGACGCAGGAGTAACCGGGCAGATCGGCAACCCGTCTACGTCATCAACGACGCCATCGACCACGCGGTGGAGCATCTCGACCCGGAGGTACTGGACCGGATCCGCCGCGCCGGCGCGCAACGCATCATCGAATGGTCGGTGCACTACCTTCAGGGTCTAGCGGTTCCTGCTCGCCGACGGAGGGGCTTGCGGGTGGTGGCCGGGGGAGAGGGCAACGCCATCGAGTACATCCGCGGCGAGCTGGCAGAAAGAGGATACGATTACACCCCGTCCGACATTGCCGCGGTACTGGCCGGAGAGGCGACGTACCTGGCGGGCATAGGAGCAATGGGAGAGCGGGTCGAGGAAGGGAACCCTGTATGAGGGCACGCTGCGGTCGCTGCGGCACCGGTTTCGAGGTAATGGCGCCGGGCCGCTACGCCTGTCCGGCCTGCGGTGTCACCAACGAGGTGCGCGGCCCCGCCGGCGGTCCGCCCGGCGCCCCACCCCGGCCACAGGACATGGTGCCTCCGCCCGCTCCACCCGAGGCTCCCTCCCGGAGGGAGAAGTGCCGGGCCGCGGAGTGTGGTTTCAGCTTCATCGTGGGTGACGTGAAAGTGGCGCCCTGCCCGATGTGCGGGGCCGTGGTGACTGTCGGGAGAGGGATCTGAGTGGCCGCCGGAGCATCATCCCGCCTGCCGCGATTCGAGAAGAGCCGCTTCATCGGCGCCAGGGACACGATGATCGTCTACGACTGCGACGATGCCCATCAGTTCGCCCGGCTCGAGACCAGGCTCGAGGACGACGGTCTGCTTGGACGCAACCTGATCCAGAGCTTCGCCCCCGACACCCTCGCCGAGGCCCGCAACCGGGGATTCCGTAGTGTGTAGTTGCTAGTTCCTAGTGTCAACTATCAACGATCAACTAAAGAACTCCAAGCAGGAACCAGGCGCCCACCCCGACCAGTATCACCATGGCGGTGATCAACGCCGCGATGATCAGGTACCTGGTAGGCATGCCGGGAGGGTAACCATGAGTTTGCCCGCTCCGGCCGCACCGGCTAATTGTCAGCGGCGGGTCGCCACTAGGCTGGGCGCTTCCCTTGGCGAACCGGAGAGTCGCATCTGTGTATGACGTAATCGTGATCGGCGGCGGCCCGGGCGGCTACGGCGCCGCCCTGTTCGCGCACAACTTCGGACTATCTGTGGCTCTGGTCGAGAAGGACGAGGTGGGCGGCACCTGCCTGCTGCGCGGATGCATACCGGCCAAGAGTTGGCTCCAATCGGCCGAGGTGTATTCGACGGTTCGCTCCGCGGGGGAGTTCGGAGTGGTGATCGGGGAGGCATCCTTCGACTGGCCGAAGGCGCTGGCGCGCAAGGACCGCATCGTGAACGGCCTGGTACGGGGGCTGTCCGGCCTGCTGAGGATGCGCAAGGTCGAGGTCATCAAGGGCGCGGGCCGGATGGCCGGACCGGGAAGGGTCGAGGTCGACCAGGACGGATCAACCCGTGTTCTGGAAGGCCGGAGCGTGATACTCGCCACCGGATCGGCTCCGATCGAGCTACCGGCCTTTCCCTACGACGGAGTGAGGATCGTCAGCTCCGATCATGCACTCGACTGGACCGAGCGGCCCGACCGGGTGGGAATAATCGGGGGCGGGATCGTGGGATGCGAGTTCGCCAGCCTGCTGGCCGACGTCGGGAGCCGGGTGGTGGTCTTCGAGATGCTGGACCAGATCATCCCCGGCTTCGAGCCGGCCGCCGCGCGCGAGCTCCAGAAGCAGCTGAGGCGCAAGAAGGTGCGGTTCTTCCTCGAGGCGGCGGCGAGGGTCGACAACTCCGGCGACCATCCCGTTCTCCTGGGCGGGACCGGCGCCGCCGAGCAGGGAATCGAGGTTGACGCAGTGCTGGTGGCGGTGGGGCGACGTCCGGTCACCGAGAACCTGGGGCTGGATACGGTGCGGGCGGAGACCGACCGGGGCTTCGTTATTGCCGATCGGGAAACCATGCAGACCGCCGAGCCGGGTGTGTTCGCGGTCGGCGACATCGTGGCCGGCACTCCCGGTCTTGCCCATGGCGCCTTCGCCGAGGCCATCGCCGCCGTCACCTTCATAGCCACCGGAGAGACGCGTCCGGTCGACTACCAGGCCCTCCCGAGTGTCGTCTACACCCACCCTGAGGTGGCGTCCGTGGGACTTACCTCGGTCGATGCGGCCGCCGGGGGAATCGAGGTCGAGGAGCACGACCACTCTTTCGTAGGCGTGGGCCGGGCCCGCATCATCGGGAAGAACCAGGGATTCGTGAAGATCCTGAACGAGGTCGGTGGGCCTATCGTGGGTGCCACCGTGGTGGGACCGCAGGCCGGCGAGATGATCCACGAGTTGATGTACGCGGTGGGCTGGGAGGCCCTTCCGGAGGAGATGGCGGCGTTCATACATGCCCATCCCACCCTGAGCGAGGCGATAGGAGAGACCCTGCTGTCCTCGTCCGGTCTTTCCCTTCACTGAGTCCACGGATGAGGCCCCGAACCCCGGAAAGGTAAAGAAACATGCCAACCACAGTGTCCATGCCGCAGTTGGGCGAGACGGTGACGGAGGGCACCGTGCTCCGGTGGATGAAGCAGGTGGGTGACTCCATCGCTCGCGACGAGGCCATCGTCGAGATCTCCACGGACAAGGTCGACACGGAAGTTCCGTCGCCGGTCGCCGGTGTGGTCAGCGAGATACTTGTCGGAGAGGGTGACACGATCGAGGTTGGCACGGCCATGGTGGTGATCGCCTCGCCGGACGAAGACTCGACGGCCGCACCTTCCGCGGAGGTCGGGACGCCCGACTCGGAGGAGGGGGGTGCGCCCCGGTCGGCGGCCGCTCCGGTTGCCGCTCCGGCCCTTACAACTGCGCGTTCCGACCGGCCCGGGCCCCGCAAGTTCCTGTCGCCGGTGGTTCGCCGCCTGGCCCGGGAGCACGACATCGACCCGAGCGTCATCGACGGCACCGGGCGGGACGGCCGGGTGACGCGCAACGATGTGCTCGCCTACATCGAGAGCATGAAGGCGAAGCCCGATCCGTCCCCGGCCCCGGCCCCGGCCCCGGACCCGGCTGATCTTGCCCCCCCGACCGATGAGCCGGCGAAGCTCAGCCGGCTGCGGGTGCGAATCGCCGACAACATGGTCGCTTCCCTGCGAACCGCCGCCCACGTGTGGACCTCGATGGAGGTCGACTACGAGCAGGTGGAGAGGGTGCGCCGGGCCCATCGCGAGTCCTTCCGCCGGCAGGAAGGGTTCTCGCTCACCTACCTGCCGTTCATCGCCCGCGCCACGCTGGACGCCCTCCGGGCCTTTCCGGTGGTCAACAGCTCTTTCGACCAGCAGGGGCGCACCGCCACCTTCCACCAGGATGTCGACCTCGGCATCGCCGTCGACCTCAACCAGGATGGCCTGATGGTGGTCACCATCCGGAAGGCGGATGACTACTCGGTGAGAGCCCTCGCCAGAAAGGTTCGCGACCTGGCGGTACGCGCACGCAGCGGTCGGGTGGGCCCCGGTGACGTGTCGGGTAGCACCTTCACGATCACCAACCCCGGACCCTACGGATCGTTCATGTCGGCCCCGATCATCAACGTTCCCAATGTGGCCATCCTCTCGACCGACGGGATCGCCAAACGCCCCAAGGTGATAACCACGCCCGATGGAGCGGACGCCATCGCCATCAGGCACCTGGGTTACCTCGGCCTGTCGTGGGATCATCGAGCCTTCGACGGATCCGTCGCGGTCCTGTTCCTGCGCCGGATAAAGGAAAACCTGGAGACCTGGGATTGGGAACAGCAACTGATCTAGAACCGGTCCTGCTCACGGCCGAACCGGACCGGCGGTTCCGGGTCGCGGCCGACCCGGCCCGGCTGCGTACCAGGTGGTTGGGCCGTCTCGCCTACGACGAGGCCTGGGACCTGCAACGCGCCTTCTGGGAAGGTCGGCAGACCGGCCGGGCCACGTCCGATTACCTGCTCCTCCAAGAACATCCCCATGTCTACACGGTGGGGCGCAACGGCGACGGCTCCCACCTCCTGATTCCCGAAGAGGGCTTGGCCGGCATAGGCGCGCGGCGTTTCGACATCGACCGCGGCGGCGACATCACCTACCACGGCCCCGGACAGCTGGTCGGCTATCCCATCGTGGCCCTGGCCGACCTGCGGAAGATCGTCCCCTACGTCCGGGCCGTGGAGGAGGTTCTGATCCGTACGCTCTCCGACTTCGGAGTGGAGGCCTGGCGGGATGCCGGGTACACGGGAGTCTGGACCGACCGGGGGAAGATCGCCGCGATCGGCGTACGCGTGGCGCGGGGCGTCACCATGCATGGCTTCGCCCTGAACGTCGATCCCGACATGGGCTATTTCGATCATATGAACCCCTGCGGCATCACCGACCGGCCCGTCACCTCCCTGGTGGAGTTGCTGGGACGGAAGGTCTCCATCGAGGAGGCGGTGGACGTACTGGTCCCTCGCTTCGTGGAGGTGTTCGGATACCAGGACAACGACCTCCAGCTGGGCGCCTTCACGCGGGGACAGGGACGGCCCCGGGCATTCGAGGTGGATCGGCTGCTCGCCGAGGGAACCTTCGCTCCGAAGGGTCGGGCCGCCGTGCCGGTGACGATCGGCAAGCGGCTGGAGGGCGAGCCGCCCCGGGCGCCCTGGATGAAGGTGACCGCCCGCCTGGGACCCGAATACCGCCAACTCGGGAGGCTGATGCGGGAGCTCGACCTCCACACCGTGTGCGAGGAAGCAGGCTGCCCGAACATCTACGAGTGCTGGAGCGAGGGCGCCGCCACCATCATGATCCTCGGTGGCGTCTGCACCCGGGCATGCGGTTTCTGCGACGTCACGACGGGCCGCCCCCAGGGACTCGACCTGAACGAGCCGGCCCGGGTGGCCGAGGCGATCGCCGCCATGGGACTGCGCCACGCCGTGATCACGTCGGTCAACCGCGACGACCTGCCCGACGGCGGCTCGACCGTCTTCGCCAGGACGGTGCAAGAGGTGCGGAGTCGGGTACCGGAGTGCGACGTCGAGGTGCTGATTCCCGACTTCAAGGGGGTCAGGGGGGACCTGGAGCGGGTCATGGATGCGGGGCCGGCGGTCCTGAACCACAACACGGAGACCGTGCTCCGGTTGCAGCGTGAGGTGCGAACCGCCGCCTCGTACGGACGCTCACTCGCCCTCCTGGCCCGTGCGAAGTGGCACCGGCCGGACGGGGTGGTGAAGTCGGGCTTGATCGTGGGCATGGGCGAGACCCGTGAGGAGGTCCTGGGCGCCATAGCCGACCTCCGGTCGGTCGGTGTGGATGTGGTCACGGTAGGCCAGTACCTGCGGCCCACGGTCAGGCACCGCCCGGTCCACCGCTACGTCCATCCCGACGAATTCGACGAGTACGCCGACTTCGGCCGGCGGATCGGTCTGGCGCACATCGAGTCCGGCCCGCTGGTGCGGTCGTCGTACCACGCCCGGGACTCCCTGGACGCGGCCGCCACGTCCGAGGGCCGGCAACCATCGGCGGTCGCCGGCCCTGATTCGTCCCGGTTGCCGGCAACACTCACGTAGGGGAACTGTTGCGACCGCATCACAGGGGTGCGGGCACCCCTCACCAGGTCGCGCCGGATGGCAGGCCGGCGCGACTGGCATCGCGACGCGATTAGCCTCCGGCCCAAGCCGATCGTAAGCGAGGAGACGTGGCCGAGCGCACCATCGAAAACCTATTGCAGGAAGATCGCATCTTCCGGCCGTCGCCGGAGTTCACCGGACAGGCCAACGCCCAACCCGGCCTCCACGAGCAGGCTGGCACCGACCCGGTCGCATACTGGGAGACGCAGGCCCGCAACCGCGTGACCTGGTTCAAGGAGCCCACCGTCCTCCTGGACGACTCCAATCCGCCCTTCTTCAAGTGGTTCACCGACGGCGAGCTCAACATGTCCTACAACTGCCTCGACCGCCACATAGAGGCAGGCAAGGGCGGCAAGGTGGCCTACTACTGGGAGGGCGAGCCGGGGGACGAGCGTGCCATCACGTACCAGGATCTCTACGAGGAGGTTTGCCGGTTCGCCAACGGTCTGCGCTCGATCGGTGTCCGGAAGGGCGACCGGGTGGCCGTCTACATGGGCATGGTTCCTGAACTGGCGGTGGCCATGCTGGCCTGCGCTCGCATCGGCGCCGCCCACAGCGTCATCTTCGGCGGTTTCTCGTCCGACGCCATCTACGACCGCGTCGAGGACGCCGGCGCCCGGGTTCTGATCACCTGCGACGGCGCCTGGCGGCGGGGGAGCGTGGTGGACCTGAAGGTAGCGGCCGACCGCGCCATGGAACGGACCGACCTGGTCGAGAAGTGCGTGGTGCTACGCCGGACCGAGAACGACGTGACCATGGAGGAGGGTCGGGACATCTGGTGGCACGACCTCGTCGACGGCCAGAGCGCGGTGTGCGAGCCCGAGGTGATGAATGCCGAGGACCTGCTCTACCTCCTGTACACGTCCGGCACCACCGCCAAGCCCAAGGGCATCATGCACACCACGGGCGGATACCTGGTGGGCGCGGCGACCACACACAGCTTCGTGTTCGACATCAAGCCCGACCAGGACATCTGGTGGTGCGCCGCCGACATCGGCTGGGTGACCGGTCACACCTACATCGTCTACGGGCCTCTGGCCAACCAGACCACCTCGGTCATGTACGAGGGTACGCCCGACTACCCGGACAAGGACCGGCTGTGGTCGATCATCGCCAAGTACAAGGTGACGCAGCTCTATACCGCCCCCACCGCCATCCGGGCCTTCATGAAGTGGGGTGAGGAGTACCCGCAACGGCACGATCTGTCCACACTGCGGGTTCTCGGCACGGTGGGCGAGCCCATCAACCCCGAGGCTTGGATGTGGTATCACGAGCACATCGGCGGTGGCAAGGCGCCGGTGACGGACACCTGGTGGCAGACCGAGACCGGTTCGATCATGATCGCCCCCCTACCCGGCATCACCGCCACCAAGCCGGGCTCGGCCACCAACCCGATGCCGGGCATCCAGGCCGACGTGGTCGACGACGCGGGCAACCCGGTCGCCAGGGGAGGGGGCGGCTACCTGGTGATCCGCAACACCTGGCCCTCCATGCTGCGCTCCATCTGGGGCGACGATCAGCGGTACGTAGACACCTACTGGTCCCAGTTCGATGGCATGTACTTCCCGGGCGACGGGGCCAAGCTGGACGACGACGGGTACCTATGGTTGCTGGGCCGGGTGGACGACGTCATGCTGGTGTCCGGTCACAACATCTCGACCATGGAGGTGGAGTCGGCCCTCGTCTCGCATCCGTCCGTGGCGGAGGCGGCCGTCGTCGGCCGGTCCGATCCCCTCACCGGCCAGGCGATCGCCGCCTTCGTCAGCCTGAGAGCCGGCATCGAGGGTGACGGATCCCTGCTGGCCGAGCTACGGGATCATGTCGCCAACTCGATCGGCCCGATCGCCAAGCCCAAGAGCATCGTCTTCACGCCGGACGTGCCCAAGACCCGTTCGGGCAAGATCATGAGGCGCCTGCTGAGGGATATCTCGGAGCAGCGGAAGTTGGGCGATGTGACCACGCTGGCCAACGCCGATATCGTGGCCGAGATCGCGGAGATGGCGGCCGCGGCTCCTGCTGACGAGGACTGAGCCGGCTGCCTGCGTGCCGGAGGAGATGTCATGCTGCTGACAGGTAAACGGTTGCTGGTGACCGGCGTGCTCACGCACGGTTCGATCGCCTGGCACAGCGCCAAGGTGGCCCAGGAGCAGGGCGCCGAGATCGTGCTGACCGGTTTCGGAAGGGGGATGCGCCTCACGGAGCGCTCAGCCCGCCGCCTCCCGGATCCCCCCGAAGTGTTGGAACTCGACATCAACGATCCCGTTCACATGGAGCGCCTGGTGGACGATCTGGATGACCGCTGGGGGAGCCTGGACGGGGCCCTGCACGCCATAGCCTTCGCGCCCGAGGACGCGCTGGGGGGCAAGTTCCTGACCACCCCCGTAGAGAGCGCCGCCCTTGCCTTCACCACCTCGGCCTTCTCGTACAAGACGCTGGCGGTCGGGTTGCTCCCGCTCCTCGAGAAGGCAGGAGGAGGCTCCCTGGTGACCCTCGACTTCGACAACAGCACCCAGGCCTGGCCCGCCTACGACTGGATGGGCGTCTCCAAGGCCGCGCTGGCCTCGGTGACCCGCTACCTGGCCCGCGACCTGGGGCACTCCAACGTCCGGGTCAACGCAGTATCGGCCGGCCCGTTGTCGACGATGGCGGCCAAGGGCATTCCCGGGTTCGACCGGTTCCAGGATGTCTGGAACGAGCGAGCTCCGCTCGCCTGGGACACCGCGGATCCCACCCCGGTGGCCAACATGATCTGCGTGATGCTCTCCGACTTCGCCACCAAGGTGACCGGGGAGGTCATCCATGTGGATGCCGGCTTCCACGCCATAGCAACCTCAGGCGGCCCTTCCGAGGGGTGACCCTACGGGCCTAGGGCCGTGATCGGCACCACCTGGACGCCGTCCGGTCTCGGGTAGGCGGGGCCGGTAGAGGTCACCACCACGAGGGCGCCCAAGTCGCCGACCCGGCGGGCACCGACCTTGTTGCGGAGGCGGAGCAGCGACCGCGCGCCCTGTTCGACAGCGTCGCGTGCCGGGCTCAGCTTGACCTCGATCGCCATCCACGCGCCGTCATCCCGTTCGATGATGGCATCAGCCTCCAGGCCGGTGTCATCGCGATAGTGGAACACTTCGGCTCGCTGGAGTCGGCCGTAGATCCGCAGGTCGCGGACCACCAATGACTCGAACAGGAGGCCGAAGGTCTCCGGGTCCGCCATGACATGCGCCGGCGACGCCCCCAGCATGGAGGCGGCGAGGGAGGGGTCTACGAAATGGCGCTTCGGAGCCTTGCGCAGGGATGTCCGGGACCGGAGCCCTACCGACCAGGCAGGCTGGGGTGGGCCATCACCGGGGACGCCGGACCTCCTGCCGCTGTGCGAAGATAGGCCCCCGTTGAACGGTCCAGCCAACCCGGGTGTGGAAATATGGAACCTGCCGGATACCTGAGCGCCCTCGTCTTCGGGGCTCTTTCCTTCGTGTCGCCCTGCGTCCTGCCCCTGTTGCCCGGATACCTGGGGCTCATGTCCGGCTACTCGGTGGCTGACCTGCAGCAAGGGAAGGCCTCCACCGCCCGGATGCTCCGGGTCACCGTGATGTTCGTGGTCGGGCTGACGATCGTGTTCGTGGCCCTAGGAGCGGGGGCAACCTCGGTGGCCGGCCTGCTCGCCCGCAACAAGGGAGCCATCACCACGGTGGCGGGCTGGATGATCGCCGTGTTCGGGCTGGTCATCGTGCTGATGGCGCTCAGCACGTCGCCCCGCCTGGCCTTCCTCTACCGGGAGCGCCGGCTCCACTTGCGCCCTTCGCAGCTGGGGGGTTGGGCGCCGCTGTTGATGGGCATGGCCTTCGGTTTCGGCTGGACCCCGTGCATCGGGCCGGTGCTGGCGGCCATCCTCACACAGGCCGCCACCCAGGAGACGGTCGGCCGGGGGATGCTCCTGCTGTTCGTCTTCTCGATGGGTATGGGCCTTCCGTTTATCGCCGCCGGGATCGGGGTGACCAAGCTCTACTCGGGGATCAAGCTCCTACAGCGCCACCTGCGGACCATCAACGTCCTGTCGGGCCTCCTGATGATGGTCTTCGGCTGGCTGTTCATCACCGGCCGTATCACGGACCTGTCGAGCCTGGTGAGTGAGTGGATGATCCGGCTCGGCCTCGAGGGTCTGGCCTCAATCTGATTTAATCGTGGTCGGTCTGTGTTGCGACGGCGTGCTCTGGGACCGCCGGCGACACCTCTGGCTGCGTCCTGCCTCCTCAACGTACCCTGCGGGTACGCCTCCGTCCGCAGTCCTTGCCATAGACGCCGCTGGCGGCGCCATATCCCACTGCCACCCCACAGACCGACCACGGGGGACCCGCACTAAATAGCGATCGCTCACGGCGTGTGGCGTCCTCACCCACCCGCTAGCCTCGTAGCGCTCCCGGTGGCAAGGCGCAGGTCGCCGGGTGATGGGAGGACTCGTGGGCAGGTCGGCTGCCTGGGTATTGGCCGTTGTCCTTGTCGCGGGCTTGGTGGTCACGGAGCCGCCCGGCGCCGTTCAAGCCCAGGATGCGGAGCTCTGCGACCCTTCCGGCGCCCGCCCCTTCGCCGACGTCGCGGCCGACGACTACGCCGCCGAGTACATCCTCTGCATGAGAGTTCTAAGCCTCACCCGAGGGAACTCCAGCGGGGGATACGGCCCGGACGACACCCTCAACCGAGGGCAGATGGCGTCCTTCATCGTCCGCCTCTGGCGTGACATCCTCGGCGGGGAGTGCCCGACCGGAGACACGCCCTTCACGGATGTGCCGAGCACAGGCACCCACGCCGCCAATATCGCGTGCCTATACAACCTCGGGATCACCAAGGGTGTCTCCGACACCGAGTTCGCCCCGCGCAACCCGGTGAAGGCCTCCCAGGTGTCCAGGTTCTTCCTGAGGATCTACGAGCGACACGGTGGTACGTGTCCTGATCGGGCGTCGGAACTCGACGAGGCGGTCGAGTGCCTGGAATCCCTCCATGTCATCCCCACCGCCGGCGAGGGCCGGAGCGGCCGGGCTGTGATCAGATCGCAGATGGCCGTCTACATGATCGGCCTGTGGCACAACCTCGAGTACGGCCCTCCGCCCGTTCCGCCCCTCCTCGGCACCCCGACCGAAGTCCTTGGCGCCGGCCTCGCGCTGGCCCTGCTCTCGCAGATCACGGTCGCTCCGGAGTGGATCACCGGATACAGCCGCAGCCTCTTCGACCATTGGAAGGACCTGGACGGGGACGGTTGCGACACCCGCCGCGAAGTGCTGATCAGGGACTCGAGAATCGATCCGGCGATGGACAGTGGCCGCACCTGCTGGGTGGCCTCGGGTCTCTGGTACTCGCACTACGACGGCATCTGGCTCACGGATCCCTCCGAACTCCACATCGACCATCTGGTTCCGCTGGCGGAGGCCTGGGCGTCCGGCGCCCATCTCTGGAACCCTGACCGGCGCGAACAATTCGCCAATGACGAGTACGCGCTCGTAGCGGTCACGGCCGGGTCCAACCGGAGCAAGGGCGCCCGCGATCCGGCCGAGTGGATGCCGGCCGGCGACGCCGGCTACTGCCCGTACGCAGCGGCATGGGTGGCCGTCAAGGCCCGCTACGACCTCACTATGGATCGGACGGAGTACGACTTCCTTGCGGACGTGCTCGACGGGACCTGTGCCACCACGACCGTGAGCCTGGACACACCGATCCTGGCGTTCCCCGTGCTGGCGATTCCGGAACTGCCGGCCGTCGGGCCCACGACCACCACCACGTCAGCCCAGGGGAGGCCTCCGGACCCGGGCGACAGCAAGAACTGCTCCGATTTCTCCACCCACCGCGATGCGCAGGAATGGTTTGATCACTACTTCCCCAACTACGGTGACGTGGCCAGGCTGGACCGGGACGGCGACGGTGTGGCCTGCGAGTCCCTCCCGCGGGGCTGACAGGACCCCCGGTCCGTATCGACAACAGGAGGCTGCTACTGCCAATCCCTGGCCAGGTCGCTCAGCCGTGCCCTGCCGAACAGTTGTGCGGCCGCCTCGGCGGCCATGGCCCTCACCTCGTCCTCGTCCACCCTCGTGGAACGCCCATCCTCAACGATGACTTCGCCCGCCACGATCACCATCTCGACATCGGCCGCGCTGCCGGAGTGAACCACCGACGCAACCGGGCGGCTCCATGGCGTATGCCGGACGCCGGAGACATCGACAACCACCAGATCGGCTGCCCGGCCCGGTTCCAGCGAACCGGCCTCCAGACCGGTCATGGCCGCACCGCCCAGCGTTCCCAGTTCGAGAAACTGTTCCACGGTGGTGGCGGTCGAGTCCAGGCTGGCCACCCGGTGCATCAGCATTCCGGCCTTCATGGCCTCGAAGATGTCCTGCCCGGCGACTGCCACCCCGTCGCTGCCGAGGGCCACGGTGGCTCCGGCCGACAAGAGCGGATCCAGGTGGAGCACGCCGGAGGCCAGGTACTGGTTGGAGATCGGGTTGTGCACGGCTGTAGCGTTGGCAGCGCCCATGGCTGCTACCTCGTCGGGATCCAACCAGACGGCGTGAGCGAGCGTGGTGTGGCGGCTGAGCAGCCCGCGGTCCGCCAGCCAGGCCACCGGCCGGGTTCCGTGCACCTCCGTGAAGAACGAGATCTCGTCCTGGACCTCCGAACAGTGCATGTGCCAGCGAACGTCGCCGGCCTCAGCCATCTCCGCGGAGGCCTCGATCAGCTCCGGCCATACGTAGACGATGTTCTCCGGACACGGCCAGACCTCGACCAGGCCGCCTCGCGGGCGCTCCGCCATGCACTCCGCGGTGATGTCGAGTTCGTCCTGATTTGTCAGGGCGAACAGGTCAGGATCAACCCCCATCAGCTCGCCGCCAGGGTTCATCTCGCCGAATATTCCCCGGGCGATGGCGCCCCTGATCCCCACCTCCTCCACCGCGTCGGCCACGGCCAGGATGGTCTCCGTGTCGGTAGGCGCATAGTGGTTGTCCACCACCATGGTGGTTCCGGACAGGGCGGCCTGAAGCGCGCCGAGGCGGACGGCGGCCACGCTCATCTCCCTGGTGATGGCCTTCGAGTAGGGGAGCATGAACCTCTGGAGCCAGGGAACCAGCGTCATGCCGTCGCCGAGCCCGCGGCCCAACGACTGGAACAGGTGCGTGTGGCCGTCGGTCATCCCGGGAAGGACCACCTTGCCCCGGCAGTCGATGACCTTCCCGGCAGTCTCCCGCAGTTCACGGAGCTCCCCGCTGTCGCCGACCGCCGTGATCTTCCCGTCTGCGACGGCCACGGCGCCGCCATCCAGCACTCGCCGCTTCCCGTCGAGGGTGATCACCACCCCGCCCTCGAGCAAGAGGTCGCACTCGAGACGATCAGGGGAAGAAGGAGTCTGGCTCATGGGTGACCTCCGTGTCATGAAGCACCTACCCGGCGCTGTTGCCCGATCGTAACTATCCGGGCGGTAAGGACCTGTAGAGCGTGTGTTCCGGTGCGGGCAGTCTTGCGGATGGCCCGCCGGGCGGGTTAAACTCGGGTCGAGAACGGCGCGGGGTGGAGCAGTCTGGTCAGCTCATCGGGCTCATAACCCGAAGGTCGTAGGTTCGAATCCTACCCCCGCTACCCGCTACAGCCCTCGTTCCCCAAACCGATGGGGACGGGGGTTGTTTCTTTGTGATCCGCCGGCTTCCCGGCGACGGTGGCGAAAGGACCAGGCATTGAGTGCTCCGATGACGGTGTTCGAGGCCATGCGAAGGCGCCGCATGCACCGGCAGTACCGGCCCGAACCACCCGATCAGGAGACCCTTGAACGCTTGGTCTACGCCGCCGGACGCGCCCAGGTGGCCCGCCCTGGCATCCGGCACCTGATCGTGGTCACCGACCCGCGGATTGTCCGCACCATGCGCCAGGCATGCCCGGGATTCGTGAACAACGCCCCGGTCGCCATCGCCGTATGCAGCGATCTGAAGAGGTCGGAGCAGGAGTCGGGGATACGGGGGGTAGAAGTGGTGAGCAGGCTGGATGCGGGTGCGTCGGCCGCCTTCATGGCCATCGCGGCGCCCGCACTCGGAATCGGCGTATGCAAGATCACCAGCTGGAGCGAGGAAGTGGTCCAGGCCATCCTGGGCCTTCCGGAGCATGTACGTCCGGAGGTGCTCATGGCGGTGGGGATACCGGTTGCCAACCCCTCCAAGCCGCTGAAGGGCTTTCAGCCGTCCGTCCATGCCGACCGGTTCGGTCGCCCGTGGGGTGCGCCATGAGCAGTCACGATGCCGATCCCCGGGAGTTCCTGTTCGACTTCGTGCTGTACCTCGTTACCTGCGCGCGGCTCCACCTCGATGAGAAGCCCATCTACGGGGCGTTCCGGATGATCGAGGGCGCCAGCCGTCTCATCGAGGCGGCAGAGGATCTGCCCGGCTGGGAGGTGGACGGGTTCCTGGCCGAGCAGCGGGCGGCGATCGAGGCCAACAAGGCTCGGATGACGGTCGACAAGGACGGCTTCCGCGACTGGCTGAGCGACCTGGCCAGAGACCTGGCCGCCGAAGCCACCAGGAGAAACCTCGATGCGGCGGGGTGAGCAGGGGAACGGAGCCCCTCCCTTAGCGCATTAATCGATGGACCGGGGTGATCGCGCTCCTATAGTTCTGTAGCCATGCGGATCCGAATCAGCGTGGTAGCGGTTCTGGCTACCCTCGTTCTCCCTGTTCCCGGCGCCATCGGCCAGGCCGGAGACGACGCCGCGCGCCAAACCGCATCACTGCGCAGCTCACTCGAGCCCGGCGACGTCCTCCTGCGCGGTCAATCGCTCCGATCCCCGGACGGCGCCCACCGAATGGCGTTCCTGCCGGATGGCAACCTGGTCCTGTATCGAGGCGCCGAAGAGGTCTGGTCCTCGGGAACGAGCCGCCAGGCAGGCAACCGCCTTCTCATGCAGCACGACGGTGACCTCGTCATGTACCTGGCGCTTCAGTTCGGAACCGTGCCGGTCTGGCGTTCCGGTACCGGCGGCTTCGACGGCGCTGAGCTGAGACTGCCCGAGGATGGGGGAGCGACCATCCGCCGCCACGATGCGCAGCTTCTCTGGTCGGCCGGGTTGACGGCGCCCGATGTGGGTCTTGCCGGCCGTCAGCACGCAGTCTATGACCGGCGCGGCGAGAAGATGATGGCCTGGCTGGTCGAAGCCGACGGGACGCTGACGGACACCTACCCCGTGAGCGGCATGTTCCGGAACCCGCCCGCCGGTCACTACGAGATCTACTCGAAGTCCGAGGTGGCCTACGGTTTCCGAGGGGGCAGCATGAAACACATGGTCCGCTTCGCCTGGGGAGCAAGCGGTTGGCGGATAGGCTTCCATTCGATCGGTGTGGACGCGAGCGGAGCACCGAACCAGACGCTCGACCAACTCGGCCAGGGGTTGTCGGCAGGTTGTGTTCGGCAGCGTGACGACAAGGCGGCGTTCCTGTACGACTGGGCGCCGATCGGCATGCCGGTTGTGGTGCTGGGCTGACACCCTCGCTCCATGAAGGGCACCTGAAGCACGACCACGACCTGGTTGGCGCCTGGGTGAGGTTCCGGGGTTCCGGCACGGGCGACTCTCTTCGGTAACGTGGACCGCATGAAAGTCACTCCGAGCCCGGCCGGATTCCGCCGCCTTGCCGAGCATGCTTCTGTGGTCCCGATCAGGATGGCCTTGCTGTCTGACCGGGAGACTCCGGTCAGCGCGTTCGGCAAGCTGGTCGGCCACTCGCCCGGCTTCCTGCTCGAATCCCTCGAAGGAGGGGAGCGTTGGGCGCGCTGGTCGTTCCTCGGATGGGATCCGATCTTCACGCTCACAAGCCGGGACGGGGTAAGCCATATCGACCATCCCCGGGTCCGGTTACCCGAGGGAGACCCGCTCACGGTCCTCGAACGGCTGCTTGCCCGCTACGCCATGGACCCGATGGACGACCTGCCCCCCTTGCATTCCGGAGCGGTCGGATATCTCTCCTATGACGCGGTCCGCTACATCGAGCGGCTTCCCGACCAGCCTCAGGACGACCGTGGCCTGCCCGAAATGATGTGGCAGTTCGTGGGCAGCCTGGCGGCCCTCGATCATCCCGGTCAGACCTTGCACCTGGTCCGCAACGTCTTCACCGACCTCGAGGAAGACCTGGACGCCGCCTACCAAGACGCGGTAACCCGGCTCCACGACGCCGCTGATCGGCTCGGGACCGCCCTCCGTTACCGCCCGGCCGCCGGGCTCGACCATTCGGCCCGGCCCGACCTGCCCGCAGCTTCGACCCTCGATCGGGAGGATTTCGAACGGGCTGTCCTCAAGGTCAAGGACTACATCCGGGAGGGCGACGCCTACCAGGTGGTGCTCAGCCGCCGCATCGGGACCCCGTTCGAGGGGGATCCCTTCGATCTGTACCGCGCCCTGCGCCTCATCAACCCGTCGCCCTTCCTCTTCTACCTCCGGCACCCGGACCTCACCGTGGCGGGCTCGTCGCCGGAGCTGATGACCCGGGTGAGGGACGGGACCGTGTTCTCCCGTCCCATCGCCGGCACCCGGCGGCGGGGCGCCTCCCCGGAGGAGGACCGCGCCCTGGAGAAGGAGATGCTTGCCGACCCGAAGGAACGGGCCGAACACGTCATGCTCATCGACCTGGCCCGCAACGATCTGGGCCGGGTCTGCGACTTCGGCACGGTGACCGTGGACGACCTGATGGTGGTGGAGCGCTACTCGCACGTCATGCATTTGGTGTCGGGCGTATCGGGACGGCTTCGAGACGGGCTGGGCCCGGTCGACGTGGTCAGGGCGGTGTTCCCCCATGGCACCGTATCGGGAGCGCCTAAGGTGCGAGCGATGGAGATCATCGACGAGATCGAGCCGGTGGCCCGCGGTCCCTATGCCGGCGCAGCCGGGTACATGGACTTCAGCGGCAACGTGGATACCGCCATCTGCCTGCGGACCGTCGTGATAGCCGGTGGCACCGCCTGGGTCCAGGCGGGCGCCGGCCTGGTGGCGGATTCCGATCCCGAGACCGAGTTTCAGGAAACAGAGGACAAGGCGGCCGCGGCCCTCGCGGCCGTGGCGGGGGCGGAGCTGCTTTGAGCGTCCGACCAGGCGATCCCGGCGACTCCAGGGACGGGTATGCCCGTGCCAGGGCCGGCGCGGGATTCGCTACGGACATGCTGGGCCTGTTCTGGGCCGTCGGGCCGGATGCGATCTCTTTCCTCCAAGGCATCGTCAGCCAGGACATCAAGGGGCTTTCTCCCGGTCAGGCGGCGAGGTCCTTCCTCCTGCAACCCCGAGGGAAGCTCGACGCCCTGCTCTGGGTACTGCGGGATGCAGACCGGGTGGGGATCGTCACCGATGCCACCCACCAGGGTGTCGCAATCGCCTCGCTGTCCCGATGGCGCTTGCGCGTCGACGTCGAGTTCCACCAGGACCGGCGTCCCGTTCTCGACGTCTGGGGGCCCTCGGATCGCGTGCCCGGAGCGTCGGGCGGTTGGCGGGATGGGCAGGGGACGCTGGTTGCGGAACTGCGCGCGCAACCGGTGCGGCGCCGCCTCGTCGCCGGCCGGGACTCGCAGGAGCTCGAGCAACTCGGCGCCGTTCCGCTGGGCCGCGCCGCGGTCGACACCTTCCGGGTCGAGGCCGGAGAACCCCGGATGGGCATCGATGTCGACGGCAGGACCATCCCCCAGGAGACCGGCCTGGTCCCCGAGGCGGTCTCGTTCACCAAGGGATGTTTTCTCGGCCAGGAACTGGTGGCCCGCATCGACAGCCGGGGCCGGGTCAACCGCCATCTCCGGGCGATAAGAATGCTCGGGCCGGCCGTCCCGCCGTCGGGCGCCCGCGTCTCTCACGGGGCGAAGGTGGTGGGTGAGCTCACGACAGTTGCGGCGAGTCCCGTCCACCGCGCCCCGATCGCGCTGGCGTTGATCCGCCGCGAAGCCCCGCCGGGCACCCGCGTCACCGTGACCTGGGAGGGCGCCCGGGCGGAGGCCGAGGTGCACGGCCTACCGATGACCGTCCGGGACGGATGAGGTTCCGGCCGGCCTGAACCGCGGCGTCCTGTGACGCGGCTGCGGCGCCGGCCATATGCCTATACCGCCACGAGTCCGAGTAGCCTTCGGCCCCATGCTGGACAAGGTTCTCGCATCGACGCGCCGCCGCCTTCCCGGGGTTATCGCGCGCCAGGACGATCTACGCCGGACCGTCCGGGATATGCCCCCCGCACGAAGGTTCGCGGAAGCTCTGACGGCGCCCGGCCTGTCGGTCATCGCCGAGTTCAAGCGCGCCTCTCCCTCCAAGGGAGTCATCAACGCCGGCATGGTTCCCGGAGAGCAGGCGGCGAGTTTCCAGGCGGGTGGTGCGTCGGCGCTCTCGGTGCTCACTGAACCCGATCACTTCCTCGGCGGCCCGGACGACCTCCGGGATGCCCGCGAAGCGGTGAGCCTGCCGGTACTGCGGAAGGACTTCACGCTCGACCCGGCCCAGGTCTGGGAGACGCGGGCGATGGGAGCGGATGCGGTGCTGCTGATCGTCTCCCTCCTAGACGACCCGCTCCTGTCCGCCCTGATCGAGACCGCCACCGAGGCCGGCCTGACCGCCCTCGTGGAGGTCCATGACCGGCTGGAGGCCAAGCGGGCCACCGAGGCCGGCGCCACCGTCATCGGGGTCAACAACCGCGACCTGCGCACCTTCCGGGTCGACCTGGCCACCTCCGAGCGGATCGCGCCCCTCCTCGACGATGTCGACGTCCGGGTGGCGGAGAGCGGCGTTCACGGCCCGGCCGACGCGGCCCGGCTGCGGGACGCCGGCTACGACGCGGTGCTGGTGGGCGAGTACCTGTCGAGGGCCGAGGACGCCGGCACGGCCGTCCGCGGCCTCAAGGCGCTCCCATGACCTGGGTCAAGGTCTGCGGAATGCGCACCGTCAGCGACCTGGAGGCGGCCGCCGAGGCCGGCGCCGACGCGGTCGGTCTCGTGCTGGTCGATGGTTCCCCCCGCCGTCTCACGGTTGCGGAGGCCTCCCGGCTGGCCGGGGCGACAGCCCTCCCGGCAGTGATACTGACGGCCGATACCAGCCCCGACCGGCTCCTCGAGCTGGTCGAGCAGGTGGGCGCCTCGGGTGTCCAGCCCTATGGCAAGGATTCGAGCCGGGCCTCCGAGGCGGCCGGAGAGGCCGGGGCGTTCGTCCTCCGACCGGTGCGCGCCAGGGGACCGGTGAACCTGGAGCGCTTCCCGGAGAACCAGACCCCGCTCCTCGACGCCTATTCGCCGGACCGGCTCGGCGGTACCGGCAGGACCGTCCCCGCCGAGTGGCTACCGCCTGAGGGGGCCCGGTACGTGCTGGCCGGAGGTCTGGACCCCAGCAACGTGGCAGGCGCAGTAGCCCGCTACCGTCCCTGGGGTGTGGACGCCTCGTCCGGACTCGAGTCATCACCGGGCGTGAAAGACCCTGCACGGATCATCGACTTCGTACGCAACGCCAAGGGGGTCGGCGAATGACGTCAGCCACGGGTGGTCGAGCCACCCTCCGCCTGGACCGCCCGGACGAGCAGGGCCGCTTCGGCGACTACGGCGGGATGTTCGCTCCGGAGACCCTGATGCCGGCCCTGCAACGGCTGGCCACCGACTTCGCCGATGCGTGGGCGGATGCCGGATTCGTAGCCCACTTCCATGACCTCCTGGAGAAGTACACAGGGCGGCCCACGCCGTTGCACGCCGCCGATCACCTGTCGGAGGAAGCCGGGACGAGGGTGCTGCTCAAGCGCGAGGACCTGGCGCATACCGGCGCCCACAAGATCAACAACGCCATCGGCCAGGCCATCCTGGCTACCCGCACCGGCAAGACCCGGCTCATAGCCGAGACCGGCGCAGGGCAGCACGGGGTGGCCACCGCCACCGCCGCCGCCTACGCCGGTCTGGAATGCGTGGTCTATATGGGAGAGAAGGACATCGAGCGCCAGTCCCTCAACGTCCAGCGCATGCGCATGCTCGGCGCGGACGTGGTTCCGGTCTCAGCCGGCGCGGCCACCCTCAAGGACGCAGTCAACGAGGCCATGCGGGACTGGGTGCGCACGGTGGAGACCACCCACTACATCATCGGCTCGGCGGTCGGGCCCCATCCCTTCCCCTGGATGGTGAGGGAGTTCCAGAGGATCATCGGGGACGAGAGCATCCACCAGCTACAGGGAGAATCCGTCGATGTGGTGGTGGCGTGCGTGGGGGGCGGTTCGAATGCCATCGGCATGTTCTACCCCTTCGCCGGGCGTGACGGAGTCGACCTGGTCGGTGTCGAGGCGGCGGGCCACGGGATCCAAACCGGACGGCACGGCGCCTCGATCGGCGCCGGATCGCCGGGAATCCTGCATGGCGCCCGCACCTACATGCTCCAGGACGACGAGGGCCAGGTCCTGGAGGCCCACTCGATCTCGGCCGGCCTCGACTACCCGGGGGTCGGGCCGGAGCACGCCTACTTCGCCGACACCGGCCTGGCGCGATACGTCTCGATCACTGACGAGGAGGCTCTGGGTGGAGTCGATCTCCTCTCGCGAACCGAAGGCATCATCCCGGCGCTCGAGTCGGCGCACGCTATCGCCTGGGTGGCCAAGGATGCCGCCCGGCTGGCAGGGAAGACGGTGCTCATCAACCTGTCAGGCCGAGGCGACAAGGACATGGACATGATCGCGGCCAAGGCAGGTATCGGGTGAGCCGCCGCGGGCTGGACGACCTGTTCACGCGGGTACGGGCAGAGGGGAGAACCGCCTTCCTGCCCTTCATGACCGCCGGGCTGCCCAGCCCGGACCGGACCGTGGAGTGCTTCGAGGCGATGGCGGACGCCGGCGCGGACGCCTTCGAAGTCGGCATCCCCTACAGCGATCCCATGATGGACGGGCCGACCATTCAGGTGGCCAGCGCCCGCGCCATCGAACAGGGTATGACCCTCAAGGGCGGGTTCGACGTCCTCCGCCGGGTGGTCGATGCGACCGGCAAGCCCTCGCTGGCCATGTCCTACGCCAACCCGGTGTTCCGGCTGGGACCGGATGAATTCGCCCGCCGGGCCGCCGATGCGGGCGCCGCAGGGCTGATAATCGCCGATCTTCCCCTGGAGGAGGCGGCGCCGGTGGCCGAGGCATGCGACCGATCCGGAATCGGCCTGGTGCTGTTCGCGGCCCCCACCACCCAGGACGAGCGCCTGGAACGGATCGCCGAACGTGCCCCGGTGTTCATCTACGGGGTCGCCGAACTGGGCGTGACCGGCGAACGGGACGAGCAGTCGGACCACCCCAGAACCTTGGCCGCGCGAATCCGGGCCATAACGCGCGTGCCGCTGGTGATGGGTGTCGGCATAAGCACGCCTGCCCAGGCCGCGGCGCTGGCGCCGGACGTGGACGGGATCATCGTGGGCTCGGCCCTGGTGCGCCGGGCGCTCCAGTCCCCCCGTCCGATCACCGACATAGCCGAAGCCACCAGGAGACTGGTAGACGTCCTGTCCGATTGACCGGCTCGGCCGTTAACCGGCGCCCCTCGCGCGCGTGCCGGGCATCCGCATGACCGACACGAAGGCCTCCGGCGGTATCTCAACCCGTCCGATAGCCTTCATGCGCCGCTTGCCCGCCTTCTGCTTCGCCAGCAGCTTGCGCTTCCGGGTGACATCTCCGCCGTAGAGCTTGGCGGTCACGTCCTTGCGGAAGGCCTTGACCGTCTCGCGGGCGATGATCCGGCTTCCGATCGCCGCCTGGATGGGGACGTCGTACTGCTGGCGCGGGATCAGTTCCATGAGCTTCTCGGTCATCTGCCGTCCGTAGTGATAGGAAGAGTCCCGGTGGACGATCGCGCTGAAGGCGTCTACCGGCTCGTGATGCAGCAGGATGTCCACCTTCACCAGATCGGCGTCCTCGTAGTGTCCGGCGTCGTAGTCCAGGCTGGCATATCCCTGTGTCCGGCTCTTGAGCTGGTCGTAGAAGTCTGTTACCACCTCGGCCAGCGGCAGGTGGTAACGGAGTTCCACCCGTTCGGGAGACAGGTACTCCATGCCCTTGATGCGGCCCCTGCGGCCCTGGCAGAGATCCATCAGACGGCCGGTGTAGCGGGCCGGGCTGATGATGCTCGCCGCCAGGATCGGCTCGGCGATGGACAGCACCTCGCCGGCGGGAGGCATCTTGGCCGGGCTGTCAACGGGAACTTCCTCCCCGGCCGTCGTCCGCACCCGATACTCCACCGACGGCTTGGTGGCGATGATGTCCAGGGCGAACTCGCGCTCGAGGCGCTGGGTGATGATCTCCATGTGCAAGAGGCCGAGGAAGCCACACCGGTAGCCGAACCCGAGTGCGGTGGAGGTCTCCGGCTCGTAGCTGAAGCTGGAGTCGTTGAGGCGTAGCCGGTCGAGGGCGTCTCGTAGTTCGGGATACTCGTCCCCGTCCAGGGGATAGAGGCCACAGAACACCATGGGTTTGGGCTCGCGATAGCCCGGTAGGGGGGTGGAGGCTGGATGGGCGGCGTCGGTGACGGTCTCGCCGGGACGGGCCTCCGCCGTGTTCTTGACCCCGGATATGAGGTATCCCACCTCTCCGGGGCCGAGCTGCTCCACGGGAACGGCGGACGGCGTGCGCACCCCGATCTCCTGGAGGTTGTACATGGCGCCGGTCTGCATGAAACGCACCCGCGAGCCGGTACGCAGCGTGCCCCGCACGATCCGGATCGAGCTGATGACCCCCCGGTAGCTGTCGAAATGGGAATCGAACACCAGGGCCGCCAGCTCCGCATCCTCATCGCCGTCCGGCGGCGGTACGCGCCGGCAGACCGCGTCGAGGAGCCCGGCAACGCCCTCGCCGGTCTTGGCCGACACCCGTAGCACCTCCTCGGCCGCTATTCCCAGGACCTGCTCGATCTCCTCGGCCACCCGGTCGGGATCGGCGGCGGGAAGATCGACCTTGTTGAGAACCGGCACCACGGCCAGGTCGTGATCCAGCGCCAGCGCGCAGTTGGCCAGGGTCTGCGCCTCGATGCCCTGCGAGGCGTCGACCAGCAGGATCACCCCCTCGCACGCCGCCAGGGACCGCGATACCTCGTACCCGAAGTCGACGTGGCCCGGCGTGTCGATCAGATTGATCCTCCACGGCCCGTACTCCAGGCGGACGCTCTGGAGCTTGATGGTGATACCGCGCTCCCGCTCGAGATCCATATTGTCGAGGTACTGGGCTCGCATCCGGCGTGCTTCCACAGCCCCGCACAACTCCAGGAATCGATCCGCGAGCGTCGACTTGCCGTGGTCGATATGAGCAATGATGGCTACGTTGCGTATGCGAGATTGATCCATGCCTGCGGAGGGGGGTCGAAAAACCGAATCCTGGGAGGCTCGCCGGTCGGGCAAACCACGGTCCTAGACCCAGGCTAGCCAGCGAACCCGCACGTCCCGGCCTCGAGTGACCCGCGGGTAAGATCATCTCCAGCCGGGATGGCGGAATTGGTAGACGCGCCGGACTCAAAATCCGGTGCCCCTTGGGGCGTATGGGTTCGAGTCCCATTCCCGGTACCGGCAGTGGTCAGTGGCCCGTTGCCAGTGGCCAGTGGCAACACGGGAAGTAGTCAAGTTCCTCGCCCCCGGACCTAGTGTCTTGCTCCTAACAGTCCCGTGTTACAAGTTCCACTGACCACTGACCACTGACCACTGGGCACCGACCACTGCCACGCTACGATCATCGCATGCCCACCCTGGCCCTCCTGGACGGCCATAGCCTCGCCTACCGCGCCTTCTACGCCCTCCCGCCCGACCTCTCCACCAGTTCCGGCCTGGTGACCAACGCCGCGTTCGGGTTCACCTCGATGCTGATCAAGCTGCTCGGCGAACACCGGCCCGACGGTCTGGCGGTGGCCTGGGATGTGGGGAGGTCCACCTTCCGCACCGAGCGCTATCCGGAGTACAAGGCTCAGAGGGAGTCGGCGCCGGACCTGTTCCGCTCCCAACTCCCGTTGATCCGCGAAGTGCTGGAAGCCATGGACGTCCCCCAGATGGAGTGTCCCGGGTTCGAGGCCGACGACGTCATCGCCACGCTGGTGAAGCGGGCTACCGACCTCGGGTGGGAAGTGCTCGTGGTCACCGGAGATCGGGATAGCTTCCAGCTGGTGTCGCCGACCGTGCAGGTGATCTATACCCGCCGGGGCATTTCCGACACGGTGGTGGTGGGTCCCGCGTGGGTCGAGGAAAAGTACGGGATCAGGCCGGGGCAGTATGCGGACTACGCAGCCCTGCGGGGCGACACCTCCGACAACCTGCCCGGTGTCCCGGGGGTGGGGGAGAAGACCGCTGCCCGGCTCCTTTCGCAGTTCGAAGACCTAGACGGGGTCTTCTCGCACCTCGAGAGCTATCCGCCCAAGCTGCGTAGCAACCTCACCGCGCACCAGGACCAGGTCCTGCTCAACCGCCAGCTGATGGCGCTGGTGGACGACCTGGATCTCGAAGTCGATGAGGACCGCATCCGGAGGGACGATCTTGATTGGCAGTCGGTACAGGCGGTCTTCGACCGTCTGGAGTTCGCCACCCTCTGGAAACGCCTGACCGATCAGGAGGGTGCTTCCGTTCCGGTCGAGGAGACGGCCCTCGAGGTGGAAGTCCGGGTGATCGAATCGGCCGCCGAGGTCTCCACACTCGCAGGCACAGCAGGTCTCGCCCTGGAGCCCGTTCGCGAGTCCGGTGAGTTGGCCGGGCTGGCGGTCGTCCCCGTCCTCGAAGAGCCTGCGTTCGAGGGGTCCGCACCCGCGGCCGCGACGGCCTTATACGTGCCGGTGTCGCTTCTCGGTCACCTCGCACCCGTTCTGGCCGATCCCGACGTGCCGTTCTCGGTCTACAAGTCGAAGGAACTGTTGCAGGACCTGCACCGGCTGGGCTGGCAACCGGAGGGATTGGGGTTCGATCCTGAACTGGCGGGATACATCATCGGCCCGGCCGGCCGATCGGAAACGCTGGAAGATCTGGCCTCCCGCTTCCTGGCGGTCGACCTGACGGCGACCGAGAGTGCGGCGACCGATGACGGCCAGGCTGCCTTCGACTTCGGCGGAGGTTTGGACATCGAGGCGGCCGCGGCCAGAGCAATGGCGGTCAGGGACCTGCAGGCCGTGATGGAGGAGAAGCTGCGGGATCGAGGTCAGGTGAGCCTGCTGCGAGATATGGAGCTACCCCTGGTACCGGTGCTGGCCCGGATGGAGCAGCACGGTATCGGGGTCGATAGGGATTACCTCGAGGAGATGGGCGCCGATCTCCGAGCCGACCTCGCCGGGTTGGAAACCGAGATCCACGAACAAGCCGGTACGAGGTTCAACATCAAGTCCAGCCAGCAGTTCGGAAAGGTGCTCTTCGGCGACCTCGGGCTGCCCGTGGTGAAGAAAACCTCCCGGGGGACACCCAGCACCGACGCCTCGGTGCTCCAGAAGCTCGAGGATGCCCATCCCATCGTCGGGCTGGTCCTCCGTTACCGGGAGGTGGAGAAGCTCCGGAGCACCTACGTCAAGGGTTACCTGCCGCTGATCGGACCGGACCGGCGCATCCACGCCCGGTTCAACCAGACGGGTGCTGCCACGGGCAGGCTCTCCTCGGACCGGCCCAACCTTCAGAACATACCGGTCCGCTCCGAACGGGGCCGCACCATTCGTCGGGCCTTCGTGGCGGAGGAGGGCTTCCTGTTCGTGGTAGCCGACTACTCCCAGATCGAGCTCCGCATCCTTGCGCACCTTTCCAAGGATCCCGGCCTGCTTGGTGCGTTCAAGGCGGGTGAGGACATCCACACCGCCACGGCGGCCCGCGTGTTCGGGCTCACAGCCGACACAGTCACGGCCGAGACCAGGCGCCGGGCGAAGGCCATCAACTTCGGTCTCCTCTACGGAATGGAGGCGTACGGCCTCGCCGACCGGCTGAAAATCGGTAGGGCGGAGGCCCAGGAGCACATGGACACCTACTTCCGGCAATTCCCCGACGTGCGCCAGTACCTCAAGGAGATCGTACGAGAGGCCCGCCGGGTGGGCTACACCACGACGCTCTTCGAGCGGCGCCGCTACCTTCCCGAATTGCTGTCGGGCAACTGGCGGACCCGCCAGATGGGGGAGCGGATGGCTCTAAACGCACCCGTTCAGGGGTCCGCCGCTGATGTCATCAAGATCGCGATGGTCGAACTGGACGGCCGCCTGCCCCCCGATGAGGCCCGGATGCTGCTCCAGATCCATGACGAGCTAGTGTTCGAGGTCCGTGAGGACGCTGTCGAGCCGACCGTCCGCCTCGTCCGCGAAGTGATGGAGGGGGTAGTGGAGCTCGACGTACCGCTCACCGTCGATGTGGGAATCGGACCGGACCTGGCCTCTGTCAAGGGGTAGTATGGAGGACGGTTGACGGATACCCTCCTAGAATGTGCCTGCGTGGCCAGGCGGGGAGGTGTTATTCTTCGGCTCGCTCCGTCACCGCAACATACCAGCGGTACGGTTTCCCTGCCTGGAGGTCCACAACCAGCCATACCCAACCCGATCAATCCGGCCGGGCGTGATCCGTTCCGGCCCAGACCCCAAGCCCAGGCCTCCACGCAGAGAAATAGGAAAGATGGAAACTCCCACCGACAAGACAGAGCAAACCCAAGACACCGCCATCGAGAACCCGGCAACATCCCCTGGACCGGTGGTATCCCTTCCGCCCGTTGTGGTGCCGACCGAGATGGTCGCCAACCCGGATGAGGACAACCCGGTTATGGGGCCGCCCGCTATCAAGGCTCGTAGCGTGAGTTCCCTGCCGGACGACCTCGGCCCGGAGGACTTCGAAGCCGCCATTGCCGAGACCGTCCTCGAATTCAAAGAGGGTGACATCCTCGAGGGACACGTCGTCAACATGGGCCAGGACGAAGTCCTGGTCGATATCGGCTACAAGTCCGAGGGCGTCGTTCCGCTCAAGGAACTCTCGATTCGCAAGAACGTCACTCCGGACCAGATCGTTTCGATCGGCCAGAAGATCGAGGTATTGGTCATCGACAAGGAGGACGAGCAGGGCCGCCTGATCCTGTCCAAGAAGCGGGCCCTCTACGAACGGGTCTGGGGCCAGATAGAAGCGGTCAAGGAGCACAAGGGCACCGTTAGGGGCACTGTGATCGAGGTGGTCAAGGGCGGATTGATCGTGGACATCGGACTCAGGGGCTTCCTGCCCGCCTCGCTGGTCGATCTCCGCCGGGTTCGTGATCTCGAACCGTTCATAGGTGAGGACATCGAAGCCAAGGTCATCGAGTTGGACCGTAACCGCAACAACGTAGTGCTGTCCCGGCGCGCCTACCTGGAAGAGGCCCAGGCCGAGCAAAGAGGCGCGTTCCTCAGCAACCTCACGGTGGGCGAGACCCGGACCGGCTCGGTCTCGTCGGTGGTGAACTTCGGGGCCTTCGTGGACCTCGGAGGAATGGACGGGCTGGTGCACGTCTCCGAATTGAGTTGGAAGCACGTCAACCATCCGTCCGAGGTGGTCAAGGTCGGCCAGAAGGTGACCGTCAAAGTCCTGGAAATCGACCACAACCGCGAACGGATTTCCCTGTCCATCAAGCAGACCACCGCCGATCCGTGGCAGGCGTTCAGCCTCCAGCACGAGGTCGGGACGGTCCTCGAGGGAGAGGTGATCAAGACGGTTCCCTTCGGGGCCTTCGTAGCAGTTGGAGACGGCGTCGAGGGCTTGGTCCACGTCTCGGAGATCGCCATGCATCGGGTTGAGTCTCCCGAGTTGGAACTCTCCATCGGCCAGCGGGTCAAGGTCAAGCTGACCGAGATGGACGAGGGACGCCGCCGGGTGAGTTTCTCCATCAAGCAGGCCCTGCCCGAGTTCAGCTCTCGGCCGTCGGGTCACCGTCCTCCCCGCCGCCGGCGCCCAGCCGTGTCCGAGTTCGAGCGAGCGGATGCCCGCGAGGAGAAGCAACCCTCCTTCGATGTGGATGCCTCTCTGGAAGCGATCCTTCAGGAGCTGAAGGAGCGGGGGATCGGCCGCCGGTAGTGATACGGG
The DNA here is from genome assembly GCF_965221825.1 of Candidatus Spongiisocius sp. Lineage (GTDB taxonomy): Bacteria > Actinomycetota > Acidimicrobiia > Spongiisociales > Spongiisociaceae > Spongiisocius. Next base: position 445,258 of record NZ_OZ244917.1, read on the forward strand.
GCCGGTTATGAACCCGCTGCGGCTGGCCATCGGCGGGGGAATCGGTTCGGGTAAGTCACAGGTGGGCAGGCTGCTGGTCGAGCGGGGCTTCGCGGTCCTGGACGCCGACCGGGTAGGCCATTCGGTCCTCTCGGGGAACCATCCGGTAGCCCGGCAGGTTGCCGAGCGCTGGCCGGAGGCCGTGACCGGCGGGAAGGTCGATCGGCGGTCGCTGGGGCGCATCGTCTTTGACGACCCGGACCAACTCGCAGAGCTCGAGGCGATCACCCACCCGGCCATTCGTAACGGAATCTCCCGTTGGGCCCGGGAGGCAGGGGACCGGCCGGCGGCCGTGGAGATCCCGCTCCTGGCGGACCTGGTCGAAGGCAGCTGGGTGTGGGTGATAGTCGAGACGCCCCTCAAACTCAGGAAGAAACGGCTACGGGAGCGCGGCATGTCGGACGGGGAGATCGAGGCTCGCCTGGCCGCCCAGCCCAGCCACAAGAAGTGGTCGGAAGCGGCCGACTTCGTGATCGGCAACGCGGGGACCCGTGACCAACTAGCCAGGACGCTCGACGACACCCTGGCGCGGATCAGGGCCTCGACGCCCGCCCGGTCTGCCGCCGACCCGACCGGCGCGGGTTAGGTCTTCCCCGGCGTCCGTTCGTCGCGGACGGCCTGACCGACCGTTCTCCGGACGCCGGTACCCGACCGTTTCTTGACCGCCAGCGCCGATAGGGCTTCCATCACCACGCGGTTGGCCGCCATCGACGTCAGGTCGGCGTGGTCGAAGGGTGGCGAGACCTCGACCACGTCCATGCCCGCCAACTCGACCGCACCGGCAATCCGCCGGACCGCCCGCAGGAGCTCGCGGGTACTCATCCCGCCGGGCTCGGCCGTACCCGTCCCGGGGGCGTGGGCAGGGTCGAGAACGTCAATGTCCACGCTGAGATACACGGCATCGGCGCCGTCGAGTGCCTCGTCGATCGCCCTGTCGACCACTGCCTCGGCGCCATCCTCCTCGATCTCGGTGATGAAGTGCGACCGAAAGCCCTTCTCCTTCATCCAGGCCAGGGTCTCCCCGTCCGGCCAGTAGCCCCTGAGCCCGACCTGGACGAAGTTGGGTCCGGCGATCGCGCCCGACTCCAGGAGCTTCCGCATCGGAGCGCCGTGGTTCGCGATCGGTCCGGTGACCTCGCCGGTGTCGGCGTGCGCGTCGAAATGCACCATCCCGATCCTCGCCGGATGGTTGACCTCGGCCACGGCGCTGGCCGCCGGCCAGGTGATGCCGTGGTCACCTCCCAGAACGATGGGCACCGCACCCGTGCCCGCCAGGTCGCGGACCTTCCGGTAGATCATCGCGTAGCCCCGTTCCAGCCACACCGGCTCGATGTTGGCGTCACCGGCGTCTATGACATCGAGGACCTCGAAGAGGTCGACGCCGAGCTGGAGCGAGTAGAACGAGCCGTAGTTGTTGTTCCCCGTCCGTATGGCTCTGGGCCCGAATCTTGCCCCGGGCCGGTAGGTGGTGCCGTCGTCGAGCGGCGCGCCCACGATGACCGCGTCAGGGGCCAGGTCGGCAACCTGCTCGATGTCGGTTACCAGGGGCAGCTTGGCGAACGTCGTGGCCCCCATGTACGCGGGCAGGTCGAAGTCAGGACGCTCCACGAACTCATCGCCGTGCCATCCGTGCATGTTCCCGTAGTCAGGCATCGCCCCTCGACTCGTAGCCCGCGACGAACGATAGACCGTCCCGGCTGTCTCACCACCCTTCTATGATCGAGCGGCGTGGCGGATTTCGCAGTTGTCTCGGACTTCAACCCGGCCGGTGATCAACCGGCCGCCATCGACGCGCTGGTCGAGGGTGTGGAACGCGGCGATGCGTTCCAGACCCTGCTGGGCATCACCGGCTCCGGGAAGTCCGCCACCATCGCCTGGACGATCGAGCGAGCCCAACGTCCTGCCCTGGTGATCGCTCCGAACAAGGCCCTCGCCGCCCAGCTGGCCTCCGAGTTCCGCCAGTTCTTCCCCGGCAATCGGGTGGAGTACTTCGTCTCCTACTACGACTACTACCAACCGGAGGCCTACATCCCCCAGACCGATACCTACATCGAGAAGGACGCCACCATCAACGACGAGATCGACCGGCTCCGTCATGCTGCCACCTCGTCGCTGCTGTTCCGGGACGATGTGGTGATAGTGGCCAGCGTTTCCTGCATCTACGGCCTGGGCAGTCCCGACGAGTACGCCGGGCAGGTCCTCCGCCTGATCCGGGGCGTCGAGTTCCCGCTCCACCAGGCCATCCGCCGGCTGGTGGACATCCAGTACCAGCGCAACGAGGTGAACCTGGTGCGGGGCCGGTTCCGGGTTAGAGGCGACACCCTCGAGGTCTTCCCCGCCTACGAGGAGACCATCGCCCGAGTGGAGTACTTCGGAGATGAGGTGGAGAGGATCGTCCGCATCAACCCCGTCACCGGCGAGATCATCGACGAGATGAGGGAACTGTGGGTGTACCCGGCCACCCACTATGCCGCCTCGGAGGAGCGCATGGAGCGGGCGATGGTGGGCATCCAGGCCGAGCTACGAGAGCGCCTGGCGGAGCTGGAGCAGCAGGGAAAGCTGCTCGAGGCGCAACGGCTCCGCATGCGTACCACCTACGACCTGGAGATGATCCGCGAGGTGGGGTTCTGCTCCGGGATCGAGAACTACAGCCGCCACATCGACGGTAGGGCGCCCGGGGAGGCCCCCTATACGCTGCTCGACTACTTCCCGGATGACTTCCTGACCATCATCGACGAGAGCCACGTGGCCATCCCACAGCTCCACGGCCAGTACGAGGGGGATCGAAGCCGCAAGGACGTACTCGTGGAGCACGGTTTCCGCCTGCCTTCGGCACTCGACAACCGGCCGCTGCGCTTCGATGAGTGGTTGGAGAAGACCGGCCAGGTGATCTTCATGTCGGCCACGCCCAGCCCCTTCGAGCGCCGGCATTCCGATAACATCGTCGAGCAGATAGTGCGGCCCACCGGGCTGGTCGATCCCGAGGTGGTGGTCAGGCCCGCAAAGGGTCAGATAGACGATCTCATCGGGGAGATCCTGGACCAGGCTGTGCTGGGCAACCGGGTGCTGGTCACCACGCTGACCAAGAAGATGTCCGAGGATCTCACCGACTACCTGCTGGAAATGGGGATCCGGGCTCGCTACCTCCATTCGGAGATAGACACCCTGGAACGCGTTCAGCTGCTGCGCGAACTGCGGTTGGGGGAGTACGACGTGCTGGTAGGCATCAACCTGCTCCGGGAGGGACTGGACCTGCCCGAGGTGTCGTTGGTGGCGATCCTGGATGCCGATAAGGAAGGCTTCCTCCGCTCCGAGACCAGCCTGATCCAGATCATCGGCCGGGCGGCTCGGAACGTCTCGGGCCGGGTGATCATGTACGCGGACGACGTGACCGACTCCATGAGGGCCGCTATCGGGGAGACCAACCGGCGCCGCTACCTGCAGGTGCGCTACAACGAGGAGCACGGCATCGACCCCCAGACCATCCGCAAGAAGGTGTCCGACATCCTCGAGCTGGTGTCATCGAGCGGGTCATCGTCGCGCCGCCGGGACAGGAGCCTGGGCTCGATGGAGGTGAGCTCCCCGGTGGAGCTGGCCGGCGAGGACCTGGGCCGCATGATCCAGAGCCTTGAGGACGAGATGCGGGAAGCCGCCCGGGAACTCCGCTTCGAGTACGCCGCCCGTCTCCGCGACGAGGTGGCCGAACTCAAGCGCGAGATGAAGGAACTCAGCGAGGTAACGAGGTAGTAACCGCGTCGCCGGCCGAGCCTTGCCCTTGCCGCCGGACCGGCTGGTCACGGGCAACCGCTAGCATGGCGGGTATCCCGCCTCCCCTGTGTCGAACCGCCCGAGCTTCATGACCAGAGACAAGCTCATCGTTCGCGGAGCACGCGAGCACAACCTCCAGGACATCTCCGTCGAGCTTCCGCGCGAGAGGTTCATCGTCTTCACCGGCCTGTCCGGATCGGGGAAGTCCAGCCTGGCGTTCGACACCATCTACGCGGAGGGCCAGCGCCGCTACGTGGAGAGCCTGTCCGCTTACGCCCGCCAGTTCCTGGGTCAGATGGACAAGCCCGATGTGGACTTCATCGAGGGCCTGTCACCCGCCATCTCGATCGACCAGAAGACCGCCAGCCGGAATCCCCGTTCCACGGTCGGCACCGTCACCGAGATCCATGACTACCTCCGCCTCCTCTACGCCCGTATCGGGAAGCCCCACTGTCCCCGCTGCGGGAAGGTGGTGGCGCGCCAGACTCCCCAGCAGATCGTTGACCGGATAACCGAGCTCGAGGAGGGCACCCGCTTCCAGGTACTGGCGCCGATCGTCCGCGGACGTAAGGGGGAGTACGAGGAGCTGTTCCGGGACCTGTCCCGCCAGGGCTTCAGCCGGGCCCGGGTGGACGGTGAGATCATGGACCTGGCCGAGTCCATCCGTCTTGACCGCTATTACACCCACACCATCGAGGTGGTGGTCGACCGGCTGGTGGCGGGCCGGGGCGATATACGGCGCCTCACCGACTCTCTGGAAACCGCCTTGGGCCTGACCGGTGGCACCGCAGTGGTCGACGTCATCGACGGGTCTGAGCTGACCTTCAGCCAGCACCTCTCCTGCGACAGCTGCGGCATCTCGTTCGACCAGCTGGAGCCCCGGTCGTTCTCCTTCAACAGCCCCTACGGCGCCTGCGAGGCCTGCTCCGGCATCGGCACCAGGTTCGAGGTGGATCCCCGCCTGGTCGTACCGGATGACGAGCTCTCCATCGCGGATGGCGCGCTCGCCCCATGGGCTACGAACAGCAACCGCTACTACCAGCATCTCCTCAACGGCCTGGCCCGGACGCTGGGCTTCGACGTAGACGCCCGGTTCTGCGACCTGGACATCGAGCACCAGCAGGCGGTGCTGCACGGCACCGGGGACCTCCGGGTCCAGGTGTCCTTCACCAACCGGTTCGGCCGGCGGCGGCGCTACCGGGCCAAGTACGAGGGCGTGATCCCCGTGCTGCGCAGGCGGCACGAGCAGACCGAGTCGGATCATGCCCGGTCGGTTTACGAGGAGTACATGCGCCAGGTGCCCTGCCCGACCTGCTCCGGCGCCCGCCTCAACCCGGTCTCGCTGGCTGTCACGGTGGGGGGGCTGAACATCTTCGAGATGTGCGACCGTTCGATCCGGGCCACGCTCGAGGTGCTTGAGCAGTTCGAGCTCAACGACCGGGACACGACCATCGCCGGGCCGGTGCTGAAGGAGATCCACGAGCGCCTCCGTTTCCTCCTCGATGTGGGCCTCGAGTACCTGACCCTCTACCGCGGCGCCGCCACCCTTTCGGGAGGCGAGGCGCAGCGCATCCGCCTCGCAACGCAGATCGGCTCGGGACTGGTGGGCGTTCTATACGTGCTCGACGAGCCGTCCATCGGCCTTCACCAGCGGGACAACCGGCGGCTGCTCGAGACTCTGCTCCGGCTCCGTGATCTCGGTAACACCCTGATCGTGGTCGAGCACGACGAAGAGACCATTCGGACCGCCGATCACGTGGTCGACCTGGGCCCGGGAGCGGGTGAGCGGGGCGGGCACGTGGTGGCTGAAGGGGACCTGACGGACCTTCTGGCCGAGCCGGAATCGCTGACGGGCGCCTATCTGGCAGGGCGCCGGCACATCCCCACCCCCGAGCAGCGTCGCAACGGCGACGGGCGGTCGCTCACGGTGGTCGGAGCCGCCGAGAACAACCTGCGCAACCTCGACGTGGAACTCCCTCTGGGGAAGCTGATCGCCGTCACGGGGGTGTCCGGGAGCGGCAAGTCCTCCCTGGTGCAGGAAATCCTGTCGAAAGGCCTGCACAGCCGGCTGTATCGCTCGCGGGCCGTTCCCGGACGGCATCGCCGCATCGTCGGGGTCGAATACCTCGACAAGGTGATAAACATCGACCAGTCGCCCATCGGCCGCACCCCGCGCTCGAACGCCGCCACATACACGAAGGTGTTCGACCGGATCCGCAAGCTGTTCTCCTCCACGCCGGAGGCCCGGGCCCGCGGCTACCTGCCGGGGCGCTTCTCCTTCAATGTCAAGGGCGGACGGTGCGAGGCCTGCCGGGGCGATGGCAACATCAGGATCGAGATGCACTTCCTGCCGGACGTCTACGTGACCTGCGAGGTCTGCGAGGGCCGGCGCTACAACCGGGACACCTTGCAGGTGCTGTGGAAGGGCCGGTCGATCGCCGACGTCCTCAACATGCCGGCCGAGGAGGCCCTCTCGTTCTTCGAAGCACAGCCGCCGATCGCCCGCATTATCCAGACTATCTGCGATGTGGGCCTCGGTTACATCCGCCTCGGCCAGCCCGCCCCGACCCTCTCGGGCGGGGAGGCGCAGCGGGTGAAACTGGCGTCGGAGTTGGGGAAGCGGGCCACCGGCAACACCTTCTACATCCTCGACGAGCCCACCACCGGACTCCACTTCGAGGACACCCGCAAACTCCTGGAAGTGCTCCACCGCCTCGTGGACACCGGCAACACGGTGGTGGTGATCGAGCACAACCTGGACGTGGTGCGCTCCGCCGACTGGATCATCGACCTCGGCCCGGAAGGAGGCGACGAGGGCGGGCGGATCGTAGCCCTGGGAACCCCCGAGCAGGTGGCTGCCGTGCCCGAGTCCTACACCGGCAAGTTCCTCCGCGACGTACTCCCGTAAAGGGCGCCGGAGCCCTAGACGACCTGTAGGCCCTCCAGTTCGGCCGCTTCTGCCAGGCGATGGTCAAGGCACTCGAACCGCAGCGGAGAGGCGGTTTGCTCATTGACCAGCAGAGCGGCCCCGAGTTGGCCCGCGTCCGCGGCCCGTAGAGGATGACGCGCCAATAATAAGGCGGCACGCGATCTGACCGCCAGCACCTCGGTTACCTCATCCCAGGTATCGGCGAATGCGTTCAACCGTTTTAGCACTTCACGCCGTTGTCGCCTGGTGATCGATCCCTCACGGCTACAGCGTTCGACCGCACTGGTGATCTCGACGCGTGTCCATACCCACGTGACTATCTCGCCGTCTTCGGCAAGCCGTGAACGAACCGTCGCGGAAGCGGGCTCCGAAACGATCAGCGGGACGAGAGCAGACGCGTCCCAATACCTCATAGACGGTCCGCACGGTCCTCGTCCAACGCATCGGAGAGGCTCTTCGCGAGTTCCAGGGGGGCTGCGTTCAGGATCGCCGCCGGGTCTCCGCTGCCCGGTCGTAGGAGTCCCATGCCGACCAGTCTCTGCCGGGTTCCGCTGTTAGGTTCTGTTGGCGCAGTCAGCCTGGCGACGGGCGTTCCGCGGTCCAGGACTTGGACTTCGCCGCCGCGTCGTACCTCACGGAGGTAGCGAGAGAGGTTGGCTTTCAGTTCGGAGACCGATACCGTGCTCATGATGACCATTATAGTCTCAAAGTACAGACTATTCAAGTCAGATTCGTTTGGAGGGCCATGAGCGCACCAGGGAGACATGAACGGACGGGATGGATCGATCTAACCGGCTGGTGGCTGTCCGAGGCCGATGATCCGGCCTACCGGGAGGAAGTGATTCCGCTCTTCCTCAAGGTGTTCAGGCCGGTGCGAGACCACGTCCTGCTCGACCTCGGATGCGGGGACGGCCGCATCCAGGACCTGGTGGCGGCGCGGGGCGTGAAGGCAATCGGCGTGGACATCAACCTGGAACTGGCCGGGATCGCCGCCCGCAGGCACCCGGTCTTTCTGCACCGGCTGCCGGACCTGGCCTGCGTGAGGGATGCGGCGGTCGACGGGGCATACGTGGTGCTGGCGCTCGAACACTTCGAGGGTTCGCAGCGGTTCTTCTCCGAGACCGCCCGGGTCACTCGCGGCGGTGGAGCGTTGACGGTCGTCATCAACCATCCGGTCTACATGGCTCCCCGGTCCGGGCCGGTGATCGATCAGACCGACGGCGAGTTGCTCTGGCGATTCGGCCGCTACCTGAGCCGGGGAAACAGCTTCGAGCCCGCCGGTGACCAGGCCATCGAGTTCCGGCACCGGCCCGTCGGGGTGCTGCTCACCGCCGCGGCCGGCGCCGGATGGCACTTGGAGGAAATCCGCGAGGAGGGTGTGGCGGCGGAGACCGCCGCCCGTGACGATCTGGCGGCCCTGCACGGCGACATTCCCCGCCTGATGGCCATCCGATGGCGCCGACGTAGTAGACCCGGCCCTCCGCCTAAGCGATAGGGCCGGGTCTGGTTGTTCGACTTTCGATTTCGGCTAACGGATCAGCCTGCCGCTCGCGCCGACGCCAGCCAACCGTCGACCATGTCGCGGTTAGCAGCGATCCAAGCCTCGGCATCGCCTTCGATATCAGCCTCGGAGTATTCCCCGGCGGCCATCCTGGCGTTCTGTGCCGCGATGTCAGCCAGCGGGATCGCCACCAACTCGAGGAGTTGACGGATGTCCGGGTTCCTATCCAAGAAGTCGGTGTTGGCCACCGCTCGGATGTCGTTGATGTCGGACTGCACCCACACGGCATTCTGGCCCGGCACCAGGGCGGTGCTGGTCCAGTTGGGCGTCCAGGCATAGAACAACGCCGACTCGCCGGCCGCTACCTCATCGATGACGCCTCTGATCAACTGGTCGTAGGTGCCGGAGATCTGCTCCACACCGGCGCCCCAGCTCTCGTTGGCGATCTGTTCGTTGAACTCGACCTGGCATCCCCATCCGACATTGCAGCCGATGAAGTCGGCCTTGCCGTTGCCGTTCTTATCGAAGGCCCCGGCATTGGCGGCCACGCCGTCCATCGAGGAGATTCCCAGCCTGTCGGCTGTGGCCTTATCGACCATGATGCCCGAGCCGCCGCCGCCGGCTACCTGCCAGCCAACCACCTCAATGGGTAGATCGACCGCTTGGCCGGTGACGTTCTCTCCCTCCAGGAAGATGCCATGAAGGGGGAACCAGCCGTTGGCCCAGAGGTCGTACTGGCCCGCGGCTAGGGCGGGATAGAACGAGTAAGGCCTGAGTTCGGCGGCTGCCGGATCGGTGACCTCGTGTCCGAGCTCCTCGATCAGCTGCGCATAGATGGCAGCCTGCATGTAGCCGGAACTCCAATCGGCCCGGGCGATCGCCACGGGGCCCTCCTCTTCTTGGACGGCGCAGGCCGAGAGCACCAGCACGAATGCCGCGACCGCGGCGATCCGGGCGCTCGATCGCTTGATCATTCTTCACCTCCTCTTCCCAGTCGCTCAATCAAGCCGCTGTGTTGTGCTTGGAAGATGGCCTCGTCGTAGTGGCTCTCCAAGAGGTCGAGCTCTTCGTCGAAGGCCTTCTTCAGGCTCCACAGCATTATCAGGAGCACGAAGAGGAAGGGCAGTCCGGTAGCCACGGCAGCCGTCTGTAGGGCCGACAGGCCGCCTCCGACCAGCAGAACTATGGCCACCAATCCTTCCATCAGTGCCCAGAACACACGCTGCGGCTTGGGCGAGTCGAGCTTTCCGCCCGACGTCAGGTGGTCCACCACCAGGGATCCCGAGTCCGACGAAGTTACAAAGAACGAGACCAGCAGCAGGATGCCCACTATCGAGACGAAGAAGGTCCATGGGAAGGCCTCCAACATCACGAACAGGGCGGTCGCCACGTTCTCGTTGACCGCGGTGGCCACGTCCAGTTCTCCCGTCATCTGCAGGTTCATGGCTGCTCCGCCGAACACCGCGAACCAGAGGAAGCACAGGAGGCAGGGAAGGACGATCACACCGATGATCATCTCTCGCACCGAGCGTCCCTTGGAGATCCGGGCGATGAACATACCAACGAAGGGGGACCAGGAGATCCACCATCCCCAGTAGAAGATGGTCCACCACTGCTGCCACTGCGTTTCGAGCAGAGCGGCATTCCAGAAGGAGAACTCCGGCAGGATCTGGATGTAAACGCCGATGCTCTCGACGTAGAGCGAGAGAACCAGCAGGGTCGGGCCCACTAGGAGCACGAATACCAGGAACGCCGCTGCTAGCCAGACATTGAGCGCGCTCAACCTCTTGACCCCGGCGTCCAGTCCAGCCACCACCGAGATGGTTGCCAGTCCGGTGATGCCCGCGATGAGCAGCACCTGGGTTAACAGATTGTCCGGGATACCGAAGACCTGGTTAAGCCCTGCGGCAGCCTGAGAGGCGCCGAATCCCAGCGAGGTGGCAAGTCCGAACAGGGTGGCCACCACTGTGAGGATGTCGATCGCATTACCCCACGTGCCGTAGATCCTCGGACCCAGGATCGGGTAGAACACCGATCGGAAGGTCAGAGGCAGTCCCCGGTTGTAGGCGAAGAACCCCAGAGCGAGGGCTACCAGGCCGTACAGCGCCCATCCATGGATCCCCCAGTGGAGGTAGGAGGTCGCCAGTGAGGCTCTCGCAGCTTCCGTTGACAAGGGTTCTACGTCGAACAGGGGAGGCGGCGCCGTCAGGTGGAAGATCGGCTCCGCAACGCCCCAGAACATCAACCCGATGCCGAGGCCCGCGGAGATCAACATGGCGTACCATGCGGGCGTGGAGAACTCCGGGAGCGCTGCCGGGCCACCTAGTCGGATCTTGCCGTACCTCCCGAGCGCGAAGTAGAGCGCCGCGCCTATGAAGACGTTGAACGAGATTATGTACAGCCAGCCCACCTTCTCGTTGATGAAGCTGAGGATGGCGCTGAACACCCCGGCCGCCTGATCCGGGAAGATCAGGGTGGCTGCGATGAACAGCAGCAGGAATCCGGCGGCGGAGAACGTCACCTGGGGATGTATATCGAATCCCCACCTGACGATGTTCCTGTCACCTGGCTCCCGATCTGCCACCTCGGGATAGAAGTCGATGTCAGGGTCGATCTGGAGACCTTCGAAGTGTGAACGTTCCCGGATGGCAGCCTCACGGCGGCGTTCCCGGTCCCTCTCCCAGTCGTCGTAGGCCTCGGAGATGCTGGTGAGGTCGAGGTCCTGGTCATGGCCCTTGTTGTCAGCCATGACGACCTCTCCCGATTCTCACGACCATACGAACTCCTTTCAGTCGCCTGGCAGTCCCGGCGCCGTCGCCTGCCGGGAACCCGTATCTGTTCACTATATGAACAAGGCAGTCCGAGTGATCACGGAAACGCTATTTTTGTTTCGGTAAGTGAGCAGAAAGCACCGCTAGCCTTGGCACAGCCCCTACCGGAGACCGCTGTGCGACGCACCCTGATCGCCTGTTCGCTGTCGGCCGTGGTGCTGCTGGCCGTGGGGGCGGTCGTCCCGGCTTCGGGTCAGCCGGAGGAAGAACCCGCCGAGCCGAAGACCGTGCGGATGGCCCGGGCCACCTGGGACACCGGCTGGTTCCAGGCCGAGGTGTACCGGCTCCTGCTGCTGCGCCTGGGGTATCGCGTGGATGGTCCGGTCACCATGGAGAACCCGGACTTCTATCGCGCGGTGGCAGCGGGCGAGGTCGATCTCTGGGCGAACGGATGGTTCCCGACCCATGACGGTCTCATCGAGGAGGAACTCGTGGAGGCGGTCGGGACGCAGGTCGACGCGGGAGCGCTCCAGGGATATTTCGTCGACGCTGCCACGGCCCGGGCTCACGGCATAACCAACCTCGGAGATCTGGCCGATCCCGAAGTAGCCGCTCTGTTCGACCGAGACGGCGACGGGCGAGCCGACTTGATCGGCTGCGAGACCGGGTGGACCTGCTCCCATGTCATCGAACACCATCTAGACGTGTTCGGACTGGCCACCACCGTGGAGCAGGTACAGGGGGATTACTCGCCGCTGATAGCGGATACCATCGCCCGTTTCGAGGCCGGACAGCCGGTCCTCTACTACACGTGGACTCCGAACTGGACCGTCGGCGAGCTGGTTCCCGGTCGTGACGTGGTGTGGCTGGAGACACCGTTCTCCTCCCTCCCTCCCGACCAGGCGGCCTTTCTCGACCGCACGTCAATACCGGGAATACCGGGATGCGTCAACAATCCATGCGAGGTGGGGTGGCCCCCCAACGACATCCGGGCTGTGGCCAACTCCGGTTTTCTCGAAGCCAACCCGTCGGTTCGCAGGCTCCTCGAACAGGTGGTGATACCCCTCGAGGATATCTCCCGGCAGAACGCGGATATGGTCCACGATGAGGGTGATCCGGAGGACATCCGGAGGCACGCCGAAGAATGGCTGGTGGTCAATTCGGACGTGGTGTCCGCCTGGATCGAAGCCGCCGACCCGGAGGCCACCGCCGTGGGTGGCGCCGGAGCCGGTTCTGCAGCCGCGGGCGGGGTACTCACGGTCGCTGCACGTACCCTTCCTCCGTTCGTCATCTACGACGAGGGGACCTATAGCGGTTTCGAGGTCGACCTGGTGCGGCTCATCGCCGCCCACCTGGGCATGACGGTCGAGGTCTACGCGGTCGACACCGTGGCCAAGCAGGTTGACGACATCCACCGCGGCCTGGCGGCCGTGGGGTTGGGGGGCGTCGCGATTACCGGTCATCGGGAGGAAGCGATCGACTTCTCGCTTCCGTTGCTCGACACCGGCCTTACGATCATGTCCGCCACCCGCGGATCCGAAGCGGTATGGGACCGCATCCTGGTCTTCCTGCATGCCATCTGGGGTTCGGACCTGCCCTGGCTTCTCGTGGTGTTCGCGGTCGCCGTCCTGGTCGCGGCGCACGTGATCTGGTGGCTGGAACGGAAGCACAACGCTGACTTCGCGGTGCCTTACCGCCGCGGCATCTGGGACTCGTTCTACTGGTCGGTCGTGACCATGAGCACGGTCGGTTACGGAGACAAGGTGGCCCGCGGAAGATCGGGCAGGTTGTTCGCCCTGATCTGGATCGCCCTGGGCACCCTGGTCTTCGCCAGCTTCACCGCCGCCATCGCGTCGTCGTTGGCGGTGAGCGAACTCCGGGGCGACATCGACGGACCCGCCGACCTCCCCGGTAATCGGGTCGCCACCGTGCACAACTCGGCCGGACACACGTACCTGACCGGCGTCGGCGTCGGCCCGGTCGTGGTGCATGACATCGAGCAGGCATACGATCTTCTGGCTCGGGGCGAGGTCGAAGCAATCGTATTCGACGCGCCGGTTCTCCGGTTCCACGTATCGCGCGAGGGCGAGGGCGAGGTCACCACGGTCGGCCCGCTGTTCGATAAGGTCCAGTACGGTCTGATGGTCAGCGAGGACGACATTGAGCTACGCGAGAGGATTGATCTGGCCCTCCTGGACCTGATCGAATCCGGTGCCTACCAGCACATTTACAACCGGTGGTTCGGCGCGCTCGGTTGATGGGCTATCCGGCGCCGAGAGGAACGAACCCGTGAACCGCCCCGCTCCGGCTGAGATCCCCGACGCTCCGGGCGCCTACCTGTTCCGCGATCGGCATGGCCGGGTTAATTACGTGGGCAAGGCGAAGTCGCTCCGCAAGCGGGTCTCCACCTACTTCACAGGAGATCTGCCCCCTCGGACCCAGGCCATGGTCGAGGCGTCTGACGGAGTGGAGTGGATCATGGTGGATAGCGAGGTGGCCGCCCTGTTCCTGGAGTTCTCGCTGATCAAGGAGCACCGGCCCCGCTTCAACATCCGCTTGCGGGACGACAAGAGCTACCCCTATCTCGCCATAACCCGGTCCGATCTCTGGCCGCGGGCTCGGGTGATGCGGGGCGCCAAGCGCAAGGGTGTCCAGTACTTCGGCCCCTTCGCCCATGCCTATGCCATCCGTAACACCCTGGATCTGCTGCTCAAGTCGCTACCGATCCGTACCTGCTCCGATGCGGTGTTCCGGCGACACGAACTGAAGGGCAGGCCGTGCATCGAGTACGAGATCGAGCGGTGTTCGGCGCCCTGCGTGGGTTATGTCGACCCGGACACCTACGCCGGGTACGTGAGCGGTCTGGACCAGGTTCTCTCGGGCAGCGCTGACACCCTGATCGAAGGCATCGAATCCCGGATGGCCGAAGCGTCCGAGAAACTGGACTATGAGCGCGCCGCCCGCCTGCGCGACCAGGCTCAGGATGTAAGGCGCGCAGTGGCCCGCCAGGAAGTGGTCACCGACAAGCGGGAGGACTTCGACCTCATCGCCATGGAGGAGACCGACCTCGAGACCTCAGTGCAGGTGCTCAAGGTGCGCAACGGCCGCATCGTGGGACGGTTGGGGTCGATCATCGACAAGGTCGAGGACGTGACGCCCTCGCAGGTCACCGCCACGGTCCTCCGGGATCTCTACGACGAGTCCTCGCCACCGCCCCGTCTCATCCTGGTGGAAGCCCTGCCCCCCGACGACGAGCCCTGGTCGGATCTCCTGTCCCAGCGACGCGGTGCTCGGGTGACCCTCAGATCTCCCAAGCGGGGCGCCAAACGCCGGCTGCTGGAGACTGCCAGGACCAACGCCTCCGAGGCTCTCCTACGGCACCGGCTGAGGCGCCAGTCCGACCACAACGCCCGAGCACGCGATCTGCGCAGCCTCCAGACCGCCCTGGCGCTCCCGGAGCCACCACTGCGGATCGAGGCGTACGACGTCTCGACGATCCAGGGGCGCCACACCGTGGCGTCGATGGTCGTCCTCGAGGACGGGCTTCCCCGCAGGGCCGACTACCGGAGGTTCCGGATCCGGACCGTGACCGGGCAGGACGACTTCTCCTCGATGGAGGAGGTGATTCGCCGGCGCTTCACCGCATATCTCGCCGACCTCGACAAACCCGTTTCCGAACGGGGAAAGTTCGCCTACCCGCCCTCGCTGGTGCTGATCGACGGGGGACCGGGGCAGATCGCCAGGGCGGTCGAGGTCCTCGCCCGGCTCGATCTCGACATACCCGTGGCAGGGCTGGCGAAGCGCATGGAGGAGGTGTACGTCCCGGGCCAGGTGGACCCGATCGTCATCCCGAGGGACCAGCCCGCACTCCACCTGCTCCAACGGGTCCGTGACGAGGCCCATCGCTTCGCCCTCATGTATCACCGCCAACTCCGAGGGAAACGGATGATCGATTCCATACTCGACGACGTGGACGGGGTCGGACCGGCTCGCAAGAAGGCCCTGGTCCGGACGTTCGGATCGGTCAAGAGGATGCGAGAGGCCAGCGTAACCCAACTGGCCGAGGTGGTACCGCTACGGGTCGCCGAGAACCTCTACGCTACCTTGCATGGCTGAGCCCGACGCCCCGGTACCTACCTCTACGGGCCATGGTTCCCGGTTGCTGGTCCTCACCGGGCTTTCGGGCGCCGGCCGCTCCACCGGCGCCAAGGTCCTCGAGGACCTGGGCTTCTACGTGATCGACAACCTGCCGCCGTTCCTTCTCCGCCAGGTTGTCGAGCTGAACGACCTGCAGGCGGGCGGGCGGCACCTGGCGGTGGTTCTGGACAGCCGCGGCGGCTTCCCACTCACCGAACTCGAGGCCCACATCCGGGAGTTGGAAAGATCCGGCATCGGAATGACGCTGGTCTTCCTGGACGCTGACGACGACGTCCTGACCCGCCGCTACGAGGAGCACCGCCGGCCCCATCCCCTCGGATTGCCGACCCTGGCCGACTCGATCGCCGCCGAGCGCGAGATGATGGTCGACCTCCGGCTCCGGGCCGACATGTACATCAACACGAGCGAGACGAACGTCCATCAGCTTCGCGAGTGGTTCGGGAGCCACCTTTCGGCGCTGGTGGACGAACACGCGATGCGCCTGGCGGTCACCTCGTTCGGCTTCAAGAACGGTACGCCCCGCGACAATGACCTCATGTTCGACGTACGCTTCCTCCCCAATCCTCACTGGGTGCCCGGCCTCCGCCTCCTCACCGGTCGGGATGAGCCGGTTCGAACCTTCGTGCTCAACACCGACGATGCGCGCGGTTTCCTCAAGCGGATCCGTGACCTGCTGTCCTTCCTGATCCCGCGCTACCGCGAGGAGGGCAAGTCCTACGTGAGCATCGGGATCGGCTGCACGGGAGGGCGACACCGGTCCGTGGCCATCGCCGAGGAACTGGGGGAGTGGTTGGGCGACGAGGGATATCACGCCACAATCCGGCATCGGGATGTCGAGCAGGAGAGCAAGTAACTCGTGAAGAGGTTCTTGACCGTCGCGGATCTCCCAGTGCCCGCGCGCCGGGTGCTGCTCCGCTCCGACCTGAACGTTCCCCTTCGCGACGGCCAGGTAGCCGATGACTTTCGCCTCCGAGCGGCGCTCCCCGCCATCGGCCAGCTCCGTGATGCGGGAGCAGCGGTCATCCTTTGCAGCCATCTAGGACGGCCCCGAGGCTGCGTGGTGGACGGGATGCGAATGGCGCCCGTCGCCAGGACACTGTCCGAGTTGGGTGGATTCCCGGTCGCCCATGCGGCCGACTCGGTCGGCGAGAGCGCCCGGCGCCTGGTCGGAGAGGCCGGTCCGGGCGACGTGGTGCTGCTGGAGAACACCCGTTTCCATCCGGGCGAGACCACCAACGACCCCGACTATGCGTCGGAGTTGGCCGAGTGGGCCGATTTCTTCGTGCTGGACGCCTTCGGCTCGGCCCACCGGGCCCATGCTTCCACGACCGGAGTGTCTGCTCTGCTCAGATCAGCCGCCGGGCCGCTCCTCGAACGCGAGCTGGACGTCTTCCGGCACCTCATGGACAGCCCTCCCCGCCCGTTCACCGTGGTGCTGGGCGGCGCCAAGATCTCTGACAAGCTTCCGCTCATCCGGGCGCTGCTGCCCAAGGTGGACACCATGCTGGTGGGCGGCGGCATGTGCTTCAGCCTCCTGGCCGTCGAGGGCTACGAGGTCGGCAAGTCGCTGGTGGAGCCGGACCGTTTCGACTCATTGCGCGAGCTCCTGAGTAGCCCGGCGGCGGACCGGCTGGTCCTACCCTCCGATATAGTCACCGCCGACCGGTTCGAGGAGGGCGCCGCCGCCACCGCGGTAGGCGTGAGCTCCATCGAGGAAAGCGCCTGGGGCCTGGACATCGGCCCCGCCACCGCCGAACAGTTCGCCGAGGTCATCGGAGGTTCCGGGTCGGTGTTCTGGAACGGCCCCATGGGGGTGTTCGAGTGGGAGGCCTTCCGGGCAGGCACCGCCACGGTGGCGACCGCGATGGCCCGATCGAGCGCCTTTCGAGTCGCCGGCGGCGGCGACTCCGTGGCCGCGCTGCGAATGCTCGGCTGCCAGGCCGACCTCGATCACCTGTCGACAGGTGGTGGGGCCGGGCTGGAACTGCTGGAAGGCCGGACCCTGCCGGGAGTGAGGGGACTGGAACGATGGGCTCGGTAGCGCGCAAGCCCCTGATGGTTGGCAACTGGAAGATGCACGGGACCTACTTCGAGGCGATGCAATGGGTCCAGGCGCTGAGCTACCAGCTCGATCCGGCCGATTACGACCGGGTCGACGTCGGGGTTGCGCCTTCCTTCACCTCTCTCCGCTCGGTCCAGACCGTGGTCCAGATGGACGACCTCCCGATCCACATAGTGGCGCAGAACGTGCATTGGGCCAAGGACGGCGCCCACACCGGTGAGGTTTCGGCCCGCATGCTTGCCAAGCTGGCTGTCAGCTACGTCATCGTCGGCCATTCGGAGCGCCGCAGGGATTTTGGCGAGGACGACCGGATGGTCAACAGGAAGGCTCGGGCGGCACTGTCGGAAGGAGTCACGCCGATCGTGGCGGTGGGCGAGACCCTGGAGGAACGGGAAGCCGGTCGCGCCGAGGAGACGGTGGGTCGGCAGGTATCTGGCGCGCTGGCCAGGATACCCTCCGACCAGGTCGCCCGGCTGGTGGTCGCGTACGAACCGGTGTGGGCGATCGGCACCGGCCGCCATGCCCGACCGTCGGTCGCTCAGGAGATGTCCTCGTCTATCAGGAACCGCATCCGGTCACGGCACGGGGAATCGGCTGACCAGGTGCGGATCATCTACGGCGGGTCGATCAACCCGGGTAACGTGGCCGCTCTCATGGCCAAGCTGGACATAGACGGTGGCCTGATCGGGGGAGCCTCTCTCGACCCGGGGACGCTGGCGGCCTGCGTGAGGTACTGGACGTAGGAGGGAGGGAGTGGACGCGTATGACCCGACCGAACGAACTGGTCCTACTACGGCATGGTGAGAGCACGTGGAACCTGGAGAATCGCTTCTCCGGCTGGACCGACGTGCCGCTCACTGTGAGCGGGAGGGAGGAAGCGACATCCGCCGGCCTGTTGATGGCGGAGGAAGGCCTGGCCTTCGACATCGTCCACACCTCGTTGCTTCGAAGGGCCATCAACACCGCCAACCTCGCCCTGGACCGCATGGATCTGCACTGGTTGCCCGTGTGCCGGAGCTGGCGGCTCAACGAGCGTCACTACGGCGGGTTGCAAGGCCTGAACAAGAAGGAGACCGCCGCCCTGCATGGCGCGGATCAGGTCTTCCAATGGAGGCGGAGCTACGCGGTGCCGCCCCCGGCCCTGGAAACGGACGACCCGCGCCATCCCCGCTTCGACCGGAGGTACGGGGACGTGGCGGCCGGCGACCTCCCCGCTTCCGAGTGCCTGGCCGACGTGGTCGCGCGCGCGGTGCCCTACTGGAGGGCGGGGATCATGCCTGACCTGTCCGCGGGACGACGCGTGCTGGTGGTCGCCCACGGCAACAGCATCCGCGCCCTGCTCAAGTACCTGAAGCAGATCGGCGACGATGAGATCACCCGCCTCAACATCCCCACCGGTATCCCGCTGGTCGTGGAACTGGACGATGATCTCCGGTACGCCGGAGACCGGTACTTGGGCGACCCGGCCGTTGCGGCGGCGGCCGCCGCGGCGGTGGCCGCTCAAGCCGGATAGTTTGTAGTTGCTAATTGCTAGTTATGAGGTAATTACCATATAGTCTACTACTGTCTATAGTAGGTCATCATGGGTCGCTATCAGGACTTGGGGGTCTGGCGGAAGTCTCTCGAGTTGGCAGATATGGTCTATCGGCCATCGGCCGGGTTTCCGTCTTCAGAGAAATACGGTATGACGGTCCAAGCACGACGGTCTGTATGCTCGATCGCGGCGAATATCGCCGAGGGGGCGGCGCGCCATGGCGGCAGAGTGTTCATCCGTTTTCTAGGAATCGCGAGCGGATCACTCGCAGAGACAGAACCCATCTGATCTTGGCGGGCCGTCTGGGAATGGCCGACGAGAAGCACGTCGAGGACGTTCTGGCCTGTGCCGAAGAGGTTGGTAAGATGTTGACCGGGCTCAAGCAGGCACTGCGCTAGAGCCAACTAGCAACTACCGACTAACCAACTAGGAACTAGGAACTACCTAATGACGATCGCGATCGCCATCATCACCGTGCTCCACCTGATAGTGGCGGTAGCGCTGGTATTCCTGATCCTGCTCCACGCCGGCAAAGGCGGGCTCGGCGACATGTTCGGCGGCGGGATGCAGGCGGGCGGTATGGGCGGATCGACGCTCGCCGAGCGGAACCTGGATCGCATGACCGTTGTCGTGGCGGTCCTGTTCGCGGCCACCACCGTCAGCCTGGCGATCCTTCTCGGGCGCTGAACTCATGATCCTCGGGCGGCGGCCGGGGGCATACCTAAGCACGGGTTGATGACCGCACCCCCTGGGGAGACCGCGGCGTGAACCCCAGACACCGCCTGGCGCTCCTGATCGGCTTGGTGCTGCTGGCGGGGCTCGCGGCGCTGGTCGCCATCCGATCAGCGGGGCCGTCAAGTCCGGGGACCGCGACGGTCGAGCTCGCCGAGCCGCTCGAAACCACCACCACGACCGGCCTGAAAGAACCCTCCTCCTCTGTACCGGCCGACGACCGAAAAGAACCCTCCTCCTCGGTACCGGCCGACGAGCGACCGGCCGGCACAGCTCCCGTAGCCGCGCCTGAGGACACCTCCGCCGAAACAGCCACGGCACCGGCCGACTCCACCGAAGAGCCGCCGGTCACTCCGGCGGAGGACCCCCTGGCGGCGGACATAGAGGCCGACCTCCAAGTCCTTCTCGACTCGTTGACCACCGGGCTGGACACCGAGGCCATCGTCCGCCTCGGCCGGTCCGGCGACCGGCGGGTCGCCTGGATCATCGCGGATCTCATGCGCTTCATCCCTCCCGATTCCTCCGGCCTCCGGTTCGCATTCACCGAACTGACAGGCGTCGACCTCGGCGCGAACGCGTGGCGCGACGCCACCAACCAGCTGATCACATGGGACACGCCTGCGCCGCCCGGGCTTGCCAGGTGGAAGGGAGGGTTGTACACCCTGGTCGAGCTGGGATGGGCGCCGTTCTTCGCCGACGAGGACTCGCTCATCGACTGGCGCCACGTCACCTGGGGCGGGGTGCTGATCGACGACCGCCCTCTCAACTCGACTCATCTACCGTGCCCCCGGGGCTGCATCCCGGCGCTCAACGATCCCAGTCTGGTACCCGCCTCCGAGGGTGACTACTACCCCGATGATGCATACGTGTTCGCGGTGAGCGTCAACGGGGAGGCGGTGGCGTTCCCCAAGAACATGATGGAAGTCCACGAGATGGTCAACATAACGGTCGGTGGAAGGCGATTGGGGATCCCGTACTGCACGCTGTGCGGCTCCGCCCAGGCCTACTTCACTGACGTGGTGCCCGACTCGGTCCGCGACCGGCTCGGGGATGCCGGGACGTTCGAACTCCGCACGTCCGGGCTCCTGTCACGCTCCAACAAGATGATGTACGAGTACCACACGCGTTCCATGTTCGACACGTTCACCGGCCGAGCGGTCAGCGGTCCTCTCCGGGAGGCGGGAGTCCGGCTGCCCCAGACCACCATGGTGACCTCGCGATGGGGGGAGTGGAGGGCCGCCAATCCGCACACTCTCATCGTGGCGGAGGACGGAGGGCTCGGCCGGTCCTACCCGGAGGATCCGCTGCGGGGTCGTGACGACGATGGTCCGATCTTCCCGATAGGAGACTGGGACGACCGCCTGCCGGTCCAGGAGAAGGTGCTCGGTGTCCTGGTCGACGAGGGAGCGGCCCCCACTGCGGTGGCTTTCCCGGTCGCCGACGCCCAGGCAACCCTGAGGCGAGGTGGAGCGGTCGAGCACGAGGGGATCGTCGTCACGCTGGACGGAGGCGGCCTGCGCGCCCTGGGACCGGACGGAGCCGAGATACCCGCCCATGAGGCCTTCTGGTTCGCGTGGAGCCAATTCCATCCCGGAACCGATCTCTGGAAACCCGCCGACGGGTAAGCGCCGGGATCGATCGCGACCACCGAACTAGTCTTCAGGTAAGCCGTCCGGATGGACCTCGTGGCTGCTCCGGATCGGTTAGGACCAACAGAGGAGAAAACAATGCCGCGGACCGTGCAGGGTGTGGTGTCGAAGGCGGTCGGCGAACCGGTCGCCCTGGAGGAAATCGTCATTCCGGATCCCGGCCCGGGTGAAGCCGTGGTCAGCATCCAGGCTTGTGGAGTCTGCCACACGGACCTCCACTACCGCGAGGGCGGCATCAGCAACGACTTCCCCTTCTTCCTGGGCCATGAGGCCGCCGGAGTGGTCGAGGAGGTGGGCCCCGGCGTGACCGAGGTGGCGCCAGGGGACTTCGTCATCCTGAACTGGCGGGCCGTGTGCGGCCAGTGCCGGTCGTGCCTGCGGGGCCGGCCCAACATCTGCTTCAGCACCCACAACGCCTCCCAGAAGATGACCCTCGCCGACGGGACGGAGCTATCGGCCGCCCTCGGCATCGGCGCTTTCGCGGAAGCCACCCTCGTGGCGGCCGGCCAGTGCACGAAGGTGGACCCCGCCGCCTCGCCCGTGGCGGCCGGCCTGCTCGGTTGCGGCGTCATGGCCGGTATCGGGGCGGCCATCAACACCGGGGGTGTGGGCCCCGGCGACAGCGTGGCGGTGTTCGGCTGCGGGGGTGTAGGCGACGGCGCCATCGCGGGCGCCAAGCTGGCCGGAGCGACCACGATCATCGGCGTAGACATAGACAACCGCAAGCTCGAATGGGCCACCGAGTTCGGCGCCACCCACACCGTCAACTCCAACGACAAGGACCCGGTCCACGCCATCAAGGAGCTGACCGGGGGTAACGGGGTCGACGTGGCCATCGAGGCGATCGGCCTGCCCCACGTCTACCAGCAGGCGTTCAAGGCCCGTGACCTGGCCGGCACGGTGGTGCTCGTGGGGGTGCCCGCCCCGGACATGACCCTTGAACTGCCGTTCATCGAGGTCTTCGGCCGCGGCGGCGCCCTGAAGTCGAGCTGGTACGGCGACTGCCTCCCTTCGAAGGACTTCCCCATGCTGATCGACCTTTACCTCCAGGGCCGCCTCGACCTCGACCGCTTCGTTTCGGAGACGATCGGCGTCGGGGACGTCGAGGAGGCCTTCCACAAGATGGAGCGCGGCGAGGTGCTTCGCTCGGTAGTCGTATTCTGAGCCGGAGCTAGACCGATGGCTCTCGAACTGGTTACGACTGCCGGGCTGTTCCGCCTAGACGGCGGGGAGTGGGAGGTCACCAACAACAACTGGCTGGTCGGTGACGACCGGGAAGTGCTGGTGATCGATGCCGGCCACGACCACGCTCCGATCGTGGAGGCGGTGGCCGGACGGCGGGTTACCGCCATCTTGCTCACCCACGGCCACAACGATCACATCGACTCGGCGGTGGCCCTGCGGGAACGGGTCGACGCTCCGATCATGCTCCACCCGGACGACCGGATGCTGTGGGACATGGTGTATGCCGAGGAAGCTCCGGATCGTGACCTGGAGCACGGCGGCGCCCTGCGGGTGGCCGGGCACAAACTCGGCGTGATCCACACTCCCGGTCATTCACCGGGCTCGTGCTGCTTCCGGGACGAAGGGAGCGGGCTGGTGTTCTCGGGCGACACCCTGTTCAACGGGGGGCCGGGCGCCACCGGTCGGAGCTTCAGCGACCGGCCCACCATCCTGCGGAGCATTCGCGACCTGCTGCTCGTGCTCCCGGACGAGACCGTCGTCCACACCGGCCACGGCGACAGCACCACCATCGGCGCAGAACGGGCCGGGGTACTCGATCGGATCGCCGAGCTGGGTATCGGCTGACGCAGGCGCCCGGCGGCCTCCTACCAGGGGTGTGGGGCCGCTTATAATCGGTGGCCGCCCGTCGGAGTGGCGGAATTGGTAGACGCGCTAGGTTGAGGGCCTAGTGCCCGCAAGGGCGTGGAGGTTCGAGTCCTCTCTCCGACACCGGCAAACCACCCGGTCACACCGGGCCGGACAGTATCCTTCCGGCCGTGTCTCAGATCGATCAAACCCATGGGGAGCCGGAAGGGCCGGTGGTCCTGGGAACACCTTCCATCCATCCCGACTCGTTCGTGGCGCCCGGCGTCCATATCTACGGCAACGCAGTTATAGAAGCCCGCGCCGTCGTCATGTTCGGGGTGGTGATCCGCGCCGAGCTGGACCGGGTGGAGGTGCGGGCCGGATCGAATGTCCAGGACAACACGGTGATTCACTGCGACCCCGGCTTCCCGTGCGTGGTGGGCAGGAACGCCACCGTCGGGCATGCCGCGGTGCTTCACAGCGTGAGAGTCGGCGACCATTGCCTGGTCGGGATCGGCGCTATGGCGCTCACCGGCTCCGAGCTGGGCGAGGGGGCCTGGCTGGCGTCCGGCGCCGTGCTCCCGGAGGGCCGGAGCATCCCACCGTGGACCCTCGCCATGGGCATCCCGGCCAAGCCCGTCCGGCGGCTGACCGAGGACGAGATCGAGCGCCAGAGATCCGGGGTGGCCACGTACCAGCAGTTCCTGGAGGCCTACAAGCCGCTGCTGGGCTGAGCCTCGCCTTCTCCCGTTGCGGGCGGCGGCCGCCCGGGCACATACAATCCATGGGGGAATACCCGCGTACCACCGCTAGGCTTCAGCCCCCCTGCCGGACCCGTAGGTCATGAAACCACCTGAAATCCCCCAATTGATATCCGAGTTGATCGAGATGTCCAAGGCCTACCTCGCTCAGGAGACGGTCGCTCCCTTGCGCAGAGTGGCGCGTTTCGCGGGGTTCAGTTTGCTGGCGGGGTTGCTGTTCGCCGTTGGGTGGCTATTGCTTTCCATCGCCGGGCTGAGGCTGGTGCTGGACTTGCTTCCCGACAGCGCTCTATGGAGTGTCCTGGGCTACTTTATCGGCGCGGCGGTCGCCGCCCTGATGGCCCTCTTCGTAATGTGGCTGGTCAACCGCCCGAGGGAGTCCCCGTGATCACCCGTGACGACATCGAGGCCAAGGCTCGCCAGATCGAGGAAGCCGTCACGGACACCGGTGACTTCGTCCGCTCGGCTGCGATGAGGAATGCGTTGGGATGGGCGGGCGCCCTCGCCGCCGCCTTCCTGATCGGACGTAGACGCGCCCGGCGCCGCGGCGCCCGTATCGAGATCCACCGCCTCTAGCCCTGATTCTCACTGTTCCGGCCCACCGGGGTGCTCCGGGTCGGAGCCCGGGCTCCCACTCCGTTCGCACCGGAAACCCCGAGCTGTGAAGAAGAGCCGGGGTGTAGTTACTTCCCGTCCACCCGGAAGGCCACCGGCGCCTCGCCCGGCCGCGAGACCCGCAGACCCACCGACTGGCCGGCCGTCAGCCGAGCCTTCGCTACCCGTGAGCCGGCCGGCCTCCAACGCTTGTTGAACCGCACCACGAGCACGGTCAGGCCCACCAGGATGAGCGGCCACCGACCTTCCCGAAGGCCTTGGAAGAGGTAACGAACGCCGCGACCGGCGGAGAAGAAACGGAACATCATTGCCCAGGCTAGCCGTAGCCCGGCCGGACAAAGGCCTTGAAACTGTCACAGCCACCCTATAACTTGCCTAACGCCAAGCACCTACACCAGCCGCAAGCGCCTCACCGATCAGACCGGCCTGGCCCGCAGGGAACATTCTCAGGCTTTAGGGAGCACCTCGCCGACACCCGGCCCCAACCCGGGCATGGCCGAACACGCCCCCAAGCCAACGGTGGTGGTGGCGGGGGAGGGCCCAGCGGGGAGGGCCGGATTTGGCGTTTTTCGCGGCTTTTCGAGCGATTTCTCGAACTTTGGGTGTAGGGCGCCACCCACGGCGCCCTGAACCTCAGGAACACAGCACCACGCACGGCGTTCTGGCCCCAGGTTCCAGATTACGGGCTCTCGGCGGCCGATTGTCGCGTTCTGCGGTGATACTGGACACTAGATTGACGGCAGGGTGTCGAGAGTTACGGAAAATGGCACCCGGCCGGAACATGGGAGAGTTGATGAGGCAGACGCCCACATGGGTGAAGGTGGTGGTCTGGGTCACCGTGGCGGGCCTGGTGCTGACCATGGTGGCCAGCCTTGCCTCCATCGGGTTCTGACGGTCGTGGCTGCAGGAGTCCCGTTCGGGGAGGGCGAGCCGGCGCTCCTGCTCGATGACAAGGGCCGCAAGTACCTGCTGCACCTGCGCTCCACCGCAACCTTCCAGTACCACCGGGGAAGCCTTGCCCACGCCGACATTATCGGCCGGCCCGAAGGCACCAGGTTCACATCCTCGAACGGCGCACCGCTGATCGGTGTCCGTCCTCGCCTGGCCGATTACATCCTCAAGATGCGACGCGGGCCGCAGGTCGTGTATCCGAAGGATCTCGGCCCGATCCTCCTGCATGCCGACATCGGCCCCGGCCTCACCGTCGTGGAGGCGGGAACGGGATCCGGCGCCGCCACTATGGCCCTGGTCCGGGCGGTGGGCCCGACCGGCCGGGTTGTCTCGTGCGAGCTCCGTGAGGACCACGCAGCCCGCGGGCGGGCCAACATCGAGCGCTACTTCGGATCGATTCCCGGACACCTCGACCTCCGGGTGGGCGATGTCCGGGAAATCGTGGCCGAGGTCGAGCATGACCGCCTCTTCCTGGACCTTGCGGAGCCCTGGCAGGTCATCCCGGCCGCAGCTGAGACGTTACGACCCGGCGGTCTCGTCGCCGGCTACGTCCCCACGGTCCCGCAGGTCGACAGGATCCACAGCACCCTGGAGTCCAGCGACCGGTTCGTAGATGTCGAGACCTTCGAAGTCCTGCTCCGGACCTGGCACGTCGCGGGCCGTTCGGTGCGCCCGGACCACGGAATGGTCGGCCACACCGGATTCGTGACCACCGCTCGATGCGTCCACCCCTGAGGGTTCGATTGCCCAAGAAGAGCGCAACCACTCGTATACTGCCCGAAATGCTCAGGCGGGTGAATGACTGATCGACAGATGCCGTACGAGTACGAGCACCGGGTCAACGCGCTCCGGGGCACCGTCCATGCTCTCGAGGAAGAAGTATCCGTCCTGCGCCGTCGTCTCCAGGACGCCCCGCGCCGGGTTCGGATGCTGGAGAGCCGCCTCGCCGAGGTCAAGGCCCAGCTTGCCCTGGCCGGCCAGCGCAACGAGAAGCTGTCCGCCGTGCTGGAGGAGGCCAGGGAACAGCTCGCCATGCTCAGGGCCGAGGTGGAGAAGCTGACCACCGCCCCCAATCCGTTCGCCACGGTCCTGGCTGTCAACAGCGACAGCACGGTCGACGTAATCAGCGGGGGGCGGCAGATGCGTGTCAACGCCCAACCCTCCATCGAGATCAAGGAGCTCCAGCGCGGTCAGCAGGTGCTGGTGAACGACTCGATGAACATCGTGGAGGTGAGGGATTTCGACCGCCAGGGTCAGGTCGTCACCATCAAGGAGCTCCTCTCCGACGACCGCCTGCTGGTGATGGCCCACGCCGACGAGGAGCGGGTCGTGGAGCTGGCAGGACCCTTGCAGGGTGTTTTCCTGAGGATCGGAGACCACGTCCGCATCGATCCCCGCCACGGCCTCGCCTACGAGAGGCTGATCAGGCCCGAAGTGGAGGAACTGGTTCTCGAGGAGGTTCCCGACGTCACCTACGAGCAGGTGGGTGGACTCAAGGACCAGATCGAAGCGATCAAGGACGCGGTCGAACTCCCTTACGTCCACCGCGACCTGTTCGAGGAATACGGACTGGTGGCGCCGAAGGGTGTTCTGCTCTACGGGCCTCCCGGCTGCGGCAAGACCCTCATCGCCAAGGCGGTGGCCAACAGCCTGGCCGACGCGGTGGCCAGGCGCACCGGCCACCAGGATGCCCGGTCCTACTTCCTCAACATCAAGGGTCCGGAGCTTCTCAACAAGTACGTGGGCGAAACCGAGCGGCAGATCCGGCTGATCTTCCAGCGAGCCCGGGAGAAGTCGGACGAGGGCGTGCCCGTAATCGTCTTCTTCGATGAGATGGACTCCCTGTTCCGGACCCGGGGCACCGGCATCTCATCGGACGTCGAGTCCACCATCGTCCCGCAGCTTCTCTCGGAACTCGACGGCGTGGAGATGATCAAGAACGTGATCGTGATCGGCGCCTCCAACCGGGAAGACCTCATCGATCCGGCCATCCTCCGCCCCGGAAGGCTGGACGTGAAGATCAAAATCGCCCGTCCCAACAGTTCGGCGGCCAGGCAGATCTTCAAGATCTACCTCGGTCCCGACCTCCCGTTCGACGCCGAGGCTCTCGAAGCTGCGGGCGGTGATCCGGTTGTACTGGTGGACCGCATCGTTGACCGCGTGGTGGAGAAGATGTATGCCGAGAGCGACCAGAATCGCTTCCTCGAAGTCACCTACCAGAACGGTGACCGGGAAGTCCTCTACTTCCGTGACTTCGCCTCCGGCGCCATGATCGAGAACATCGTCCGCCGGGCCAAGAAGGCTGCCATCAAGCGGCGGATAGCCGGCGACGCCGGCGGGATCGGCGCCCAAGACCTGCTGGTCGGGATCAAGCAGGAGTTCCGGGAGCACGAGGACCTCCCGAACACCACCAACCCGGACGACTGGGCCAAAATATCCGGGAAGAAGGGGGAGCGGATCGTATACGTTCGAACCCTCATCGAGGGAGAGGACGAGTCGAGGACCATCGAGGCGGTCGGCGCAGGCCAGTACCTGTAGGCATGGCAACCCCCAAAGTCATCGGGACCGAGACCGAATACGGGATCACCGTCCGCAACCAACCGGACTTCAACCCGACCCTCGCTTCCTCTCTCGTGGTCAACTCCTACCAGGGGGGACGCGTTCGAGTGCGATGGTCGTTCGACGAGGAAACCCCGGGCCGCGACGCCCGCGGGGGCGGCCACGAGGACCACGGCCTGGCCGAGCCCGATTCCGGCCTGGTCAACGTGGTGTTGACCAACGGCGCCCGCTTCTACGTCGACCACGCCCATCCCGAGTACTCCAGCCCCGAATGCGTGGATCCCCGGCAGGCCGCCCTGTACGACAAGGTGGGGGAGAGGGTGGTTGCCACGGCCGTGGACCAGGCCTACCAGATCCTCCGGCCGGGCGAGTACATGTACGTCCACAAGAACAACAGCGACGGGAAGGGCAACTCCTACGGCTACCACGAGAACTACCTGGTCGACCGGGAGTTGCCTTTCTCCGACCTGATCCGCTACGCCACGACATGGCTGGTAACCCGCCAGATCTTCACCGGGTCGGGGAAGCTCGGCTCCGAGAACGGCCGCCCGCCGGTGCGGTACCAGATCAGCCAGCGAGCCGACTTCTTCGAGGAGGAGGTCGGCCTGGAGACCACTCTCAAGAGACCCATCATCAATACCAGGGACGAGCCTCACGGTGACCCGGCCCGGTATCGCCGATTCCACGTCATCATCGGCGACGCCAACATGTCCGAGGTACAGACGTTCGTGAAGCTGGGAACCACCGCCTTGCTGCTGGCCGCCATCGAGGACCGGGCCATCCCCGACGATCTGGCCCTGGCAGACCCGGTCTCGGCTACGTGGCAATTGAGCCATGACGTCTCCCTCAGCCTCCCCATCGCGATGTCCGACGGGTCGACCGCCACCGCTCTCGAGCTCCAGTTCCGCTACCTCGAGTGGCTGTCGAAGTATGCGGCCTCCAACCATCCGGACCCGGTGTGGGCGGACGTCATCACCGAGTGGAGTTCCATCCTCAACGACCTGGAGCACGACGTGATGCTCACTTCGGACCGGATCGACTGGACCGCAAAGCTACGCATGCTGAGCGCCTTCCGCCGGCGGGACGACCTGGAATGGCACGATCCCAAGCTGGCCATGGCAGCACTCCAGTACCACGACACCGACCCCCGCAAGGGCTTGGCATACCGGCTCGAGGAGCGGGGGCTGCTCCGGAGGATCTTCGGCGACGACGAACTACGGCGGGCGACCCTGGAACCGCCGGCCGACACCCGCGCCTACTTCCGAGGACGATGCGTCAAGAAGTACCCCGACTCGCTCGTGGCGGCCAACTGGGACTCACTGGTGTTCGATGTGGGTGAGGAATCCCTCAAGCGAGTGCCTATGATGGAGCCCTTGCGTGGTAACGAGTCCCTGGTTGGAGACCTGCTCGACACCTCTCCGGACGCGGCCGCGCTTCTGGACGCTCTGGGAGGATGCTGAGCACGTGGATTGGGCAGGCCCCGCTGTCACAGACTCGAGATCTTGCCATCAACCGTCCATACCGCCCTTTCACAGAAAGACGAAGCCGATGACCGCCAGAGCACGCCTGGTTGTTTCGCGGACAGACCACTTTCGCGTCTGCCTGTGGAATGGCGGTGTGGTATGGCGTCGGCAGCGGTGTTCCTCGCAAGGCCCGCTGACGAAGGCATACCCGCAGGGTACGTTGAGGAAGCGGAACGCAGCGACGGGACACCGATGACCGCCAGACCACACCAAGTTGTTTCGCGGACAGACCACTGTGGTCTGCCTGTGGAATGGCGGTGTGGTCCGGCGAAGGCAGCGGTGTTCCTCGCAAGGCCCGCTGACGAAGGCATACCCGCAGGGTACGTTGAGGAAGCGGAACGCAGCGACGGGACACCGATGACCGCCAGACCACACCAAGTTGTTTCGCAGGCAGACCACTAGGAGGAAAAGAGATGGCACAGGAACAAGAACGGACCCGGCGCCGTCCCGGCGCGGTCTCCGAGCCGGTTACGGCATCTCCGCACGTCGCCGGCCAAGGCGGCGTTCACAAGATAGATGAACTCCTGGACGAGATAGATTCCGTACTCGAGGAGAACGCCGAGGAGTTCGTCAAGAACTACGTGCAGAAGGGTGGGCAGTGACAGGTAGCCTGCTTCCTCTCGGAGCGCCCCTGCCCGGCGCCAGCTTCACCGAGCTGATCAGGTCGCTCGATCTCGCTCCGGAGTGGGCACTCGGGCCCGACGGCGCGCCTGCCGGCTTCCAACCGCCCGACGCCACCACGGTGCTGGCCCTCCGCTACGACGGCGGGGTGGTGATGGTGGGGGATCGCCAGGCTACGGCCGGCTACGACATCGCCCATCGCCACATCCAGAAGGTCTTCGCAGCGGATTCCTACTCGGCCGTCGCCATATCGGGAACAGCGGGGCTCGGAGTCGAGTTGATCCGCCTTTTCCAGACCGAGTTGGAGCACTACGAGAAGCTCGAGGGCGTGCGGCTCAGCCTGGACGGTAAGGCCACCTACCTCGCCCGGATGGTTCGTTCCCAGCTTCCGATGGCCCTGCAGGGGTTCGTGGTGGTACCGCTGTTCTGCGGGATCGATCCCGACGACGGAACCGGGCACGTGTTCACCTTCGACGCCATCGGGGGGCGCTACGAGGAGCGGGACTTCGGTGCCGTCGGGTCGGGGAGCCGGGAAGCACGGGCATACCTGAGAACGGTATACAGCCCCGGATCCGCCCGGACCGAGGCCATCGACCACAGCATCGCCGCACTAGTGGCGGCGGCCGGCCAGGACCTGGCGACCGGAGGTCCCGACCTTCGGCGCGGGATCTACCCCAATGTGATCACGGTAACCACCGACGGTCTTGAGGAGGTCGACGAGAGAGCGGTCGCGGCGGCAGCCGAACGGGCATTGGAGGTGGTCCGGTGACCCTCCCGTTCTACGTAGCCCCCGAACAGCTGGTCAAGGACCGCGCCGAGTACGCCCGCAAGGGCATCGCCCGAGGGCGATCGATCGCCGCCCTGGAGGTTCAGGAGGGGGTACTGCTGCTGGCGGAGAACCCCAGCCGCACTCTCACCAAGATTTCCGAGATCTACGACCGGATCGCCTTCGCCGGAGTGGGCAAGTACAACGAGTTCGAGTCGTTGCGCGTGGCGGGCATCCGCTACGCAGACATCAAGGGATACCAGTACGGGCGCCGTGACGTCACCGGCAAGAGCCTGGCGTCCGCCTTCTCGCAGACGCTGGGAAACATCTTCGTTCAGGGACCCAAGCCCTTCGAGGTCGAGGTGCTCGTGGCGGAGGTCGGCCGGACCGTGGCCGAGGATCGCCTGTTCAAGGTGACATACGACGGCACCCTGTACGACAAGCGGGGTTACACGGCCATCGGGGGGCAGGCTGACGAGCTTTCCGACCGGCTGGGGGAGGCCTACGAGGGCACTCCCGGCCTGGTGGAGGCCCTGGCCCTGGCCGCCGAAGCCTTCCGGGATGTCGAGGACCGCGCGATCGACGGCTGGGAGGGCGCCCTTCTGGCGCGGGAGGGTCCGCCGCGCCGGTTCCGCCGCCTGACCAAGGAAGAACTCGGCGGGATCGCAGCCCCCGAATAGGCCGGTGTTCGGCAGGACCGGCCGCCGGTGCGTTTAGCCTATCGAGCCATGGACCGGCGCATCTTCGGAATCGAGAACGAGTTCGGGATCACGTGCACCCTTCGTGGCCAGCGCCGCCTCAGTCCCGATGAGGTGGCCCGCATCCTGTTCCGCGGGGTCGTGACCTGGGGTAGGTCCTCGAACGTCTTCCTCGAGAACGGAGCGCGGCTCTACCTGGACGTCGGAAGCCATCCGGAGTACGCCACACCGGAATGCGACGACCTCCTCGACCTGGTGGCGCACGACAAGGCCGGGGAACGAGTCCTGGAGGACCTCCAGCGTTCCGCCGAACAGCGGCTCCGGAACGACGGCATCAGGGGGAACATCTTCCTCTACAAGAACAACACCGACTCGGCCGGCAACTCCTACGGGTGCCATGAGAACTACCTGGTGCTCCGCAAGGCTGACTTCCAGAAGATGCTGGACATCCTCATACCGTTCCTGGTCAGCCGCCAGATCTTCTCGGGGGCGGGCAAGCTCCTCCAGACCGCCAAGGGGCCCACCTTCTCGATCTCGCAACGCGCCGATCACATCTGGGAAGGGGTGTCCTCGGCCACCACGAGATCGCGGCCCATCATCAACACGCGGGATGAGCCTCACGCCGACGCCGAGCGCTTCCGGCGGCTTCATGTGATCGCCGGCGATTCCAACATGAACGAATACGCCACCTACGTCAAGGTGGGCGCCACCGTCGCGCTGCTGGAGATGATCGAAGCGGATGTGGTGTTCCGGGACCTGACCCTGGCCAACCCCATCCGCGCCATCCGGGAGATCAGCCAGGATCCGACCTGCCGGCAACCGGTTCGCCTGGCCAACGGCCGGATGCTGTCCGCCCTTGACATCCAGTGGGAATACCTGGATCGGATCATCCGGTACGCCCGGAGCCCCGGCTTCCCACCCTCGGTGCAGCGAGCCGTCGAGATGTGGGAGCACCTGCTCACCGGCCTGGAGAAGGACCCCTTCTCTCTCGAACGCCAGGTCGATTGGGTCACGAAGTACCACCTCATCGAGCGCTACCGGGCCAAGCACGACCTGACGCTCTCTGACGCCCGGGTCCAGCTCCTGGACCTCAGCTATCACGATGTGACGGAGGATCGCAGCCTCTATTACCTGCTGGCCCGGCGGGGTGTCGTGGAGCGCCTCGTAACCGACGCCGCCATCGCCATCGCCAAGGAGAAACCTCCGCAGACCACCCGTGCCCGGCTCCGGGGCGAGTTCATCGCCGCCGCCAAGGCCCGCAACCGCGACTACACGGTGGACTGGGTCCACCTGAAACTGAACGACCAGGCTCAGCGGACCGTGCTCTGCAAGGATCCTTTCAAGGCATTCGACGAGCGGGTGGAGCGCCTGATCGCTGGCCTATGAAATCCGAAGAGGAGAGCCTTCTGCGTCAGTGGCCTGTGGCTTGTAGTGGCCAGTGGCCGGTTGCGACCTGATCGGTCAACCAGGTTCCTTGTGGCCCTCAAGCCCCTTCGATTGCCGCGTCATCCTCCCAGGGTTAAGGAACTCACTGACCACTGACCACTAGCCACGGACCATCGAGATCGGTACATTTGGTAGACCATGAGCACCGTCGTAGAACGCTTGATCAACCTGCTGGCTTATCTGGTCGATTCGTCGCGTCCCGTCACCGCCGAGCAGATACGCAACACGGTGGCCGGGTACCAGAGCTTGTCCGACCAGGCCTTCCACCGCAAGTTCGAGCGGGACAAGGCCAGCCTGCGCGAGCTGGGGATCGAACTCGAGAAGGAAGCCACCGACGCCTGGGAGGTCGAGTGGGGTTACGTGGTCCCGGATCGCAACTACCGGACCATCGAACCGGGACTCACCGATGAGGAACGGACCGCGCTGGCCCTCGCGGTGCACATGGTGCGCTCCGGCGGCTGGCCGTCGGGCGCCAACGGCCTGCTCAAGCTGGGCGGGGCCCGGCTCGCCGACACGGACACACCGGTGGGCGCCGACCTGGGTCTGGGCAGCGAGTACCTCGGTCTCATCTTCCAGGCGGTGCTGGAACGCCGCCGGCTCCGGTTCACCTATCGGGGCCGGCCGCGCACCCTTCACACCTACGCCATGCACCACCGGCGCGGCCACTGGTACTTCGCGGGGGTCGAGCCGGGACAGGACGGAACGATTCGGACGTACCGGCTCGACCGGACGGAGCACCTCGAGATGGTGGGAGAACCGGACGCCTTCCCGCGGCCCGAGGGCTTCAGCGCCCGGGACATCCTGGCGTCGCTGCCCTGGGAGCAACGCGAGCCACAGCGGTCCCTGATCGAATGCGATGCCGACATCGCCTGGTGGGTCGAAGACCGGTTTCCCGATGCCACGGCCGTGGGGCGTACCGAGGCAGGAGGAACGATCCTGGAGGTCCCCTACACGAGCGACTCGTTGCTCGACATCGTCATCCAACTCGATGACGGGGCGGTGATCCTCGACCCTCCGGAACTCCGGGCCGAGATGGTCCGGAGGCTCGAGGCCGGCCGGTGACCGCCTCCAAGACACAGCAGCGGCTGGCCCGGATCCTGGCCCTGGTCCCGTGGGCGCTGGCCAACCCCTACCCGACCGTCACCGAGGTCATGGAGCGGTTCGGCTACACGAGCCGTCGCCAGCTCGCCGACGATCTCAACCTGCTCTTCTGCTGCGGGCTACCCGGCTACGGCCCCGGTGACCTGATGGTGGCGTACATGGATGGGGACGAGGTGGTTCTGGACATGGCCGACTACCTCTCGCGACCGCTCCGGCTCACGCCGCACGAAGCTCTGGGCCTGCTCAGCGCCGGTCTGGCCGTGGCCGGCACTTCCCAGGGGAACGAGGCGCTGGCCAGGGCGGTGGACAAGCTGACCAGTGCCCTCTTCCCGGAGGCCCCAACCGTCATCGCGGCCGAATTGCCTCCCGAACCCGACCATCTCGACACCCTGCGCCGGGCCGCCCGGGACGGGACCGTGCTGACCATCACCTACCTGTCCCTTAGCACCAACCGGACCACCGTTCGAGCCATCGAACCGTTAATGGTCCACGCCTCGATGGGGAGTTGGTACCTCCTGGCGCATTGCCGTCTGGCCGGTGACCGGCGCCTGTTCCGCGTGGACCGGATCCGATCGGTGGACGAGTCGGGGGAGGTGTTCGCACCTCCGGCCAAGCTGCCGGCCGCTACGAATGTCGACTACACCCCGTCCGCCGACGCCATCTACGCCCGGCTCGCCCTGCGGTCCGGCGCCAGGTGGGTGGCCGAGTACTACCCGGTCGAGATACTGGAGGACACCGGCGAGGAACTCGTCATCCGCTTCGCCATGTCGGACGCACGGGTCGGAGCCCGCCTGCTCCTCCGCCTGGGCGAGCAGGCACGCTTGATCGAGGGACGGGAAGTACGGGAGGAGACCGAACGCCTGCGCGAAGCGATCCTGGCCCGATACGAGGCCTCCGGGACCTGAACCGCCGTCGGGGACGGGTAGGCGCGCGCCGGTAGCATGGGATCGTGTTCGACACGTTCAGCGGTCTCGAGATTCTCACCATCGCCGTGATTGCCCTGGTGGTATTCGGGCCGAACCGCCTGCCCGAAATAGCTCGCACCATCGGCAAGTACGTCCGCGAGCTCCGGGACGCAGTGAGGGATCTTCGCGAGGGGATCGAGCGGGAGGTCGCTCCCATACGCGAGCCGATGAAGGAACTCCGCCAGGATCTCGCCGAACCGGTTAGCGATGTGAAGCGCACGCTGGCGGAGACCGCCGATGCCGCCGGCGCGGTCGACCGCGACATCAGGCAGTCCCTGGAGGACACCGGCCAACCCGCCTCGGCTGCCGGGACTCCCGTCCCGGAGGCCCATGAGGCACGATGGGTGGCCCCCGAACCCCCGGTGGGCGTTTCCCCGAGCGAGGTGTGGGCGGGACTGGACGACCCGATGCCCGAGAACGTGGTACCGCTAGAAACGCCTGGCCCACCTGCTGAGGACGGCCCCGCAACGAACGTCCCGGCGGGGGACGGCGACCAGCTCCGGGATCCCCCTGCCGACGCTGAAGAGGACGAGCCACCGGACAAGGGCGAATGACGGAAGGGGCCGATTCCTCCGGCCAGCCGCTGATGGAGCACCTCACGGAGCTCAGGTCGCGTCTGGTCAAGACCTTCATTGCGGTGGGGGTCGGCACTGTGGTCGCATTCTTCTTCCGCAACCAGATGCTCCACCTGCTGCAGAACTCCTACAGCGAGGTGGCCGGGCGGGATCTGGTGGTGACCGGCCCCACCGATCAGTTCTCGATCGCGATGCGGATGTCGCTCTTCGGCGGGACGGTCCTGGCCAGTCCCGTGATCGCATTCCAGGCATGGGCCTTCATCAACCCGGGGCTTACCCAGAGAGAACGCAAGTGGGCGTTCCCGGTGGTGGCAGCGCTGGTCACCCTGTTCTGCCTCGGCGTCGGATTCGCCTACTGGAGCCTCCCCCGGGCGGTGGCGTTCCTCGTTTCGATCTTCGAGGACCTGGAGAACCTGTGGACGGTCGAGCTCTACACCCGTTTCGTGATCCGGTTCCTGTTGCTGTTCGGCATATCGTTCCAGTTCCCGGTGTTCCTGTTCGGCGCGGCCGCGGCCGGCGCGGTTACCTCGGACAAGCTGGCGGCCGGTCGACGCTGGGCGGTGCTCATCATCGTCGTGGTGGGGGCCGCGGTGAGCCCCACCGGCGATCCGGTCACGCTCCTGCTGCTCTCGACCCCCCTCTACCTTTTCTACGAGGCCACCATCTGGCTGATCCGCCTGACCCTGAAAAAATGAGGGTTCACACCTTCTTCGAATCCCTTCCGTTCACGGCGGATCCCTACCAGGTACTGGCCGCCGAGATGGTGGAGATGGGCCGTTCGGTGGTCGTGACCGCGCCCACCGGCGCCGGTAAGACCCTGATAGCCGAGGCCGCCATCCACCTGAGCCTGGCCAACCGGCGCCGCGTGTTCTACACCACGCCTCTCAAGGCGCTGTCCAACCAGAAGTTCCGCGACTTCGGCGCCATCCATGGAAGCGACCGGGTCGGGTTGCTCACCGGCGACAACACCATCAACCACGATGCTCCCGTGGTGGTGATGACCACAGAGGTGCTGCGCAACATGATCTACGCCGGATCTGACCTGTCCAGGGTCGACACAGTGGTCCTCGACGAGGTTCACTACCTCCAGGACCGGTTCCGCGGCGCGGTTTGGGAGGAGGTGATCATCCACGCTCCACCCCATATCCGGTTGGTGTGCCTGTCGGCGACCGTGTCCAACGCGGCCGAGTTCACCGACTGGTTGCGCTCCCGCCGGGGACCCACCGAGTTGATCGTAGAGGAGCACCGGCCGGTGCGCCTCGAACGGTGGTGGTCGGTCTGGGACCGCTTCGACCGGGAGGTGCATCTCCTACCGCTCTACATGGAGGGGTCCGGCGGGATCCGTCCCAATGCGGCCATTCCACGCCTCCTGGCCCGGAGGGGTGGCCGTCGCCGCAGGTTCTCGCCGCCCAAGAGAACCTCGGTAGTGGAGCATCTCGCCTTTCTCGACCTGCTCCCGGCCATCTACTTCCTGTTCTCGCGGGCCGGGTGCGACGATGCGGCCGACCAGGTCGTCGCGACCGGAATCCGGCTCACCGACGCCGCCGAACGGGACGAGATCCGGCGCCGGGCCGAGGAGGGTACGGACCACCTCGCATGGTCCGACCTGCGGACCCTGGGACACGACCGGTGGCTGGCCAGGCTCGAGCGGGGAGTGGCGGCCCACCATGCCGGCCTCGTGCCCGCCTTCAAGGAGGTGGTGGAACAACTCTTCTGCGACGGGCTGATCAAGGTGGTGTTCGCCACCGAGACTCTGGCGCTGGGCATCAACATGCCCGCCCGGACCGTCGTTCTCGACCGGCTGTCAAGGTTCACGGGCGAGAGCCATGAACTGTTGCTCCCCGGCGAGTTCACCCAGCTGACAGGTCGGGCCGGACGGCGGGGTATCGATACGGTGGGCCACGGAGTGGTGCTGCATTCCCCCTTCGTGCCCTTCGAGCGGATGGCGTCGATCGCCCGGCTCGGCAGCCACCCTCTCCGGTCCAGCTTCCGTCCCACCTACAACATGCTGGTCAACCTGGTGGCCAACTACTCCCGCCGCCAGGCCGAGCGGCTCCTCGCAGCCTCGTTCGCTGAGTTCCAGGACCGGCGCAGCCGGCGCCGCAGCAACGGGGGCGCCCGCAGGTCGGGACCTCGCCGGAGCAGTCTTCTGCAGAGGTTCGACCGGGCCCGGCGGCTCCTCGAGCAACGCGGACACATCCGAGACTGGGCACTCGAGCCCGGGGGAGAGGCGCTCCGGGTCGTGTACAACGACCTGGGCCTCTTGCTCGTCGAGGCGACACGCGACGGGGTTTTCGACGGGCTGCGTGCGCCGGAACTGGTGGCCCTGGTATCCACCTTCGCCTACGAGCCGCGACGCGACGCGGAGGAGCCGGACGGCTGGCCCACGACGCCCCTCGAGAGCGCTTGGCGCCGGTTGGTGGAGCAGGCCGAAGACCTCGCCGCCACCGAGCAGCACCACGGCCTGCCCGTGACGCGCTTTCCCCATCCCGGGTTCGCCTGGCTCGCCTACGCCTGGGCGCTCCGGCTCGACCTGGAGGAGCTCCTTGACGAGGGCTCTCTCGCCGCCGGGGACTTCGTCCGTACCACCCGATCCGTTCTCGACCTCCTGCGCCAGGTGGGAGACGCGGCGCGTGTCCTGGGGAACAGCGACCTCGAAAGCGCGGCAAGCCGCGC
This sequence comes from Candidatus Spongiisocius sp., assembly GCF_965221825.1. Lineage (GTDB taxonomy): Bacteria > Actinomycetota > Acidimicrobiia > Spongiisociales > Spongiisociaceae > Spongiisocius. Next base: position 483,467 of record NZ_OZ244917.1, read on the forward strand.
CCGCCGGGCCATCGATCGGGGAATCGTCACCGCCGGCGGCGTCGTATGACTCCCTGGCTGGTGCTGGTGAACCCACATGCCGGCCGGGGCCGGTCTGCCAAGGACGACACTCTGGCCGCCCTGCGGTCCCTTTCCGTGCCCGCCGATGTTATGGAGGTGGACGGGACGGCCGCGCTGAGGGATGCCGTCAGGGACGCCGCCCGCGCCGGCCGGCGGCGGTTGGTGGCAGTGGGGGGAGACGGGACGGTCAACGCGGTGCTCAACGAGATCATGGCCCATCGGTGGAAGGCGGCACCGCTCCTGGGGATCCTCCCGGCCGGCACCGGCTGCGACCTGCTCCGGACGTTCGGGATCGGTTCCGACCTGGACCGGGCGGCCGCTCGACTGGTCGAAGGGGCGCCCTATCCGGTGGACGTCGGCCTGGCCATGGGCGAGTGGGGCCGGAGGTACTTCCTCAACGTGGCTAGCGCAGGAGCGACGGCGTCGGCCGCCAGGACCGCCCGGCGCATACCGGGTCGCTTCGGTGCGTTCCGCTACGTCGCGGCGGTGGCCGCATCCCTGCCCTCGTGGCGCAGGATCGACGCGCGGGTCCAGGCCGGCAGGCGGGAGTTCTCCGGCCCGGCCCTCACCGTCGTGGCGGCCAACGCTCAGTTCTTCGGCGGCGGCTTCAACATCGCCCCCAGGGCCTCCATGGTGGACGGCCTGCTCGACGTGCAGATCATCACCAGCCGCAGGAGAGAGGTGGCTGCCCTGATGCGAAAGGCAAGAGGCGGGGATCACCTCGCCGACCCCGGTGTCCGGCGGTTCGTAGCCCCCGAGGCGCGGATCGAGACCGACCTACCCTGGCCGGTCGAGGTGGATGGGGAGCCCATCGGCCGGACCCCGCTCCTGGTCCGGCTTCAAGCGGGATGCCTCCGATTGATGATCTGAATCCGTCGCACCCGACCGAAGGCGGCGTTACTGTTCGCAGACCGGGAGCGCATGCGTATACTCTCGCCGCGATCAGACGGGGGGAATAGAGGTTTTGGACGACACGATCCGAGATCCGTTCGACCGGGAAGGCGGCAACAACCTGGACAACGAGAACCCCGACGGCCGAGCCGGTGACGGGGACAACGATGACGAGAACGGCAACGGCGCCGTCGAACTCGACGCCCTGGAGGCGGAGGAGTTGGAAACCGTCGAGGCGACCGAGTCGGCCACCATGCTGGTGGACGAGACCGGCGAGATCCGGGAGATCCGCCGCTCCGAGATGAACCTCGACATCAAGGCAGAGGAAATGCGGGGCGACGAGTTCGTCTGCCGGTCGTGCTTTCTACGCCTCAAGAAGGTGCAGCTGGCTGCTGACGCCCTCTGTCGCGACTGTGCCTGATCACGCCGGCCGGCGGTGGAGCCCGCCGGTCTAGGAGCTTGGGCACGCTCCTCGCTACCGTCTGTGGCATGGACATCTCGGTCACCGCCCGGCCCGCCGATACCGCAGACGTGGTATTCCTGGTCGATCTATATCGCAAGCTCGAAGCCGAGATGGTGGCGATCCACCCCATGTGGCCCCGAGCCGACGGCTTGGACGAACCTGTCGAGGAATCGTTTCTGGCCTGCCTCGATGACGCCGGCGCGCGCGTCTATCTCGGTGAGATAGACGGCTACCCGCTTGGCTTCATCCTGGGCCGGTCGCGGTCGCTGCTCGCCCACGAGGCAGGGGTGCGCGTGGCCGCTATCCGCATGGTCTTCGTGGAGCAGGAAGCCCGCGGGGTCGGGGTGGGGGAGGTGATGCGCGAAACGCTCCTGGAGGATTTCCGTGGCACCGGCCACCAACTCTTCGACGCCCATGTCCTGCCCGGTCACCGCCTCGCCAAGAACTTCTTCGAAGCGGGGGGATTCGCGGCACGGTCGATCGTCATGCATCACAGCGACCTGGGCGACGGTGGGCGCCGTATCCGGGCCCACTACCGGCCAACGGTCGAGTCGTGAGCGACCGGCTATCACCGCTGGTCGGTGTGGGTGTGGTGGTGATCGACGAGGGCCGGATGTTGCTCGTCGAGCGCGGCAGAGGCATCCTGGCCGGATCGTGGGCCATACCCGGCGGCAAGGTCCGCTACGGCGAACGCCTGACCGACGCCGCGATCCGTGAGATCAGGGAGGAGACCGGCCTCGAGGTTGCGCTGGGCGACGTGGTGTGGACCGGTGAATCCTTGGGCGCCTCGGAACCCCCCGAGCACCATGTCGTCCTGGTTGACTTCACCGGCAGGGTGACGGGCGGGGAACTGCGCGCCGGAGACGATGCAGCTGACGTCGCCTTCGTCCCCCTGGAGGACCTGCGGTCATGGCCTCTCACGCCGACCATGTACGACCTGCTGGACCGGCTGGGCATCTGAGCGGGCGTCCGGACGGCGCAGAGTCCTTGGTGCCCGCGTTCCGCGACCTGTACCGTCCACCGTGGCGCGGCCCGCCGCCCGACAAGGGGGTTGAAACTGTCACGGGCCCGTCGCATACTGTCCGGCAGTCACAAGCACCGCCGGTCTCTTGTATTCGACGTCGAGGGGACCGGATCCGGGATCAATCCGGGAGCGGACCCGTCGGGGGATGACAGGCCGCGCTCTGACCAAAGGAGGTGGTGGCTGGGGGATGGGCCCGCTGGGGAGGGGTTTGATTCCGAGATTTTCGCGTTCTCGACAGCCCTCAGATCCAGGTAGGAATGACCGGATAGGACGCTATGAGTAACCGGCCGGATCGGCACTCCGGAGCTTGAGGTCGGTCAGGCGGGCGGTCAGGCCTCGCCGGAACACCAGCGTCACCACCATCCCGAAGAGGAATCCGGCCACATGGGCCTCCCAGGCGATTCCCGACGCGCCCCCGGCCAGGAGGAACTGGGCCCCCAACCAGAGCAGCAGGAACAGGGCAGCAGGCATGCGGAAGGGGATGAATATCGGCGGGATGATGCTCAGCACCCGCGCCCCCGGGAACAGGACGAAGTAGGCCCCCATCACCCCCGCGATGGCGCCGGAGGCCCCGACCAGGGGCGCCGTGGAGTCCGGATTCAGCGCCACAAAGCCGAAGGTGGCCACCGCACCCGATATCAGGTAGAGCAGCAGGTAGCCGGCCCGGCCGTAGGCGTCCTCCACGTTGTTGCCGAACAGCCAGAGGCTCCAGACGTTGCCCAGCAGGTGGGCCAGGCCGCCGTGCAGGAAGATGGAGACCACCACGCTGAGCGGGAGCGACTTCTCGGGGAAGACCGCCCCGCCGTCGCCCGAAACGCACCGTTCGGAACGGATCTCCTCCAGCGAGACGGCCTCGTTGGTGCTGATCTCGCACCCGATGGCCGCTTGGCGCACCAGGAACTCGTACTCATCCGCCGGATCCGCCGGCTGGACCAGGAAGTAGACCGCCACCACGGATGCGATCAGCAGCAGGGAGACGATGGGTCGCCTGATGCCCGGGTTCAGATCCCGAATCGGAATCATCCGGTCGACTTCCGGTTGGGTGCGCCTGCGTTCATGTGCCTACCACCCTAGATAAGTGGTCAGTGGTCGGTCGGGTAGCAATCCGAGCCCGACGCGCAATAATGAGGAGTATGAGTCAGGCTTGCGAGCAGCCCACCCATCCCGCGCCGGAGGATACGCCCCCGACCGACGCCGCCATCGAGTCCTATGTGCGCGCCGTGGAAGGGTTGGACGCGAGCCGGGTGGCGGGTCCGGCCGCCGCGCTGGCCGAGCTCCTCGAGGCCCGATTGGGCGGTACGGACGCTCGGCAGGCTCGCGAGGTTCTCGACAACCTCGTGGCCGCCGCGGGCCACGAATCCCACCACTCCCGGGAATGATGCGGCGCCTGGACGTCGAGATGGTCCGGCGCCGGTTGGTCGACTCGCGGAGCGCCGCCGCCCGGGCGATCCGCGAGGGTAGGGTGATCGTGGCCGGCATACCGCTGCCGAAGCCCGCCACTCTGGTGAGCAAGGGCACGCCGCTGCGCTGGGCCGCATCTCCCCCTCGCTATGTGAGTCGGGGTGGGCTCAAGTTGGAGGCTGCCCTGGAGGAGTTCGCTATCGATGTCGCCGGATTCGAGGCCATAGATGTGGGGGCTTCCACCGGGGGCTTCACCCACTGCCTGCTGGAGCACGGCGTGGCTCGGGTGGTCGCCGTCGACGTGGGATACGGGCAGCTGCACGAATACGTTCGCGACGACCCCAGGGTCACTGTCGTGGAGCGGACCAACATCCGTCACGCCGACCCCGACCGCCTCGGGGCGCCGTTCGGCCTGATCGCAGCCGACGTCTCCTTCATCTCGCTTCTGACGATCGCGCCGGCCCTGATGAGTCTCGGGAACACCGGTAGCCACTACATCCTGCTGGTCAAGCCCCAGTTCGAGGCCGGACCCGGTTCGGTCGACCGCCGGGGCGTACTACGCGACCCGGCACTGTGGAAACGCACGGTCGCCTCCACCGTCACCGGACTGTCCGCAGGCGGCCTGGGAGCGATCGGCCTCATCCGCTCGCCCGTCGAAGGGGCGAACGGGAACCGCGAGGTCCTGGGATGGTTCCGCCAAGGTCCCATGGTCATCGATCCGGAACGGGTCGTGGAGGACCTCGGATGAGGATCGCTCTCGTCCCGCACATCCGCCAGGCTCGCACGGTGGGCTGGACGCGGGCATTGGTGACCGCCCTCCTGGACCGGGGAGTCGAGGTGGTGGCGGCGCCGGACGCGGCCGACCTCATCGAGGTGGCCGCGACCCCCTTCGACGGGGAGGCCGGTCTCGACCTGGTAGTGGCCATCGGAGGGGACGGGACGGTTCTCAAGGCGGTGCGTCTGGGCAGGGACAGCGGGGCGCCGTTCTACGGGATCAACGACGGACGTCTCGGCTATCTGGCCGACGCCCTTCCTGACGACGTTCCGACCTTCCTCGACCGGATGGCCTCCGGCGAATGGCTCACCACGGAGCGGATGCTGCTGGCCGCCTCGATCAACGGAGATCCGCCCACTATCGGTCTCAACGATGTGGTGGTTGAGAAGATCGAGAACCAGCGGACCGTTCGCCTCGCCATCTCGATAGACGGTGAGCCCTTCATCAACTACCCCGCAGACGGGGTGGTGGTGGCGACCCCGACCGGCTCCACCGCCTACAACCTCTCCGCCGGGGGCCCCCTCATCGATCCGGCGCTCGACATGCTGGTGATGACTCCGGTCGCACCCCACTACCTCTTCTCCCGCGCCATGGTGTTCCCGCCACAACGCAGGCTCCATTTCGAGGTCATGGAGGACCGGCCGGCGGGAGTGGGCGTGGACGGCCGGGAGATTGCCATCATGCGTCCGGGGGACTGGATCGAGGTCGAGGGCGCCGGTCACGTAACTTTCGCCTGCTTCGCCGAGCGTTCTTTCCCGGCGTCCGTGAAGCAGAAGTTCTCGCTGGCCTGACCCGTGCTTGACGAGCTGTCGGTCGCCAACCTCGGCATCATCGACACGGCCCGGGTGGGGTTCATGCCCGGGATGGTGGTGGTGAGCGGTGAGACTGGAGCCGGTAAGACCCTCATGCTGGGCGCCCTCCGGCTGCTCGCCGGAGCCCCCGCTCGTTCCGCGCTGATCGGTCCGCACGGCAAGGAGGCCCGGGTCGAGGGCAGGTTCTTTCTGGACGGGGAGGAGCTGGTCCTCGCCCGCTCGATACACCCGGGGGGCAGCCGCGCCTACCTCGATGGCCGCATGGTCCCGGCCCGTGCGCTGGCCGAGAGACTCGACGGCGTGGTGGAGATCGTGGGCCAGCACGATCCGATCGCGATCACCCGTCCCCGGGCGGTGCGCGCCCTCATCGATCTGCAGCTGGAATCCGACCGGGTCGTCGCCGGCTACGCGGAAGCCTGGCGAGCATTGCGCGAGGTGGAGGCGCTCCGGACGGAACTCGGCGGGGACATGCGGGCGCTGGAACGCGAGATGGACCTGCTGGCCTACCAGGTCGGCGAGATCGACCGGGCCGATTTCAACCCCGGCGAGGACATGGCGCTGGAACTGGAGGCGAGGAGGCTCGGAAACGCCGAGGAAGTGGCTGATCTCCTGGCGGAGGCGCACCGCGATCTGGGCATCGCCCGCGACCGTGTCGGCCCGGTGGTGGACGCGGCTCGGCGCGTCCGAGACCTCGATCCCTCGAGAGGCGGCCTCACCGAGCTTGTCGAGGCGCTGGATGCGACGCTGACCGACACTCTGAGCGTTACCCGGGAGGCCTGGGAGGGAACCGAGCCGGATCCCGAGGCGCTGGCCCGCGCCAACCAGCGCCTGAACCTGCTGGGAGACCTGCGGCGCAAGTACGGATCGGACATCGAGGAAATCCACTCCTTCCGGCACCGGGCCGCGACCCGGCTGGCGAAGATCGCAGGCCTGATCGAGCGAGCCTCCCGCCTCGACGGGGAACATGCCGCGGCCACCGGCCATCTGCTCGAGGCCGGGCGAGAACTCCGGGTGGCTCGCAGGGACTCCGCCACGCGGATCTCCGAGAGCGCCTGCCGGCACCTGCGCGAGCTCGGGTTCGGCGACCCGCTGGTACGGGTCGAGATCGGTGAGGCCGAGCCGCGGCCGTTCGGAGCCGACACAGTGGAGCTGCTGTTCGCATCCGACTCCCGGCTCATCCCCGGCCCGGTGGGCAAGGTTGCTTCGGGAGGAGAGCTGAGCCGCCTGGTCCTGGCACTGCGGCTAGCGTCGGGAACCGGCGCCGCCCGGATCGTGGCCTTCGACGAGATCGACTCCGGAGTGGGAGGGACGACCGCCCTGGCGATGGGTGCCAAGCTGGCCCGCCTCTCCGAGGATCGCCAGATCCTCTGCGTCAGCCACCTTCCCCAGGTCGCGGCCTTCGCCGACTCGCACATCGTGGTGGAACGGGAGGGTCCCCGAGCCTGCGTGCGGGTCGTCGAGGAGGACGCCCGCCTTCGCGAGCTGTCCCGGATGCTGTCCGGCCTGGCCGACTCGGAGCGGGGCCATCATCATGCTCGCGAGCTCCGTTCCCTCGCCATGGCAAGGCGGGCACCACTCCCCACCGGGTAATCGCGGACCGTATCCAGCCGCCAGAACCCCGGACCCTACGCTTCGTTGTGGTAGCGTCTTGCCGGTGACGAAGTTCGTGTTCGTGACCGGCGGAGTCGTCTCCAGCTTGGGCAAGGGGATTACGGCCTCCTCCCTCGGTCGGCTCATGAAGGCTCGCGGCCTCCAAGTGGTCAACCAGAAGCTGGACCCCTACATCAACGTCGACCCCGGCACGATGAACCCGTTCCAGCACGGCGAGGTCTACGTGACCAACGATGGTGGCGAGACCGACCTCGACCTAGGCCACTACGAGCGCTTCACCGATCAGAGCCTGAGCCGCGACTCCAACGTCACCACCGGATCCGTCTACCTGGCGGTGCTCAACAAGGAACGGCGGGGCGACTACCTGGGCGACACGGTCCAGGTGATCCCCCACATCACCAACGAGATCAAGGACCGCATTCGCCGTCTGGGAGACCGGGAGGATGTGGACATGGTCATCGCCGAGATCGGCGGCACGGTGGGCGACATCGAGATCCTGCCCTTCCTGGAAGCGGTCCGGCAATTCCGCAACGATGTCGGGTCACGCAACGTGGTGCATATCCATGTCACCCTGGTTCCCCAGATCGGTCCCACCGAGGAACTCAAGACCAAACCCACGCAGCATTCGGTGGCTGATCTGCGATCCCGAGGCATCCGGCCCGACATAATCGTGGTCCGCTCGGAGAAGCCCATCGACGATGGAGTCCGCCAGAAGATCTCCCTCTTCTGCGATGTCGATCCCGACGCCGTGATCCCGGCCCCGGATGTGGCCGATATCTACGAAATGCCCCTCATCCTGCGGGACCACGATCTCGACGACGCCATCGTGGATCTGCTCGGACTGGAGGCGCCGGAGCCCGACCTAGCCGACTGGCAGCACATGGTCAGGCGCGCCATGGCCGCCACGCGCACCGTCAACATCGGACTGGTAGGCAAGTACACGGGCCTACCCGATGCCTACCTGTCCGTGGTGGAGGCCATACGCCATGGCGGGCTGGCCAACGGCGTACGGGCCGAGATCCACTGGATTCCCGCCGAAGACCTCGACGGACTGTTCGGGAGTTCCCACCTGGACGACCTGGACGGCATCCTGGTCCCCGGAGGATTCGGCATCAGGGGTATCGAGGGCAAGATACGAGCGGTGACGCATGCCCGCACCAACCGAATTCCCTTCCTGGGCCTCTGCCTGGGCCTCCAGGCTGCCGTGATCGAGTACGCCCGCAACGTGCTCGGTCTCCGCGATGCTCACAGCACCGAGTTCAAGCCGATGACACCCCATCCGGTCATCGACCTCATGGAGCGCCAGCAGGGAGTCTCAAACAAGGGTGGCACCATGCGGCTCGGCGTATACCCGGCCCGGCTCAGGGAGAACTCCCTCGTTCGCGGGCTCTACGGAGCGGAGTTGATCTACGAGCGGCACCGGCACCGCTACGAGGTCAACAACCGCTACCGCAAGGATCTCGAACAGGCGGGGCTGGCGCTGACAGGCATCTCGCCCGACGAGCAGTTGGTGGAGTTCGTCGAGCTGCCCTCTCACCCCTACTTCATCGGCACCCAGGCTCATCCGGAACTCAAGTCGCGCCCGCTCGATCCGCATCCCCTGTTCTCCGGTTTCATCGCCGCCGCCGATCGCTTCCGCCGCAACCGGGAAGCGGCGCCGGAGATCCTCGGGAGCGAGCGGGAGCCTGGTTACGTCTAGTGCTTCGGCCACTAATCCGCTGCGGGGCCATTTGGACGGCTACCTGGCCGTCCTGTCGGTCGAGCGGGGTCTGAGCGACAACACCATCACCGCCTACCGGCGCGACCTGGTGGCGTACCTCGATTACCTGGGTGACCGGACCACCACGCCGGACCTGGTCGACAGCTTCCTGGCAAGCCTCCATGAGGATGGCATGCGTTCCACCACCATCGCTCGGAAGCTGGCCGCGGTGCGGGGCTTTCACCGGTTCCTGGTGGCTGAGGACCAGGCGCGTGACGACCCCACCCGTTTCACCGAGACCCCCCGGACCCGGATGGGCTTCCCCAAGGCCCTCGACGTGCACGAAGCCATCCGGCTGGTGGAGGCGCCACCCGCTGATACGCCGCTCGGAAGGCGCGACCGGGCGCTGCTGGAAACCCTCTACGGCACCGCCGTGCGGGTCAGCGAGCTGGTCGACCTCGACCTGACCGACCTGGACCTCGACACGATGAGCGCCCTGGTCACCGGCAAGGGCGGCCGCCAACGCCTGGTGCTCCTGGGCAGGCCTGCCGTCCGGGCCATCAGGGCCTACCTACCCGACCGGGTCGAGATGTGCCGGAGCCGTAGGGATCACGATGCCCTCTTCGTCAACGCGCGCGGAGGGCGGCTCACCCGCCAGGGGGTCTTCGGAATCGTTCGCGCCCATGCCGAGGCGGTGGGGATACCCCGTACCCGCATCTCGCCCCACGTGCTCCGACACTCGGCCGCGACCCACATGGTGGAGAGGGGCGCCGATCTCCGGACCGTGCAGGAAATCCTCGGGCACGCCAGCCTCTCCACCACCCAGGTCTACACTCGGATGTCGCTTCAGCACCTCCACGAGGTGTACGTGGAAGCCCATCCGAGAGCCCTCTAGCGATGTCCCGTGGCCGGGACCGCCACGGGGACAAGGGACCGGGGACCCGCCCCTTCCACCTGGCGGCACGCCTCCTCGAAGTCACTCTGGCGCGACCCCTGGGACCGGGGGAGCAGGCCGAAGTGGCGGCGTTGTTGAGGACCGGCGCCGAACGGTCCATGTACTGGGACCAGCCCCGGGCCGATCAGCGCCACGGACTGGCCGCGGCTCGGCTGGTCCGGTCGAGCCGGCCCCGACGGACCGACCTGGTCCGGGCGGCGTTGCTGCACGATGTGGGGAAGCACCGCGCCGGACTGGGACCGGTGGGACGGTCTCTGGCAACCATCCTGGGCCTGCTCGGCATCGCCGGGCCGGCCCGATTCGCCGACTACCTGGACCACGGCCGGATCGCCGCCCGCGAGCTGGACCGCGCCGGCGCCGAGCCGCTGGTGATCGCCTTCGCCCTCCATCACCACCGGGAACGTCCCGAGGAGATCTCTCGTGAGGACTGGGATCTGCTCCAGTCGGCCGACCGCGCCGTCCTGGGAGGAGGTTGAACACGCACCGGATCGGCGTTCCTCGGATTCCGCGAACCCGGCGCCTACCATCACCGTATGGACAGAAGTCGAGGCACGCGGGCATGACCTACGAGGTCGAGACCCCCGTCTTCGTAGGTCCTCTCGACATCCTCCTCAAGATGATCGGCCGCCGCCATGTCGACGTCATGGAGGTCAGCATCTCCCACGTGATCGACGACTACCTGGCATCGATCGAGGAGCGGGAGGTCGACCTCGACCTAGCCTCCGGTTTCGTCCTGATGGCGGCGATGCTCATCCATCTCAAGGCCCGTTTCCTGCTGCCGGAGCCCGACCAGGTGGACCTTGAGGAGGAAATGGAACTGCTCGACCAGCGGGACCGGCTGCTGGCCCGCCTGCTGGGCTTCCTGACCTATCAAGGCGTCGCGGCGGTTCTCCGCGAACGCCTGAGGCTGGGCTCTCACTACGTAGGCCGCTCGGTCGGTATCGACCGGGACCTCGGTACCCGCAACCCGCCATCCCTGCCCGAAGGGGTGACACCGGCCGCGCTGGCCGAGATCATGACTTCTGTCAACGAGGACGACCGCGCCGAGGTGGACATCCCGATGGATCACCTCGATCTCGAGCTCCCATCCGTCGAGGACGCCATCGCCGCCATCCGGCGGACGGTGGCCGCGGAGTTGGAGTCCACCTTCGAGCGGCTGGTGGCTCATTGCTCGAACCGGGCGGAGGTGGCGGCCTACTTCCTGGCCGTCCTGGAACTGGCCCGATGGGGGTTCGTGTCGGTTTCCCAGGAGGATCCCGACGACATCTCGGTGCGTCATTCCGAGGACAGGCCCGCGGGCGACCGGGTGGGGCTGTGAATCCCACCGCCGCACTGGAGGCGATCCTTTTCGTAGCCGAGCATCCCGTTCCGGAGTCCGAGCTGGCGCAGGTACTCGAGACACCGCTGACCACGGTCAGGCACCGTCTTGCGGAGTGGGAGCGGGAGTTGGAGGCCGATGACCGCGGCATTGTTCTCCGCCATGTGGCGGGCGGATGGCGCCTCTACACCAAACGGGAGGCGTTACCGTATCTGGAGCGCTTCGCCACCACCGATGACGGGACGCGATTGTCGCCCGCCGCCCTCGAAGTACTGGCCGTGGTGGCGTATCGCCAGCCTGTCACCCGCGGCCAGATCTCCGAGCTGCGCGGGGTTGACTCCGCGTCTGCCCTCCGGACCCTGGTACGTCGCGGCCTCGTCTCCGAGGAGGGCCGGCTGCCCACACCGGGCCATCCCGCTGTCTACGGCACCACCGGCCGTTTCCTCGAAGCCCTGGGCATGGCATCCCTGGCCGACTTGCCGCCCCTCACCGACCACATGCCCGCGCCCGAGATGGCGGAGGCGCTGGACCGTCCACCGACCCGTTCCGGTGAGCCCCAGACCACCGAGGGCTGAACGCCTTCAGAAGGTGATCGCCAGGAGCGGTCTGGCCTCCCGCCGGGTCGCCGACTCGATGATCCAGGACGGTCGGGTGATCGTGGACGGGCAGACCGCCATCCCGGGCCAGCGGGTGGATCCCGTGCGGGCCGAGGTGCTGGTGGACAGGGTTCCGCTCCCGGTCGATCCGGGCTTGGTCTACTACCTGCTGCACAAGCCACTCGGGGTGATCAGCACCACCGACGACCCCCACGGCCGGACACCGGTGGTCGACCTGGTGCCGCCCCTTCCCAAGGTGTACCCGGTCGGGCGCCTCGACGCGGACTCCACCGGGCTGCTCCTGCTGACCAACGACGGCTCGTTCGCCAACCTCATCGCCCATCCGAGCTCCGGCATCACCAAGACCTACGAGGTCCTGGTCAGGGGGAATCCCTCCAGGGCCGACCTGTCCCGTCTCCGCCATGGCGTCGAGTTGGCGGACGGTCCCGCCGTGCCGGTGGCGGTGCGTAGGATCGGTGCGGCAACAGGACGCTCCCATCTCGAGTTGACCATGGCCGAAGGACGTAACCGAGAAGTTCGCCGCCTGTGCGCGGCGGCCGGCTACCCGGTGATACGCCTCCACAGGGTGGCGATCGGCGCCCTGCGCGACCGTGCGCTCAAGCCCGGGGAGTGGCGGAACCTGGAGGTGACCGAGGTGCGGGCGTTCCATCGGGCCCGGAAGGTCCATCACGGCGGGACGCCCCGGTGAACACCTACGAGGTCAGGCCGCGAAAAGTTGCCGACCGCACGGTCAGGCCGCCTGGCTCCAAGAGCATCACCAACCGGGCCCTGATAGCGGCCGCCCTCGCCGCGGGGGAGTCCCGCCTCGCCGGACCGCTCCGGAGCGACGACACGGGCGCCATGATCGGATGCCTACGGAAGCTGGGAGTCCAAGTCTCGGACGCCGGCGCCGGACTGGTGGTGAGATCGGACGGTGCGCTGCACGGCGGCGGGCGCCTCGACGCGCGAGCCTCCGGGACGACCGCCCGCTTCATCACCGCCGCGGCGGCGCTTGCCTACGGTCCGAGCATCATCGACGGAACCGCCCGGATGCGGGAGCGACCCATCGGCGCCCTCGTCGCGGCCCTCCGAGGTCTCGGGGCCGTGATCGACGCCGACCGTGACGGCTCGTACCCACCGGTCCGGGCATCCGGAGGCGGCATCAGGGGAGGCCGGATAACGATCGACGGTACCGTGTCCAGCCAGTTCATCTCGGCCGTCCTGCTCAGCGCTCCCCGAGCGGACGGAACCGTGACCGTCGAGATGTCCGAGGGGACGGTGTCCCGGCCCTACCTGACCACGACTCTCGAGGTGATGGCCTCCTTCGGGGCCGATGCCCGCTGGATCGGGCCCGACACCATCACCGTCGCTCCTACCGGCTACCGGCCCACCTCGTTCGAGGTCGAGGCCGACGCCTCCGCCGCCGTCTATCCGTGGGCGGCCGCGGCCATCACCGGCGCCACCATCACGGTGGCCGGTATCCACCCCGGCAGCACCCAGGCCGATATGTCCGCCCTCGGTGTGCTGGAGAGAATGGGATCCGTGGTGACCACCACCGCCCGGGGTATCGCGGTTACAGGCCCTACCCGCCTGGAGGGCGTTAACGCCGACCTCAACCACTGTCCGGATGCCGCACTCGGCTTGGCAGTGGTCGCAACCTTCGCCCGCTCCGCGACCAGGTTCACCAACATCGCCAACCTCCGTGTCAAGGAAACCGACCGGTTGGCGGCTCTGGAGGCCGAACTCACCAGGCTCGGCGCCCGGGTCGAGACGGGCGCGGACTGGATCGAGATCCATCCCGGTCCACGCCGCCCGGCGCGCATCCGCACCTACGACGACCACCGGATGGCCATGTCCTTCGCGGTCGCCGGCCTGGCGCGGTCCGGGATCGTCATCGAGGACCCGGGGTGCGTGGCCAAGACGTGGCCCGGGTTCTTCGACATGCTCGAGAGCCTGTGAGCGCCGCCGCCACCAGGCCGGTGGTCGCCATCGACGGGCCGGGCGGGGTAGGCAAGACCACCGTATCCCGGGGGGTGGCCCGAACCCTCGGTTTCCAGAGCCTCGACACCGGCGCCTTCTACCGGGCCGCCGCCCTGCTGGTCAGGCTCCACCGGATCGAACCCGAGGACGAGGCGGCGGTGGCCGCGGTGCTGGCCGGCGCCGATCTCGACTACCGCGACGGCGCCATGTTCGTCGAGGGCGTCGATGTCAGTGCCGCCATCCGCACGGAGACCATCACCGCCGCGTCCTCCCGCCTGGCCCCGCTTCCGGGTCTCCGGATGGTGCTCGTAAACCGGCAGCGGGCATGGGTGGATGCGAGAGGAGGCCGGGCGGTCGTCGAAGGGCGTGACATCGGAACCGTTGTCTTCCCCGACGCGGCTGTCAAGGTCTATCTCGACGCCCCGCCCCGTGTGCGAGCCCGCCGCCGGGCCGGCGAGACCTCGACGACGCTCCGGGAAGTCGCCACGCAACTGGGGAAACGGGACCGGCTCGACTCAACGCGAGCGACGTCCCCCCTCACCCCGGCGAGGGGCGCGGTGGCCATCGACACGTCCGCACTCACCGCTGACGAAGTCATAGCCAGGGTGCTCGAACTCTGCCGAAGTCGCGGAGTCGAGCCCGCCGGTCACCCCGCCGAAAGGCAGGACCGGGCCGGGGATTAGAATCCGGAGGACGGGTGTTCATGAGCAGGCATCCGCAAACGCCTGGCGGTTCCTCTTGTCCTCTCCGAAACCTCTCGTCGCCATCGTGGGTCGCCCGAACGTGGGAAAGTCGACCCTGGCCAACCGCATCGTGGGCCGCCGAGCCGCGGTGGTGCAGGAGAAGCCGGGCGTCACCCGTGACCGGCGTGAGTTCCCGGCTGAATGGGGCGGCCGGAGCTTCACGGTGGTCGACACCGGCGGCTGGCAGCAGGGCAAGGACGCCGATCTCGTCGAGGACATCTCAATCCAGGCCGAGATGGCGATTGCCGCCGCCGATCTGATCCTTCTCGTCGTCGACGCCCAGGGCGGGATCACCACGGACGACGCGGCGGTCGCCCGGCTCCTGCGACCCGAGACCGATCGCGTGGTGATGGTTGCCAACAAAGCAGACAACGACACCCTGTCGAGGGAGTCGGCGGCCTTCACCCGGCTGGGACTGGGCGAACCCTTGCCCGTCTCGGCCATCCACGGCCACGGTGTGGCCGACCTGCTGGACGTCCTGGTCCAGCGCCTGCCGGATCCCCCCGACCGGGACATCGTCGAGGATCCGGTGCCCGACGTGGCCGTGATCGGACGCCCCAACGTGGGGAAGTCCACCCTCCTGAACCGGCTGGTCGGGGACGAGCGCGTACTGGTTTCGCCCGTACCGGGCACCACCCGGGATCCCATCGATGTGATGATCGAGCTGGATGGCGACGGTTACCGGCTCATAGACACCGCCGGCATGCGCCGCAAGCCGAAGATGTCGGAAGACGTCGAGTTCTTCTCGGTGCTCAGGGCCCGGGAGGTGCTGCGCCGCGCCCACGCCGCCCTCCTGCTGGTGGACGCCGTCGACGGTGTCACCCACCAGGACCAGCGAATCGCCCGCCTGGCCGCCGATTCGGGCGCGGGGCTGGTGATCCTGCTCAACAAGTGGGACGCGGCCGACCTCGAGCAACGGGAGCAGACCACGTACGAAGTGGGCACCAGGCTGGGCTTCGCCGGTTGGGCGCCGGTTCTCCGCATCTCGGCTCTCACCGGCGCGCGCCTCCACCGGCTGGGCCCTGCGCTCCGGACGGTGCTCGAGAACCGGTCTCGCCGCATACCCACGCCCATCCTCAACCGGCTCATCACCGACCTCGCGGCCGAGCACCCGCCTCCCATGAGGAAGGGCCGGCGGCCCAGGATCCTCTTCGCCGCGCAGTCCCGCTCGGTCCCGCCCACCATCGCCCTGTTCGTGAAGGGCGGAACCCTCGACAGCACCTACCTGCGATTCCTGGAAAGGCGGCTCCGCCGGGCCTACGACTTCATGGGCACACCGGTTCGGATGGTGGTGCGGCGGGGCGCCGGGCGCACCGGCGGCAGATGACCGGTCCGGCCGGCCCCGACCGGAAGGGCGCTCCCCCCGGCGCTCCGTTCAGCTTCAAGCTGATGGTCGCACTGGCAGCCCTGTACCTGGGCTGGCGGCTGGTGCAGGGGATGATGGCCCTCTACCGATGGGTTTTCTGAGAGCCGGTCACGGGATGGTCGGGCTGGCGGGATTTGAACCCACGACCTCTTGACCCCCAGTCAAGCGCGCTACCAAGCTGCGCCACAGCCCGTGGCGATGGAGTGTATCACCCCCGCACGGCGGCGCCGGGGCTAACGTTCCCATCCGATGCCGAGGGAGAAGAACGAGGTCATGCGGGCCCGGTGGGAGTTCCGCACATCCAAGCGGATGGCGATAACGGTGCTGGTGGCGATGGCTGCCTACGCGTGCGGAGGCTCGGCTGGTTCGGGAGACACCGCCGCCACCACTCCGGCGACCACAGGAGCACCGTCGACCGATAGTCAGACCACCTCGCCGTCCGCTGCCCCCGCCACGGGAACCGGGGAAACATCCCCTTCGCCTGACACCACGGTGGCGGCGCCGCCCGGCTTCACTTACAAGGTTGCTATCTTCAGCAACCCGACCACCGACAACCCGTGGGCCTACTTCGACACGGAGCCGGACGTCTGGAACCAGTACACCCTCCGGCCCACCTTGCCGTCCCTGTACGGGTCCGCATTCCCGACCTTCACCATCGTCCCCGGCCTGGCCGCTGACGTCGAGCCGCCGAAGGGCGCGGCTGACGGCAACCGCTGGGTAATCGATGTGCGCATGCAGCCCGGCGCCGGATGGAGCGACGGCACGCCGATCACAGCCCACGACGTCGCGTTCACGTTCAATGCCGTGAAGGACCTGCGGATGGGTGGTAACTGGTTCGCCGTCCTACCCATGGCCCGCCCGGATGATCCCCAGACCGAGGAGGACGAAGCCTACGACGGCCTGATCTCGGTGGAGGCGCTGGACGACCACACGGTGCGCTACACCTGGAGCGCTCGGCCCGGGCTGGCGCAATGGCAGTTCGGAGCGGCCCAGGCCCCGATCTTCTCCGAAGCCCACTGGGGACCGCACGTCGCCGCATCCGGCGACGCCGGCGACCTCTACGCCGTATCGGGAATCGGAGCACCCTCGGGTGGGCCGATGGTCTACGAACACCGGGAGCCGGGCGCATTCGTTCGGACCGAAGCGAATCACGCCGTGTTCGGCAGGGGCGACGTCCTCACCAGCTACTCCACCGGAGGCGCCACCAGCGAAGGCGCCGCATCCTGGGAAGTGGGAGACACTTCAGGTGAGGTGCTGGCGCGGTGGACCGAGGGTCCGCACGCCGCCACCGCCATCTACTCGGTCTACGACACCCAGGATGCGGCGGTCCTCGCCCTGCGGGACGGCGAGGTGGATTTCATGCTCAACCCGCTCGGTCTCCAGCGCGGCCTGCAGGCCACCGTCATCGAGGCGGGTGACCTCGATGTGATCTCCAACGCATCCAACGGCTTCCGTTACGTGGCGTTCAACACTCGCCGCTTTCCCGGATCCGAGCCCTCCTTCCGCCAGGCCATCGCCTGCATCATCGACAAGGAGTTCATGGCCACCAACGTCCTCCAGGGTGTGGCGGAGCCGCTCGACTCGTTGATCCCGCCCGGCAACACCTACTGGGCCAACCCGGACGTGTTCGTCTGGTGCGACGGCTTGAGCATGGAGGACCGGGTCGACACCGCCGTCCGGATGCTCAAGGACGCAGGGTGGACCTGGGAGGTAGAACCTCAATGGGACGCGGATAGTCAGGACGTTATACCTCAAGGTGAAGGATTGCGGGGTCCTGACGGCACGGAGTTGGAGCCTATGGAACTGCTGGCGCCGGGTCCGGGATACGATCCGTTGCGGGCTACCTACAGCCTCTTCATCGCCGACTGGGCCCACGACCTGGGCATCCCGTTGCGGGCCCAGCCAACCGGCTTCTCGGTGATCGTGGACAGGGTGTTCGGTCCGGTCGACTGGGACATGTACATGCTCGGATGGTCCACCACCATCTTTCCGGACCACCTGGCAGACTTCTTCGAGACCAGGAACGACTCGGCCACGACCGGAGGGCTGAACATTCCCGGCTATTCGAATCCCGAGTACGACCGCTTGGCCCACGAGTTGAAGTCGGCCACGGACCTGGAGGAGGCCGCCGCGATCGTCAGGGAGATGGACGGCGTCATCGCCCGGGAAGTGCCCTACATCGTGCTCTTCGACACCCCTACCCTCGAGGCCTATCGCAACACGCTCGCCTATCCGGCCACGGCCGTGCTGAACGGCTTGCATGGGTTCCACGGGCTTCCCGGATCGGTGAACCTAGCCGAGTAGCCCCTCAGAGTGTATGAGAATCCCGACTAATCAAGTCTCCTGGTAAACCGGAGCGATTCAATCATAAGCCCGGCAATATTGACGTACTCGATTGGAAACGAGCAGCCGAAACCGACGTGCTCGAACGGAGCCCCATAGCAGGCTACCGACCCTCGAGCCATTGCCGGTCTGCTGTCCCGCCTTTGCCCGGTTCAATGAAGAATTATCAGGGCTTTCCGACCGTAGTCCGCGCCTCTCTAGATAAACTTGTGACGTCTGTACCGAAACGGACAGGCCCAACGGGGGGAGGATTCCATGAGGGCTTCATCGATGCATACATCCCTACGATGGCTGGCGGTCGCGGCCGTTCTGGCCCTGTTCGCCACGGCCTGCGGGACAGAGGAGGAAACGGACGATGCCGCAGCCGCGCAGGCGCAGGCAGCCGCAGCACAAGCGGAAGCATCCGCAGCACAGGCGGACGCAGACGCGGCAGAGGCCGCGCTGGCCCAGGCCCAGGCCGATCTGGAAGCCGCCCAAGCAGCTGCGGCCGAGGCCATGGAGGGCGACGACGCCGCCCAGGCCGAACTTGCCGCAGCGCTCGCCGAGGCGGAAGCTGCTCTCGACGAAGCCGAGATGGCAGCCGAGGAGGCCATGAAGGCGGCCGAGGCAGCCGAGGCAGCCGCGGCGGAGGAAGCCGCGGCCACCACCATGCCGGAAGAAGAGGAGATGGCGGAAGCTGCTCCGTTCACCTACAAGCTGGCCATCTTCAGCGACCCGACCACCGACAATCCGTGGGCCTACTTCGACACGGAGGCTGATGTTTGGAATCAGTACGTGCTGTCGACGGCTCTACCAAGCCTCTACGGCTCGACTTTCCCGAGCTACACGGTGATTCCCAGCATCGCCGCCGACGTCGAGCCCCCGCTCGGTGCCGCCTCCGGCGACAACTGGGTGATCGACGTCAACCTGAGACAGGGACTGGTCTGGAGCGACGGCTCTCCGATCACCGCAAACGACGTGGCCTTCACCTTCAACGCCGTCAAGGACCTCGAGATGGGCGGCAACTGGTTCTCTGCCCTCCCGATGGCCCGCGACGACGACCCCGACACGGAGGAGAACGAGGGGGCCGAGGGCCTGATCTCCGTCGAGGCTGTCGACGACCACACGGTCCGTTACACATGGAGCTCCCAGCCCGGTCTGGCCCAGTGGCAGTTCGGAGCAGCCCAGTCCCCGATCTTCTCCGAGGCCCACTGGGGGCCGCACGTTGCCGCATCCGGCGACGCCGGCGAGCTCTACGCCGTGTCCGGGGAAGGCGCGCCGTCGGGCGGGAGCATGGTCTTCGATCGCCGTGAGCCGGGCGCCTTCGCCCGCAGCGTCGCCAACGCCAACGCCAACGACCGCGGGGCACAGACCATCGCCTACTCGAGCGGCGGCGTGACCTTCGCCGGTGATGTGAGCTGGCAGGTGGGCGATACGTCCGGCGAGGTCATCGCCGACTCGATCGGCGGGCCGTACGTGAGCGATGCCATCTACTCGGTGTACGACACCCAGGATGCTGCCGTCCTGGCCCTGCGCGACGGGGAGGTGGACTTCCTGCTCAACCCGCTGGGTCTCCAGCGCGGTCTCCAGTCCACGGTGCTGGAAGCGGGAGACCTCGACGTGATCGCCAACTCATCCAACGGCTTCCGGTACCTGGCCTTCAACACCCGAAGCTTCCCGGGATCGGACGTGGCGTTCCGCCAGGCCATGGCCTGCATGATCGACAAGGAGTTCATGGCCACCAACGTCCTGCAGGGCGTGGCCATCCCGCTCAACTCCATGGTGCCGCCCGGCAACGCGTTCTGGGCCAACCCGGAGCTGGATGCCTGGTGCGGCGGCCAGAGCCAGGAGGAGCGGCTCAATTCGGCCGTCCAGATCCTGAAGGACGCCGGCTGGACCTGGGATGTCGAGCCGCAGTGGAACTCCGACAACCGGGATGTGATCCCGAAGGGAGAGGGTCTGCGGGGTCCGGACGGCACGCCGGTGGGAGACCTCGAACTCCTGGCCCCCGGGCCCGGATACGACCCGCTGCGCGCTACCTACAGCCTGTTCATAGCCGACTGGGCCAACGACCTCGGGATACCGCTGACGGCGGAACCCACCGGCTTCTCGGTGATCGTGGACAGGGTGTTCGGGCCGGTGGACTGGGACATGTACATCCTCGGATGGGGTCTCACCATCTTCCCCGACTACGTAGCCGACTTCTTCGACTCGCGCGCCGATTCGGCCACCGGCGGAGGGTTCAACATCCCCGGCTACGCGAACCCGGCGTTCGACGAGATGGCGGACCAGTTGAAGGCTGAGACCGACATCAACGAGGCCGCCGCCATCGTGCGCCGGATGGACGCGGTGCTCGCCCAGGACGTCCCGTACGTGATCTTGTTCACCACGCCGGTGCTGGAGGCCTTCCGGAACACCCTGGAGTTCCCCAGTACCACTACTCTCGACGGCTTGCAGAACTTCCAGGCGCTGCCCGGAGCGGTCAATCTGGCCCAGTAGAAGGCGGAGACCGAGTGGCGGGAAGGACCGGCCAGGTTCTTCCCGCCACTCCCACCCGGCGCGAGGCCGCGAGGCAGAACGGAGGCAGGGGGTTGAGGCGGCAGTGAGATGATGCGCTATATCGCGCGGCGCACCGCGCAGATGCTCGTCCTGTTCGTCATCTTCCTGACGCTCACCTTCCTGCTCCTCACCGCCCTGCCCGGCGACACCGTCAAGCAGCGGTTCGCCACCAATCCCAACATTCCGCCGGAGGCGGCGCAACTGGCCATCGAGCGTCTCGGTCTCGACAAGCCGCTGTGGGAGCAATACACCAGCTACATGTGGAACTTCTTCCGCGGAGACTTCGGGTTCTCCTTCCTCCAGTACCCGCGGCCGGTGTCCGATATCATCCTGGAACGGCTGCCGAGGACCCTGGTGCTGTTCCTCACGGTGCTGGTGAGTTACTACATCCTCGGGTTCATGGCCGGCAAGTTCATCGCCTGGAGGCGGGGCCGGAAGGGCGAGCATGCCATAACCATCGGCAGCGTGTTCCTCTACACGGTGTTCTACCCCTGGTTCGCGCTGATGCTGATCTGGTTCTTCGCCTTCTACGCCGACGTGGTGCCGATAAACAAGTTTCTCGATCCGCAGGAGTGGGTGGACGCACCCTTCAGCTCCAACCACGTGTTCATGGTGATATTCGGGGTGATGCTGTTGAGCGGCATAGTTGCGCTCACCCTGTGGATCCTGTCCCGACGCATCAGGGACGCAGCCCTGCGGAAGAGGGTGGTTTGGATGGGTTACGGCGCGCTGGCCGTCGTGATGGTCTGGTTCTGGTACCTGAGCGACTTCGGGTCGGCCCGGCGCCTGTACGCCGGGGACATCCTGCATCACATGATCCTTCCGGTGGTAACCATCACCCTTATCAGCTTCGCCGGGATCATGCTCCTGACCCGCAGTTCCATGCTGGAGACCATGCGGGAGGACTTCATCCTCACCGCACGGGCCAAGGGCCTGGCCGAAAAGACCGTACGCGACCGCCACGCCGCCCGCACGGCCCTGCTCCCGGTGACCACCAGCCTGGTGATTGCGGTGGCCACCGTCATCGATGGGGGAATTATCACCGAGACCGTCTACTCGTGGCCCGGTATGGGCGAGTTGCTGTTCACGTCGGTGGTGGGACAGGACCTGAACCTGGCCATCGCTGCTTTCTCGTTCGTGGGCGTCATGGCCATGGTCGGGCACCTGGTGGTGGACATCCTCTACATGTTCCTCGACCCCCGGATAAGGGTCACGGGGGAGTGACGATGCCGGTACGGCTTCGATGACGGATCTGCTGGAAGCCCGGCCGGCGACGGACGTGGCGGGGAAGGGATCGCTGTGGAGGATCCGGGCCAACCTGGTGTGGGCCGGCGCGACCAGCAACTGGAACATGTTCCGCACCAACCGGGTCGGCATCGTGGGGCTGGCCATCATTCTGTTCTTCGCGCTGATGGCCCTCATACATCCCGTCCTGATGTCCGGCATGCGCTGGTACTCCGGCGCCGCGCTGTTCCTGCTGGTATGGCCGGTCGTGGCCTGGATGATCTGGCCGTTGCTGGGGCGCCTGCGCCACGAGCGGAGGGTCACGTTCCCGCTGACGGTCGGGATGACAGCCGTCCTGCTGGCAGCAATTGGGGTGACGTTCGGCGGAGTGTGGGACGCCGGCACCTACCACCCCGTGGTGGGCAACGAGGCGAACCCGCCGATCCTCCACAGGACGGTCGTCAACGAGGTCACGGATCCGGCCACCGAGATGTCGGTACGTGAGGCGCTGCTCTACTCCAACCCCGACGGATCTCCATTGCTCCTCGGAGACGTCGCCGAGATCCGGGAGCAACCCACCGGTCCCTACGGCCGGCACTGGCTCGGTACCGACCCGCTGGGCCGCGACATCCTGTCCCAACTCATGAAGGGCGCCCAGGGAGCGTTCCTGCTGGGAATGGTGGCGGCCCTGGTCACCGTCCTCTTCGCCACCTCGGTCGGTGCGGTGGCCGCCTATATGGGAGGCTGGATCGACTCGTTCTTCATGCGCCTGGCCGACCTGTTGCTGATGCTTCCCGCCCTGGCCATCTTTATCGTGATGAGTTCGGTGTTCAGCTTCGAGTTGTGGCACTTAGCCATCCTGATCGGAGTGCTGTCAGGATTCGGCGGGGTGGCCATCGTCCTCAAGTCGCAGGCCCTGGCGGTGAAGGTCAAGCCCTTCATCGAGGCCGCCCGGGTGTCGGGCGGTTCCACGATCCGCGTGATAGCCGTCCACGTGATACCCAACGTGATCCCGCTCAGCTTCCTGTACATGATGTTCACCGTCACCGCCGCCATCCAGACCGAGGCGACCCTCTCCTTCCTCGGCCTTCTCAACATCGACATGAGTTGGGGACTGATGATCGAACTGGCCAGGAACCAGGGATACTTCCTCACCGGCATGCGCTTCTGGTGGCTGGTGTTCCCCGCCGGAGCGTGCGTGTCCCTACTCGCCGCCTCGTTCTTCCTGGTCGGCAGGGCCATGGACGAGGTGATCAATCCCAGGCTGAGGAAGCGATGACGGCGCCCGGCGCGGGGTTCGCGGTCGCTCGGGCCCGCCGGCGGCTGCGATGCAACCCATCGGCGGGGGGTCTCGGATGAGCAGTGTGTCCGAGGCCGGTCCACGGCGACTGAACCTGGTGGCGATCGCCCTCGGCACCGCGGTGATCGCGCTGGCCAACTGGTGGCTGGGAGGGTGGATCACCCCCACGGAGGGCGAGTACCGGCCCGGGTACGTGGTGATCCTGGTGGCCTTGCTGGTGCCCGGATTCCTCGGCGCCCTCGTATCCGGTCTGGCCGCCGGTCATCGGCGCCCGACCCACGGGATGATGGCGGCGCTGGGAATGTTCGCCGCGGAGGTGATCTGGGGAGCCCTCGGAGAGGACCTCGCGATCGGGACAGTCGTGGTGCGTGCGCTCGGCTTCGCCTGCGGCGCAGCGCTGGCTGGACAGGCGGCCAACCGGGTGGGCACACACCTGCGTTCCGCCCGGTCCCTGGCCGAGGATGGGACCGCTGCCGCCTCGGACCGGGCGCCCCTGCTGGTGGTGGACGAACTCACCATGCACTACAGAACCGCTGACGGGTGGGTCTCCGCGGTCGACGGGGTCAGTTTCACGCTGCGCACGGGCGAGGCCCTCGGACTGGTCGGGGAGTCCGGGTGCGGCAAGACGTCCGTGGCGATGTCGCTCCTGAGACTCCTGCCGGAGAACGCCGAGTTCCGGGGCGGATCGGTGCGCCTCAACGGGGTAGACCTCCTCGACGTGACCGAGGACGAGATGAGAACCCGCCGCTGGTCCGACATCGCCATGGTCTTCCAGGGCGCCATGAACGCGTGGAACCCCGTGTACACGGTCTACGAGCAGATCCGAGAGGCGATGGACACCCACTTCGGGGGGGAACTGGCCGAGGAACAGATACGGGACCGGGTCGGTGAGTTGTTCGACCTGGTCGGCTTGAACCGGGCGATGGCGGATCGTTACCCGCACGAGTTCTCGGGGGGTATGCGGCAGCGGGCGGTCATCGCGATGGCCCTCTCGTGCGATCCCCAGGTAATCATCGCGGACGAACCCACCACCGCCCTCGACGTCATCGTGCAGGACCAGATCCTCCAGGAGTTGAAGCAGGTCCAGACCGCACTGGGAATGAGCATCCTCTACATCTCCCACGACATCGCGGTCATCGCCGAGGTGACCGAGGTGATGGGTGTGATGTACGCGGGCCGCCTCGTGGAACTGGGCCCGACCGCGGACGTGTTCTCCCGGCCCCGCCATCCCTACACCTACCTGCTGCTGGAGTCCACCCCGTCGGTTACCGGGCCCCGCCGCGTGCTGGCGCCGCTCGAGGGCGAACCACCCAACCTGCTCGATCCGCCCGCCGGATGCCGGTTCCATCCCCGGTGCCCGTACGCCGACCAGCGCTGCCGGGATGAGGACCCGACCATGGAGGTCATCGACGCTCAGTCCGGCTATGGCGTTGCCTGCTGGAACTGGACGAGCGTCCCCGTCCGGACACGCAAGGGTGTGGACGCATGACGCGGCCACTCGTCAGGGTCGAGAACCTGACCAAGCGGTTCCCGATCGCCCGGAACGCCTTCAGCCGGGCAACCGAATACGTCCACGCGGTGGACGGGATCAGTTTCGAAATCGCCCCGGGCGAGACCCTCGGCCTGGTGGGGGAGTCGGGCTGCGGCAAGAGCACCACCGGCAAGCTGATGGTGAAGCTGCTCGAGGCCGGGTCCGGACGGATCATGATCGAGCAGGACGGCGAGATGGTCGACATGGCCGGCATTACCGCCAAGGAGGACCTGCGACGCTTCCGGCGCCGGGTGCAGATGATCTTCCAAGATCCGTTCGAGTCGCTCAACCCGCGGCGCACGGTGTACGACACGATCGCGGAACCCCTGACCGTACAGCGGATCGGGAGCGTGAAGGAACGCGAGGAACGAGCGATGCGGCTCCTCGAAATGGTAGGACTGACGCCGCCATCGACCTTCCTGTTCCGCTACCCGCATGAGTTGTCGGGCGGCCAGAGGCAACGGGTAGCCATCGCCCGGGCGTTGGTTGTCGATCCAGCCTTCGTGGTCGCCGACGAACCTACCTCTATGCTCGATGTTTCGATCCGGATCTCGATCATGGATCTGATGCTGAAGCTGGCGGAGCAACTGAACGTCTCCTACCTGTACATAACCCATGACCTGGCAGTGGCGCGCTACATGTGCGACCGGATCGCGGTCATGTATCTCGGCAAGATCGTGGAGATGGGGAACACCGAGCACCTGCTCGGCAACCCGCAGCATCCCTACACCAGGGCACTGCTGGCATCGGTGCCGGTTCCCGATCCCGCCCACCACCGGGAGGGAGCGGACATCCGCGGTGGGATATCCAAGGCAATCAACCCGCCACCCAGGTGCCGCTTCATCGATCGGTGTCCACTGGTCGCCGACGTCTGCCACTCCAGCGACCATCCACCCCTCGAGGAGGCCAACCCCGGCCACTTGGTAGCTTGTTACCGGACGGAGGATGTGCCGGTGTGAGCGACGGAACGACCGAGAAGGCGGCTGGGCAGGATGCGGGGCTCTGGACCCTGCCCAACCTGATCTCGTTCTTGAGGATCCTGGCGCTGCCGGTCTTCCTTTGGGTGTTGCTGGGGCTTGACCGTCCTTTCCTGGCCGCCGTGCTCCTCGGCCTGATCTCGGTCACAGATCTGCTCGACGGCATGCTGGCCCGTCGTCTGGATCAGGTGTCCGAGATCGGCAAGATGCTCGATCCGGTTGCTGACCGGCTGGTGGTTTTGGCAGGTGTGGTGGGCGGGATGGTGGCCGGCCTGGTCCCGTTGTGGCTGGGCGTGTCCCTGCTCGTCCGGGAGGCGATCATCGGACCCACCACCATCTACTACCTGGTTCGCCACAAGGTCCGCGTGCCGGTCCGGCGGATGGGAAAGACCGCCACCGCCCTGATCTTCTTCGCAGTGCCCTTCTATTACCTGACCGGCACCACCTTCGCGCCCCTTTTCTGGGAGGCAGTGGCCACGCTCCTCGGCGGGCCGGGCCTGATCCTGTACCTCATCGTGACCTGGCGCTACCTCGGCGATCTCCGCCACGCTCCGAGGTGAGATCCCTAACCCGAAGGTTCTAGCTAACCTTTAATGAACCAGGTCGAGATGCCAGTCGTTGCTCGACAATGCCTGCTTGCTTGATCATCTGCAAATAGTTCCCAAACAAACGATCCCGGTTGAGGTCCTCGACAACTACACTCGCGGCATGGATGACACCCACCAGGCGCCGGAGGCCGATCGCCGGCCCGGCAGCGACGCCACCTCACCGGGGGACGTGACCGAAGTCCTCGATCCCTTCGACGAAGAAGGGAATCCCATCAGGCCCGGTCCGCCCGGGTCGGAGGAGGACGGACCGGCCTACAAGCTGATCGTGCGAACCGGGCAGCAGGCCGGCCGGTCGTGGCGCGTGGCGCCCGGCGACACCCGGGTCGGCCGCCATCCGTACAACGACATCGCCCTCGACCACATCACCGTCTCCCGGAGCCACTGCCTGCTGACCCTCGATGCCACCGGAATGACCCTCACCGACCTGGGGTCCACCAACGGAACCTACGTGAACGGTCGGCGCGCGGAGAGCACCACCATCCTCCCGGGGGATGAGCTGATGATCGGAATGTTCCGGCTCCTGCTGGCCAGGGGAAGATGACCGATTCACCGACCCTCACCATCGGCCGGGTAAGGGAACTGCTCGGCGACGAGTTTCCCGATGTGACGACCTCCAAGATCCGGTTCCTGGAGACCAACGGTCTCGTTCATCCCGCCCGGTCGCCGTCGGGATACCGGCATTTCCGCCAGTCCGACGTCGACCGGCTCCGCTTCATCCTCCGCCAGCAGCGTGATCACTTCCTCCCGCTCAAGGTCATCAAGTCGCAGCTGGCCCAGCTCGAGAGAGGCGAGATGCCGGGCGGCGCAGCGGACGGCGAGGAGCCCGGACCGGATCCGGAAATCGCTGAGGAGATGATCAGCCTGAACGAGCTGGCCCGACGTTCCGACCTGACACCCGCCCAGACTCGCCAACTCGTCGATCACGGCTTGCTGACCCCGCGCAACACCGAGGGCGCCCATCAGTTCACCACGGGAGACGTTTCCGTAGCCCGCCAGTGCGGGGTGCTGCTTTCGGAGGGTCTCGAACCCCGGCACATCCGCCAGGTTCGTCAGTCCGTGTCCCGCCAGGTGGAACTCCTCCACAGGCTCACCCTCGCCATGCGGCTGAGCCCGAGTCCGGCCAGCCGGCGCCAGGCCGCCAAGACGTTGAGCCGGGGGGCCGAGGCGATCCGGCTGCTCTCCCAGTCCTTCCTCCAGGCGGACGTAAGGGCGCTCCTCGGCGAGGACTGACCCCCACATGCGAGTGGTCCGGGCAGGTGCTCTGCTCGCAGTTGCCTGCCTGACAGTCCTGCTCGTAGCGGCGCCGCCGAGCCGGGCTCACCCCTCGTCCGACCTGGGGCTCATCCCGCCGGATCCTCCGGAGGTGACCGCTGACGCGTGGATCATCTACGACGACACGTACGGGCAGGTACTGGCCGAAATAGACGCCGACTCGCGCCGGTCGGTCGCTTCGGTCACCAAGATCCTCACCGCCCTGGTGGTGCTCGAGAATGCGGGCAGCGAAGACCTCGTCATCATTACCGAGACGGCCGCCTCGGTAGGCGAGTCGGAGATCGGACTGGTGGCCGGAGAAGCCGCTTGGACGGTCGAAGAACTCCTGGCAGCACTGATGCTCTGGAGCGCCAACGACGCGGCAGTGGCGCTGGCACAGCATGTCGGCGGATCGGTGGCGGGGTTCGCGGAGATGATGAACCAGGAGGCGACCCGGCTCGGCCTGACGGACTCCAACTTCGTCAACCCGCACGGCCTCGACCATCCCGACCACTTCAGCTCGGCCCGGGACATTCTCCGCATCTCGGTAGCCGCTATGGAAAACCCGGCGTTCGCCCGCATCGCCGCCACCCGGAGTTTCAGCCTCCCACCCACTCCCGAAGGGGAACCGCGGGTGACCGTCAACCGTAACGACCTGCTCGCCACCTACCCGGGCACGCTCGGTATCAAGACCGGCTACACGGGCCGCGCCCTCCAGACCCTCTCGGCCGTGGCACAGCGGGATCAACGCCGGATCCACGTGGTGGTGCTGGGCTCGCAGGACCACTTCGCCGACGTCACCGTACTGTTCGACTACGCCTTCGGCGGCTTCGGGCCGTTGACGCTGGTCCCGGCCACATCCGACGCGCAACGCCCGCTCGCCGGCGGCGTCGCCGCGCAACCCGGCACCGACTTCGAGGTGTTCCCGGATCGAGCCGAGCAGCTTACGCCGGAGCCGGAGGAGCCCGAGGTAGGAGATGAGCCGGGGCCGGAGAGCGAAACAGTTGCTGTCAGCCCCGAAACCGAGGCTCCCGCCTCTCCGGTGACCCGGCGCACCGAACGTCAAGTAGAACTTCCCGGCATCCGCGACGCTCTGGCATGGATATGGAACTACTGGCAAGGACTGGGGGCGAAGAATGATCGCAGCTGAGGCGATAAGTGAGGCGGACATCGCCGGGCGGATCACCGAGTTGGGGGAGCGCATCGCCCATGACTACCGCGGTCTGCGCCCGGTGCTGGTGTGCGTACTGTCAGGGTCCCTGGTCTTCCTGGCGGATCTGATCCGCCGGATCCCCATCGAATGCGAGGCGGACTTTCTCGGGCTGACAAAGTTCGGGGAGGGCGGCCGGGTACGGGTGGCCATGGACACCGCCACCAGCCTCGCCTCCCGTCACGTGCTGATCGTGGAGGACATCGTGGACACGGGCCTCACGCTGCGCCTCCTCCGCCAGATGATGGAGGAGCGCGGCTGCGCCAGCCTCCAGACGGTGTCGCTCCTGGACCGGACCACCCGGCGAATCGTCGACGTGCCGATCGAGTATCGAGGCTTCGAAGTGGGGGACGAGTTCCTGGTGGGATACGGTCTCGACTGGAAGGGCGCCTTCCGCAACCTACGATCCCTGTGGGCCATCCTGGACTTCGCTTCCTTCGCGGCCGACCCGTCCGCACTGTTACCCGTTGCAGACCCGGCCCGTGGTGATAGGCTCGCGCCATGAGCGAGTCGGTTCCCATGGATCTCATCGGGGTCAGGATCGAATACCCGACCAACCAGCCGATCGTCCTGCTCCGCGAGTCGCACGGCAAGCGCTTCCTCGCCATCTGGATCGGCGCCATGGAGGCCACCGCCATCGCCTACGCCCTCGAGGGCGTCAACACCCCCCGCCCGTTCACCCACGACCTGCTTCGTATCACGACCGAGGTGCTGGGCGGGCAGGTGGCCCGGGTGACGGTGACCGAGTTGCGGGACAGCGTCTACTACGCCGACCTGGTTCTCTCGCGGGACGACGAGGAGATCCACGTCAGTTCCCGCCCCTCCGACGCCATCGCACTGGCCGCCCGGACCGGGGCGCCCGTGTTCGCCACTCCAGAGGTCCTGGACGACGCGGGCATCGAGATCAAGGACGACAACCAGGAGGCGGAGGTGGAGGCCTTCCGGGAGTTCCT
Organism: Candidatus Spongiisocius sp.; assembly: GCF_965221825.1. GTDB lineage: Bacteria > Actinomycetota > Acidimicrobiia > Spongiisociales > Spongiisociaceae > Spongiisocius. The sequence continues at coordinate 513,096 of NZ_OZ244917.1, forward strand.
CGAGGATCTGTCGCCCGAGGACTTCAGGACCGACGCCTAGGAGGTCCCGAGCCAGGGGAGTCCCGACGCCCGGTACTGCACTCCTCGGAAACCGTTGGAACGCGGCTTCCGATGGTCTATCGTACGGGTCGCAAACAGGTAATTACCTGGATGTAATGGCCGCTCGAAAGGCGGGCATGCGTCGACCCGCCGTGGAGGGGGAGTCCCGTTCCGATGGACCGAGAGATCAACACCGAGAACCCGACCGCGGGGATGCAGGGTTACCGGGCGCCCCACGTATGCAAGCTGGTGGGGATCACCTATCGCCAACTCGACTACTGGGCTCGCACCGACCTGCTGCAGCCCTCGCTGAGAGCGGCGGAGGGATCCGGAACCCAGCGGCTCTACTCCTTCTCCGACCTCGTCCAGTTGCGGATGATCAAGGGCCTCCTGGACGCGGGCCTGCACCTCAACAGGATCCGGCAAGCGGTCGACTGGCTGCGCGAGCAAGAGATCGACCAGCCCCTCAGCGAGGCCAATCTCGTCAGCGACGGCTCCACCATCCTGGCCAGCTTCGATCGTGAAGGAACCCAGGAGTACCTGATGGACGCCCTCCGGCGCGGTCAGGGAGTCTTCGCCATCGCCGTGGGACAGATCCAGCGTGACCTCGAGGGTGAGTTGTTGGACTTCGCTCCGAAAGCGATACAGGCCGAACTCCCTTTAACTGAACTCCAATCCGGGTCCGAGGCGGCAACCAGCTGACCCGCTCCGGCCCGAGTTCGGTCTCATCTTCCCCCAGTAGCGTCGCCTTCGCCCACCACAGCGAGGTTCAGTTCGCCCGGCTGCTCGACTTCTACCATGTGCGCTGGGAGTACGAACCCCGGTCGTTTCCCATCCAATGGGACGACGACGGCAGGCCCACCAAGAGCTTCACCCCGGACTTCTACCTGCCGGACGAGGACGTCTTCGTGGAGATCACCACCATGAAGCAGAGCTTGGTCACCAAGAAGAAACGCAAGGTACGCATGTTCCGGATGCGGTATCCGGATCTGGACATCAGGCTGCTGTACCGGCGCGACTACCTGCACCTGGTCTTCAAGTACGGCTTGGACTCGGCGCCACCATCGGGATCCGCGCTGGTCCCGACCCGTCACAACGGGCCACCCGTGGTGATAAGGCTGACCGACCGGGCCCGGAGCGCGGCCGGATAAGTGGTCAGTGGTCAGTGGTCAGTGGTCAGTGGTCAGTGGTCAGTGGTCAGTGGTCAGTGGTCAGTGGTCAGTGAATGCTGTAACCCAGGGATGAGACGCACAACCCGGCAGCCCTAAGGGCCACACGGAACTTGATTACCTCTGGATCGCAAACTGGCCACTGGCCACTACTCGTACAACTGCCGGTCCGACCCCTCGGAACTGACGTCTAGGGTGGATCGAATGACCGCCCCGCCCGCGACCAGCATGGAGATCGTCACCACCCGCGCCGGCGTAACCGAGTTGCGCCGCCGGTGGGAGGCCGTGGATCCATGGGCCTCCCTCCTGATCGTCCACGGCTTGGGAGAGCATTCGGGCCGTTACCGGAGCGTAGGCGCCCGGCTGGCGGCCACCGGTATCGACACCCACGCCTTCGACCTGATCGGATTCGGAGGGTCAGGGGGGACCCGAGCCGATATAGCCCACTGGTACTCCTACCTGCACCAGCTGTCCGACAACCTGGCCGTGCTGCTGGACCGCGGCCTCCCGGGAGTCTTGTTGGGCCACTCCATCGGGGGCCTGATCACCATCGACTACGCCATGTCACGCCACCGCCAACCCGATCTGGTGGTACTCAATGCGCCCGCCGTGGACGCCGTCGTGCCAGCCTGGAAACGGAAGGGCTCTCCGGTCCTGGCCGGCCTGGCGCCCACCCTGACCCTTGCCAACCCGGTCGACCCTTACCGGATATTCGACGACCCCGCCACCGCCGCTCACTTCATCGCCGACCCGCTCGTGGAACCCCGCACCACGGTCCGGCTGGGCGCCCACCTCCTCGCCACGATGGACCGGGTCAACGCATCCATCGACCGCTTCACCGCCCCCTGCCTGGTGACGCACGGCGAGGATGACACGCTCGTGCCTCCGGCCACCAGCGTCACCCTGGCGCGGCTTCCGAATGTCGAGCGGCGACTGTACCCGGGCGCCCGGCACGCCTCCCTGCAGGAGCCGGCGGGCGGGATGATGGTCGATGACATCGCGGCATGGATCCGGGCCATGACGGGCAAGGGCTAGGCCCGCAGGCCGGCACCGTGATCCGGACCATCAGCCTGCTGCCCGCCCGCGCCAGGGGAGTCCTGCTGCTGGCCGCCGCCGGGACCCTATGGAGCACCCTGGGCCTCGGGGTGAGGATCATGGACACCGCCACCACCTGGCAGATACTGTTCTACCGGGCCATCGCCCAGGTCATCGTGATCGGTGCCTGGCTGGCCATGCGCCGGGGCCGGGGGTTCGCCCGATCGTTCGCAGACATCGGCGCCGACGGAGTCATAGCCGGCGCCTCCATCTCGATGGCCTCCATCGCGTTCGTGTACGCCATCGGCCTTACCACGGTGGCCGAGGTGGTGTTCATCTTCAGCATGGCGCCGGTCCTGGCCGGGCTGCTCGGCTGGGCGCTGTTGAGGGAACCCATCACCCGGGTCACCTGGCTGGCCATGGTGCTCGTGCTGGCCGGCATCGCCGTGATGAACGGCCCCATCGGGTCGGCGGGAATCTCGACGGGAACCTTCCTGGCCTTCCTGTCGGCTCTGGGTTTCGCCTCGTTCACGGTGCTGCAGCGTCGCCGCCGGCATGTCGACATGCTTCCGTCCGTAGCCGTATCAGGCCTCATCACGATGGCGGCCACGGGATGGTTGATCGGCGGCGGCGTACCGAGCGGTCGCGACCTCGTGGTCGCCTTCTGGCTGGGAGGGATCGCGCTGGCCGGCGGGCTGGCGCTGTACACGGCGGGGGCGCGATTCGTGAAACCGGCCGAGTCGGTGCTCATCTCGATGACCGAGATCGTGCTGGCGCCGCTCTGGGTGTGGTGGCTCTTCGACGAGACGGCACGCTTCGCAACCCTGGTGGGCGGCGCCGTCGTGCTCGCCGGCGTGCTGACTCAGGCCCTCGGCCGTGAATCGGACCCCCCGCGCCGGTCGGCGCGGGCGGGACCACCGTCAGAACCGCGGCGGCCTACCCCTCGGCGCCGGCTTCTACGGCGTCCGGGGACGGCTGCGCCTCCTCGACCGCAGTAGCCACCTGGCCGGCAAGAAGACCGAACTCGAAGGCAGCCGTCTCGAAGGCCAGCAGGCCGGCCCGACGAGTCTCCCCGGTATCGGTCGACTCCAGACCTTCCTGCATGCTCTCGGCCGCCGAGATGAAGGCGGTGAGGGAGCCCGCCAGACCCTGGTGCAGCCGGGTACTTATCCCCACGGGCGGGGTCGCCCGGGCCAGCCGGGCGGGAAGGACGCTGACCTGGGACACCAGGGCGCCCATCTGCTCGACAGCTGCGTCGTACTCGACACTGCCGCTGTCCCAACCGTCGTTTATCTGCCGCCCGGTGTCCATCGCATCCGCCACGTCGAGGGCCAGCAGCGAGATCTCATCGGCATAGAACTCCAGTGCCGCCACGTCGCTCTGGATGGTCGTGGTCTCGACTACGGGCTCCGACTCCTCGGCGGTGGAGTCCCGGCTCGTAAGGGTTCGGAGTCCGAGCACCAGCGCGACCACTACGGCCAGGGTCAGAGCCAACCGCCGCGCGGAGCCAGGACCTGAATCGAACAGTCTCGACCGGGCGCCCCCGGCCGAGACCGAGCGGCCCGCGCCCGGACGCGCCGTCCTGGCAGAGGATTCCGGCCGTGCTATCCGATGCCGGCACGACCGGCACATGGACGTATCCGGCGTCCACGGCCGGCCGCACTGGGGACAGAAGCGCGGTTCATCCGTCCGGGCGCCTCCGAACTGCGAATCAGCGGACTCCGATCGGGGAGTGACCATCGCTTCGGTTACCGGCACCTGTTCCGCGCGGCCGACCCCCGACCACCGCGACTCTCCCGTACCGCGGCTGCCCTCCGGCGGCTTTCGATCGTCCGACCAGGTCACGGCATACCCTCCGACGCCTACTCCCACCAGAGGATAGTTGTAGCCTCAGGTGCCCTATGCAGGTATGTGCCGCTCAGCCCGGCGAACTCGGCGAGCCGCTGGCTGATCTCATCGAGAGGGTCACCGGGGAGCAGGGAGCCCCGCCTTTCGGAGAGGTCCTGCGGGCGGCCATGAACGACCCGGCCGGGGGAGGCCTCGGCTACGCCGTACGGGAAAGCGGAAGGCTGGTTTCGTTTGCCTTCACCGCCGCCAACCCTGACGGCCGGGTCTGGACCCTGGAGTTCGCCGACTCATCCGGGCAGCCGGACCGGTTTCTCGGCGAGGTCGTCCGGGGCATGGATGCCGCCGGGATCGAGGAAACGGTGCTCTGGCTCCACACCCCGGCCATCGAGCCGTCACCGGCGCTCTTCACCCACGAACGGGACCTGTACCGCATGGCGGCGACCCTTCCCGTTCCCGGCGTCGTCAGGCCGCCGGCGGGAGTCCGGTTCGCCGGTTTCGACGTCCATCGCGATGCGCAGGCCCTGATCGAGGTCAACAATCGGGCCTTCGACGGTCATCCCGAGCAGGGCGAATGGTCGGCGCAGGACCTCGTCCGGCGTACCTCGCTGCCGTGGTTCGATCCTCGCGGAGTACGTACCGGCTGGATCGACGACCGGCTGGTCGCGTTCCACTGGACCAAGGTCCATGACACGCCGGCGCCCGACGGAGGGGCTCTGGGCGAGATCTACGTGCTGGCCGTCGACCCCGCCTTCCACGGCCGGGGGCTGGGCCGCGCCATCGCACTCGACGGGCTCGACTACCTATATCGTCACAGAAAGGCCACCAGGGCCATTCTCTATGTGGACGCGGCCAGCGTCGCCGCCGTGAACCTCTACCGGCGACTCGGGTTTGCAACCGAACACACCGACCGCGCCTTCCGCCGGACCCGCGGTAGTTGACGCCGGGAGGGTGGGGTGGAAGGAATACCCGAAGCCTGTGGTGGTGATTACGATGGCGCCGCTATCACCGACCCGGCCATGACCATCGAACTAGTCCTTCCCGACCGCACCGTCACCCGCCACGAACCCGGAGTGACCGGACTCCAGGTGGCCGGATCCATCGGCCCACGCCTGTCCGGTGCGGCCGTCGCGGTGTCGGTCGACGGCGTCCTGATGGACCTGGAGCAGCCGATCCGGACCGGGGGCCGGTTCGCGGTCATCACGCCGGACTCTGAGGAGGGCCGCCACGTCCTCCGGCACTCGGCCGCCCACATAATGGCGCAGGCGGTCCTCGGGCTGTTCGAGGACTCCACCTTTGCCATCGGCCCCGCCATTGCGGACGGTTTCTACTACGACTTCGACATCGGACGGCCGTTCGCGCCCGAAGACCTGGACACGATCGAGAAGGAGATGGAACGGATCATCGCGGCCGACCAACCCTTCGTGAGGGAGGAGATGTCCCGAGCGAAGGGGCTGGAGTTGTTCCGTCACCACCCCTATAAGCTCGAGATAATCCGGTCTGTAGACGAATCGGAGGTCGAATCCGGGGACGTGGTGTCCGTCTACCGTAACGACGGGTTCGTGGACCTGTGCCGGGGCCCACATTTACCCTCAACCGGAAGGTTGAAGGCCTTCAAGCTGACGCGGACCGCGGGGGCGTACTGGCGGGGGGACGAGAAGCGGCCCCAGCTCCAGCGCATATACGGAACCGCGTGGGAGTCGCGCAAGGCTCTCCGGACCTATCTCCACCGGATCGAGGAAGCGGCCCGCCGGGACCACCGCAAGCTGGGCCGTGAACTCGATCTGTTCTCGTTTCCGCAAGACCTCGGTCCGGGCCTCGCGGTATGGCACCCGAAGGGCGGGATGCTGAGGCGCCTGGTCGAGGGCTACAGCCGGCGCATCCACGAGGCCTTCGGCTTCGACTTCGTGTTCTCCCCCCACCTGGCCAAGGCCGATCTCTGGAAGACATCCGGTCACCTGGACTTCTACTCGGAGAACATGTACCCCGGCCTGGAGATGGACCAGGGCGACGAATACCGCGTGAAGCCCATGAACTGCCCGTTCCACGTGATGATCTACCGCTCGGACGCCCGCTCGTACCGGGAACTTCCCATGCGCCTCTCCGAGCTGGGCGCCGTGTACCGCTACGAGAGGTCCGGCGTGGTGCACGGCCTGCTCCGGGCGCGGGGCTTCACCCAGGACGACTCCCACACCTTCTGTACCCGCGACCAGGTGCCGTCGGAGCTCCAGATCCACCTCGACTTCGTGCTCCGGCTCCTACGAGACTTCGGATTCGACGACTTCCAGGCCGAGTTGGCGACCCGTCCGGACGAGAAATGGGTCGGGGAACCGGAGTTGTGGGAGCTCGCCGAGGAGTCGCTGGCAGAAGCCCTCGCCAAGGCAGGTATCCCGCACCGCGTGGCTGCGGGCGAGGGCGCCTTCTACGGCCCGAAGATCGACGTGCATGTCGACGACGCCATCGGGCGCCGGTGGCAGATGTCCACCATCCAGGTGGACTTCTCCCTTCCGGAGCGGTTCGGCCTCGAGTATGTCACCCCCGCCGACACGAGGGAACGCCCCGTCATGATCCACGCCGCGAAGTTCGGCTCGGTGGAGCGATTCCTGGGGGTGCTGGTCGAGCACTACGCCGGCGCCATGCCGATGTGGCTGGCGCCTGTCCAGGCCACGGTCGTGCCGGTAGCCGACCGCCACGCAGGCTACGCAGGCCGGGTCGCGGGCAAGCTCCGGGCCGGGGGACTACGGGTCGAGTCGGCCTCGGGACCGGGCAAGTTGGGGGAGAAGATCCGCCAGGCCATCACCCGGAAGGTGCCTGCGATCCTCGTGGTGGGGGACCAGGATGCCGCCAACGAAACGGTAGGTCTTCGCCTCCGGTCGGAGAAGCGAGAGAGACGGGGCGTTCCGATGGACGAGGCGCTGTCCGAACTGGTCGCCGCCGCCCGGCCTCCCGGCTGATCAGGGTTCATCCTCTCCGAAACCCAACTCTTCCGAGGCCTCAACCCGCCGATCCCTGTCCCGGCGAATTAGTTACCCGATTCCCGGGCACGGTCTCCTTCCGGTGACTAGCGTCCACATATCGGATAAGTGTTCCGGTAAACGGGCATCTCGGACCAGAACGACCCGAACCGGCGGCGCCCGAGGGTCTTCTGTTCATGAAGCCGGATGCGACGGAGAAGGAACGAAGTGGAGCCTGTGTGAACCGCGTGGTGGCATGGGCCGGAAAGGAGAAGGCGATTTGCTGAGCAGACGCAGTTCATGGATACGGCCCTTGGTGGTGGTAGCGGTCTTGGGCCTGGTGGCTGCCGCCTGCGGCGATGACGCCGCGGACGAGCCGGCCGCGACCACGGCCGCCCCGACCACCACCGCCGCGCCCACCACTACGGCCGCCCCCGAGCCGGAGGAACCCATCAAGCTGGGCACCATCTGGTTCAACTCCGGCGTGGCCCTGGGCCTGGGCGACATCATGCGCAACGGGTTCCACCTGGCCGTGAAACAGAAGAACGAGGCCGGCGGACTGCTGGGCCGCCAGATCGAGGTGATCGACTATGACGAGGGCTACTCGGCTGACGAGTCGGTAGCGTCGGCGCGCAAGGCCATCGCCGACGGAGTGGCCGGCATCGCCGGAGGCAACGACGCCACCACTTGCGTGGTAATCAAGGACGTGGCCGCAGAAGCCGGCATGCCGTTGGTCGTCACCGCCTGCGGCTCCGAGTTGGTCACCGAGGAAGGCTACGAGGGAGTGGTGCACATCCGCGCCCCCGTCAAGCAGAGCCAATCCGATAGCAACGCCCTATCCGTACTGGCCCGCTGGATGATCCAGCAGGGTTACAAGCGTGTGCAGGGCGTCGGCGTCGACTCCGACTGGGTGAGGCTCACCCACGATGAGTTCAGCCGCATCTTCGCCGACGAGGCGCCGGACGACTTCGAGTACACCGGCATGGTGTACTTCCCCTACGGAACGGCTGAAGCCCGGGTGGAGGTCACCAAGGGCGTCGGCAACGAGCCCGACCTCCTGTATCTGGGCCTGTGGGGTAAGGACGTCGTGGTCAACGCCGTCCAAGCCGCTCGGGAGATCGGCTACGAGGGTGACATCATGATCAACGAGGTCGTGTTCACGCCGCCCGAGGTGGAGGCGCTGGGTGATCTCGCCGAAGGGGTGTACAGCTCGACCGGCTGGATTCTGGATGAGTCCATTCCGGAGGCGGCCGCCTTCTCGGAGGCGTACGAGGCCGAGTTCGGCCACGCGCCGGACTGGTGGTCCGAGTTGGGTTACACCGCGGCTCAGCAGCTGATCGCCGCGATCGAAGCGGCCGGCACCACCGACCATGCCGCCGTTGCTCCCTTGATGAATGACGAGCACGGGTTCACAACTCCTCGCGGTAAGCCGCTGCGCTTCAACGAGAAGGGACTGCGCCTGGTCGACGACTGGATCATCATCCAATCGCAGGGCGGGGTCCTCCTGCCGGTGGGCGCCGTTCCGATCGCCGGGTAGCCGGCACCTTCCGTAACTTCCGCTGTACCGGTCTGGCCCGTCGATGCGGGCCGGACCGGTACGACCTACCGGCAGGGGAAGGAGGCTGGCAACGGTGGAACGGATCTACGTACCGGTTGAGGAGGAACTCTTCGAAGCCATCGGGTCGAAGAGCCGGTGGAACGATGTCGTAAGGGTCGGAAACACCCTCTGGGTAACGGGCCAACTGGGCTGGGACAAGACCACGGGGAAGCTGGCCGAGACGCTCGAAGAACAGGCTGAAATGGCCTTGGAGAACCTGAAGGGGGCCCTGGAACGCGCCGGGGCCAGGCTGAGCGATGTAGTCCTGACCAGGGTGTATCTGGTCGACCACGATCACTACCACCGCTACGAACCCATCTACGCCAGGTACTTCCCCGACCAGCAGCCGGCTCGTGTCTCCGTGGTGGTCGCGGAGCTGATTCACCACGCTCTCTTCGACATAGAGGCGGTCGCTGTGGTCGACGCCGACTCGTAGTCGCCGCCAGGATCAGATCGCGTCATGGCTCCGTTTGCTCGAAGGAGGCGAACATGATCAAGACGGTTACCCTCCTGACCAGAAGGGAGGACCTGACCAGCCGCCAGTTCCATCGTCATTGGAAGGACGTCCATGCCCCGCTGGTGCTGGCCATGCCGAGAGTACGCCGGTATGTCCAGTGCCGCCCCTTGGAGGCACCCGGGTGGGAGGCGCCGTGCGATGGAGTGGCGGAAGTCTGGTACGACACGGTCGAGGACTTCCTGGCAACCGCCGACTCGCCCGAATACGCCCGACTCCTGGCGGACGAGAAGAACTTCATGGGAGTCAGCACCAGAGGCTCGGTGTTCGTAATCGTTGAGGAGGACGAGTTCGTTGTCGGATAGACCCAACTTCTAAAGACGAGAGATGGCTTCCGGTTCGAACAATCATGGGGGCTCCCTTTCCAAGGGTCTGCGGATACTGGCCGCCTTTGACGAGAGATCCCCGGCACTCTCGGTGGCGGACATCTCGCGTCGCACCCAGATCAGCCGGACCAGCGTCTACCGGCTCACAGGCATCCTCGAGGAGCTGGGATTCATCCGGAGAACCGATCGGCTGTACCGCCCCTCCAACAAGGTGCTGCAGCTAGGTGTCGCTGCCTTGGAGTCCCGCGAGTTCGTTGAGCATGTCCGTCCATACCTCGACGAGATCATCTCGGCGCTGCCGGACTGCACGGCCGTCAACTATGGAGTGCTGGAGGAGGCGGAAGTCATCTACCTGGCCCGCCTTCACCAGGACGACATCATCACGCTAAACCTCCAGGTTGGTAGCCGGCTTCCCGCCCACCTGAGTTCTCTCGGCAAGGCCGTCCTATCCGCCAGGGCTCCGCAGGAGGTGGAGGCCGTACTAGCCAAGATGAGGTTCGAGAGAAGGACGGAGACCACCATCACCTCGCCGGATGCGTTCAGGGCCGAGTTGGAGAAGACCCGTCTCACGGGTATCGCCCTGAACGACCAGGAACTGACCGTCGGATTGCGGTCGGTGGCGGCACCGGTCTTCCGTGGGACGGAAGTCATCGGTGCGGTCGGGGTGGCCACCCTGGCCACCAGAGCCGACGTGGAGACCTTGGAGAACGTCTACGGTCCGATCCTCAAGTCCTACACAGAGAGGATCAGCGAGGAGCTATCGGCCATCCGGTTCGATAACAGGGCCCCGACCGCCGTCCGGCCATGACCCGATCCTCTGGCGCCGATGGCCGGTTCGGAGCCTCTCCCGTCGAGTCGGCCGGCCCGGCGCAGGCGCGGCGTTCCCCGGATCCGGCGCCCTCGCAACCCGTCAATCCGGTGACCGGGAGTAAGCCACCGGCAGGACCCGGCCCATGAACTGGGACATCCTGGGCCAACAGATCTGGAACGGGCTTCTCAACGGCTCGATCTACGTGATCTTCGCCGCCGGGCTCAGCCTGGTCTTCGGGGTGATGAGGGTGATCAACATGGCGCACGGCGAGTTGACCATGCTGGGCGCGATGCTCCTCTTCACCGTCACCAGTGGGGTGGGACTGAGCTATTTCGCCGGGGCGGCGCTGGTGGTCGTGATGATGGCGCTGGCCGGTTTCCTGGTCAACCGCGTGACCGTCCGGCCGTTCCTGGGCCACTCCGAGTTGGTGGTCATCCTGTCCACGGTGGCTCTGAGTTTCATACTCCTGAACGGCAGCCTGGTGGTGTGGGGGTCGACGCCCAAGGGAGTCGACAAGCCCTTCAACGAAGTCCTGCAGGTGGGAGGCGTCTACATGACCACCGCGCAGATTCTCCTGGTGGGGGTCTGCTTCACCGCGGTCCTGGGCCTGTACCTGGTGCTCACGCGCACCAAGCTGGGGAAGATGACCAGGGCCACCGGACAGAACCTGCTGGGCGCCCGTTTGATCGGGATCAACACCACGGCGGTGTATGACGCCACCCTGATGATCGCCTCCGGGCTGGCCGCCCTGGCGGGCGTGCTCATCGTCCTGATCTCGGCCGCGTCCCCGAACCTCGGGCAGCCGCTCCTCATCACCGGGTTCGCGGTGGTGATCGTCGCGGGGATGGGCAACGTGGGCGGCGCGGTGGCGGTCGGGCTGTTCCTCGGATTGACCGAAGCCCTGTTCGGCCAGTATGTCTCCACGTTCTACCGCCAAGGCTACCTCTACGTGGTGATGATCATCGTGCTGCTCCTGCGCCCTCAGGGCCTGTTCGGGAGGAGATGAGGTGCGCCTGCGCAATCGCCCGGGACTCTGGTTCGGCACTCCCGTAATCGCGGTTGCTGCGACGGCGCCGTTGCTCCTGTTCACCAATGCGTACAACCGCGGGCTGCTGGTCCTGATCGTGATCTACGCGGTGGCAGGCCTCAGCCTGGATTACATCATGGGCGAGATGGGCCAGTTCTCATTCGGGCATGCGGCCTTCTGGGGATTCGGCGCCTACGTCTCCGCCAAGCTGGCCCTCGATCTGGGAATATCGCCGTGGATCGGCTTCCTGGCCGCGCCGGTGGCGGCGGGACTGGTCGGTCTCCTGATCGGTTACATCGCCCTGCGCCGGACCCGGGGGTTGGAGTTGGCGATCGTCACTCTCGGCTTCGGCGTGCTGGCCTGGACGGTGGCCCTTCGTTGGAGGCCGGTCACAGGTGGTCCGGCGGGCCTCCGGCAGGTACCGCCTCCGAGCCTCTTCGGCTGGGAGATACGCTCGGAGTTGGCCTACTACTACTTCGCCCTGCTGCTCCTCCTGGGAGTGGTGTTCATCCTGACGCGACTCCGGGAGTCGCGCTTCGGCCGGGCGGTGCGCAGCATTCACGAGAACGAGGACCTCGCCAGGTCCATCGGCGTAGCGGCCACGAGAACCTACGTGTTCGCGTTCTCGTTCGCCTGCGCCCTGGTCGGTTTCTCGGGCGCCCTGTATGCCCATCACTTCCGGTTCGTGAACCCCAACCTTCTGGGCCTCCAGTACATGTTCATATTCCTCATCGTCGTGCTGCTGGGAGGAACCGGAACCGTGTGGGGACCGGTCCTGGGCGCCACGATCTTCGTCCTGGTGAGCGAGTGGCTGCGCGCGCTCCAGGAGTACCGGTTCCTGATCTTCGGATTCGTGTTGCTGATGGTGGTGCTCTTCATGCCCAATGGCGTGTTCCCCGCCCTGCGAAGGGTGGCCCGGCGGGTGATGGACAGCGGCCGCTCCGGAGGGGATGCCGCGCGCAGGGCGTACCCCGGAAGCGGCGGGAGTCAGGCGGGATAGCGATGGCGTTGCTCGAGACCAAGGGGCTGACCAGGCTTTTCGGCGGCCTGTCGGCGGTCGATCGCCTGCACCTGCGGGTGGAGCAGGGTGACATCATGGGCCTCATCGGACCGAACGGATCGGGGAAGACCACCGCGCTGAACCTGATAACCGGATTCCTCAAACCGACCGAGGGTTCGGTCACGTACGAGGGTCGGGACATAACCGGTCTCGAGCCCCATGAGTTGGCTCGGAACGGGTTGGTCCGTACCTTCCAGATCACCACCCTTTTCGAGAACCTCACGGTTCGGGACAACATCCTTCATGGCAGCCACCTGGCCAACCCGACCACGCTTACGGGTGCCCTGGTGCGGTCCGGACGGTACCGGCGGCAGCGCGCCGAGATGGAGGCGCGGGCTCGGGAGTTACTGGGCCTCGTCGGCTTGGAGCAGCGGATCGACTCGGTGGCCCGTGATCTCTCGGCGGGCGAGCACCGTTACCTGGAGATCGCCATCGCCCTGGCGGCCAATCCCAGGATGGTGCTGCTGGATGAACCCGCCACCGGCCTCAATCCCGAGGAAGCTGCCTACCTGATGGACCTCATCAGGACTTTGAGCAAACAGGGCGTGACCATTCTACTGGTCGAGCACAATATGCGCCTCATCACCAACATCTGCACCCGCATAACCGTTCTCAACTTCGGGGCCAAGATCGCCGAGGGAACTCCGGAGGAGATCGTCGACGACGAAGCCGTGATCGCCGCCTATCTGGGAAGGCGGCGCGGTGCTTGAGATCAGCTCTCTGAACGTCTCATACGGGCGTGTGCAGGTACTGTTCGATGTCTCCATCACCGTGCCCGAAGGGGAGTTGGTGACCGTGATCGGCGCCAACGGCGCCGGGAAGACCACCCTCCTCCTGACGGTCTCCGGCGTGCTCAAGCCCCAGAGCGGGAACATCAGATTCGAAGGTCGGGAGATCGACAATCTCCCGCCTCACGAGATCGTCAAGCTCGGGGTAGGACACGTTCCCCAGGGCAAGGAGTTGTTCCCGGCCATGACGGTCCTCGAGAACCTCGAGATGGGCGCCCACATGGTCAGGCGGCGGGAGGAGTTCGAAGCGCGCCTGGAGCGGGCCTTCGAGTTCTTCCCGCGACTATCCGAACGGGCCCGCCAACGGGCGGGCACCCTCAGCGGTGGTGAGCAGCAGATGCTCGCCATCGCGAGGGCACTGATGGCCATGCCCCGTCTCCTGCTACTGGACGAACCATCGGCGGGTCTGGCTCCGATCATCGTCGATCATCTGGCTGAGATCATCCTCGGCATGAACGAGTCGGGCTTGACGGTGTTGCTGGTCGAGCAGAATGCATACCTGGCCTTGGAGCTGGCGCGGAAGGCATACGTGATGGAGTCGGGGCGGGTCGTGGAGAGCGGGGACACCGGGGTGGTGATGGAGAGCGACCTGGTCCGACGGGCTTACCTGGGGATCTGATGACGGAGTTTCGGGTCGGAGTGGACATCGGCGGCACCTTCACCGATTGGGTTATGGCCGATCGGGCGGGGAACGTCCGGGTTGTCAAGACCCCCACCACACCCGACGGGTTCTCCGGCGTGTTCGATGCCATGGACGAGGCCGGAGCGACCGGGGAGAGGTTTCGCTCCTTCGCCCATGGGACCACGCTGGGCACGAACGCTCTTATCGAAAGGAGGCTCCCGCGGGTGGCAATGGTCACCACCAAGGGGATCACGGCCGTGTTGACGCAGTCCGCCAGGGGCGCCAAGGAGGACATCTGGGACATCTACCACGAGTCTCCCCGGCCTTCCATCGTCCGGCCTCGAGACCGGCTGGAGGTGACCGAGAGGACTCTGAGCTCGGGAGTGATCCGCCAGGCGCTCGACGAGAACGAAGCCCGGAGGGTGGCCCGGATACTGCGCGGCCGGGGGACGCGCACCGTTGCGGTGTGCTTCCTCCACTCCTACACCAACGGATCGAACGAGGCGAGGATGAGGGAGATCATCCTCGAGGAGTATCCCGAAGCCCTGGTGCGCACCTCCCACGAGACCATTCCTCTCATCCTGGAGTACGAGCGCTTCACCACCACCATCCTCAACGTGGCCCTGATCCCGGTGATGATCGACTATCTGGAAGCGCTCGAGCAGGGCCTCCGGGAGCGCGACTACGTCGGGGATGTCCTCATAGTTCAATCCGCCGGCGGTCTCATGGGTGTGAAAGCCGCCGCCGAGATCCCTGTCCGCACCGCCAACTCGGGACCCGCTGCAGGAGCCATCGCCGCCCGGGAGTTCGGCGCGGTGGCAGGTTTCGACAACGTCATCGGTCTCGACATCGGAGGCACGAGCACGGATGTCTCCGTGACTCTGGACGGCCAGGTCCGCACCACCGGAACCTGGGAGGTGGAATGGGGCCATCCGATCATGTTCCCGGCGGTGGACATCATCACCGTGGGCGCCGGAGGAGGGTCGGTGGCATGGTTCGATCCCGGAGGAAAGCTCCGATCCGGACCGCACAGCATGGGTGCAGTACCCGGACCCGCCTGCTATGCCAAGGGAGGGGACCAACCCACCAGCACCGACGCGCACGTCGTGCTGGGCAACCTGCGACCGGGGGCGATGCTGGGCGGCGCCATGGAGCTTTCCCCGCAACTGGCAGATCGGGCGATCTCCAAGATCGGCCGAACCCTCGGTAGCGACGCCGTCTCGGCAGCGGCCGCCGTGATCGCCATCGCCGAAGCGAACATGGCCAATGCGATCCGCCTGGCCACCCTGCGCCGTGGACTGGACCCCCAGGACTTCGCTCTCGTGGCGTTCGGCGGGGCGGGGCCGCTTCATGGAGCGATGGTGGCGGCCGAGCTGACGATCCCCAAGGTGGTCATCCCGCCGAACCCGGGACTCACCTCGGCACTGGGTTGCCTGCTGGCCGATATCCGCCACGATCTCGGCGCGAGCATGTTCTATGGAGAAGCCGCTGCGGTGGACCTCGACACCATGAACGACCGCTTCGACGAGATGGAGGCTGCGGTACGGGCCTCGCTGGACCAGGAGGGAATACCGGCAGACCGGCAATCGGTGGTGCGCACCATCGACATGTGCTACGCCGGCCAATGGCGGGTGTTTCCGATACCGGTCGAGCCCGGCATGACACCGGAGAGCCTCGCCGGGAGCGTGGAGTCGTTCCGGAAGGCCTATCTCCGGCGCTTCACCTTCGATCTGGGGGAGCGCGAAGTGGAGATTCACGGCATCAACGTGACCGGGGCCGGAATCACGGACAAGTACCGGCCTCAGCGGGTAGCCGGAGCCCTCGCGACACGGCCCGGGCATGGCGTCCGGCCTGTCTACTGGCGGGACGCCGGAGGGTGGATCGACACCCCGATCTGGTCCAGACCGGACCTGCCGGTGGGGTTCCGGACCGTAGGTCCCGCCATAGTGGAGCAAATGGACTCGACCACGCTGGTACCACCGGCCGTCGCCCTGGAGGTCGATCCGTACCTCAATCTGGTTCTCGACACGACCGGCGGCAGACCATGACCGGCCGGACTCAGGCGTCGAGGTCGGAGGCTGCGGTGGATCCGGTGACCTTCTCGATCCTGTCCAGCGCTTTCGTGAGCCTCGTGGACGAGATGGTCGGCGCCCTGCAGGACGCCTGCCTGTCGTTCGTGATCTACGTCGGCGACGTCAGCGGGGGGCTCCTGAACGCCAGGGGAGAGCTGGTCGCCCAGGGCACCCGGGATGTGGCGGTCCACGTCGGCGCTCTCCAGCCCAGCACCCAGGCGGTGATCGAGGATTTCGGGGGTGTCGAGGGGGGCATCGAGGAGGGGGACGTCTACGCCTTCAACGATCCCTACCGGGGCGGGACCCACCTTCCGGACATGACCTTCATCAGTCCGATCTTCTGGGAGGGGGATCTGATCGCTTTCACCGCCACCAAGGGCCACTGGTCCGACGTGGGGGGAGCCACGCCCGGATCGATGAACGCCCTGGCTGCCGACATCCACGCCGAGGGACTGGTCATACCCCCGCTCAAGATCGTCTCCCGCGGGGTCATCCGCCACGATGTCCGCAACCTGATCATGGCCAACATCCGCGTTCCCGTGAACGCCACCGGCGATCTCATCGCCCACATCGAGGCCGCCCGGGTGGGGGAGCGGCGACTCGGCAGCCTCATCACCAAGTACGGGCTGGAGACGGTGCTGGCGTCGATGCGCCAGACCCTCGACCACTCCGAACGCGAGCTGATCGCGGAGATCCTTCAGTGTCCCGAGGGCACCTGGGTGACCGAGGACTTCATCGACTACGACCCCCAGGCGCCGGAGGAGGGCCCGGTGCCGGTCTCCGTCAAGATGACGATCCAGCACGATCCTCCGAGGGTCACCTACGACATGCGGGGCTCGGGGCCGCCGGTGCGCTCGGGAATGAACGGCACCCGCGGTTCGACTACGGGAGCTCTGGTGGCGGGGACCAAGTACATCTTTCCCAAGCCTCCGATGAACGCCGGCTGGTTGCGGATTATCCGAGCGGTCTTCCCCGAGACCAGCGTCGTGAACGCGGTCCGACCCTACGCGGTGTGCGGCGAGGTTTCGGGCGCCTACGAGAAGACGACCGCCTGCGTCCAGCGGCTGTGGGCACAGGTGCTGCCGCATCGCTCCTTCGCCGGCAACTTCAACCTCGAGTACGTGGTGGCGGGCGGGATAGACGACCGGCCCGGCCGGCACTCCAACTACTTCGTCTACTACCACTGGCACACCGGCGGCTGGGGAGGAAAGTACGGCGCCGACGGCAGGGACTGCGGCGCCGCCATCTTCGGGCTGGGCATCCTCAACCAGTCGAGCGAAGTCATAGAGAGGATGTGGCCGGTCACCTTCGATCGGTTGGCGCCTGTGACCGACTCCATGGGAGCGGGAAGGTGGAGGGGAGGAGCCGGATTGGAGTCGGTGCTCCGGGTCGAGAACTCCGGCGGGGTTCGGCTGTCCTACATCGCCGACCGGGGGGAGGACGGACCCGGCGGGCCCAGAGGCCTGTTCGGGGGACGGGACGGAATACCCATCCGAGTGGTCAAGAATCTCGGCGCCGACGACGAGAAGGTGCTACCCATCTACTTCGCCGACGAGTTCATCGGACAGCACGGCACGTTCTATCACGTGTCTTCCGGGGGCGGCGGTTATGGAGACCCGCTGGAACGGGATCCCGACGCCGTACTGGAGGACGTCCTGGACAGGTACATTTCGCTCGAGTCCGCCCGGCGGGACTACGGAGTCGTCATCGATGTGCGGGACGCCGACCTCTTGGAATACCGGATCGACATCGAAGCCACCCGGGCCCTGCGCACCGAATTGCGGGCCGCCCGACCACCAACAGGAGAGACGAAGCCATGAGCGATGCAAGAGACGTGTTCGTCAACCGGTACCGTGAGCGCACCCCGGGTTCTCGCCGCCATTACGAGGAGGCGAGAGAGCACCTGCCCGGCGGGGTCCCCGGCAATGCCGGATACCGCCCCCCTTACCCGCTCTACGTGGATCGCGCCGCCGGGCCCTACCTCTGGGATATCGACGGCAACCGGTACATCGACTCGCTGATCGGAGGCGGACCCCACATCCTCGGGCATTCACCGCCGGCGGTCATGGACGCGGTGGCCAAGCAGCTCTCGTCGGGCACCAGCACCATCGCCCCACCGGCCACTGCCCTGGCCCTCGCCCGCCGGATCCGGAAGCACATGCCCCACATGGAGATGGTGCGTTTCGTGCATACCGGGTCGGAGGCGGTGCACATGGCAATGCGGGCCGCCCGCGCCTTCACCGGTCGGTCGAGGATCGGAAAGTTCGAGGGCAACTTCCACGGCGGGTACGACAACCTGCTGATCAGCGGAACCTCCTTCGGCGGCCCGGAGGAGGCTCCCCGGTCGCTCCCCGAGGGCGCGGGGATCCCGCAGAGCGTCCTCGACGACACGATCGTCCTCCCCTTCAACAACACCGACGCCACAGTTGCCCTGATCGAACGCCACGCCTCGGAGTTGGCGGCGGTCGTAGTGGAAGCAGTCGGAGGAACCTGGCTGGGAGGAATCGTCGCCGGCCAGAGCTTCCTGGAAGCACTTCGAGAGGTCACCGCAAGGCACGGGATCCTGCTGATCCTCGACGAGGTGATAACGGGCTTCCGGGTGGCGCCGGGCGGCAGCGCGGAGGTCACCGGCATCGTCCCCGATCTGACCGCGCTGGCCAAGACCATCGGAGGAGGATTCCCGATGGGGGCCTTCGGCGGGCGTCGTGACGTGATGAGCCGGGTGGTTACGCCGAAGCGCGGTCCCGATGACGACCGGGAGACCATCTTCCAGTCGGGAACCTTCCAGAGCAACCTGGTCTCGTTGACCGCCGGCCTCGCCATGCTCTCGGAACTCGAGCAGCCGGGAACCTACGAGAAGCTGGACGACCTGGGCAGCCAGGTACGCGAGGGAATCGCGAAGATCGGAGCCAACCTGGGCCTTCCCATCCAGGCTGTCGGACAGGGCTCCATATTCGGGGTCTACTTCGCCGACGAACCCCCGCGCACCATCAGGGACGTGATCGCCAGCGACCGGGAGTCGGCAGGGACCTTCTACCTGGGACTGCTGGCCCACGGGGTGTTCATCACCCCGTATCACTTGGGCTTTACAAACGCCGCCCAGGATCAGGCGGAAATCGACGAGTTACTCGACATCTGCCAGAACGTGCTCACGGCCATCAGGGAGGGCTGACCCGGTGAGTCTCTCCAGGGATGGCGCAGGAGGCCGGCGGGCGCCATGAAGGGCATGCTGTCAGGCATCACGATCCTCGAGTTGGGCCAGGTGATAGCCGGCACGTACGGGGGCATGATCCTCGCGGATCTGGGCGCCGAGGTGATCAAGATCGAGCCTCATTGGGGCGATGCGGCCCGGAACCCGAAGATCACTCCGGTGAGGGGGGAGAGCGCGGTTCACCTGCAACTGAACCGCGGCAAGAGGAGCATGGTCATCGATCTGAAGTGCGAGGCCGGACGGGAGATCTTCTACGGCCTGGTGGCCGAGTCGGACGTTGTCATCGACAACTTCCGGCCCGGCGTGATGGCTCGCCTGAAGATCGACCACGAGAGCCTGCTCCGGCACAACCCGCGCATCATCACCGTTTCCGTAACCGGATTCGGCGACGGCGGACCGGCCGGTAACCAGCCGGCCTTCGACCTGGTGGTGCAGGCCTTGAGCGGGCTCCTCGACCTGACCGGCCCGGCCGACGGTCCGCCGGCCAGGGTCGGCATACCCCTCGCCGACATTTCCGGCGGCATCTTCGCCTGCATGGCGGTGCTTGGTGCGCTGGTCGGCCGGGAACTCCACGGGGAAGGCCGGCACGCCGATATCTCGATGCTGGACTCCCTGGTCTCGATGCTCTCCTACGACGCCCTCCACCACCTGAATACCGGCGTCCTCAACCGGAGGCAGGGAACCGAGCATGCCCACATCGTTCCCTGGCAGGCCTTCGAGACCAAGGACGGCTACATGGTGGTGGCGGCCCGGGGCGAGAAGTTCTGGCAAAACCTGTGTGACGCCATCGATCGCCCGGATCTCAAGGACGACCCCCGGACCAGGGACAACGGCGCCCGCCTTGAACACCGCGAATACGTGGTGACGATCCTTGCCGAAGCATTTGCCCGAAGGACCAGGAACGAGTGGATGGACCTGGCAAGTAAGCACGATCTTCCCGTCGCCCCGGTCAATGATCTCGTCGACGTATTCCGCTATCCGCAGGTTCGGGCCAGGGAGATGGTCCGCCGGTACCGGCATCCCACGGTGGGGGATGTCTCCTACCTTCCCAGCCCTTTCAAGCTCACGGACTGGGAGCTGCCCGGCCTCCCGGCGCCGATGCTGGGAGAGCACACGGTCGAGGTCCTGAGGAACCGGCTGGCCTACTCTGACGAAACGATCGGCCGGTTGGTGGATAGCGGGGTGGTGGGGACCGGGCAGGACAGGAACGGAGCCTCGTGAGATGAACGGAAAGTCAGCCTCGCAGACGTCCACCGATCCGGGTGGCCTGACCGGCGGCCAGTTGCGCGAGGTCTTCAGACTCATGTACACCATCCGGCGGTTCGAAGTGACCACCGAACGGGCCCACCTCGACGGGGAACTCTACGGGCCGTTTCACTCGTCCATGGGCCAGGAGGCTGTCTCTGTTGGGGTCTGCATGGCCTTGCGTCCCGATGATGTGGTGACCTCCACCCACCGCGGGCACGGGCATGCCATCGCAAAGGGCGCCGACCTGGGCCGGATCTGTGCCGAGTTGTGGGGACGGTCCACCGGCTACTGCCAGGGCAAGGGTGGTTCCATGCATATCGTCAGCATGGAGCACGGGTTCGTGGGCCAGAGTCCCATAATCGGGGGGAGCGGTCTGCTGGCCACCGGCGCGGCCCTTGCTTTCGACCTCACGAAGGACGCCCGGGTAGCGGTAGCGTTCATGGGCGACGGAGCGGTCGGGCAGGGGGTCTTTCACGAGAGTCTCAACCTGGCGGCCATCTGGGGGCTTCCCGTGGTGTTCATCGTGGAGAACAACGGTTTCGCCCACTCCTTCCGGGCCGAGCAGATGCAGCTGAATCCCGATATCGCACCCAGGGCGGAGGGGTACGGGATCCCCGGGGTGGTGGTCGACGGGATGAACGTCCTGGATGTTCATGAGGCCACCAGGACGGCGATCCACCGCGCGCGCCAGGGTGACGGCCCCACCCTCATAGAAGCCAAGTGTTATCGATGGAGGGGCCACAACCTGGGCGATGCCGAGCATCTGTACCGGGCGCGCCAGGAGGTGGAGAAGGCCCGCCGCGACGATCCGATCGAGCGTTTCAAGCAGGCGGTATCGGATCGGGTACCGGAGCGGACGCTGGCCGCCATCGAAGCGGAAGTCGACAGGGAGATCGAGGCGGCCGTGCGGTTCGCCGACGCGTCTCCTCCGCCCGATCCCGGAATCGCCTTGGAAGGAAGCTTCTAGAGATGCGGGAGATCACCTTCGTCGAGGCGGTCCGGGAAGCGCAGGCGGAAGCCCTGGCCGCGGACGACCGGGTGTTCATCATGGGCCAGGAGATCGGCGAGTACGGCGGCGTATTCAGGGCTACGGAGGGCCTCGCCGAGCGCTTCGGCGAACACCGGGTTCGGGACATGCCGATCGCCGAGCAGTCGATGCTGGGGGCAGGGGTAGGGGCGGCAGTGATGGGGATGCGCCCCATCGTGGAGGTCATGTTCATGGACTTCATCGCCTGCGGGATGGACGCCATAGTCAGCCATGCCGCCAAGATGCGCTACATGTCGGGCGACCAGATGCGGGCCCCCATGGTGATCCGCACCCAGGGCGGCTCGGGAACCCATCACGGCGCCCAGCATTCTCAAACCCTCGAGAGCTGGTTCCTTCACGTCCCGGGCCTTGCCGTGGTGGTCCCATCCACACCCTCGGATGTGATAGGGCTGTTCAGAAGCTCCATCGCCCTTGACCATCCGGTCCTGTTCGTGGAGCACCGGGCGCTGTACCGGACCACCGGGGCGGTCGCCGACCGGGTGGAGACGATTCCACTGGGAAGGGGCGTCATCAGGCAGTACGGAGACGATGTGACCGTGGCCGCGGCCGGGAAATCCGTCAGACAGGCCCTGGTCGCAGCGAGCCGGCTGGGCGAGGAAGGGGTGTCGGTCGAGGTGGTCGATCTGCGAACGCTGGTGCCCATGGATGTGGATCTGGTACTGGAGTCGCTGTCGCGCACCCATCGGCTGGTCGTGGCTCACGAGGCCGTGGAGAGGGGTGGATGGGCCGGTGAGCTGATCAGCAGGGTGGTCGCCGAGGGCTTCGACGAACTGGACGCGCCACCGCTGCGAGCCGCAAGCCTGGCCACACCGATTCCCTTCGCCCGGGAACTGGAGGCCGAGATGATCTGCGACGAACGGCTCATCGCCAGGCGTGTCAGGGAGAGTCTGGGCATGCCGGAGCCCTGGGTATGACCAGGGCGGCGGTCGATATCGGTGGAACCTTCACCGATGTGGTCACCGTTGACGAGTCCACAGGCCGGCTGATCCAGGCCAAGGCCCTCACCACCTACCCGGATCCGACGCCGGGCTTTCTGAACGCGCTGGCCAAAGTCACCGACAGCACCGACCTGGAAACGGTCGGCTACGGCACCACCCTGGCAACCAATGCAGTCCTCACCAGGTCCGGCGCCAGGACGGCTCTGCTGACGACCGAAGGGTTCCGGGACGTGCTGGAGATCCGCCGCACGCACCGCTCCACGCTGTTCGACATCTACGAGAAGATCCCGGAGCCTCTCGTCCCCCGGCCTCTCCGGCTCGAGATTCCCGAGCGGATCGCCGCTGACGGGAGCGTGGTGGACCCGCTTGACGAGCCGGCGGTCCGGGCTGCTGCGGAGCGCCTCCGCCGTGCCCGGGTGGAGTCGATCGCGGTCTCGTACCTCTTCTCGTTCATGAATCCGCAACACGAGCTCCGAACCCGGGAGATCCTCGCCGAGGAGCTGCCGGAACTCGCCGAGGACATCACCATCTCGTCCGAGGCGCTTCCCCTCCACCGCGAGTACGAGCGGACCAGCACCACGGTGATGAACGCCTACCTGACCCCGCTGGTTCGGAGCTACTTCAGCCGCCTCCGCGCCGAACTCCGCGACAGCAAGCTCTTCGCCTGGTTGCAGATGATGCAGTCCAACGGTGGCCTGGTCCGGCCCGAACGGGCAGCCTCCTTCCCTATCCTGACCCTCCTCTCCGGGCCCGCCGGCGGGGTGATGGCCTCGGCCTACCTGGCAGACCTGCTGGGGGAAACCCATCTGCTCACCCTCGACATGGGTGGGACGAGTTGTGACGTGGCCGGGGTCACCAACGGCGATCCGGACACCCGGCTCGACTTCGAGATCGGGGGATACGCCGTCTCCTATCCCACCCTGGACATCCACACGGTGGGCGCAGGCGGGGGAAGCATCGCCAAGGTCGACGATTTCGGGAGGATCTCGGTCGGTCCCGACTCGGCTGGGTCCGATCCCGGTCCCGCCTGCTACGGCAGGGGAGGGGAGTTACCCACCGTGACCGACGCCAACCTCGTCCTGGGCGTGTATGACCAGGAGTTCCAGTTGGGGGGAGAGATCTTCCCCGACCTCGACCTGGCGGCCCGGGCCATCGAGCGACATGTGGCCAAGCCCCTCGGCCTTACCGTCGTGGAGGCGGCGGTAGGCATCGTCAGGTTGGTGAACGCCAACATGATGCACGCCCTCCGCACCGTTTCGATCGAGCGGGGGCGGGATCCGCGCGACTTCGCGCTGGTGCCGTTCGGCGGGGCGGGGCCCACCCACGGCGTGCACATCGCCCGTGAGCTGGCACTGCGGCGGGTGGTGATCCCTCCCATTCCCGGCTGCAATTCGGCGTTGGGGATCCTGTCCTCCGACGTACGGCACGACCTGGTGGCCACCCTGCGGGCCCGCATGGCCAAGCTCACTCCCGTAGAGCTCGGAAAGGCGATCGCGTTGATGGCCGCGGAGGCCCGCCAAGAGCTGGAGGAGGACGGCATCCCGCCCGAACGGCGGATCCTGCGAGCCAGCCTCGACATGCGCTACGCCGGTCAGGCCTACGAGCTCAACGTCGCTCTCCCGTCGCTCCGCCCCGACGGCGCCGCCATGGACCGAGCCATCGCCGACTTCCATCTCGTTCACCAGACGCGCTACGGGCACTCCCTCGGGGACGACATGGTCGATCTCGTGAACGTGAGGGTTACCGGACTTGGCGCCATACCCAAACCGCGCCTGGGAGGGGATGCCGCCACGACCGGGCAGGCCGAGCCGCGATCGCATCGGTCGGTCGTGTCCGTCGAGGGTCGAGCATCGACGGTGCCGGTCTATCGCCGCGCCGATCTCATAGCAGGCCAGACTCTGGCAACCCCATCGGTGATCCAGCAACTGGACTCCACGACCTACCTTCCGTTCGGTGAGGCCAGGGTCCACTCCACCGGTTCCATTGTGGTGGACCTGAGATGAAGCGGCATGAGGTCGATCCGGTCACCGTCGAGGTGGTGACCAGTGGTCTGGCCGCCGGGGCTCGGGAGATGGGCATCACCATGCGCCAGACCTCCAGTTCGACGATCTTCAACGAGGGCAACGACTACTCCTGTGGCATCTTCAACGACCGCACCGAGCTGGTCAGCCACGGGGAGTTCCTACCCATCCACCTCGGATCGTTGCCCTACTCGGTGAACTACGCCATCGACGAGGTCGGGGTCGATCAATTCCGCCCCGGTGACTCGATCATCCTGAACGACCCTTTCCGGGGCGGTTCGCATCTCCCCGACGTGACCCTGGTCACGCCCATCTTCTACCGGGACCGCCTGATCGGCTGGGGCGCCAACCGCGCCCACCACCTGGACGTGGGGGGAACGGTGCCGGGCAGCTTCTACGCCCAGGCGAGAGAGAACTACCAGGAGGGTCTGCGGATCCCTCCGGTGAAGATCATCAAGGAAGGCGACCTTGACGAGGAGATCATGCAGATGATCCTGGCCAACGTGCGCCTGCCCGGGAACATGCGCTCGGACCTCCTGAGCCAGGTCTCGGCCAATCTCACCGCCCGCCGCCGCCTTATCGAGCTGGTCGAGAGGTACGGGCTCGAGACGGTGGAGCGTTGCATGGCGATCGAGATGGACAATTCGGAACGCCGGATCCGCTCGGTGATCGCCGGGTGGCCGGACGGTGACTACAGCGCCGAGGACTCCATGGACAACGACGGCATCACCGACGTTCCCCGTACCGTCCGGGTGACCGTGAAGGTGCGGGGCGACGGTGTCGTGGTGGACTTCACCGGCACCGACCCCCAGGTGGAGGGACCCCTCAACAGCGTCCTCGGCTACACGGCCTCCGGGGTGTACATGACGATCCAGGCGGCCACCGACCCCACCATCCCGCCCAATGGCGGGTGCTACCGGCCGGTCGAGATCGTCGCCCCCAAGGGCACGATCGTCAACCCCCACTTTCCGGCGGCTTGCACGGGCGGCAACGAGATCGTGTCCGTAATCCACAACGCGGTGTACCGGGCCTTGGGCGAGATTCCCAGGGACATCGCCAACCCGGTCCGGCTGATGGCCGCCGACCAGGGTTCCTCCAACAACCTGTTCCTGAGCGGGTTCGGAGAGGACGGCGAGCGCTTCGTCCTCTACGAGTATCCCGAAGGGGGCTGGGGCGGAGCGGAGGGCCGGGACGGCCAGAGCGCAATCTATTCGATCGTCGGGAACACCTGGAACCTGCCGGTCGAAGCGATAGAGATGAAATACCCGCTCCGCATCGACCGGTACGAGCTCCGCCAGGACTCGGGCGGGCCCGGTAAGTGGCGGGGCGGGTTGTCGATCAGGCGTGACTACCGGTTGCTGGCCCCTTCCGGCGAGTTGTCGGTGCTCGGGAACCGGGTCCGGGTGCCGCCCTACGGTCTGTTCGGAGGCCACCACGGGGCCCCGGCCCGGTACCGCCTCGATCCCGACACGCCCGATGAACGACTGGCGGCGCCCGAGTTCGGGGCCAAGAAGTCGATGGTGGCCCTCCGCCAGGACCAGGTGGTCGGCCAGGAAACGGCGGGCGGTGGGGGATACGGCGATCCGTTGGACCGCGACCCGTCGGCAGTAGTCCGCGACCTCGAGTACGGCTACGTGTCCCTCACCAGCGCCTTCGAGCATTACGGAGTAGTCGTGGACGAGGACGGCCAACTCGATGAGGAGGCCACGCTCGCTCGCCGGGACCGCATGAGGGCCGGCCGGCGGTGAGACGCCACGACCCGCTGCGCAGGAAGGTCGAGGCCCGCTACCGGGAACGAACGGGGGGATCCCGCACGCTGTGGGAGGAGAGCAGCGCTGTCCTGCCGATGGGAGTCTCCGGGGCCGCCAAGTTCTACGAGCCCTATCCGGTCGCGCTCGCCGGCGGCCACGGCGGGCGGGTCACCGACGTGGACGGGAACGAATACGTCGACTTTCTGATGGGCGCCGGCTCGTCGTTGCTGGGTCACTGCCATCCGGCGGTGGTCGCCGCGGTCCGGGAGCAGGCCGGCCAACTCGCCACCGTCCTGGCGCCGACCCCCCAGGAGGCGCGGTTCGCGGAGAGGCTGCGCGACCTAATGCCCTACCTGGAGCGGGTCCGCTTCGCCAACACCGGCTCCGAAGCGGTCCGCACTGCGTTGCGGGTGGCGCGGGCTGCCACGGGGCGGACGCGTTATGCCAAGTTCGAGGGCAACTTCCACGGGTCGGACGACTATTTCCTGGTCTCGGGCGGTTCGCGCCGCGTGGCCGGGGATCCCGGGCGACCGATGCCGGTCTTCGACTCGGCCGGAGTTCCGGACCGCATCGCCACCGAAGTCCTGGTGCTTCCCTACAACGATGCGCAGAACGCCGTCTCGCTCATCTCCGAACACGCCTCCGAACTGGCGGCGGTGGTGATGGAACCGGTGGCATTCTCCACCGGCGGCGCTGTGGCCGCCGATCGTGACTTCGCTCGGGCCGTACGGCGGATCACCGACCGCCACGGCATCGTCCTGATCTTCGACGAGGTCGTCACCTGTCTCCGGCTGGGAACCGGCGGTGCACCGGGCTACCTGGGAGTTACACCTGATCTCTCCTGCCTGGGCAAGGCGATAGGAGGCGGCTTGCCTCTCTCCGCTCTGGGAGGTCGGGCCGACATCATGGAGGAGGTGCTGGGACCCGATTCGGTTGCCAGAGGTAGCCGCATCTTCCACTCCGGCACCTTTACCGGAAACCCGCTGTCGCTTGCCGCGGGCACGGCGGTCCTGGACGTTCTGGAGGCAGAGCCCGTGCTCGAGCACCTCGATTGCCTCGGTGGTCGATTGCTGTCCACCCTCCAGGAAGTCCTCGACTCCCACCGGATGGGGCAGATGTCGGGGTTCGGGTCGATCTTCCAGCTTCACTTCACGGATGCACCTCCTCGTAATCGACGCGAGGTACTCGCCGGAGATCATGATCTGCTGACCGCCGTCCTCCTCGGTCTCTGCGCCCACGGGATGCTGTGGCCGCCGGTGCACCCCGGAGTCGTGGCCTACGGTCACACCGAGGCCGATATCGACCTGCTGGCCGCCGCCCTGGACACGGTGCTGGGAATGGTGGCCTGATGGGCGGGAGGAAGGTCGCCATCGTCACGGGAGCGGGCCGGGGAATCGGGCGGGGAATCGCCACGACGCTCGCCGAGCGCGGATACGACCTGGTTATCACCTCCCGCACCGAACGGGACCTCAAGGGGACGCGAGCATCGGTGGAGGAGGCGGGGGGCTCGGCGATGATCGTGGTAGCCGATCTGAGGGCTCCCGGCACCGCTGCCCGGCTGGTCCGGTCGGCTCTAACCCGATTCGGGCGCTTGGACGGGCTGGTGAACAACGCCGCGCTCAACATCTTCACGCCCTTCTGGGAGCAGACGGACGCCAACCTGGACGGGATGATCGACACCAACCTCACCGCGCCGTTCTTCCTGTGCCAGGCCGCGGCGAACCATTGGGTCGAGAGCGGCCTTCCGGGCGCGATCGTCAACATCAGCTCGGCGGAGGACACCATCGCCTATCCGGACCAGGTCCCCTACGCCTCCTCGAAGGGCGGGCTCCTCTCCATGACCAAGGTCCTGGCTCTGGAGTGGGGACCGCTCGGGATCCGGGTGAACGCAGTGAGTCCCGGTTCGGTCGACACCGACATGACTCCCGAGATCTACCGGCGGGAGGCGTCGACTCTCATGCCGATCGGCCGGCTGGGGGAGCCGGAGGAGATCGGGACCTGCGTCCACTTCCTGCTGAGCGAGGACGCCTCCTTCGTGACCGGAACGTCACTGTACGCGGACGGCGGGTACATGCTGCAATGAGTGCTGACCTGGCGGGGAAGAACGCAATCGTCACCGGCGCTGCGTCGGGCATCGGCAAAGCCGCCGCCCTGAGGCTGGCGGAAGGCGGCGCCAACATCTTCTGCGTGGACCGGGACGAGGCGGGCTTGGCGCGGGTGGTCGGCATGCTGGGCCATGACCACACCGGGTTGACCGCCGATCTGCGCCTCGCCTCGTCGTGCCGGGAGGTCGTGGCTGCCGCCCGCCGGCACTGGAACGACCGGATCCATATCCTGGTCAACGCAGCCGCGATCCTGGTCCGCGAACCGACCCTGCAGCATTCCAGGGCAGCCTGGAACCTAACCTTGGACATCAACTTGAAGGCGCCGTTCCGGCTCTCCCGGCAGGTCGTAGCGACCATGATCGAAACGGGAACCCGGGGAGCGATCGTCAACGTGGGCTCCATAGAAGCAGTACTCCCCGGACGCGGTCACGTGGCTTACACCGCCTCCAAGGGTGCGATCACCATGCTCACCCGGTCGGTGGCGTTCGAGGTGGCCCCCTACGGGATACGCGTCAATACCGTGGCGCCCGGGGTGGTCGCCACCGGCATGAACGCAGACCTGCGCGAGGATCCCGAAAGCTGGTCGGAGATGCTGGCCGGCACCCCCATGGGCCGCCACGCCGAACCCGAGGAGATCGCGGCCGTGATTGCCTTCCTGGCATCTGACGAACCGAGCTTCGTCACCGGGGCGACAGTCACATCCGACGGCGGCTGGACGCTGCACTGAGCGGGGAGGAAGGTAACTCATGTGGTTGGTGAAGATGCCCCGGCTCGGTCAGGACATGGAACAGGGAACGCTGGTGGAATGGCTCAGGTCGGTGGGCGACCCGGTCGAGGAGGGAGGCCTCCTGGCGGTGATCGAGACTGAGAAGGCCGAGGTGTCCTTCGAGTCTCCGTACTCGGGCTATCTGGTGGCGGTCCTGATCGAACCCGGAACCACCGTGCCTGCAGGGACCCCGCTGGGTTGGATCGCGGACGATCCGCAAGCTCGCCCGCCAACACCGGAACCCACCTCCGAGCCGCATGCCTCCTACGGGCAACGTAAGCCACCGGTTGCGCCGGGGAGGGCGCCGCGACCGCCCCGGCGGGCTCCCACCCGAAAACCGGTATCACCCGTGGCCCGTCGCCGGGCCCGGGAACTCGGTGTGGATCCGGCCGAGGTGGAAGGCACCGGCCCCGGGGGAAGGGTGACCGAAGCCGACGTCATGAAGGCACATCAGGCCGCCCGAGCCACCTCGCCGGAGCAGGGTGGGCTGTCACGCATGCGCTTGGCGATCGCCAGGCGCATGACCCGATCGGCGGCGATCCCGCAGTTCCAGCTGATGCGGGAGATCGTTCTGGAGAAGCCCGAGGACACGGGGGAGGGCCCGAAGGTGACCTACACGGACCTGGTGCTGTGGGCGACCGCCCGGGCTCTGGCGGAACGACCGGCGGTGAACTCGAGCTGGATCGACGGGAACCCGCCCTCTATTCGTTCCCATCCCGACGTCAACCTCGGCTTTGCGGTGTCGCTGGAGGACGGCCTGATAGTGCCGGTGATCAGGGATGCCGCCTCCCTGTCTCCGGGGCAGGTTTCCTTGCGGAGGCGCCGCCTGGAGCAAGCGGCGCGCCGGGGACGGCTCGGACCCGAGGACGTGGCTGGCGGTACGTTTACCGTGTCCAACCTGGGCGGCGCCGCCGTCGATCGGTTCATCGCCCTCATCAACCCTCCGGAGGCGGGCATCCTGGCAGTGGGCGCGGTAAAGCCCCGGCCGGTGGTGATGGACGGCGCGCTGGTAGCAGCGCCGACGGTCTGCCTGACCCTGACCGGAGACCATCGCGTCTTCGACGGCATGGAAGGGGCGAAGTTCCTGGCCGCCATAGACGCCCGGCTTCAATCCTTGGCAGCCGGTTGAGAACCCGAAGAGAGTGAAGAGAGGACACGAATGAGCCTTTACGAGCCGACCTACATGGAAGGCACCCTCGGGACCATGGCCGTGGACTGGGAGGAGCGGATAAACATGGCCCGCATGCGCGACGAGCGCAAGGCAAGGGCTCAGCACCACATCGCCGAGGCAGGACTGGGCTCGGTGCTGCTTCTGGACGATCCCAACATCCGGTACGTCACCGGATTGGCCATGCTGGGCGGTTCGGGGGCGGATCACTACAGCTTCCTGACGGCCGGGGGAGACGTGGTCCACTGGGACACGGCCGACCACGCCAGCAACGAGCGCGCCAACTGCCCCTGGCTCCCCGATATCCGCTACGCCGCGCCCGGACTCGGGAACGTCCCGCGAGCCAGCGGATCGCCGTCCGCCCGCGAATTCCTCCTCGACACCATGGCGGACCTGATCGTCGAGGCCGCCCACGACTACGAAGTACACCGCGACCCGGTGGGCATCGACTCCACCCAGCCCGCTCTGGCCACCAAGCTCCGAGAGCGGGGGCTGGTCGTCCGGGACGGGGCGGCCGATGCCCTCCATACCGCCCGACAGACCAAGACCAAGGACGAGATCGATTGTTTCCGGGTTCTCTCGGCGATATGCGAGGCCGGGTTCATGGCCATCAAGAAGGCCGCGGAGCCGGGGATGCTGGAACAGGAGGTCTGGGGGGCGGCGGTGGAAGCCGTACTGCGCCGGGGAGGAACGGTCGAGGGAGGGTATCTCACCAGCGGCCCCAACACCTGGCCCAAGCACCAGGCCAACACCACCGACCGGATGCTCCGTCCCGGCGACATCATGTACGCCGACTTCTACAGCGCCACCTTCCAAGGCTACCGGTCGTGCGTCTACCGGACCTTCTCCATCGGCAAGCCGAGGCAAAGATCGGTGGATGCGTACAAGCGGGCCCGCGACTGGATGTACGACGCAATCGAAGCGATCCGGCCGGGTGTCACCACGGGCGAGGTGGCGATGCGCTTCCCCGACCGGGAGGGCGAGCGCATGGACTGGTACGGCGCCCGCCACCACTGGGAAATGACCACCAACCAGTGGGCGCACGGACTGGGGCTCCAGTTGTACGAACGGCCCCTGATCTGGCGGGGAATCTCCGTCGACCACCCGATCGAGATCCAGGAAGGCATGGTGATGGCGGTAGAGACCCAGGAACCGGACGGGCAGTCCGGCATGCGCGTGGAGGAGATGATCGTGGTCCGCCGCAACGGCGCCGAGGTCCTGACCCGGTGGCCGGTCGACGAGATCACCGTGATCGACTTCTGAGGCTGGGGAGCTACCGTCCCCTCTCAGGACTTCTAGGACTCGCCCAGAAAGGACCGGGCGGTTCTGGCCGCGGCATAGTCCACCATCCGGCCCTCCACGCTGACGGCCGCCGTCCCCCCGGATTCGGCCTCTGCGAATGCCTCCAGAATGGCCCGATGGCGGGCCACCTCTTCGTCGGTCGGGGTGAACACCTCGTTGATGACGTCCACCTGCGCGGGGTGGATGGCGAGTTTGGCCGAGTAGCCGATACGGCGGGCCAGCCGGCTCTCGGTCCGGAGCCCCTCCAGGTTGCGGTAGTCCATGAACACGCCGTCAATCGGCTGCGCTATTCCCGCTGAACGGGCCGCGAGCAGGACCCGGGAGCGGGAGTAATGCAACCCGGTGCCCTCGGGCTCCCATCGCACCCGGAGATCGGCCACCAGGTCCCCCTGCTCCCCGCTTCCGAGCATGACCGCCTCTACCCTCTGGCATCCTCCGACGATCTCGAAGGCGTTCCGGACTCCCATCGCCGTCTCGATCATCGGAATCAGGGCGACCGACCCGTCCGGCCGGCCTGTCGCCGCCTCGAGCGCGCTGAGGGCGCCGCATGCCTTCAACACGACCCGGCGCTGTTCCGCCTTGGGGATGATCACCCCATCGGCACCGGCACGGGCCGCTGCCACCAGGTCTTCCCACATCAGGCCTGTGTCGAATCCGTTGAGGCGTACGAAGAAGGAAGCCTCGCCATCGGGCAAGCATCCGAGATTCGCCCGGGCCTCCTCCTTTACGCCCGCTGCCACCGCATCCTCGAGATCGACGATCACGCCATCGGCGGGGGACCGCGCCGCCTTGGCTATCAGGTCGGGGCGATCACCCGGAACGAACAGCATCGAGCGGACCGCTTTCATGCCAGGCTACGTCCTCCTTCTACGACCAAGGTGTTAACGAGTCTATGCGGCTGGGCGCGGAGGCGTGATGGCATCCCCGCCGCGTCAGCGTCGTCGTTGCGCCCGCCCGACCGACACCCTCTCCGTCCCAGGTGACCGGGACAGGATGGCCAGGCGCCCGATGTCACCATCCACCGCCACTACGACATCCTCGCTGCGTTCCGGAGTATGGGGCCGATCACCGATCAGTGCTTCGATGTCAACACCGCAGACCGCCGGCACGCCCAGCCATCCCGCCACCTCGAACAGATGGGCGCCGGGTCCGCCCGCTTCGGTCACCAGACCCGCCGCGTTCCACAGCAACGGGGCGAGATTGACCACGGGCCGGGCTGCGACGATGATCTCGCGAGGGCCGGAAGCAGCAGCGTCGTCGGCACTGCGGACCATTCGCAGCCTTCCGGCTCCCCACCCACCTGCGGCCGGCTGTCCGGGCACCGTCCTGCCCAGCGACGCTATCACGTCGTGAATGAAGGGATCCCACCGGCCGACTCCGATCCGCCGGCTCGTACCGTCACGCCACCCCG
The DNA here is from genome assembly GCF_965221825.1 of Candidatus Spongiisocius sp. Classification (GTDB taxonomy): domain Bacteria; phylum Actinomycetota; class Acidimicrobiia; order Spongiisociales; family Spongiisociaceae; genus Spongiisocius. The sequence continues at coordinate 545,924 of NZ_OZ244917.1, forward strand.
GCGGACTGGCCAGGGAGTCCGGAGAGGCGAGATCGAGATACCACATCCAGCCGGGATGCGGAATCTGCCCGGATCGGATGAGAGCATCGGCCAGGCACCCCAGATTCTCCAGGTGCCCCTCCACCAGGTCAGGGTCCGGGGCGGAGCTGCAGGACAGCAACCTGGCGATGGGAGAGCCGTCACCTTCGCGAAGCTGCGCCCAGGCTCGCTCGAAGGCCTCGGTGATGCCACCGCCCTCCCATCTTTGCGAGACCAGCAGTGCGGCGCTCCTCCGCGTCTCGGCCACCAGCGTCGCCACGTCCTTGCGGGAGGGCCGGATCCGCAAGCCGGGGAGCTCGTCCAGGCCGATAGCCCAAGGCCAGACCAGGCGTTCGCCCACGGGGCCCGGATAGCGGAGCATCAGCCGGACGGCATCACCGAGCCGAGGGTGGTGCGTCCTGGCCGTCATGGACGGCTTCTCGCGAAGAGTCGGCTGCGGATCCGCGACAGGCTGGGCTTGGAGCAGGTATACCTCCCCGTCCTCGCCCATGGCCCACTCGATATGGGCGTATCCGAGTTCCCTCCCAACCCCCCTGGCCAGATGGGCCACACGAACCGCAACCTCCCGGGAGACAGGCGAGTCCTCCCTTGCCTCCACCGAGTCATTGCCGGCCACGACCGACGCGTGCCCGCTTTGCCATCCGGCCATCAGGGGCGCCGGGTGCCCTGCCATGCCGACGATCCTGACCTCCTCCGCCTGCCCGAGGGTGGCCACACCGCCACAGATCGTCCGTAGACGCGTCTGTACCAGGACGGCCATCCCGATGTCGGGGGGCGAGATCCCGATGGCCTCGACCCGTTTCAGGACACCGGGGCCGAAGACGGATGCCCAGCATCCGACGACGCCGGCCGGGACCTCGTCCGACCGGAGGCTCAGGTACGAGGAAAAGGCGCCCGCCCACACTCCTTCCGCCTCGGCCCGGCTGGAGGATCGGACCACCACCACGCCACCCAACCGGTCGGCGGCCTCGACCATCCCCCGTGCGAGCGGGTGCGGGGCGTGGTTGTAGACCGCGGCGCGCGCCGATCCCGAGTTGCCGGAGCGTCCCAGCGCCGCCTGTCCTCGACGGATGGCGGAAACGGAGGCCTCGACCGGAACCACGAACCCGTCGGGCACCCGGAACCCGATCGCACGAGCCCGTGCGAGCCTGCCGGCCTTGGCGCCCACCAGCGCCGGGTTTCGAGCGTCCGCCTCGTCGAGCCAGACCAGGCGCCCCGCTCGCGACATGGCTTAGGGCGTGTTCACGCTATGCGCGCTCGTTTGTTCCCGCGGGTCCCGTGGTTGGTCTGTGGGGCGGCGGTGGGATATGGCGCCGTCAGCGGCGTCTATGGCAAGGACTGCGGACGAAGGCGTACCCGCAGGGTACGTTGAGGAGGCAGGACGCAGCCAGAGGCGCCGATGGCGGTCCATAGCACGCCGACCGCTAGACAGACCGACCACGATCAACTAGTCGACGGCGATTATCTCGTGGGACTTGTACGTCGACACCATCTCGATTCCTGTGTCCGTCACGTACAGCATCTCCTCGAGACGGACCCCGAATCGATGGAGGATCCCGTGCTGGGTCTCCAGGGCGAAGGTCATGCCGGGCCGGATCTCCACCGGGTGATCCAGGGACCAGATGCGGGAGATCACCGGCGGGTCGTACTGGGCCAGTCCCAGACCGTGGCCCCATAGATTGGCCGCCGCCTGGTCCTCCTCCTCGTATCCCCAGACCTCCTGAGCGCTCGGCCACTTGGAAGCCACATCAGCGGTGGTAACTCCCGGGCCGGTCGCGTCAATCGAGTCCCACAGCCACTTGTGCGCTTCGTCGTAGACACGTTGCATCTCGTCGGTCGGCTTCCCGCCGACGCAGTAGGTGCGGTAGACGCAACTCTTGAACCCGTTCCAGGTGAGCGCCGCCAGGTCGACTATCACCAACTCTCCGGGCCGGATCATCCGGTCCGAGAAGTTCCGCCAGTTGGGCCAGGCGTTCGGCCCCGACGAGACGATCACATCCTCCACGTCCTCCATGCCGGGAATCGAGTACAGCTTCTCGAACCCGAAGGCCGCCACCTGGTTCTCGGTCATGCCCGGTTTGATGAAGTTGGTGATCTCGTAGTGCACGTAGTCACAGATCGACCCGACCATCGAGAAGGCCTTGACCTCGTCCGGACTCTTGATGGCTCGGGCCTCCATCATCGGAGTCATCCCGTCGGTCCACTCGATCCCGTGTTGCTGGAAGGCCCCGACCAGATTGATGTCGATGAAATCCACGCCGAGAGGCTTGTCATTGACCCCGGCCGCCTCGAGGTCGTTGATCAGCGAGCGGGTGAACTTGTCGACCTGCTGGGTGGAAGCCGGACCCACGGCACCCTTGATCCAGGCGTAGGAGTAGCGGATGTTCTCCTTCGGGATCCACGGATTATGAGCCTCGAGATGGAACCCGATGTCGCCCTGCTCGTAGACGATCGGGGGCTGGTCCTCGATCAGCACCACGTAACGGAGGCCGGGCTTGAGCCGGTTCCACCCCGGGGTCAGGGTGGATGAGACGTAACGCATGTTCTCGTCGTAGAAGAGCAACAGGGCGCCCAGCCCGTGGCGCTTCATTGCCTCATGGGCCCGCTTCAAGCGCCACTTGCGGACCGCGTCCCAGTTGATGCCTTCTTTCCAGTCGGTACTCAAGACCCCGAATGCTTCCCGCATGTCCTTCCCGGCTCGATGCGGGCATCATACTTGGGGAGTGGTCAGGCGGTCATGCGCCCGGGCTGCCAGGGCTCAGGGCGTGAGAAGAACCTTGAGGTGTTCGCCGCTCCGGGCTGCGGCCAAGGCATCCGGGGCATTCTCCAGGGGAAAGCTCGCAGTGACCAGCGGGTCCAGCCGGATCCTCCCCGAGGCTGCCAGGGCTATGGCGCGGTCGTAGTCCTCGGGTCGGGCGGCTCTCGGGTAGCGCAGGGTGATTTCCTTGAAGTAGAGCTGGTAGTAGGGCATCGGTCCGCCCTCGCCGGTGACGGTGCCGTAGACGATCACCTCGCCACCGGATCCGCATAGCTCGATGGCCTGGGCCACCGTGGATCCGGTCCCCACCGCCTCTACGACCAGGTCGGCGCCGCGGCCGCCCGAGACGTCGGCCACAACGCCGGCGGCGTCCTCGGGGGTAGCCACCGCGAGGGCGCCCAGCCGGGTGGCCAGATCCAGTTTCCAGGCAGAGCGGGTGATGCCGATGACTCTGTCCACGCCGCCGGCCCGCAGCAATTGCAGATGTAACAGACCCGACACACCCAGCCCGATCACGACGGCCACCGAGCCGGGCATGACCGCGACGGTCTGCTGGGAGTGGACGACAGTGCCCAGCACCTGCAACAACCCGGAGGCGTCCGGGTCGATCACATCCGGTACCACATGGAGAAAGTGCTCCTCCAGCGCGATCTGCTCCGCGAACACGCCGTCCATGTCGCGCCCCAGCAGGCCGCCGTGGCGGCAGAGATGGGGCCGGTCCGTATCGCAGAGGTAACAATTGCGGCAGTGGATCCCCGGGTTTACCAGCACCCTCGTCCCGCAAGGCAGCCGGCCTTGGGACCCGGTCCGGCTCACCACGCCCACCATCTCGTGCCCCATGATCACCGGATAGGCGACCGGCATCGCCCCGTCCAGTATCTTCAGGTCGGTACCGCATACTCCGGCCCGCTCGAGACGCACCAGGGCGCGCCCGTTCCCGATAGGAGCGGGAACATCCCGAACCTGGAGCTTCCCCGGACCGTCGGCGCCGACGACTATCAACTCGATCCGCTACTTTCTTCAGGTTTCCGAAACACTTTTGCGGCCACCGGTCATCCCTCGGCCCGGCCGCCCGATTACCCGGTGCCCGCCGCCCCTCAGTCCGGCTGTGGCAGTTGCTCCGTGTAGACCTCGTCCAACTGCCGGCCGCTCACAGCGTCGAGCCTTACCAGGGCCCGGAACAGAGGTGGGTTCTCCGCCGAGTAGAGGACAAGGTTCCAGACCGGGCGTGACCGCCCTCCCTCGAACCCGAGCGCCGCCGAGGCGTGGCCCACCGCGAACGGGGACAGGGATGCAGCCATGTCCAGCGCCTGCTCCTGGCCTACCGCCAGCGGCCAGGCCGTGCGGTAATGAAGATAGGCGAGGGCCAGCAGCCCGATCGCGACCACCCAGAGGCCGGTACCGAGGTTGGCCAGCGCTCCGAGCGCGGCCAGCAGACCTGCGGTCACATAGATACGGGCGCCGATCCGGCGGCGGGCCGGCGAGGGGAACCGGTACGGACCCAACTGTCCGGAATCGAGATCGTCCGGGACTCCCGCCGCCTCGGCGACTTCGGCGGGAATGCGGATCCCGTCCATCAACGCTCCGCCGGAGACGGGTAGTCCCTCTGCGGGTAGCCGTTGTAGATCTGGCGCGGGCGCTTGAGCGGAGCGCTCGACGACTCCCTCATCTCCCGCAGCTGTGCCAGCCATCCCGGTAGCCGCCCCAGGGCGAACAGCACCGTGAACATCTCGCTGGGGAAGCCCATCGCCTGGTAGATGATGCCCGAGTAGTAGTCCACGTTGGGATAGATGCGCCGTTTGATGAAGAACTCGTCCGCCAAGGCCTCCTGCTCCAACCTGGACGCCAGGTCCAGCAGGGGATTGCTCTGATGATCGAGCAGGGCGCGTGCGTGGCGCTTGATGATCTGCGCTCGGGGATCGAAATTCCGGTAGACCCGGTGGCCGAAGCCCATGAGCCGGAAGGGGTCGTTCCGGTCCTTCGCACGGTCCAGGAACAGCCCGGTGTCGCCACCGGCCGCATGGATGTCCTCCAGCATCTCGATGACCCGCTGGTTGGCGCCACCGTGAAGGGGGCCGGACAGCGCCAGGACGCCGGCGCATATCGAGGAGAACAGGTCGGTCTGCCCGGAGCCGACCAGCCGGACCGCCGAGGTGGAGAGGTTCTGGCCGTGGTCGGCATGGAGAATCAGCAAGGCCTCCATCGCCCGGACATGGGCCGGGTTGAGCTGGTAGCCCTCGCTGCCGGAATTGAAGGTCATGTTGAGGAAGTCGGCCACGTAGCCCAGGCCGGGGTCGGGATCGATGTAGACCCGGTCCTGATCGCTGCGATGCGACCACGCCACCAGCGCCGGCATCATCGCCACCAGGCGGATAGCGCCCAGACGGTTGGCCTCCACCGATCCCGCTCCTCCCGTACCCGGGAAGTACGCGCCCAGCAGGGCGATCGCGGTGGCGATCTTCTGCATCGGATGGGTACCGGCCGGAAGCCCCTCCAGGATGTTCTCGAACCCCTCGGGCAGGGCGCTGTGCTCGGCTATCCGGCCCTCGAAATGGGCCATCTGTTCGGAGGTGGGCAGCTCGCCCCTGTCGAGCAGGTAAACCACCTCCAGGAACGTGGAGTTCTCGACCAACTGGTCCACCGGGTAACCGCGGTAGCGGAGAATCCCTGCCTCGCCGTCGATGAACGACACCGCGCTGATGGTTTCGGCGGTGTTCCCGTACCCGGGATCGAGCGTGACCATTCCGGTAGCCGCCCGGAGGCCCCGGATGTCCAGCGCCCGTTCGCCCTCTGTGCCCGATGCGATCGCTACGTCAATCGCATCCTCACCATCGACCCGGATGGTTGCCTTATCCATGAGCTGTGCTGGTCCCTCCCTACTCGGACTCGGCCTTGGCCGCCGCCACCACCCGCTGCACCTCCTGCGGGGGAGCAGGCTCGTAGCGGGCGAACTCGATGTCGAAAGATCCACGCCCTCCGGTCATCGACCGCAGGTCCACGGAGTAACGCTGCACCTCGGCCATCGGGACTTCCGCTGTCAGGACCCGGCTCCGTCCATCGGCGTCCATCCCGAGCACCCGCCCTCGCTTGGCATTGATGTCACCGATCACGTCGCCCATGTAGTCCTCAGGCACCCGGACGGTGACAACGGCGATGGGTTCGAGGATGGTAGCCCGCAGGTCGGAGGCCGCGGCCCGGACGGCCATGATCCCCGCCATCCGGAAGCTGAGCTCATCCGAGTCGACCGAATGGAACTTGCCGTCGTAAACGGTGGCCCGGACATCGATGACGGGGTAACCGGCCAGGATGCCCCGCACGAGGGCCTCCCGGATCCCCTTGTCGACCGCCGGAATGAGACTCCGCGGAATGGAGCCGCCCTTGATCTGATCCACGAACTCGTAACCCTGGCCCCGCTGGTTGGGCTCGAACCTCACGTAGGCCACACCGAACTGGCCCCGCCCGCCCGACTGCTTCTTGTGCTTGCCCTCCACGTCGGCCCGCCCCTGGATGGTCTCCCGGTAGGGAATGCGCGGCACACCGGTGTCGACCTCGACTCCGAAACGCCGCGCGACCTTGGCCAGCGTGACGCTGACATGTGCCTCCCCGAGACCCGAGAGGACCGTCTCGCTGGTCTCGGCGCGACGGTCCACCAAGATGGTGGGGTCCTCCTCCTGGACGCGGGCCAGAGCGGTGGAGAGCTTGTCCTCATCCTGGGTGGAGCGGGGCGACACGGTCACCTCGTGCACCGGGCGGGGGACGCGGACCGGTGAGATCTCGGTATCGCATCCGGGGGTCCGAAGCGTGTCGCCCACCCGCAGGTTGTCGAGTTTGGCCACCGAGCCGATGGAACCCACGGTCGCCACCGGCAACCCGGCGTGGTCCTTGCCCTGGAGTGAGAAGAGGCTGGACATCTTGAGCTTGTGCCCGCCCGGGTTCTCGAGGATCGTGTCGGGCTTGAACGAGCCCGAGAAGACCCGGAAGGTATTGACCCGGCCCACGTACTGATCGCCTGATGTCTTGAAGGTGTAGGCCACCGCCGGGGCGTCGACGTCGGCCACCAGCTCGCCGCTCAAAGTGGCCGGCATGGTCCGCTCCAGAGGATCGGGTCCGAAGTCGACCATGAACTCGGCCAGGGTGTCGATTCCCACCAGGGTTCCGGCCGAACCCACCAGCACCGGGAAGATCTCCCCCTCCAGCATCCCGTCGTGGATGACCTCCACCATCCGCTCGGCAGACGGTTCCTCGCCCTCGAAGTAGGCCTCCAGCAGGTCGTCGTCGGTCTCCACCACCGATTCGACCAGGGCCGAACGGGTCTCCTCGAAGGTGTCTGCGACCTCGGGCGGAACGTCGACCGGCGTGCCCTCCGTCCGGCCCGACCCGTACCGGTAGGCGCGGCCTGACACCAACCGGACCACCCCGCTCAGGCTCTGCTCCTCACCGACCGGAATCTGGATGGGAGCGATACGCTTGCCGAAAGACTCGACGAGCTCGTCCAGTGTGCGGGAGAACGAGGCGCGGTCCCTGTCGAGTTTGTTGACGAAGACCACGCGGGGGATACCCTCCAGGCGGGCGGCCTCCCACAGGATCTCGGTCTGCACCTCGACGCCGTCGACGGCGGAGACCACGAAGACAGCCAGGTCCACGGCTCGCAGCGCCGCCAGCGCCTCGCCCACGAAATCGGCGTACCCGGGGGTGTCGATGAGGTTGACCCGGGTCCCGTTGTGATCGAAGGACGCCACTCCGATCCCCAGCGAGCCCTGTCTCTCGATCTCCTCGGGCTCGTGATCCATGACCGTGTTGCCGGCATCGACGGAGCCGATGCGGTTGATCTCGCCGGCGTTGAAGAGGAGAGCTTCTGCCACAGAGGTCTTGCCGGAACCTCCATGGCCGAACAGGCCCACATTTCGAATGTTCTCCGGTCGCATCCTCCTCCGCTTCCTTGTCGGGCATCCGAGTGTAGGCAATCATACGATGCTTGCCGTCTGTGGTACCTTCCCCACGAGAGGAGCCGCCGTGATCGAAGTCTGGGCCCGCGGGCATGTCGAAAGAGTGGTGGCTCCGATCGGCCGTAGCCTGGCCCGCATCGGGGTGCGGCCCGCCCACCTGACCGTGACCGGGCTGGTGGTCACCCTGGCCGGATCGATCCTGCTGGCCAACGGAGCCGTGGTTGCCGGCGCCCTGGTGATCCTGGGCGGTTCGGCCCTCGACGGGCTGGACGGGTCGGTTGCCCGGGCCTCGGGATCGGATTCGCCGCGGGGGGCGCTGCTCGACTCCGTGTTCGACCGCATCGGTGAGACGGCCATGTTCGCGGCTTGCTCCTTCTGGCTTACGTCCCGGCTGTCGCCCCAGGAAGGCGACCCCGCCCTCGTGGTGCTGTGCGTCCTGAGCCTGGGCGCCTCGCTGGTCATCTCGTACCTCCGCGCCAAGGCCGACATCGGGCGGGTCGAGGGTCGGGGCGGCCTGATGGGCCGCGCCGAGCGGGTCATCCTCTTTGCGGCCGGGTTCCTCTTCGATCAGGTCTCGGTCATGCTGTGGCTGATGGCCATCCTCACCTGGCTAACCGTCTTCCAGCGGTTCTTCAAGACCTGGCGGCAGCTGTCACCGGGTGACTGACCTGCTCACCTACCTGGCCTACCGGGCAGGCGCGGGGATCTTCGGAGCTCTCCCCGAACCGATCATCCGCCGCCTGGGCGGCTGGGCGGGCAGTCTCTGCTGGTTCTGGGCCCGGGAGCGCAAGGCCATGGCGATCCGGCACATGGGAAGGGTGCTCGGCCGGAGCGACGACGCCCGGGCGGTGGAGCGGGTGGCCCGGGACGTGTTCAGCGCCTACGGTCGCTACTGGGCGGAGACGCTCTGGTTCCGGCCGCGGCGGGCGGAGGCGGTGAGGTCGCGGGTGACGCTGGTCGGGCTGGAACACGTCCGGGCCGCCCAGGAGTCCGGGAGACCGATCGTCGCGGCGCTTCCCCACGTGGGCAACTGGGAGTTGGCGGGTACGCTGGCGGAGGATGCGGGGGTCCGGATCACCGCCGTAGCGGAGGCACTGGCCAACCGCCGGCTGGCCCGATGGTTCGTCGACCTGCGGGCCCGGCTCGGTATCCGGGTGGTGCTGGCGGAAGGCCTGTCCACGATGCGGGCACTGCGGAACGACATGCTGGAGGGACGCGTCATCGCGCTGGTCGCCGACCGCAACATCGGGGGCCGCTGCGTGGAAGTGGAGTTCTTCGGTGAGAGGACCACCCTGCCGGCCGGCCCGGCCGTCCTGGCGATCCGCAACGATGCGGTCCTGCTCCCCGTGGTCTCCTACTTCAAGCGGGGTGCGGGTCACCGGGTGGTGGTGCACGCTCCCATCGAGGACCCCGGCCCGGAGGACAGGAACCGGATGGCCGGCATCACCCAGCGGCTGGCGCACCGGTACGAGGACATGATCCGGGAAGCACCCACCCAATGGCACCTGGTGCAGCCCAACTGGCCGTCCGACCACGACTTCCTCGAACGACACGGAGGGGATGCGTGAAGGTCGCCGTGATCTCCCCGTACGCCCTGAACGTCCCGGGGGGTGTCCAGCAGCAGGTCCTCGGGCTGGTCGAGCATCTCCGGCGGCAGGGCCAGGAAGCAATCGCGGTGGCTCCGGCGGCCGGCTCCGGCGCCGACCGTGCGGACGCGGGCCGCTCGCTCATGTTTCCGGTCAACCGCTCCCGCGCGCCCATCGCTCTGTCGCCGATGGTCGTCCGCCGGGTGCGGGCCGCCGTGGCGGGCGCCGACGTGGTCCACGTACACGAGCCGATGGTTCCCCTGGCCGGCTGGGCGGCGCTCCGGACCGGGCGACCCACTGTGGTCACCTTCCACGCCGATCCATCTCCTATGTTCCGCGCCGCGTACCGGTGGGGGAGGAGCGCGGTGCGGCTGCTGCTGGGCGATGTTGTGGCTACCGCGGTTAGCCGAACCGCCCGGCGCGCCGTCGAGCCCCTCGGTCTCGACGTGACGGAGATCCCCAACGCAGTCGATGTGTCCTCGTTCAGGGTCGAGACGCCGCGCGACCCTCGCCGGCTGGCCTTCGTGGGCCGGCCCGACCCCCGTAAGGGCCGGGATCTGCTGCTATCCGCATGGCCGGCCGTGCGTTCCGAGATTCCGGATGCGCGGTTGGTGATGGTCGGTGGGGGAGACTCGCCCCCGATCGAGGGCGTCGACTACCTCGGGCGGGTGTCCGAGGCCGAGAAACGCTCGGTCCTGGCCGGAAGCGGCGTGTTCTGCGCTCCCAACCGGGGTGGCGAGAGCTTTGGAATAACCGTTGCGGAGGGCATGGCGGCGGGATGCGCGGTGGTGGCCAGCGACCTGGCCGCATTCGAGGACGTCCTCGGCGGGACGGGCCTCCTGTTCAGGAACGGCGACCCGGCCGGTCTGGCCGGCGCCCTCAAGGCGGTGCTGGCCGATCCGGCCCTGCGCGAACGCCTGGCGAAGGGGTCGTCAGCCCGGGTCGAAAGGTACGACTGGGGGCAGGTGATCTCCCGGTACACCGACCTGTACCGCATGGTCGCCGGGGCGCAAGCCGGATAGCAGAATAGGTTGCGTTGGGGGTTGGACCCGGTAGAATATTCTTGATAGTTGGTACTATTGAAAGGACAAAATCGCCATGGAACAGGGTACCAAGGCGGAGACGACCGGCACGCTGCGGGTGAAGCGTGGACTGGCCGAGATGCTCAAGGGTGGCGTGATCATGGATGTCGTCAACGCGGAGCAGGCGTCCATCGCCGAGGAATCCGGGGCGGTGGCGGTCATGGCGCTGGAGCGGGTACCCGCCGATATCCGGGCCCACGGGGGAGTGGCCCGTATGGCCGATCCGAGCAAGGTCGACGAGATCATCGACGCGGTCTCGATTCCGGTCATGGCCAAGGCCCGCATCGGACACTTCGTGGAGGCGCAGGTGCTCCAGAGCCTCGGCGTCGACTACATCGACGAGTCCGAGGTTCTAACCCCGGCCGACAGTCACCACCACATCGACAAGTGGGCATTCACCACGCCCTTCGTGTGCGGCGCCCGCAACCTCGGGGAGGCGCTGCGCCGCATCGCCGAGGGCGCCGCCATGATCCGCACGAAGGGGGAGCCGGGTACCGGCAACGTGGTCGAGGCCGTCACCCATATGCGGCGGATGAACCGCGAGATCGCCCAGGCGGCCGCGGCCGGTGACGACCAGTTGATGGCGCTGGCTCGCGACATGGGAGCACCGGTAGAACTGCTGCGGGAGGTAGCCGGGTCGGGCAGCCTGCCGGTAGTCAACTTCGCCGCCGGAGGCATCGCCACGCCCTCGGACGCCGCCATGATGATGCAGCTGGGATGCGACGGCGTATTCGTGGGTTCGGGAATCTTCAAGAGCGGCGACCCGGCGGTCCGGGCCAGGGCGATCGTGGAGGCCACCACCTTCTACCGCGATCCCCAGATCGTGGCCAAGGTGTCCCGCAACCTCGGCGAGGCCATGGTCGGGATCGAGATCGACGACATTCCCGCCGGCCAACGGATGCAGGAGCGAGGCTGGTAGAGGCCGCGCCCGAGGCGCCCGTGGTCGGCGTGCTCGCCCTCCAGGGAGATGTCCGCGAGCACGCCCGGATGGTGGCCGCCTCCGGTGGTATTCCCAGCGAGATCCGGACGCCCACCGATCTGGAGGACATCGACGCCCTGATCATTCCGGGAGGGGAATCGACGGCCATCGGGCGGCTCGCCACCCTCTACGGGCTGGTCGATCCCCTCCGCAAGCGCATCTCGGACGGGCTACCCACCCTCGGAACCTGCGCGGGGATGATCCTCCTGGCCTCGGAGGTGACCGGAGGAGACCAGCCTCTGCTGGGAGCGCTCGATATGGTGGTGGAGCGGAACGCGTTCGGCCGGCAGAACGAATCGTTCGAATGCGATCTGGCCGTGGACGGCTGGGAGGATGCGTTCCGCGCGGTCTTCATCCGGGCGCCCGTAGTGGACCGGACCGCCCCCGACATCGAGGTGCTGGCCAGCCACAACGGCCGGCCCGTGCTGGTGAGAAAGGACCATGTCATGGCGTGCGCCTTCCATCCCGAGCTCACGGGCGACCACCGGGTCCACCGGATGCTCATCGACCTCGTGGCCTGACGCCCGGCAGTAGGAGAGAGTCGATGGCCGGTCATTCCAAGTGGGCGAACATCAAGCACCGCAAGGGGCGGCAGGACGCCGCGCGCAGCAACCTGTTCGCCAAGCTGTGCCGCGCGGTCGAGGCGGCGGCTCGCCATGGTGGGGGCGACCCGGCGGGTAATGCCGTGCTGGCCACTGCCATCGACAAGGCCAGGTCTGCCTCGGTGCCCAAGGACAACATCGAGCGGGCCATCAAGCGCGGTACCGGGGAACTGGTGGGTGAGCGCCTCGACACGGTCTTCTACGAAGGTTACGCACCCGGGGGAGTGGCGTTGCTGGTCCAGGCGCTCACCGACAACCGCAACCGGGCCGCCTCCGACATCCGGTCCGCCTTCACCCGGAACGGCGGCAACCTCGGCGAGCCGGGATCCGTCGCCTACCTATTCGACCAGAAGGGTTACCTTCTAGTAGAAGGTGATGAAGACGAGATCCTGCTTGCTGCCCTCGAGTCGGGCGCCGAAGACGTCCGGGAGAGCGGTGACCAATTCGAGGTGATCACCGCGCCGACCGACTTCCCGGCTGTCCGGGATGCCCTGGCGGACGCCGAACTGTCCGTGCAGACCGCCGAGATCACCCAGCTCCCGTCCACAACCATCGCGCTGGACTCTTCCGGCGCCGCCAGGGTCCTGCGCCTTGTGGACACGCTGGACGAACTGGCCGACGTGCAAGGCGTCTACGGGAACTTCGACATCCCCGACGATTACCTGGCCAGGCTGGCGGAGTAGCGGATCAGACGACCACCACCTGGACGGTGTGGTAGCCGGTGGCTCCGTCCGGCCGCGGCGGAACTATCTCGGAGGTCTGGGTGGTTCCGGTCCGATCCGTGGCCCGCACCGCAATGATGTGAGAACCCGGAGTGAAGTCGTACTCGAGGTGCCACTGCCTCCATGTGTCGATGGCGAGCTCCTCGGGCAGGGTGGCCTCCATCCACGGCCCGTCATCGACCCGGACCTCGACCATGTCGATCCCTAGATTCTGGGCCCAGGCCACCCCTGCAATGGCCTGGGTGCCGGCCTCGACGGTGCCCGGGCGAGGCGTGTCGATACGTGACTGCGTCTTGATCGGCGCCTCCTTGGCCCAACCTCGTGGTATCCAGTAGGCGTCGAAGTCCTCCCATCGGGCGAATTCGACCTCGGACAGCCACTTGGTGGCGGAGACGTACCCGTACAGGCCGGAGACCACCAGTCGGGCGGGGAAGCCGTGCCTGACCGGAAGGGGCTCCCCGTTCATGCCGATGGCCAGCAGCGCTTCCCGTCCGTCGAACACTGCGGCAGTGGGGAAGCCGACCGTGAAACGATCGACCGAACGACCGATCAACTGCGTGCCTTCGGGCTGGACCCCGGCCTGCTCCACCAAGTCCTTCAGGGGGACGCCGAGCCACTTGGCGTTGCCGATCAGCTCGCCACCCACGGAATTGGATACGCAGCAAATCGTGATGTAGCGCTCCACCATGGGAAGGGACACCAGCTCGTCATAGGTGAGGCTGAATGGTGAGTCGACCAGTCCGGTGAAGCTGACCTCCCAGCTATCGATGTCGACGTTAGGGATGCTGAGGGCGGTGTCGATCCGGTAGAAGGTCTCGTTGGGCGTGATCAACTCCGACACCCCGTCCACCGCAGCGATCTGGGCGGGAGTCGGATCGGCCACGGTGCGGACCACCTCCATCTCGGCCTGCGTAGTGGTCGTGGTCTCCGCCACCGCGGCCTCTTCGACTGCTGCCCCGGTGGTGGCCGACGCGGTGGTAGCGGTGGTACTCGCGGCGGCGGCGGTGGTCGAGGGTGAGGCGGCCACCGTGGGCAGGGTGACCTGTTCCCGGGCGGCTACCGCCGACTGCGTCCGGCCCGAAGCGATCCGTCCCACCACCACCTGGCCGATGGCTAGCACCACTGCGGCGCCCGAGGCGGTCACGAAGGTCCGCCGGGAGTCCGGAGTCACGCCGGGGACCGGATCGGCAGACCCGGTGGTAGGTCCCTGGAGGAGACGGCAGAGCAGGACCAGCACCGCGATGCCGCTCCCGGCCGCAGCGACGGCCGGGATGAGGGTGGCCCCGGCGGTGGCCAGCGGATCGGTGATTCCCAGCGCGAAGCCAAGTACGCCGAAGGCGATGAACCCGACAGCCGCCACCTGCATGCGCTTGCGGGCCACCACGCCCAGCAGGCCGCCGATAAGAGTCGTCACCACCACGATCCCTCCGATCAGGACCGCCTTGTCGTTGGTGCCGAAGACGGCGATGGCCCAGTCCTTGAGGGCGGCGGGTGTGATGTCGATGAACCTCTGCCCGATGGTCAGCACCAGGGACGGCGCCGACACGAAGAAGGAGGCGAGCATCTCGGACAGGGCCACGGCGAACCCGGTCGCCACCAACCCGGCGAGGAAGTAGTCCCTGGTCGATCTCCATCCGTCCGGGGGAGGGTTGGCGGATGATCCGGTTGTTCGGTCCGTTCCTTGGTCCATCGTTCAGACTCCATCCGGTCGGGTTAGGATCGTCGCGACAGGGAGTCTGCGGATCGTCCCGACTGAGCGTGTGTATTCAGTTGCCACTGGACAAGGATAGGGTCTTCAAGACCGCTATCGGGCCCGGACACCCGGTCCGGGCCGGCCATGTGGCCCCCCGCCTGTTGCAGTTGGAAACCAGCGCTACCAAGGGAAAGGACCCGGAAGAATGACCTCGACCCCGAGCGAAGCAGTCACCATCCCGCAGACCGAGGAGGAGTGGCGGGACAAGCTGACCCCGATGCAGTATCAAGTAGCGCGGGAAGCAGGCACCGAGCGGGCCTTCAGCGGTGAGTACTGGAACACCAAGGACGCCGGTACCTACATGTGCGTCGGCTGCGGCGTCCCGTTGTTCCGCAGCGAGGCCAAGTACGACTCCGGGACCGGCTGGCCCAGCTTCTACGAAGCGGTCGACGGAGCGCCGGTAGAGGAGCGCCACGACTACAGCTACGGCATGGTTCGCACCGAGGTCGTGTGCAGCAAGTGCGATTCCCATCTGGGCCACGTCTTCCCGGACGGCCCTCAACCAACCGGCCAGCGCTACTGCATGAACTCGGCCTCGCTCGACCTCGAACGCGACTGACCCGCCCGGACTCCCCCCATCTGGACAACCTGCGGTTGCTGTCCGGATAGGGGTTGAAAATGTCACACACTCGTTGTACGTTGTTTGGTAATCGTAATTACCAGCGGTCCATCTGTGACGTCGAACGGACCGCCTGAGGGATCATATCGTTCGAGGCCGCCCGCCAAGGCATAGCCGGCCGCGCCTCGAACCAAGGTGGTGGCGGTGGGGGTGGGCCCGGCGGGCCGGGCCCTCGTTCCGAGATTTTCGCGTTCTTATCCGGCTCGCCGAGCTATCCGCTGTTGCTGGGCGGCGGGATATGGCGGATCACTTCGTCGACCACCTTGCTGAAGGGGAGCGACTGCAACCAGACCCGCCCGGTTCCCTCCAGGGTCGCCAGGAACAGCCCCTCGCCTCCCAAGAACATGGTCGACGCCCGTCCGGCCCGCTCGATCGAGAACTCGATCTGGGGCTCGAACGCCACCACGCAGCCGGTGTCGATCCGGAGCTTCTCGCCCACCAAGCGCTTCTCGACGATCGTGCCGCCGGCGTGCAGGAACGCCATTCCGTCGCCTGAGATGTCCTGGAGGATGAATCCCTCACCACCGAAGAAGCCGGCGCCGAGCTTCCGGTTCAGGGAGATGTCGAGCTTGGTGCCCAGCGCAGCGCAGAGGAATGCGTCCTTCTGGGCCCGGATCCGGCCGCCGACCTGCGCGAGGTCGAGAGGCACGATCTTTCCCGGATAGGGAGCCGCGAACGCAACCGTTCGCCGGCCTCCTCCATGGTTGGTGAAGTGAGACAGGAAGACCGACTCGCCCGATATCGCCCGCTTGCCGGCCGACTTGAGCTTCCCCCACGCCCCCTGCTTGGGCTCCGACCCGTCGCCCATCTTGACCTCGAACGTGATGCCGTCCTCCACGTACATCATCGCCCCGGACTCGGCGACCACCGTCTCCTGCGGGTCCAGTTCCACCTCCACGAACTGGAGGTCCTCGCCCACGATCCGGTAATCGACCTCATGACTCCTCATGCCAGAACCTCCAGAAACACCAGTGCGGATGGATCGCTCCAGAACCTACCAGTCGGACAGCCGTAAACGAGGGAGCCTGATCGCCTCAGGAACGGTATCGATGCTCGCGGGCATTCGATCGATCCTTCTAGAAAATATATCTGACATTTCTAAGGCTCGTTCAAAATCTGTCACAGAGTGTCGATATACTCGTTTATATGTACGAAGTAGCTTTCCACGACGCCGATTCCATACTGATCGCTGAGAACAACCTCAAGGAAGCCCAGCGGGAGATCGACCGCCTCCGCGGCCGGCAACTCGCCTGGCTGAGGACGGTGATCCGCCGGCGGGGGATCGTCCGCGACGGATACCGGTCCCTGGTCGATTGGACGGCCTCCCGGCTCGACATACCGCATACGGTCGCCCGCGACCTCGCCTACCTGGCCAGACGGCTGGACGACGACACCATCGACCTGATGAAGCGAGGCCATCTCCCGTTCGACCGGACCGTCATCACCCAGCGGCTCCGCCAGGCAGGAGCGAGCCCCGCCGACGTTGCCGCGTCAGTTGATCTCGACCTGGCGGGTGTCGCGAAGCTGGCCACCAGGTTCCGCAAGCTCAGCAGGGGCGACGAGCGGACCGCTTTCGAGCGACAGTACGTGAACCTGAAGGTGTCCGAGGACGGCACCGTTTGGCACCTATCGGGTCGCCTCGCCGCCACCGACGGCCAGATCGTCCGCAGGGCGCTCGACCGGCGGGCCGACCGGATCCCGCCCCTCTCCACTCCGTCCGAATCCGATTCTGAGCTGTCGCCAGGGCAGAAGCAGGCCATCGGTCTCACCACCATGGCCCAAGACGACCTCGACCAGCATCTCAAACCGGGTGATCCCACCGGTAGGGAACCGGTCATCATGCTCGTCAAGGACCAGGCCCTCGCCCAAGAGTCGGGCAACACCCGAGGCGTCGAGTTGTTCAACGGTCCTCGAGTCGGACCCCAGGCTGTTGAACAAGTCGAATGCGAAGGACGCAGCGAACCGGTCACCCTCCATGACGGCGAAATAGCAGCAACCGGGCCGCCACAGCGCCAGGTTCCCAAGCAGCTACGGCGTGCCGCACTAGCCCGAGACCGCAAGTGCGTGATCGACTCATGCCAGAGCAGCTACCGCCTCCAAACGCACCACGTCGTCCCCAGACGGGACGGCGGAACCAACACTGCCGCCAACCTCGCCACCCTCTGCTGGTACCACCATCACATCGCCATCCACCGCCGCGGACACCGCATCGATTCCGACACACCACCACACCGCCGCCGGCTACTCCCACCCCGAACATGGAGCCACTACCGGCATCCCACCAACGTCGAATACCTCAGCCCCTTCCAACAACAGGAACGGGCCTACCAGAACTTCCTCGACAAGTACCGCCCCGAACAACCCCACCCCGGCGGATAGACCCCAACACGCACCCCGCAGATCACTCCAACCGTCGGGCCACCGCGCCCGCGTGCGTCACTAACTCCGCGACCCAACATACAATTCTCCTTAATGGAGTCCATCCTGACGAAGGGAAATGCCTCCCGACCCCCGGGCTCCGAACAGGGAAGCTTCCGGGGTCGGCCAGAACGTCAGGTTGGATGTCGCCCTCCAAGAGAGGTGACGATCCATGTCACGGGAGCTGGCCGCCACCTCGCCACTCCATCTGCGCTCTCCGTCTGTGCCACCGATACGACGTTCCCCGTGCAACAGCCTTTCGGCCGGAGCCCCGGCCGGAAACCACCCAACTCGGAAAGGAGGCAGTAATGGTTGGGTATCCAGAGCTATCTCTTAGGAGGAGGGAGAAGCCTCCTTCGATGAGCCTGCCAGTCATACTGATAACGGCCGTGACGATAGTTGCCATGCTCCGTGAGACGCCACGTCCGGCCCTGGCGGTCGGCCCCGCTCCCGTCCTGCTATGCCCTGGCCCTATCGAGGAAGGCGAGTCCGGTCAGTTCGGAATGCGGTGGCCCGGTTCCTACCTGCTCTCACCGGTGACTGTCGCTACCCACCACGATGGCCACACCGCCGGCCCCGGCGACTACGTTCACTATCACGGGCTGATCGTTCTTGGCGACGGCGTCACTGAGACCCACTGGGTCCCGGTGTCGACCATCGAGGACTCCCGGATCGAACATGATGAGACCTTCGAAATCGGTCTCTTTACCGTTGGAGGGTTCGAGTCCTGCGTCATCACGATCGAAGATGACGACGCCCCCGCCATCACCGACGTGGCCGTTTCCTCCATCCCGCTTCGGGGAGATGTCTATCGCAGCGGAGAGAACATCGATGTCACCTTGACCTTCGATCGGCAAGTCGATGTGGCCGGTGACGCTTCCTTGACTCTTCTCTTCGGAGACGCGGATCATCACACGCCAAGGGAGGCGGGTTACCTCGAGGGCTCCGGAACCAGATTCCTGGTCTTTCGCTACCAGGTCCAACCTTCCGACAGCGATCCTGACGGCATTGCTGTCAGCAGCGCAGAGGCAAGTGAGGAAGACGGCTCGATCCAAGGCTTCAGCGCCATCGTGTATGCAAGGGGAACGGACATTCCCGTCGACTACACCCATGCCGGTATAGAGAGGGCGTCCAGCCACAAAGTCGACGGCAGCCCCCGTGTCGAGCACGTCGGGGTCATTTCGACGCCACCGGACGGATGGGAGGCCTACCGCGCCTACCAGACCATCGAGATCGCCCTCGACTTCGACACCGACGTGGTAGTGGAAGGCGAGGTGGGCCTGGCGCTCTATGTCGGTCTGGTTGAGAACAACTGGGCCGAGGCGTGGAGGGAAGCCGGCTACCTCAGAGGCTCGGGCACCGACACCCTGGTCTTCGGCTACACCGTGGAGCCGGGGGACATGGACATCAGGGGAATCGCCATCCCTCATGGCGCCACTGCCGTCCTGGGCAGCGGAACCATCACGGCAGCAGGCACCGACGTCGAACACCTGGAGCACTTCCCGGCCACCGGCCACCTGCCGGATCACAGGATCGACACTGCACCTCCCACAATCTCAGGCATCTACCTGATGTCCCGGCCCGCCGATGGGGAAGCCTACGAGGTGGGAGAAGTCGTTCGCGTGGAAGTGGTTTTCGGTGAACCGGTCACCAGGAGCGGCGACCTACAGTTCGCACTGGAAATCGGTGGAACGACCCGGCTCGCCTCGCTCCGGCCCGAGCCCGACCCTGACCGCCGCTACGACAACGACATGGAATTCGAATACCAGGTCCAGAGCGGCGACACCGACTCCGACGGCATCGCGTTCAGAGCCAACAGCCTGAAACTCAACGGCGGCACCATCCACGACCGCGCCGGCAACCCCGCCGACCTCTCCCACGAACCCGTAGCCGCCAACCCCCTCCATCTGGTCGGTACCAACCACGAGCGTTAGCGGCTCGTCGAAACGAGCAAGGGGACCTGGATGACCCGGAGATGCTGCCGCTGGCCGGCGCCCCGCCGCTCCTGGTCCTCGGTAGGGAAGTGCCGCTGGGATCGGGCTACGCCGACCTCCTGGGGGTGGAAGCGTCAGGCCGACCGGTCATCATCGAGATCAAGCTGGCGCAGAACAACGAGGCCCGCCGCGCCGTCGTCGCACAGATCCTCGCCTACGCCGCGAACCTCCACGGCACGACCCGGGAACAACTGGAGGACCGCTTCGGTGCGAACCTGAGACAACGCGGCTACGAGACCCTCGTGGATGCGGTGAGGTCGGTCCAGGACGAAACGCTGGACTCCGACGAATTCACGACATCCCTCGACGAGCATCTGCAAGAGGGAAGGTTCCGGCTCGTGTTCGTACTAGACGATGTGCCGGGGGAGTTGATGACCCTGGTGGCCTACCTGGAACACGTGACCGACAAGCTGATAATCGACCTGGTCGCCGTCAACTCCTTCGACGTGGACGGCACCTCCGTCGTCTTGCCGCAACGGGTAACGCCCGAGCAGCACGAGGTCACCGTCCGGAAGAAGCGCCGAGGGGAGTCGGGCACTCTCTATCCCGGAGGCAAGAGATTCGAGGAGAGCATCAGCCAGGCGCCTTCCGATAGCCACGAGACACTGCACCGGCTCCTGCAGTGGGCGCGGGGAATCGAGAAACAGGGCTTCGTGCGACTCGCCACCTACGAGGGCAAGGGCGCGAAGCGGTTCACCCTCCTACCGCGACTGGTTGTCGAGAACGTGGGCTTGGTCACGATCTGGAATGAGCGAGGCGCATCCCTCCAGTTCTGGCGCAGCGTCTTCGACAAGAAGGCCCCTCAATTCATCGACCGGATCGAGGAGCTGTCGGGGACCCGGGTAGGGCAGGGAAACACCACCCGGAACACCAGCGAGGAACTGCTCCAGGCCCTGACGGAAACGTACAAACACGCGGCTCGGTAACGGCCTACCTCTCGGATCTGGACGGATGCGAGAGCCTTACAACGTCGCTTCAAGTATTCGATAGGATCCGAGACAAAGCCGTATCCGCTTCGAATCCGGAGGAGGAGCCAACACACCACGTCATCTCGGCCAGCTGGTTAAAAAAGGGACTGCCCGGCGCCTGAAAGGCGCTATCGACAGTTCACGGAAGTCAGTCATCCTTGACTGACTTCGTCGAGCAGATCGTCGGGATTCCAGATCCGCTCCGCTAGCTTCAGGTACAGCTTGCCACGGGTCTCTATTTCCGTCCGCTTGAATTGCTCGTGCGGACGGAATGGCAGACCGCTCTGCTGAACGAATTGAACGAATCCCGGGTTGCGCTCGTAGGCCATGGGACGCAGCGAGCGAGCCAGAAGATTCTGCGTATTGTAGTGTGGCAATTTTTCTTCATAAGGTACATTACCGTAACTGGCATTGAATCTCTTTGGGAGCAACAACAACCCGCCGATCCGGTTTCGCTCCTCCGCAAAGTCTATGGGGTGGTCGAATTCGTCTTTGTGTCGTTCTGGGTGATTCGCCCAGATGTGCTCAATCTCGTAGCGGGGCTGGGAACGGGAAACGAACTTGGGGTAGCTCGGCGGGCAACCCGAGGCCGTCTCAACGTAGTCGGTCATGCGGGCGAGGATTCGGCGCAGGTAGGCGCGGTTCTGCTGATGGACACGGAGCCTAGAATTGCTCTGGAACTGCTCGGTCTGTCGACCGAGACGATCGTGCAGGAGCGAGGCGAGTGGCTGAGCGTCCAGCCCGCGTATGTCTCTCATGACGAGGAACATCGCATACTGCATCGTCGAATAGGCGATCGAGCGGAAGTTCCAGATGCGCCAAGTGAGCAAGATGTCAACGAATCGGGCGACCAGCCGGAGCTTGATCTTGATCTTCGCCTCACTGTCTCCGGGACACAACGGCGCGAGTAGCAACATCTCCTGCAGTGTGAAGCCGTGGCCAGCATTGTAGAAGATGTGTTGCAATCCATCGGTGAGCGAATGCTGCGCGTCGCGAATCCGAAGAAACTGACGGCTATAGAAATCGAAGTCCTGTTGAACGAACTGGTAGAAGTCGTCAGCGCATTTGAGGCCTAGCCTCTCCCGCGCGTTGCGGAGCCAGCGGTGGAATTCCGTCCCGATCCGATCGAAGTCTTCTGCGGTTGCACCCTTGCGCCGCTCCCGAATCTTGTCCGCGTACTGGCTGCGCAGCCACGACTTGAAGAAGTCTCCGCCGTGTTCATCGCGTCGCTCGCTCAACTCTTGAACGCGGCGCCGCCAGAGGTCGTTCGCCGAAGTCCTACGGTGCGGCTCCATGTTCGCCAGCAGGTAGCCCTTAAGCATTTCCGTTGGGCTGAGCGAAAGCCCTCGGTCGTTCATTGTCTCAAATATGGTGTAGGCCTCTTCATCCGTATACGCGGAGATCTCAACCAGATGAACCTTGCCGATCAGCCAATAGATAAAATGAGGCAGCGCGTCCTCCCGTAGCTCAACGGGGAAATACGTTGCGATATCCTGATAACGCTCATCGAGGTTTTGTACCGATTCACTTTGCTCGCTGGAGTCGAATGGAACGCCGTCGAAGAGCGCCTCCATACAGGCGTCCCGTTCAGCAACCACGAGGTTAAAGGTCTTCTCACCGAAATGATCCGAAAAGATGAGATTGTCGATGTTGACCGAGTCGTCACGCGTGCGCTGCAAAGAGCGAAGAAAGATCAAGAGCAAAGTGAGCGTAGTTAGCCTTTGTTGACCATCGACAATAAAGCTTTTGCCATCACGCTGACTGATGATAATCGATCCAAGGAAGTAGTGAGGAAACTCCTTCACCATGCTCTTGGCCATTCCGGACTCGTACTCCGCGAAGAACATCTCGCTCAGGTCGTCGAGCAACTCGCGCACCTGCTTGGCCTCCCAACGGTACTCGCGCTGGTAATAGTCGATCGAGTACCTCACGTCCTGAAGCAGTTCGCGCACGCTCTTCGCTTTGGCCTCAATCGGCCTCAATCAATCCCTCCTATCACATGACGGCGGAGTCTGTAGCAGCTGAGATCGCAAGCAGTGCGACTCGGCGGGTCGGTCTCGCACGAGAAGCACCCAACGCTGTGGGTACAAGACGCTCAACTCGTTGTTGGCCCGTTCCGACGAACTGTTGCCCACGCTCTCCGGATCCCCAACCCAGAGCCGAACGCCGTGCTGCTCTGCTTCGACCCGTCGCGCCTCGACCACCGAAGCCCCTCCCATGAGGCATGATCGGGAGCCGAAGGGTTCTGGTCGCGCCGGGCTGCTGCACTATCCACAGCACATGATCGTAATGCGGCCATCCGTTCTCCGCGAAGTTGGCGAGACAACACCCGTCCCACCACCGGGGATACGGCACATGGATACATCGCCGAGGATCCCAGCCAGGGGGCGTTCAAGTCCCGGGTGCGAAACGGTCACGGAAGAACTGATCACATGCCCATCGTGCCTGTTCGAGGTGGCCGCCATCCGAGTCCTCGCCAGAACGGTGGCCCACATTGGGAAGGGGGGTCAAACATCTACATCTTCCCTGAGCCGTGGTTTGCGCCGCCATCACGGCGGTCCTCAGCGCTAGAGAACAGTTTACTGGAGAACGAGAGCTAGCCAGCAGACGAGGTGGGCATCGTCCTGGGTGATCTCTGGTAGGGGTTGGGGGGTACGTAGGGTTCGAGGCCCAGGTCGCGGATGATTTGGAGGATTTTCTGGGCCTGGTCGGCGGGGTCCTGCAGGTTCTTCATCGCGGCGCGGAAGGTTCGGATGGTGCGTTGGGAGTAGGGGGCGTGGAGGGTGTCGATTGCGCGGTCGATCTGGTCTTGGGTCATGGATGGGGGAGGGTGTAATCGGACGATTTCGGCTGCTCTGATCAGCGTTCGAGGGATTCGGGGCTCAAGGTTGGCTTTGTCGGCCAGTAGCCTTACCGGACACGGAGGACACAACCTGAGAGGGGAGCGACTGTGACCTCTGTTCCTGCGACCGACACCGCCCATGAGACCCTGACGCTGGCTGACATAGACGCAGCTACCGGCAAGAACCCGGATCCGACCGGTGACTTCGCCGCTGGTCGAACCCATGTCCATGAGAGCACGGACGACTTCCTCGCGTGCCTCGCCTCCCAGCCCCGAGAGCCGGCCAGCCGCTAACCGCCCGCCAATGCCCACCCATGAGGAGGCCGCCGCGTTCCTGCGCGACTTCCGGCGCATGACCTACCACGACATCCTGCCGTGAGCTGGGGGAGTGTCACTGCCGGGTGGCATCATGCGGGTTCTGGCGGAGGAGAGGACTCACATGGCTGTTGAGATGGCGATCTGGCGGATGACGGATGCCGGGCCGCGGCATCCGGTGTCATCTCCGCTCGATTCAGAGCAACGTCTCGAGGACATGATCGCTGAAGATCCCGGCATGTGTGGGATCGACCTGCTCGTTGTTGGACGCCAGGTACGGACCCGGTATGGCGGATACATCGATCTCTTAGCCCTCGACGCTGACGGTCGCGCCCATGTCCTGGAACTCAAGCGCGATCGGACCCCTCGCGACGTTGTCGCCCAGACACTCGACTACGGATCCTGGGTGCAGGACCTCGGCATCGAGGACCTCGAACAGATCTACGCCCACCACCATGATGACGAAACCGACCTCGGCGAGGCGTTCGCTGAGCGATTCGACAGCCCGCTACCGGACGTGGTCAACGCTGACCAGCAGTTCACGATCATCGCGTCCGAGCTCGACCCGACGTCTGATCGCATTGTCGAGTTCCTCGCAGAGTCCTACGGCGTGCCCATCAACGCGGTGTTCTTTCGCCACTTCAGCGACGGCGATCGCCAATACCTGGCCCGGACGTGGCTGCTCGACCCCCAGCCGGCCGGAGACACGACCCAGCGGCCATCCCGCCGCAAGAGCCGGCCGTGGAACGGCCGAGACTTCTACTGCGTGCTCGACCGAGCAGAGCAGCCCGACCGCTGGTCCATCGCCAGGAAGTACGGGCTCCTGAGCGCAGGAGGGGGATCGCGCTACTGGAAACCCCTCCGGCATCTCACACCGGGCAAGCGCGTGTTCGCATACGTGGGCGGCGCCGGCTACGTCGGCATAGGCCGGGTCACCGGCGAGATGATCCCTGCTCGCGATGCCAGAGTCGAGACCAACGGCCAGCTCCAGCCGCTCGTCGATCAACCAGAGCTGAGCGCAGACCGATGGAAGGACGCCGCCTCGGAAGACCCCGAACTGGCCGAGATGGTCGTACCGGTCGAATGGCTGGGCGCCCGACCCATCGAGGAAGCCATCTGGGAGAAGGGACTGTTCTCCTCACAGCATGTCGCATGCAAACTCCGCGACGAGAACACGATCAGAACAGTCGAGTCCACATTCGGGCCCGACCCGACCATCGACTAGTCCACAAGCCCTGCGTTCCCACCTCAACCGACCGATCGCCGCTGCTGGCTTAGGGGAGGGCTCTCTTCGACCCGTCCCCATAAACAGCACCCTACTACACCAGCCTGGGCCGGTTCCATCCCCAACAACTCCACCCGGCCGATAACCACGACGGCCACTCGGCAAATGGGCCGGTGCGCCACTCTGCAAGGACTTGATGTGGAAACCAGCACCACGAGCCGTAACCGAATCATGGGAATAGCCTTTTGGCACGGACGACACAACTTGAGAGGGAGCGACCGTTCTCTCACTGCAGGTTGCACAGTCAGACAAAAAATCGCAGCGCTATCTGTCGATACATCGTTACAGATTGGCGTCTTGATTGCCACATCTGTAATATCTTGTAGATCGATACAACCCACACAGTTTGGCGAAATACGATGACACCTCAACAAAGCACGACTGTCCGGAACCTCTATTTCGACGAATCCGGGTTCACCGGCGCGAATCTAGCTGATCCAGAGCAACCGTGGTTCGTATATGTTGGGGTTGCGCTTGATGAGGAGGAAGCATGTTTGATTCATACAGAGGCCTACTCTCGGTTTCGGCTACAAGGTTCCGAACTGAAAGGAGCAAACCTTATCAAGACGACCAGAGGACGGAGGGCACTATCTTGGATACTAGGGGTGGTATGTGAGCATGCTCGGGCGGTAGTCGCCGATAAGCGATATGCCCTGGCTGGAAAATTTTTCGACTATATGATCGAACCCATCTTGGCGGAACGAAACGCCACATTCTATGAGATTGACTTTCATAAGTTCGTAGCTACACACTTGTTTTTGGCTTCAAAAACAGATAAACATCACGACGAATTGCTAATGGCATTCTCTAGAATGATGAGGAGAATGGATCCTGGAGAACTGGATGAGGTTTTTTCTGTTTGGAGAAGACTTGAGGGATTGAGTCCGATCGGCCAGCTACATAAACTATCTAAACTTCATAGGGAGAAAATAGAAGGCGAACTAGGAGTAGCTAGGAATGCCGGCCCGATGGCGAATTGGACGCTTGAGCTAACAGCAACTGCACTCTACTCTCTATTGTGCTATTGGGGAGAGACATCTGACGGTCTTGAAGTTTACTGTGACAATTCCAAGCCGTTGGTAGCATCGGCAGCATTTTTCGATGGATTCATCGGCCGCCGCGACAAGGGATATGTCCAACTAAGCAGTGCACCACCATCTTCAATAGTCTTCAATCTTAACAAACCCGTAAGGTTAGTGGACTCTCGAAGCTCATATGGAATCCAACTCGCTGACGTGCTAGCTAGCACTCTCGCCTACACACTGAAGAACCCAGTTGAGCCGATTTCTAAGGAATGGCGAAGCCTATACGGCAAGATGCTCGTTAATAGCATCGTCCCAGACCTTACCCTGATGGACCTTAGAGAACGGACCACCTTCATCAACACTCAAGTTCTCTTCGAACTGACAGATGGGAGTAGAGATCGTGTCGATCTCCTGAAGAAGATGCCGATTATTGTCCGGATGGCCAAGTCAATGTATCCTTACTATCTCCACTCGCTCGATGCCGGACTAGAAGACTTTGTTGCGCCGTAGTGTGGTGCAGTGAGAACGAAGGCTTATGGTCCTCGGTTGTCGAGGGTACAGAAACGGAGTTACTCAGAAACGTAAGGGAGTTGGAGATTCAACATTCCCCACCGCCGGCCGATCCCAGGCCATGTGCTAACTACATGGTAGTCCTGGGCGGGTTGATCTTGTGGAAATAGACGACCTGCTGGGAGGCACCGTTAATCGGATACTCCGGTCCATAAGACGATGGGAGGGACATGGGTGTTAAGACGGTTACCTAATGGAAGGAACTGCGAGTTCGAACGAGAAGTAATGCTGACCGGTATCCGGTGGTGAATTCGGTCTATGCGAGGACGGCACCGGTCGTAAGTGCGGCCACGACCGCGATGGGCCGGGAGTAGGGTGAGTCGGGTTCTGCGAGTCACGTGCTTCTGCTGGTGGTCGGACCGCTCCTAATGGAGTCGCTTGTGGCTGGACACTCGGCTTAGGCGCCGCGTGATGGTAGTAGGTGTCCCCTCACTCGTTCTGGACCGATTCCCGGTCGTGGAGTGAAGCAGCAGACATTGTGCCGTGAGACATTGTGCCGTGCGTCGATTCACCATTGCGATGGGCGTGCCCGGCACCGGTCTTGGTAGTCGGCTGGTTGACGGGTCGCTTATCGGTGTGCCGAGGAACGACTCAGCGGCGGTGTTATCCAGGCACACGCCGCTCCGGCCGCCGACTGGACCGATGCCATAAGCCTGGCAAAGATGGTCGGTTCCTTCTGCTGTGGATGGGGAGGTAAGCGGAGGCGGGTAGGATCGTCCTTGATGGACAGAGCCAATATTCCGTCACGTCGGGACTTATGGTTGCCAATACTCAGGGCTGTAGTCGCTCTCGGCGGCTCCGGGATCCCCCGAGAGATTGCTGACACAATCATCGAGGGCGAAGGGTTCTCCGAGGAGATGGCCACCATCACCTACGGTGAGCACAATCCTGTCTCCATTCTTCACGATCGGCTGGGGTTCGCGCGCATCGATTGCAGACTGATGGGTGTCCTCGAGAGTCCACGCAGGGGACTGTGGCTGATCACGGAGCTTGGCCGAGGAGTGATGGGTCTACCCGAACTGGACGCGCAGGAGTGTCTCAACCAGCTAGACAGGACAGCGAAGAAGGCCCAGAGAGAGAAGTCCCACAGAGAGAAGTCCAAGGGCGACGTTCTCACTGAGGAAGTAACAGCGTTAGATGACAGTGACCAAGAGTCGTGGCGTGAGGATTTGCTGAAGTGTCTTCACGGGCTGACGCCTGACGGGTTTGAGCGGTTCGTGAGACATCTTCTCCGGTCCCTGAATATGGAACTCAAGAGGACCGGCGGTGTGGGAGACCAAGGGATCGACCTGATCGGTACCGCGCCGATCAGTCCTGTGCTCACGGTCACTGTCGCTGTTCAAGCGAAGCGGTATGCGCCCTCGGTTTCCGTGGGTCGGGCAGAGGTGGCGTTGTTCCAAGCGGATGCCAGCGCTCGTGGCGCGGAGTACGGGATTCTCGTCACTACCAGCCGGTTTACCCGGTCGGCGAGGGAGACGGCGCAGGATCGTCGTCCTACGATCACTCTGATTGATGGCGAGCGGCTTGCTGACTTGTGTTTGGACGAAGAGGTGGGGATTGTCATTCGTCCCGTTGTTGATCCGGACTTCTTCGGCCGTTTTGAGTAGCCCATAAAACGCCCCCAGGCCGGGACCTGGATGTCCCATAATGCACGTTATGTAAAGTTGGGCATAGCGGGCATCGATTCCTTTCTTGTACCGAACCGGGGCGTATCGGGGCCCACTCATCAACCACGGTCCGGGATCTAGGCGCCCGTTAGGATCGTGGCGCGTTTACCGAGAGGAAATGTGATGCCCAAGCGCTTGACCGTCGAGCAGGTTGACCAGTACCGGCGGGACGGGTACGTCTGCCCGGTCCGGGTGATGGACCAGTCCGGCGCCACCGGCTACCGGCGGATTCTCGAGCGTTTCGAATCCGAGCAGGGTGGGCCGGTGTCCGGGGCCCTTCGCAACAAATGCCATTTGCTGTTCCGGTGGGTCGACGAGTTGATGCGGAACGAGGCGATTCTGGACGCGGTGGAGGACCTGATCGGTGAGAACATCCTTTGCTGGAACACTTTGTTCTGGATCAAGGAGCCGCAGACCAAGTCCTACGTGTCGTGGCACCAGGACCTCAACTACTGGGGGCTCGACACCGACGACCTGATAACGGTGTGGCTGGCACTGTCACCTGCCACGCCCGAGAGCGGCTGCATGAGCGTCCTGCCGGGAAGCCATAGGGGTGAGTTCATGCCCCACAGCGACACGTTCCAAGAGGACAACATGCTGACCCGGGGCCAGGAGATAACGGTGGAGGTGGACGAGGCCGAGACCGTCTCGATGCCGCTACGGCCCGGTGAGATCTCGATGCACAACGGCCGGTTGGCTCACGCCTCCTCCCCCAACACGTCCGAGGACCGCCGGATCGGGATCTCGTTCCACTACATGCCGACCAGGACTCGCCAGATCATCGGGGACTGGGACAGCGCGGCTCTGGTCCGTGGCGAGGACACCCACCGGCACTTCACCCACACGCCCCGTCCTACCAGGGACTTCGACCCCGAGACCGTGGCATTCCACGGCAAGGCCTCCGAAGCGGTGCGCGACATCCTGTTCCACGGCGCCGACAAGGTACGCCAGACCCTCTGAATTGGGTGTAATCCCGGGCCGGTTGGACCTTGTTACACCGGTGTATACATAATGTATACTTGAGCTATGAGTACTACAACCGTTCGGATAGACAGGGATACTCACGCCCGCCTCGTGCGGATGAGCAAGCTGGCCGGTGTGTCCCTCGGAGCGACCATCCGCGACGCGACCGAGGCGCTGAGCCGCCAGCGGTTCGCCCATCGCGTGGCAGCCGAAGTCGCGGAACTCCGGAACGACCGGGAGACATGGTTGTCCTACCTGGAAGGGGCCGAGTCGACTTCGGTCGCCGATGGCCTCGATTGACGAACTCTGGCTGGTCGACTTCGGCATCCCGTATCCGGGAGAGCCGGCATCGCATAGGCCGGCCCTGGTAATCGGTCCGCCGCCTGCGTTCGGTACCGGATTTCCGTCTGTCATCGTCGTCCCTCTGACGGCAACGTACCGGCGCCTCTCCCTCCACGTCGAAGTCGAGCCGACGCCCGGTACGGGTCTCGACCGTATGAGCTTCATTCAGTGCGAGTTCGTTCGCTCGATCAACCGAAGCCGGCTCGTTCGCCGTCTCGGTGCGGTAGCCCCCGAAACCAGCCACCAGGTCGCCCGGATCATCAGAACGCTCCTGGACTACTGAAAAGTCTTCCCGAACGGGGACTGAAAAGGTTGGAAGCTACGAGCCGTCCTGCCAGCGGAGGACGGGGCGGCGGGCGGCGGTGGCCTCGTCCAGGCGGCCTATGGGGGCGGTCCAGGGCGCGTGGTGAAGGGTGTCGGGATCGCTCTCGGCCTCGTCCGCCACCGAGATCAGGGCATCGACCAGCGCTTCGATCGCCTCGGGAGGCTCGGACTCGGTGGGCTCGATCATCAGCGCCTCCTCGACGATCAGCGGGAAGTAGACCGTCGGCGGATGGAAACCGTGGTCGATCAGGCGCTTGGCGATGTCGTACGTTCGCACCCCGAGCTCCCGGCGCTGGCGGGATCCGGAGAAGACCACCTCGTGCAGTACCGGACGGTCGTACGGCAGGTCGTAATGGCCATGGAGCAGGGCGCGGACGTAGTTGGCATTGAGGACAGCCTGACCGGAGGCGGCGCGCAGGCCGTCGAGCCCCAACGCTCGCATGTATGCATAGGCCCGTACCAGAACGCCGGCATTGCCTTGGAACTGCTGGAGCCGGCCGATGCTGCGCTCGGGAGCGACCAGCCGCACAAGGCCGTCATCGCCTTCCTCCACCACCGGCGTGGGCAGGTAAGGGGCCAGTTCCTCGGAGCAGCACACGGGTCCGGCACCAGGGCCGCCGCCGCCGTGGGGAGTACTGAAGCTCTTGTGGAGGTTGAGGTGGACGACATCGAAGCCCAGATCACCGAAGCGGATCCGGCCCATGATCGCGTTGAAGTTCGCTCCGTCCCCGTACAGGTAACCACCGGCGTCGTGGATTAGGCCGGCGACCTCCTCGATGCCGTTTTCCCACAGGCCGAGGGTATTCGGGGCGGTGACCATGACGGCCGCCACGGTCTCGTCGAGCTCTCGCTCGATCGTGACCCGGTCGAGCGAGCCATCGGCCCCGGTCGGGATCTGGGTGACCTTGAATCCGGCCATGGCGGCGGTTGCAGGATTGGTGCCATGGGCCGAATCCGGAACGAGGATGCGGCGGCGGGTTTCCAGCTCTCCCCGATCCTCGAGGGCGCGGGCCACCATGAAGACGCCTGCCAGCTCTCCATGTGCGCCCGCCGCGGGAGCGAAGCTGACATTCGGAAGGCCGGTGAGCTCTCCCAGACCACGACCCAGCTCCAGCTGGATACGCAGCGTGCCCTGGATGTCCTCCGCCGGAGCCTGCGGATGTGCTCGTGCGAGCCCCGGAAGGTTGGCCACCGTGTCGTTGACCTTCGGGTTGTACTTCATGGTGCAGGAGCCCAACGGGTACGTACCCGAGTCGATGCCGAAGTTCCGCACCGACATGGCCGTGTAGTAGCGCACCAGCCCTCCCTGGCTGAGCTCGGGCAACCGCACCGAGTCGCGCAGCAAGCGATCGTCCGGCAGTGGAGTCTCCTCCCCCGCCCATGCAGGCACATCGACCGCACGCCGGCCCGGCTCCCCGCGATCGAAGCTGAGGCGCGCCCCGAAGTCATCGTTGCTAGGCCGGGAACCGCTCATGCCCCTCTCCCGATCTCCGCCAGGGCCCCGACCAACGCGTCTACGTGCGTATCGGGTGTCGCCTCCGTCACGGCGAACAGCAAGGCATCACGTGCCTCGGGCTCCGGCCGGGACGACACATCGAAGCCCGGCCCGATGCCGCGCGCCGCGAGCTGGGCGGCCAGGTCGGCGGCAGGAAGAGGCCCTCGAACGAGAAACTCCTGGAACCAGGGTCCGCGTTCGGGTGTCTCGTAGCCGGGCAGAGCCGCGATGCGCGAGGCGGCGTCGTGGGCGCGCTGATAGCAGAGCACGGCGGAGTTGCGCATACCGCTCGGGCCGAGCGCCTGCACGGTGATGGTGAAGGCAACCGCTATCAAGGCCTGCGCGGTGGACACGTTCGAGGTGGCCCGTTCCCTCCGGATGAACTGCTCGCGGGCCTGTAGCGTGAGCACGTATCCGGTGCGCTCCTCTCCCCCACCGGTGCCATTGGCGAGTTCCCGGGTACGCCCCACGATGCGACCCGGCATCTGCCTCAGGTACTTCGTGCGGGCCGCGAACAAACCGAGCGAGGGCCCGCCGTAGTTGGGAGGGCCGGCCAGGTCACGGCCCTCGCCGGTCACGATGTCGGCGCCGGCATCGCCCGGCGCACGCAGCAGGCCCAGCGCGAACGGGTCGGCGACCGCCACGAACAGAGCCCCGGCGCCATGGGCGGCATCGGCTAGCGGTTCCAGATCCACGATGGTTCCGAGGAAGTCCGGCTGCTGGGCCACCAGGCAGGCGTGCTCGTCGGTGATCGCCTCGGCCGACGAGACAGTATCCACTTCCAGCCCGGTGCCGCGCGCGTAGGCGCGGACCACTTCGGCGGTTCCGGGATGGATCGGTTCGAGCAGCGCGACGGTCCTCCGCTTCGTGACGCGGGCCGCCAGCAGGCAGGCTTCCGCGGTGGCACTGGCCACGTCGTAGAGCCCGGCGTTCGACACGTCCATCCCGGTCAGCTCGCAGACGACCGACTGGTACTCGAACGCAGCCTGCAGGGTTCCCTGGCTGATCTCCGGCTGGTACGCCGTGTAGGAGGTGGCGAACTCGGAACGCCAGGTGAGGTATCCGGTGATGGACGGGATGGAGCGCCGGTACGCTCCCGCGCCGAGAAAATCGGGCCGCGCGGGCGCTGCGTTGGCGCCGGCGTGTTCCTCCATCAGCGCGATTAACTCCGCCTCCGGGAGCGCGGGCGGGAGGTGAATCTCCGGGTCCCGCATGGCCGCGGGCAGGTCGGCGAACAGGGCCCCTACGTCGGGGGCTCCGACGCGCTCCAGCATGCGCGCCCGATCCGCCTCCGTGGCCGGAATGTACGGATGCGGTGAAGCGGAAGACCGCGACGACGACAAGGTCTCAGTGCTCCTCGATCAGCGTCCGGTAAGCGGCCGCGTCGAGCAGGTCGTCGAGCTGTGACGCGTCAGCCATGCGGACGCGGATCATCCAGCCGTCTCCGTAGGGTGAGTCGTTCACCAACTCCGGCTGATCTTCGAGATCCCCGTTGACGGCGATCACCTCGCCGTCCACCGGGGCGTAGAGGTCGGACACGGTCTTGGCGGATTCGATCTCGCCGCAGGCCTCGCCGGCGGTGACGCTATCCCCTTCGGAGGGGAGCTCCAGGTACACCACGTCGCCTACCCCGTCCTGGGCGAAGTCCGTGATGCCGACGGTGCCCTCGTCCGGGTTCCCGTCGTCACGGCGAAGCCACTCGTGCTCCTCCGAGTAGAGGAGGTTGTCGGGAATCTCGAAATCGGCCTTCATCAGTCCCTCGACTTTCTGTAAAACGGACGGCGCACCACTTCGACCGGCAGCATGCGGCCGCGTACATCGACTTCGAACCGGGCCCCGGGCTTCGCAAACTCCACAGGAAGGTAGGCCATGCCTATGCCGAGACGCAAGCTCGGGCTGAAGCTTCCGCTGGTCAGCCGGGCGACGGGTTCTCCCCCATCCGGAGCATGTACCGCGTAACCCGCCCGCGGCACGCCGCGGGCCCGCGCCGCCAGGTGGGCGAGCCTCCGCACCAGGGGTCGCTCCCGCGCTTCGGCCAGCGCATCGCGTCCCGTAAAGGACGCCCCGTCATCGAGGGTCACGGCGAAACCCAGGCCGGCCTCGTACGGACTCGTCGCAGCGTCGATGTCGTTGCCGTACAGGGGCAGCGCAGCTTCCAGCCGCAGCGTGTCCCGCGCCCCGAGACCCACCGGCGACGCGCCTCCTTCGATCAGCGCCTCCCACAACGCCGCGGCCTGAGCGACGCCGACGATGCACTCGCCGCCCGCCTCGCCGGTATAGCCGGTTCGGGCGAACGTGACCGTCCCACCCTTCCAGTCGAGCTCCACGCATGAGTGCAATTCGAGCCTCGTTACGTCATCCCCGAGGACGCTGCCGAGCAGCGCCATCGCCTCCGGACCCTGGACGGCCAGCATCGCGGTCTCCGTGGTGATCTCGGAAGCCATATCGCCGGATACGGACCGCAGCCGGTCGAAATCCTGGTCGGCGTTGGATGCGTTGTGGACGACCAGCCATCGCTCCCCGGCCAGTCGGTAGATGAACACGTCATCCTCGATGCCCCCGGCCTCGTTGCAGTAGAGCGAGTAGTGGGCCTTGCCGACGGCCAGCCGGTTCACGTCGAAGGTAGTAACGGATCTGAGCAGCGCGGCCGCCTGCGAACCCTGGACCCGGGCCCGGCCCAAATGCGAGACATCGAAGACACCGACCCCCTGGCGCACGGCATGGTGCTCACCGACTATCCCCTGGTACTGGAGGGGCATATCCCAGCCGGAAAAGGGTGCGAAACGGGCCCCGAGAGCTTCGTGCCGGTCCCGCAGTGCTAGCTGTCTGAGCCTGCGTCCGACACCGGAGCCGCCTTCTTCTGTCACAGCCCGAGTTTAACCCGAGTGGCCAACCCGACGACACGTCCGCCGACCAGGGGCTTCGTGTCTCGCGCACGCGGCCGGGTGGCCGCTAGGTGACCGAGGCTGCGAACACGTTGCCCACCAGCCGGCCCAGCGCCGCATCGAACTCCTCCTGGGACTGGTCCACCGCCAAGCCCTCCAGGAGGGCCCGGCTGAAGCTCGCCACCATGCCGCGCTGCCGGGCCAGGCGCTCGCACGCCTCCGCGTGGTCGTAGCCCCCGGAGAGGGCCGCCACCCGGACCACGTTCGGATGACCGACCAGTTCGACATACAGATCGTCCCGGCTGGGGAGGGTCAGCTTGAACATGACGCCCGAATCCCCGAGCCGGCCCAGCCGGGCCAGGATGGCACGTAGGAGCATGTCCTCCGCCTCTGCCTTCTCCGGGCTGTTGATGTCCACCTCGGGTTCGAGGATCGGCATCATCCCGGCCGCCAGTATCCGCTCCCCCACCTCGAACTGCTGCTCCACGTTGGCCTCTATGCCCTCCCTGTCGGCCATCTTGATGACCGAACGCATCTTGGTGCCGAAGACCGCGCTCTCCCGGCCCTCGTCGAGCAGGTCGTCCAGGCCGGCCATCGGCTTCATGAGCTGGACGCCGTCCCGCTCCCCGTCCAGACCCTCGTCCACCTTCAGGAACGGCACCACACCCCTCTCCCGCCACAGGTAACGAGCTGAGCCGACGCCATCGATCCGGCGGCGCATCGTGTCGGCGAACAGGATGGCGCCGATGACCCGGTCCCCGCCGAAACCCGGACTGGTGATGATCCGGGTTCGCATGTCGTGGATCAGGCCGAACATCTCATCGCTCGTCGAGTAGGCGTCCTCGGGTATCCCGTATCTCGCCAGCGCCTTGGGTGAGCTACCCCCACTCTGATCCAGCGCGGCGATGAACCCTCGCCCCTCCTTGACCTTCTGCAACTGGTTTACGTTCATGTTCTCGTTCCAGGTTGTCCGACTCCCGAACCGGCACGGCGAGCCTATGCCGCCTGTGCTCGCCGCTACGTTAATGGTATGAGCACCGACGGTCCGCAGCCCCGATCGTCATCCAAGATATCCCGCGCCACCCGAGCTGTGGGACGCAAGATCGAGGGGCAGTTCTCACGCCACGGCTGGGCGTTCCGGCGGCTGGCCGTATCCCACGCCACAAACGTGGCCGGAGACGCCCTGGTGGCCCTGGCCCTGGCTGACACGCTGTTCTTCTCGGTGCCCACCACCGAGGCTCGGGGAAACGTGGTCGCGTTCCTTCTCCTGACCCTGGCCCCCTTCGCCGTGATCGGACCCCTCCTCGGGTCGCTGGTCCACCGGTTGCCCCGCAGCCACCGGGCCGGACTGGTCTTCGGATCATTGGGGCGTGTGGTGCTGGTGGTCGCCATGATGCGAGCGGAGACCGACCTCGTGATGCTGTCGATGGTATTCGGGATCCTGGTGCTGTCCCGGATCTACGGGATCAGCCGCAGCTCGATCCTGCCCACGGCGCTGCCCGATCCGGCCGATCTGGTGGAGGCCAACGCCCGCCTCGCCCGGCTCGGGATTCTCGCCGGCGGGGCCGTCCTCCCGATCGGGCTGGGCGCCATCAATCTGCTGGGCAACATGGCCGCTCTGGTGCTGGCAGCCGGCCTCTTCGCCTGGTCGGGCATCACCGCGCTGGGTCTGCGGGTCGACCTCCGGCCCGCCGCACGGGAGCCGGGCGCGGAGGCTATTCCGGTGGCCCGCTCCCCCGCCTCCCGGCGGGCGGTCCGCCATGCCCGGATTGCCACCGCCATCGTCCGCCTCCTGAACGGCTACCTCCTCCTCCTGGTGGCATTCGTCTTCCGGGACGACGAGGCGGGAATCGTGGGGTTCGGCAGCCTGCTGCTGGCCGCCGGCGCCGGCTTCGGCGTCTCATCACTGCTGGCGCAGTTCCTGGCCCGGCGACTTCACGAGGAACCGATGGTGGTGGCGGCACTGGCCCTGGAAGCGGCCGCCGCGTTCATCAGCGCCCACGTGTTCGGCGTGTGGTCCGCGGCGGCCGTAGCCTTCTTCGCCGGGCTCGCCTGGGGTACGGCCAAGTTCGGATACGACGGCCTCCTCCATGCCAGCGTCCGGCCCGAGGAACGGGGCCGCATGTTCACCTATTCGGAGACTCTGTTCCAGCTGGCCTGGGTGGTCGGGGCGGTCATTCCGGTGCTGGTGCGCATCCCGGCCACGCTCGGGCTGGTCCTGGCCGGATGCGCGGCGCTGCTGGCCCAGGTCGTCCTGGTCAGCGCCCTGCTGATCTCGATGGCCGATCCGGCCGACACGGACCCCTACGGCGTCCGCCGGTAGCCGTCATCCGCGCTCCTCGAATATCCGGTGAATCCGCTGGATGGTGTCGGCCTCATCGGGTGGTTTGTCGGGCCGGTACTGCTTGACGCGGGCGAAACGGAGCGCTACCCCGCCCGGATAGACCGGGCTCGACTGAACCCCGTCGAAGGCCACCTCGACCACCACCTCCGGCCGCAGGAACACGACATGGCGTTCCCGGCGAACCTCGACCTCGAGAAACCGTTCCGTCTGCCAGACCAGCATCGCATCGGTCAGGCCCTTGAAGGTCTTGCCCACCATCACGAACCCGCCGCTCTCGGCGTCCCTTGCGCCGAGGTGCAGGTTGGAGAGCCGGCCGGTGCGGCGACCATGGCCCCACTCGACGGCCAGAACCACCAGGTCGAGGTGGTAGGCCGGCTTGACCTTGAGCCAGGCCGATCCTCTCCGGCCCGCCTGGTAAGTGGAGTCGATCGCCTTGACCATGATCCCCTCGTGGCGGCGCCGGCGGGCCTCCGACAGGGCGTCCTCCGCTTCCGGCACCCGGTCGGTGACCAGCTTGGGAACCAGGCACTCGGGCGGAACCAGGCTGTCGAGCACGGCGATCCGCCGACCGAGGGGTAGGTCGATCAGGTCCTCTCCGTTGAGATGAAGGATATCGAAGAAGTAAGGGAACAGCGGCTTCCGGTCGCCGCCCTGCTGGGTGCCGAAACGGCTCATGATCTGCTCGAAGCGCTCGGGGCGGCCCTCGAGATCGTGAGCCAATACCTCGCCGTCGAGCACCACGCTCGAGACGGGAAGGCCGGACACCACGTCGGCCACCAGCGGCAGCCGATCCGTGACCTCGTTGAGCCGCCGGCTGAACACCGCCACCTCCGAGCCGGACCGGTGCGCCTGGATGCGGACGCCGTCGAGCTTCCATTCCACGGAGGACCGGCCGGACGACTCCATCGCGTCCGCGGCCGAGCCGGAGGTCGAGGCCAGCATGGGCCGGACCGGCCGCAGCGGAACGATGTGCATCGCCCGCAGCGCCGCCTCTCCCTCAGTAAGTGCCGGAACGGCGATCGATCCGAGATCGCCCCCGAGCATGGCGGCCCGCCTCACAACCGCCGCATCGATACCAGACGCCACCGCCACCGCGTCCATCATCAACCCCTCGAGCGCTCCGTGCCGGAGCTCGCCTGTGAGCAGCCGCCGCAGGTAGTCCTGCTCGTCCGGGGTGGCTCGACCGAGCAGGGATTCGAGCAGGGCGGACCGGCGAGCCTGCGAGCCGGCGCCCCGGATGCCCGGGATCATGCCGATCACCCGGTCCACCTCCCCGATGTCGAGGACCGGTTCGGGCGCCGGATCGACCTTCGACGCCCATAGCGCGGCCGGGCCCACCCCGACGCGCCCCTGGCGCGGCCGGCCCGCCAGAAACCCGACCAGGATCCGTATCTCATCCGGCTCTGCCCTGCCAAGGAGATCGGCCAGGCCGGCCACCTTGGCGCGGCGCGCCCTGGTGCCCGCGATCTTCTGCGACGTGGCAACCACCTCGGCAAGTCTCAACCGGCGCCTCCGATCGCTCCACGGCTGGGCTGTCCGCCAAGAATCTACTCGTGAAACGCCCGGCCATGACGTAGAGTCCTAATCCCAGAGACGAAACGCCGAGCACCGTAGCCGGCCGGAGACGAGCGACCCCGTCCCTGCCGGGCCGCCAGATGAACGGGAGGAGCACATGAACCCGCAATCGATGATCGTCGCCATCGGCCTGGTGGCACTCCTGATCGCCTACGCCGCCGTCCGCGACTCCCGGGACGGATGGTCAGGAACGGTCGGCCCCCTCAAGTGGTCCTTCTCCGGAAGCTGGTCCACGAGCATTGCCGTAGTGCTGGCCCTGGTCCTGGTGCTGCTGGGCTCCGGGGCGCAGGCCACCCTGGTCGCCTTCGGGATACTGGCGGTGCTGGCGCCCCTGATCTACAAGGGGATCGGTAGATCCGAGGGGGCTTCCAAGCCGGTCTTCTTCATCGTCTCGGCGATCATGACCTGGTCCACACTGGTCATCCTTTACACGGCCGCAACCGCGGTGCCATCCCTGGTGAGCACGCTTCCGATTCTGTCCGTCCTGGTTATCGACGCCGCTCTGGTCCTAGCCATCCTCGGAGCGGTGATGAACAGCGTCCGCAACCTGGCCGCGGCCGCCTCGGGCGACGGCTCGGAGGCCTGGATCCTGCCCTGACGTAGGAGGGTTCAGCCGCCGAAGGGCGAGTCTCCGCCGCCCAGCACCGATAGCTGGCGCCGGCGGCCCGACACCGGGCCCGGGATGATCAGGGCGGGCGCCCGGAAGGATCCGGGAACCTCCAGATCGACCATCATGGTCTTGCCGTCGAGCGCGCCCCCACTCCACACGGTCATCGTGCCTCCCCAGCGGTGGCCGGGATGATCGATGGCGCCCAGCGACGCCTCGGCCACATCCAGGATGTTGCCTCCCTCACCGATGACCCGTACGTAACCCTGGTAACTCACCTGCGCATCCTTGCCGGTTTCCTCGCAATCGGGACATCGTACCCACCCCGGGCGATCCTACCGGCGACGGTCATCCGGTCGCCCCGGCCCGGAGCGAGTGGACCGGCGCCATCCGGGAGGCGCGCAGCGCCGGGTAGAGGCCGGCCAACAACCCCACGAGCGCACCGAGGACCGGCGCCGCCAGCGCGATCCTGGGGTCCATTACCGGGGTCCAGGTCCGGAGCGCCGACACGGTGACCACCACCAGTACCCCCGCGCTGGCCCCGATCACACCGCCGAAGAGGCCCACGCCGGTGGACTCGAGGAGGAACTGGTAGGCGATATGGCGCCTTCCGGCGCCCAGCGCCCGGCGCAGCCCGATCTCCCCGATCCGCTCGAGGACCGAGACGAGGGTCACGTTGGCGATCCCGATGGCGCCCACCAGCAGCGAAACCCCTCCCAGCATCAGGAAAAGCGCGTTGACATCCTCCTCGACGCCGGCCCGGACCTCGTCCGGCTCCAGCGGCGCCTGCACCTGGACCGCATCCGGATCGTCGGGCGACACGGCGATCGGCGCCTGCGCCGAAATGAGCGAGGCCGCCCCGATCTCGGTGTCGATCTGGACCGTGGTGGGCGATTCCAGGCCGTACATCTCCCGGGCGGTTCCTTCGGGGATGATCAGGGCGTTGAGCAGTTCCGGCTGTCGCTGCACGTCCTCCAGGATCCCCAGCACGGTGAAGCCGGCGTCGCCCACGAAGACGACCGGCTGCTGGTCCACCCTGGTCACGACTCCACGCCGAGCGCCGACGCGGTTCTGATCAGGAAGCGAGCCATCTGTGCCCGGGTCAGGTGGTCATGCGGCGAATAGGTGGTCGGGCTGGTCCCGGTGGTGATCCCGTAATGGGCCACGCAGTCGATGGCCCGGACCGACTCGTCGCTCAGGTCCTCGGTATCCGG
The DNA here is from genome assembly GCF_965221825.1 of Candidatus Spongiisocius sp. Taxonomy (GTDB): domain Bacteria; phylum Actinomycetota; class Acidimicrobiia; order Spongiisociales; family Spongiisociaceae; genus Spongiisocius. Next base: position 585,843 of record NZ_OZ244917.1, read on the forward strand.
GAAACCGGATGACGGGATCGTGACGGGACACGCCTCGCCCTCCGCCTCCTGCGCCGATGCGGTACCCGCTAGAAGGCATCAGGACCGGCACCAGGATGCCGAGAGCCGCCGGCCGGATACCGCCCTTAGTCACCCTGCGCGAACCAGCTCGGGCGCCGTATTGCTCCGGTCCGGTCTGCATCCTCTCCGTCGGCTCGGCCTCCACGCGATGCAGCCTATTGGACACCGGACCGTAGCTATCCAGATGGAACCCCGAAAGCTCCCCGAGCCGGCTACCGGCACTCAGGGCTCTTCACCCATCGCCGCAGTGCCGTTGGGGAGAACCCCGGCTCACCCGTACCCCGGCCGGCCGAGGATGGGGCTAGTCGCCTATCAGGTGACGATGCTGATCGAGTAACGGCACCACGACATCAGCAGGTGCGGGGGGCAGGAAGATGAGCACCCGGGACACCCCCAGGGCTTCCCACTCCTCCCACTTGTCCGGATCGGGATCGGTACCGTAGACGCCGATCTCCACCTCCGCCGGATCCCTTCCGGCCTGCTCGAGAAGGGCATGCAGCCTGGCGATGTCTCCGGCCAGGTCCTGGGGGTGCACCGGCATCCAGCCGTCGCAGTACTCGGCCACCGCCGCCAGCGCCATCGGGCCTCCTGCACTCCCCATCACGATCGGGGGATGCGGCTTCTGGTAGGGCTTGGGCCACGCCCAGCTCTCCTCCATACTGATCATCTCTCCCCGGTATGAAGCCCTGTCTTCGGTCCACAGAGCCTTCATCAGAGCGATCTTCTCCCGGACCAACCTGTGCCTCGTCCGGGCATCGACGCCGTGACTGGCCATCTCCTCCCGGTTCCAGCCGAACCCGATCCCGAACTCGAACCGTCCTTCGGAGATGATGTCCAGCGAAGCCACCTCCTTGGCCAGCCAGATCGGATCCCGTTGCGCCACCAGGGCAATGCCGGTGCCGACCTTCAGCCGATCGGTGGTCGCTGCGATCGCGGCCAGCGCCACGAAGGAGTCGTAGGTGTAGCGGTACTCCTTCGGCAACGGCGGAGCATCCTTCCGCCCACCCCAGGGAGTGTCCCGGCTGGTCGGGATATGGCTGTGCTCCGCTACCCAGAGCGACTCGTATCCGCGAGCCTCCAACTCCTCCCCCAACTGAACCGGCTGGATCGAGTATTCGGTGAGGAAAATGTTCACCCCGACGCGCATCCGTGCGTACCTCCAAGTTGACTCCGGACCCGGACCCTAACGGTATCGACCCGCGAAGCCTCCATGACGGATCCGGGCGCGGGTAGCACTAGCTCCAGGAGTAGGATTCCGGGAAGGCAATGAGGGTGGGGTTGATGTTCCGGACCAAGAACCTGTTGATCTCGGAGGAGTCCGCTCTGCCGGGACGGGATACCCCGGTCCTGGCACCGCTGCCGCACTTCGTGCATGGGCGAACCATCGCACCGCCGTTCCCGGAGGGTATGGAGATCGCCTATTTCGGCATGGGGTGCTTCTGGGGCGTGGAGAGGATCTACTGGCAGATTCCCGGGGTGTACACGACCGCAGCCGGATACCAGGGAGGATTCACCCCCAATCCGACCTACCGGGAGGTCTGCAGTGGATACACGGGGCACACCGAGGCGGTGATGGTGGTGTTCGACCCGGAGGCCGTCTCCTACGGAGACCTGCTGAAGCGCTTCTGGGAGGAACACAACCCGACCCAAGGGATGCGCCAGGGTAACGACCGGGGCACGCAGTACCGGTCGGCGATCTACTGGACGTCCGACGCCCAGCGCGAGATGGCCGAGCAGACCAGGGAAGCCTACGAGCGGGATCTGGCCGCTCGGGGCTTCGGGCCGGTCACTACCGAGATCCGGCCGGCGCCGCCCTTCTACTACGCCGAGGACTACCACCAGCAGTACCTGGCCAAGATCCCCAACGGCTACTGCGGCCTCAAGGGAACTGGGGTGTCCTGCCGGGTACCGGCGCCGCGGTGAACCGAGCGCATCCCGACCTGGACTCGCTGGCCTTCCTGGTCGGTACCTGGAAAGGAACGGGTAGCGGCCGGTACCCGACCATCGAACCCTTCGAGTATGTCGAGGAGGCCGTCTTCACCCCGGGTCCCGGCAAGCCGTTCATCCTCTACCGGCAACGGACCCGGCGAGCCGGGGACGGCGAACCACTCCACTCCGAGTCGGGGTACATCCGGCCGGGCGGCACGGAGGGGGCCGAGTTGGTCATCGCCCAACCGACGGGCATCGTCGAGGTCCATACGGGAGATCTCTGCGGCAGCCGGGTGCGCTTCAGGTCCAGGGATGTCAGGCTGAGCCCGACCGCGGTCGAGGTGTCCCGTGTGGAACGTTGCATCAGCGTGGACGGCCACACCATGCTCTACCGGCTGTGGATGGCCGCGGTCGGCCAGCCATTTCAGGTTCATCTCGAAGCTGAGCTCACCCGGGTCTAGCTGACCAGGAAGCCGTGACGGAACGGGTCGTCCGGCTCCATGACGAACGATGCGGCGCCGGTGTAGTAGGCCCTCCCGCACACCTCCACCGTGACCGCCGGCAGGTCGCCGACCGTGCGCTCCGCCACGACCCGGCCGGTCATGGTCGACCCAGTAACGCTCCCGAAGGTACGTACGTCCCCCGGATACGCCTGCCCGCGGGCGTGGCCGAGGGCCATCCGGGCGGTCACCCCCGACCCGGTCGGACTCCGATCCACCTGCGAGTCGGCGAACACGCACACGTTGGCAGAGACAGGTGCGCCGTCCCGGCCGTCGGTCAGGATCGAACCGTACAGGTAGCCCAGGTCCCCGGCATCGGGATGGACTAGTTCGACGCCTTCCCGCACCGCCGCGGACAGTGCGTTGGCGGCCCTGACCAGGTCAGAGACCGGGGAACCCGGGAACTCCAGCCCGAACCGCCCGGCGTCGGCGACGGCGTAGAAGGCGCCCCCGTAGGCGACATCGCACGAGACCGTACCATAACCTTCTACTTTCACTTCAAGGTCAAGGGAATGGGCGAAGGCGGGCACGCTCTCGAAGCAAACCGCACCGGCGTTGCCTTCGCTCACCTCGACGCTGACCGCCACCGGCCCGCACGGGCATTGGATCACCATCCTGGTCTCGGGCGCTGCCTTCGGAACCAGTCCCCTGTCAACCGCATACCTGCCCAGTGCGATGACGGCGTGCCCGCACATGGTCGAGTAGCCCGAGTTGTGCATGAAGAGCGCCGCGAGGTCGGCCTCGGGGAGGTCGGGTTCCACCGGGATCACCCCGTACATGTCGAAGTGGCCGCGCGGTTCGTGCATCAGTGCCGTACGCAGGTGATCGAGCTCGGCGAGGACGTAGCGGCGCTTGTCGAGGATGGTGGCCCCCGGGATGGGCGGATACCCGGATTCGACGATCCGGACCGGCTCGCCCCCGGTGTGCATCTCTGTGGTGGTGATCGTGTCCGCCCGCTTCATCATCCCGACGGGCGATGGTACCCGCCCGCCGCCGGGATATCCCGAACGCCGGGGTAACCTGGCACCCGTCCGAGGAGGCCGATGGGGTTCAGAACAGACCAGATACATGCCGGCGTGTCACCGGATCCGGCCAGCGGCGCCATCCTCACGCCGATCCATCAGTCCACCACCTTCGTGCAGCCGTCCGTGGACGACTACATGGCCACCGGCTACTCGTACTCCCGGTCCGCCAATCCCACCGTCACGGCGCTCCAGGCCCGGATCGCCAAGCTGGAGCGCGGGTTCGCTTCGGCGGCGTTCGGGACCGGCATGGCCGCCACCAACGCCGTCTTCATGGCCCTGCTCAACGCCGGGGATCACGTTGTGGTCAGCGATGTCGCCTACGGAGGCACCTATCGCCTCGCCACCAAGGTGTTCACCCGTTTCGGGGTCGACTTCACCTTTGCGGACACATCCGATCTCGATGCGGTGAGGGCCGCTGCCAACGAGCGGACCAGGCTCGTCTTCACCGAGACGCCCGCCAACCCGACCCTCAAGTACACCGACATCGCCGGAGTCTCGGAGATAGCTACATCGCTGGGCATTCCCCACGCGGTGGACAACACCTTCCTCACCCCCTACTTCCAGCGCCCGCTCGAGTTGGGCGCCGATCTGGTGGTGCACTCCACCACCAAGTACTTCGACGGCCACAACGCCACCGTGGGCGGAGCGGTGGTATGCCGGACGGAGGCGCTCTCGGAGGCGGTGGCCTTCGTGCAGAACGCCGCGGGCCTGATCATGTCGCCCATGGTGGCCTGGCTGACGCTCCAGGGGAGCAAGACCCTGAGCGAGCGCATGGAGCGCCAATCGGCCAGCGCCATGGCCGTGGCCGAGTTCCTGGAGGATCACCCCAAGGTGAGCAGTGTCACCTACCCGGGGCTGGCCTCCTTCCCCCAGCACGAGTTGGCCACCGAGCAGGCCTCCGGATACGGCGCCATGGGATGGTTCGAGGTCGAGGGCGGCGTGGAGGCCGCCAAGTCGCTGATGGGATCCCTCCGGGTATGGACGCTGGCGGAGAACCTCGGATCGGTGGAGTCGCTGATCACCCACCCGGTCACCATGACCCACGCCGACGTGGAGAAGCCGGAGCGTCTCCGGGTCGGCATAACCGACGGGCTGGTCCGCATCTCCGTCGGCCTCGAGGACGTCGAGGACCTGATCGAGGACCTGGCCCGAGGCCTGGATCGGCTCTAGCCGCCGCCAGCCCGCGAAAACTCGGTGCTCCGCACCGGGTCCCTCCCCCGCCGCCACCCATCCTGTTGGAGCGTGGTCGGCCATGCCCGGCCGGCTGCCGGACGGTTCGGCCGTCGCTCCATGAAGTCTTGTATGTTCCCCTGGACCCGGCCGCTCCGATCGGACTCTTCGCATCGGCCGGTTGTAGGTGCTTGGCGATAGGCAACGTATCGGGGGCCAGTGACAGATTCGAGCCCCTTCGGCGAGAGCGCGAAAAGAACCGGCCGTTGCGGATCGGGTCCCACGGTCACGTCAGGGTGGTAGGCGCCCCGGCCGGTAGCCCGTCCTGCGCTTCTAGAATCGCAGGTCATGTCCGGCTACGTGGCCCCGCTCCGAGACGTCCACTTCGCCCTCGAACATATCGCCGGCCTCGATCGCGTCCTCGGCCTCGAACCGTTCCGGCATGTGGAGCAGGACGTGGTGGGTTCGCTTCTGGACGAGTGCGCTCGTTTCGTCCAGGACCTGGTAGCGCCCCTCAACCGGGTTGGGGACGTGGAGGGGTCGACCCTGGAAGATGGCCGGGTGGCTACCCCGCCCGGTTTCCAGGAGGTCTACAAGGCCTACGTGAACGCCGGGTGGGGAACGATCGGCGCACCGGCCCGGTGGGGCGGCGCCGACATGCCCCGGATCCTTGGGGTGGCGGTCGAGGAGCTCTTCACATCGGGATGCCTCTCCTTCAGTACCGGGCCGCTGCTGACCACCAGCGCCATTTCAGCCGTCGCCGCCCACGGAACCGATGAGCAGAGGGACCTGTTCCTTCCCAGGCTGATCACCGGCGAGTGGTCGGCCACGATGAACCTGACGGAGCCCCACGCCGGATCCGACGTGGGCGCCCTCGACACCAGGGCCCATCCCGCCGGCGACGGAACGTACCGATTGGCCGGCACCAAGATCTTCATCACCTACGGCGACCACGACATGGCAAGCAACGTGATCCATCTGGTGCTTGCCCGCATCGCCGGTTCCCCGCCCGGCACCAGGGGGATCTCGATGTTCATCGTGCCCAAGTTCCTGCCGGCCGCAGGGGGCGAACCGGGCGAGCGCAACGATGTCAAGGTCGTGTCGCTCGAGCACAAGCTGGGCATCAGGGCTACCCCCACCTGTGTCATGGTCTACGGAGAGGACCGGGGCGGCGCGGTCGGATACCTCCTGGGAGACGTCGACCAGGGCATGCGGAACATGTTCACGATGATGAACACCGCCCGGATGTCGGTGGGTATCCAGGGCATGGCCGTGGCGGAGCGGGCCTACCAGCAGGCGGTGGCCTACGCCCGCGAGCGGCGGCAGGGTCGTGCGGTGGGCGCCACCGAGCCGATGTCACCGATCATCGATCACCCCGACGTGCGCCGCATGCTGGTAACCATGCGGTCCTACACGGAGGCCATGCGAGCCCTGATCTACCGGACGGCCATGCATCAGGACCTGGCCCATGCCGCGCCGGACGAGGACCAGCGCCTCCGGCACTCCAAGTGCCTGGCCCTCCTCACCCCCGTCGTCAAGTCGTGGTGCACCGAGATCGGCGTGGAGATGGCTTCGATCGGGATCCAGGTGCACGGGGGCATGGGCTACATCGAGGAGACCGGCGCCGCCCAACACTGGCGCGACGCCCGCATTACCTCGATCTACGAGGGAACAAACGGCATCCAGGCCATCGACCTGGTGATGCGCAAGCTTCCCGTGGACGGAGGCCGGTTCGTCAGGTCATACATCCGGTCGCTGTGGCCCTCCGTGGCCGCCCTCCGCGAGATGGAGTGGTATGGAGCGGCCGACAGTCTCGAGGGTGCCCTCTCCCGACTGGAGGACGCCACCGGCCGGCTGCTCGCCGCGAGCGACCGGCCCAACCGGGTGCTGGCAGGCGCCAGCCCCTACTGCCTCATGTTCGGAGGCGTGGCCGCCGGAGCGATGATGGCGGAGTCCGCTTCGGCGGCCATCGCCGCAGGGGACCGCGATAAGCAGGCGACCTGCCGTTTCTACCTAGAACAGTTGCTGCCCCTCAGCACGGCCCTCCACGGCGCTGCTACGGGTGGGGAGGAGGTCCTGTTCGACATCGGGGCGGCCGACCTGTAGCCGATTTGCCTCCCCGGCCGGGCGTTCAGGACGCGGCTCAGAGTCCGGCCCGGGCAGGGGCCATGGCCTCGACCGCCTCGGCGATGCTCCGTTTCACGGCCCGGAGGGGATGGGCCGGCTTGCCGCACAAGGTCTCCACGAGTTCCCGGACCGCATCATCGAGCTCTCCCGGAGGAACCACTTCGGTTAGGAATCCGGCCGCCTCGGCCTCCTGAGCGGTGAACGGACGGCAGGTCAGCAACAATTCCCGGGCCAGGGAGGGTCCCAGTTCACGAACCAGCCGGGGAACGCCACCCCAGCGAACCGGGACTCCCAGATCGACCTCAGGGAGGGCGAAATAGGTGTCGTCAGCAGCGATCCGCAGGTCGCACGCCGAGGCCAGCACCACGCCGCCGCCCACGACCGCCCCCTTCAGCACCGCCACGGTGACCGCCGGGATGGCGTCGAATGCCTCCATCACTGCCTCGCCGCCCCGGACGATCTCCCGGACCGGGACTCCGCAGTCGGGCTCCAGCATGCGCAGGTCGAGCCCGGAGGAAAACGCCCGGCCCCTCCCCTCCAGCAGCACCACCTTGAGCGAGTCCCGGCGGGCCGACACCTCGGCCGCTGCCCGGGCCAGTGCGGTCAGCGTGGACGCGGCCAGGGAGTTCAGCGTCTCCGGACGCTCGATAGTGATCGTGGCCTGGAAGTCGCCGCGATAGCTGATCGAAACCTCGTCCATGCGGCTCCTCCTACCTTCCGGCCCGTTGCCACCCACCGCCTTCGCTGCCGGCGCGGCGACAGCGTTAGGCTCTGTTCGCCCGGATAGGAGAGCCGGTGGTTGATCCCAAACTATTGAACTTCGACACGCTGAGCGTGCATGCCGGGCACCATCCCGATTCCGACCATGGCGCCCGTGCGATCCCAATCTATCAAACCACCTCCTACGTGTTCCGGGATGTGGAGCATGCGGCCGGCCTGTTCAACCTGGAGCGGCAGGGCCACATCTACAGCCGGATCTCGAACCCGACCGTGGCCGCCCTGGAGGAAAGGCTGGCCGCACTAGAGGGTGGCGTCGGGGCGATAGCCACCGCCTCGGGCATGTCCGCCCTCTTCCTGGCCATAGCCACCCTCATGGGCGCCGGTGACCATATCGTCTCCTCCTCATCCCTGTACGGGGGATCCAACAACCTGCTGGCGACCACACTCCCCCGCTTCGGGATCCGGACCTCGTTCGTCGATCCGCGGGACACGGACGGCTTCCGGGATGCCATCCGTCCCGAGACCCGGCTGGTGTACGGCGAGACGCTCGGAAACCCCGGTCTGGAGATCATGGACGTGGAGGCGGTGGCGGCCATCGCGCACGAGGCCGGCGTGCCCTTCATGCTCGACAACACCTTTGCCACGCCCTACCTGTTCCGCCCCTTCGACTGGGGCGTCGACCTCTCCTATCACTCCATCACCAAGTTCATCGGTGGACACGGGCTGGCCGTGGGCGGGGCGCTGGTCGACAGCGGGCGTTTCGACTGGGAGGCCTCCGGGAAGTTCCCCACGCTGACGGAGCCCTATCCCAGCTACCACGGCCTCAGGTTCACCGAGGAGTTCGGAACCCAGGCCTTCATCATCCGGGGGCGGGTGGAAGGCCTGCGAGACTTCGGTGCGCCGCTGGCCCCGCAGAACGCCTTCTACATCCTCCAGGGCATCGAGACCCTGGCGATCCGGATGCAGAGACACGTAGCCAATACCCGGGTGGTGCTGGACTTCTTGGAGGGCCGGGACGAAGTGGCCTGGATCAGCCATCCCGACCTGCCCGAGCACCCCGACCACGATCGGGCGGCCCGGTTGATGCCCGATGGATGCGGCGCCATTCTGGCGTTCGGCATCAAGGGGGGGCGGGAGGCCGGCCGGCGGTTCATCGAGCGCCTCCGAATCTTCTCCCATCTGGCCAATGTCGGAGATGCCAAATCACTGGTGATCCACCCTGCCTCCACCACACACTCGACCATGAGCCCCGAACAGCTGGCCAGGGTCGGGGTCGGGGAGGACTTGATCCGGCTCTCGGTGGGCCTGGAGGATCCGGACGACCTGGTGGACGACCTGGCCGCCGCCCTGCGAGCCTCGCAGCGGTAGGGTCGGAATGGACCTGACCGTCAGGGGCGCCAGGGTCTCCGCCACCACCGGAGGGCGGGATCTCGACGAGGGGTTGCCGCTCCTCGTGTTCATCCACGGAGCAGCACTCGACAAGACCACCTGGCAACTCCAGACCCGCTACTTCGCGCACCACGGCTTCTCGGTGCTGGCGGTGGACCTTCCCGGTCACGGCACATCCGACGGCCCGGCGCTCGGCACCATCGAGGACTACGGCGACTGGGTGGCCGAGTTGGTCGTGGCGGCCGGCTTCGGCGGGGCCCACCTGGTGGGTCATTCGATGGGCGCGCTGATCGCCCTCGAAGCTGCGGCGCGCCATCCGGGTTGCGCTACCACCCTCACCATGTGCGGAGGGGCAGCCGCCATCGGGGTTCATCCCGGTCTGCTGGCCGCGTCCGAGAAGGGTGAGCACCTGGCCTACGAGCTGATGTCGTCCTGGGGTCACGGCAAGCCCTTCCACCTGGGCGGACACCAGACGCCCGGCCTCTGGATGATGGGCGGCACCACCCGGTTGTGGGAACGGTCGCCCGCCGGGGTCCTGGCCTCGGACCTCCACGCTTGTAACGACTACGACGGCGGGGCTGAGGCGGCGCGCCGGATCCGGTGCCCGGCGCTTCTCATCCGCGGATCGCTGGACATCATGACACCGTCGCGGGCAGCGGCGCCTCTGAGGGAACACCTGGCCGGTCTGCGGGAAGTAACCATCGCCGGCGCCGGACACATCATGATGGTCGAACAGCCCGACCAGGTGATAGACACCATCGCCGGTTTCCTGCGGAGCTAGACATTCAACAGAGGTCCGGCCTCCGCGGCCTGCTCAACCTTCTACTTGAACGGCAACCTTGTTTTTCAGCCTTGGTCGAAGAGCACGCCCTGCGGGTCCGGCCTCACGTAGCGTGGGACCCCGGTCCATGGCATATGGTCCATGAACACCCAGCTCCGCCGGTGGATGGCAGAGGGACCCCATGCCTGAAGGGCGGCCTTGTGGGTGGGACAGGGGTAGCCCTTGTTGCCCTCGAAACCGTAGTTCGGGTAGTGGGCAGCGAGGCGGCGCATCATCCGGTCGCGCGTCACCTTGGCGAGTATCGAGGCCGCCGATATGGAAACGGAGGTTGCATCCCCCCGGACCAGCCTGATGGTTCTCGACCCACCCACGAAATCCCAGCGACCATCGATCAGGATGCGGTCGGGTGTCAGTCCCAAGCCTTCGAGCGCGCGGCGAGCAGCCAGGCGTTGGGCTTCCGACATGCCCAGCCGATCACACTCCTCGGGGTCGGCATGGCCGGTCGACCACCGGACACACCAGCCGGCAATGCGGTCGAACAAGGCCTCCCGCTCGGTTTCGGTGAGCATCTTCGAGTCGCGTAGCTTGTAGACGCGCCGGTCCTTCGGGATGACGGCTGCTCCGACTGTCAGGGGGCCTGCCCAGGCACCCCTTCCGACCTCGTCAACGCCGACCACGACATCGTGTCCGACCTCCCAGAGCCGCTTTTCCACCCGGAGGTTGGGAGCCCTCTTCTTGAGAACCGGCCGGAGCTTGGGAACGGTGTTCGCCACCGGCTCAGACTACTTCCCCGCCCGCGCGCCTTCGGTCCACCACGGCCGCTCCCTGCATCGTCCTACTCCGCGACGAGGGCGAACTCCTCTGCATACAGGAGATCCAGTTCCTCCGTATATTCGAGGAGTACCAGCCGCTCCCGGGCTTGGAGCGTCGGATAGAGGGTCCGGTTGGCAGCGGTCTCCGGCATCAGGTGCGAGAGCGATGCGGTGTTCGGGGTGGCCTCCCCGATGTGATCGGCCACGAGCGCCCCCGTCCTGGGCTCGAGTATGAAGTCGATGAAGGAATGGGCGCTACAAGGATGCTCGGAGGTGACGGGAACGGCCATCGACTCCAACCAGATCGCGGCGCCTTCCCGTGGCAGGACGTAGAGGAAGTCGTCCGACTCGGGAAGCGCCGCCACGAATTCATCCGACCTGCCCTGGGCTAGATCCAACCCCCCGTCGGCCAGTCTGGTGGCGTAGTCGTCAGAATCGAATCCCCTCAGGTGAGCCTTCGCCTCCGCCACCACCCGGCCGGCTTCCCGCACCTGGTCCCGGTTCGTCGAGTTCGGCGAGTAGCCGAGGTAGAACATGGCGGCGGCCATGACCTGGCGGGGATCGTCAAGGAGCGAGACCCGGCCCGCGTAGATCCAGGCCTGGGAGAGATCGAAGATGAGCCCCCAGCTCGTCTCGGTGGCATCCGCCACCACGTTGACATTCAAACCGATCCCTACCGTGCCCCAAACCAGCGGCACAGAGTAGAAGGGCTCCGAATCCGAAGTCGGTTGCGTGAGCTGGACGTCGAGGTTGACCTGGCCCGGCAGGGCGATCGGGTCGAGAGTATGGAGCTGGCCTCCGCGCCAGAGAATCGCAGCCAGGTCCTGGCGTGCCAGCACGACATCGAACGGATCGGCGCCTGCGGTCACGCGCGAGAGCAGCTCTTCGTCGGTCTCGTAGAACAACTCCTTGACGTCCACCGCGTAGCGCTCCTCGAATCTGTCGATAACCTCCGGTGACATCTGACCGGGACGGCTTAGCAGCACCACCTCGCCGTCGATCTGCCCGGAAGCGCAGACCGGTGAAGGCACCTCCTCGGTCTGGTCGGATCCGAACCCGCAGGCGACCAGCAGCGGTATCAGAAGCGTTACGATCGCACGCCGCCGAGACACAGCGGCACGGCCTCCCTCCGGAGGCCCGATCACGTGAGATGCCCTTCCTGCCGAAGGGAGGCCCGCTCGCCTATCGGACCGAGCCCGATGCTCGGGATCCATCGTCAGGACCCGCCATCCCAGCGAGCGGCCCGGTCGAGGAAGACCCGCTGATCGGCCAGCCACTCGGCCATGCCGATCCGGCCACCGTCGGTGAGCCAGGCGACGGCCTGATTGATCTGGCGCAGGAGTGTGGTGTCATCGATATCGACCACGAATCCTCCTCGTTCCGGGCGGGAGTCGCGGGCGGTGACCACGAAGGCGCCGCCGGATGCGGCGGCGGCCAGCGTGTTGCCGGCGGTGCCTCGGGCTATCGCGTCGATCGTCCCCTCCGACAGAGCCGCCAGGAGCACTGCCTCCCCTACCTCCGCACCGGGCTCCTCTCCCAGGTAGAGGACCTGCGGCCGGTGGGCTTCGGCTGGCATGAGGCGGGTGCGGAGTCCCAGCTCCGGTGACACCCGGGCGGCACTGATCACGAGCGAACGGTCCGCTTCCACCGTGACCGGGCCGGATGGCGTATCGATCCGGGTGCCCGCTGCCAAGCCCCCTTCATCATCCGTCACTCCGAGTATCTGGAGCAACCTGGCCTCGCCGGTCGTATTGGGCAGCACTCCCACCACATCAGTGGGCAGCAACGCATCGTGATCGGGGAGTCGGGCCGCATCCTCGACACGCACTAGGAGCGACTGGCTGAAGTCGATGTGGCCGTCGGTGAACGCCACGACCGTGTCGCCGGACTCGTCCCGGGTCCGGGCTTCGAGGATGGTGATGCCGCCTCCCACAAGATCGAACTCGTCGGCAACCGGCCTAAGCCAGATGCCGGTCCATTGGGAGATAGCGGTCCGGTTGAACCGCAAGCCGTAGCCCTCCATCGCTTCGATCGCGGTGAGCAGGTCGGCCTCGTATCCGATGTGAGTGTCGAACCCGGACGATTCGGGATCCGTATCCGCGGATGAGCTCACCGGTTCGAAGAAGGCATAGAAGCCGACTTCGACCGTGCGATCCTCGCTTCCGGCCGAGCAGCCTCCGGCTACCAGGAGAAGAACGACGGCCAACGCCGCAACCAGGCGATCAGCCGGACGACCGCATCGTCGCCCGTCCACGCTGCGCCGCGCCCGGGCGGACTTCATCGTGCCTCCTATCCCCGATCCGGTGCGAGCCCGACGGAGGGTATCAAGGAGCCTTTCCTAACTCGTAGGGGCGACCCGCTGAAGAAGCCTCTCTCCGGGACTGGGATCAGCCCGGGGGCCAGCCCATCCGCCGCCCGCCCAGGACGTGGAAATGGAGATGATCGACCGACTGTCCCCCATCCCCTCCGATATTGGTTACCACCCGGTATCCCGACTCGGCCACTCCCTCCTGAGCGGCAACCACCGCGCACACGTTCAGTAGATGGCCGAGCAGCGCCTGGTCGTTCTCCGCAGCGTGAGCGAGGCTCCGGATGTGCCGGCGCGGAATCACCAGCACATGGACTTCGGCTTGCGGTGCGACGTCTCGGAACGCAATGGCAAGGTCGTCCTCGTAGACGAGGTCGGCAGGTATTTCCCCTCGGAGAATCATCCCGAAAACGGTGTCGTTGTGCGGATCAGCCACGCGCCATCGCTTCCTTCCATTCGTCCATCGGCATCCGTTCGGCCTCCTCTACCAGCATGACCGGAATGGTGCCCTCGATCCGGTAGCGCATCCTGGTCTCCGGATCAGTCGAGACGAGAGAGCCGTCGACCTCCTTGAGAGACGCCTTGCTCAGAGGGCACACCAGGATTTCTGCGAGCACCGGATCGATTGCCATGGGTCTGAGTATCGCACGTCTCGGACAGGTCGAGGTTGGCTCGGATCATCACTCCTGCCACCATGCAGCCGGATCATGGGTAAGAACATCGCTCAGCGGGTACAGGAGGCTCTGGCGGCCCTTCAGGCCGACTTCACGGTGATCGACATCGACCCGGCATTCACCCACACGGCGGACTTCTGCGCGCGGTACGGCTACTCCCCTGAGGGATCGGCCAACGCCATCGTGGTGGCTTCGAAGCGTCCGGCCGGACGTAACGCCGTGTGCGTCGCCACCGCCACCACCCGGCTCGACGTGAACCGCCGGGTACGGGGCCTCCTCGGAGTACGGAAACTGTCCTTCGCCTCCGCCGAGGTGACGATGCAGCTGACCGGTATGGAGATCGGGGGGGTCACACCATTCGGACTCCCTGCGGACCTTCCGGTCTATGTGGACGCCCGGATCATGTCGCTCGACAAGATCCTCGTGGGCGGCGGAGACCGTTCCACCAAGATCTCCGTCGACCCGGAGGTGTTCGGCCGGATACCCTCGGTCAGCGTCATCGAAGACCTGGCTAATCCGCTGCCCGAGCCTTCCGCCGACGACTCGGCCTGAGCTCCCTACGCATCAGCGCGACATAGCCGACAACGGCGACGGCGCCGAACGAGAACCACTGCACCGCATAGGACAGGTGGGACCCTTCGTCCGTTTCGGGTAGCGGGACGGGGATGGGAAGGCGGCCCGGATCGTGCGGTTCGACCAACTGGATCCAGAACGGCTGGAGCGGCAGCTCAACCTGCTGCTGGATCCGGTCGATATCGATCCGCGCCACCGTATCGAGGAGGCCAGCCGGTTCCGCTCGGCCCAGGGCGGGCCTCTTCTGGTCGGCCCGGATCAGACCGGTCAGGTCGACCTGCCCCGACTCCCCGAAGGCTTCGCCAATCGAGCCGATCTCGACGTCGAGCGGGAACCAGCCGACGTTCACCAGGACGGCGGTTCCGTCGTCCAACTTCATCGCGTAGACACCGTGCACCCCGGCCTGCCCGCGCACGACCTGGGAGCGGACCAGCACCCTGCCCCGGTCGGTAAGCCTTCCCGTGGCTGCGACTCTCGTGTGCTCGTAGTCGGCCGGATCGACCTCTATGCCCTGCGCCGGCCCGAGCGCGGCCACCAGATCCTCGAGCGGGATGGGTTGGCGCGCCAGCCTGGCATCGAGGACGGCGTTGGACGCCCTGCGCTCCTCTAGGCGACTCAGCTGCCAGAAACCCAACCAGACGCAGGCGACCGACACGACGGCCACCAGAACCGAGAAGATGATCCATCGGGGACGAACGGCCACTCGCATATTCCATTATCCCGCTATGGAGCGCATAATCCGCCATCCACCCTGAATGTCCCGGTGGCCGTGTGCGGCCCGGCCGCCTGCTTCGCAAGACAGTTTCAGGCTGTCGCGTCGATCTTCCCGAGTTGGATCTCGGTGGCGACCACCTCGACCCGGCTGTGGCGGCCCTCGGCGTCGGTCCAGAAGCGTCTGTGCACCTGACCGATCACGTCGACGGGAGTTCCGCGTTCAGCCTCGATGACGGCCGCATCCGGTTCCCAGACCGTTACCGGGATGACGTCGGTCCTGCTTCTCGGAGCGGACAGGCGGATCGTCACCAGCAGGCGGGCCAGCGACGCTCCCGACCCGAACACCCGATGCTCAGGTGCGGTGGTCAGCACGCCTCGCAGGGTCACCTCGTTGCGGTCGTGACGGGCTTCCTCTGTCTTGGCCGGATTGTCCCTCTTGGTCATGAGATTGGCTCCTTTCGCCACAGGAGAAGTGCGATAGGTAGACCAATTTATGGTGCGTGTGTGACATGATACGCACTTAAATATCGGTTTTCGATGATTTATCGGATTTATCGAGAACCGGACGGAACCCGGATAACCGGGGCCTAGCTCCGTGCCGGCCCGGCTTCCTCGACCTGGCGGAGCAGGTCCTCGAGTCCGGGCATGTCCGGATCCGCCCGGCGGATCGCCTCGGTCAGCTGGGCGGCCGGATCCACCTCCCCCAACGCCAGGGCGGCTCGGGCGGCGACGAACCAGCATCGCCGTTCGTAGGGTTGGGCATCAGCGTGAAGACGATCGGGTCCGGCGATCTCCCAAGCCTCCGCAGCCCTTCCCCGGTCCAGCAGGTAAGACGCATAGACGACCCTCGCCTCGGCCTCGGTGGGTCGATCGCCACCGAGCTCCACGAACCGCCCCCATGTCACTTCCACATCGCGATCGCGCTCCAGTGCGCGGAGACAATCCATCTCCACGGACATGTGGACGGTGTCCCCCGTGAGCCTCCGGTAGGCGCGGAGCTCGGCCAGGGCCTCGTCCCAAATCCGGCACCGGTAGCAACTGAGCCCCAGCAGTTCGCGGATCGTCGATGACCGCGGACTGAGTTGTTTGGCCTCCATCAGCTTGCGGCGTGCGGCTGGGAATGCGTCGTTGCCGTAGGAGTCGACCGCTCCCGACAGCAGCAGCAGAGCGGCATCCCGGCGCTCCTTCCGGGTTACCCGGTGGATCTCATCTCGCATCCAGCGCGGAAGGTTCTGCACGCCCGCTCCGGCGTGGGGTGGCTTACGTCCCGCCGGTCGCCCCCGTGTTTCCTGCTCAGACCGGCGACCACGTCCCGGCGCCTTACGATCATCCCTGTATCGCGAACCGGAGCCGGACCGGGCGGACCTCTGACCCTTCGATCGCGGCGCCGGACCCCGCCCGGACTTGGGGCGCGGACCGGATGCCCGCCCGGAGCGAGGCTTGGCGCCCGGGCCGCCCTTGCGGGGACGTGAGGGCCCGCCTCCGGACCGCCCGGAGCGGCCGCCTGCTCCCGGTCCGCGGCGCCGGCCCTTCTGCGGTTTACCGCCGGGCCGGCCGGGACGTGACGTGCGGCGGGAGCGTTCGGATCCTGATCGATCTCGTGGACGGTCGGACACGGCCAGCCCCTTCCCGGGTGCTCGGAGTTACGCGGCGCGGACTCACGGTGGTTCCGCGATGTGAGCCCTCTCTGATACGTGAAGGCTAACTAACACGCGGCCGCCGACGGAACGGGCTCGTTCGGTTGAGTCGAGCCTGATCCGCCGGCTCAGGTCTGCCCGATGCCTCCCGTCGCTATTCGGATCCGACTTCTACAGCCTCCGACCCGGCTTCCTCAGGATCCGTGATCCCGACCGCCGCCAGGACCTTCGCCTCGAGCAGCATCGCCAGGTCGGGATTCTCGCGCAAGAACCTCTTCGCCTTCTCGCGGCCTTGCCCAAGCTGGTCGCCCTCGAACGTATACCAGGCGCCGCTCTTCCTGACGATACCGACGTCCACCGCCACGTCCAGGAGACTGCCCTCGCGGGAGATGCCCTGTCCGAACATGATGTCGAACTCGGCCATGCGGAAAGGAGGCGCCAGCTTGTTCTTGACCACCTTCACCCGCGCCCGGTTGCCGATCTGTTCCCTACCGTCCTTGATCGCTTCGATGCGACGGATATCCAAGCGCACGCTCGAATAGAACTTCAGGGCCCGACCACCGGGTGTGACCTCCGGGGAACCGAACATCACTCCGATCTTCTCGCGGAGCTGGTTGATGAAAATGGCGGTGGTCATCGACCGGTTGACGTTGGCGGTCAGCTTGCGCAGGGCCTGAGACATCAGCCGGGCCTGGAGACCCACATGGGTATCACCCATCTCGCCCTCGATCTCGGCCCTGGGCACCAGCGCGGCCACAGAGTCGACCACCAGCACATCGAGAGCCCCGGAACGGATCAGCGTGTCGGCGATCTCCAAGGCCTGCTCGCCCGTATCGGGCTGGGAGATCAGGAGCTCGTCGATGTCCACCCCGACCGCCTTCGCATAGATGGGGTCAAGGGCATGTTCGGCGTCCACGAAGGCGGCCAGCCCTCCGTTGCGCTGGGCTTCGGCCACGATATGAAGAGCGAGGGTGGTCTTCCCGCTCGATTCGGGACCATACACCTCGACTATGCGCCCCCTGGGTACTCCCCCGATCCCGAGGGCCAGGTCGAGAGACAGCGCCCCGGTGGAAATATGGGCGATCTTCTGGGCGGCGGACGAACCGAGCCTCATAATTGATCCCTTGCCGAACTGCCGCTCTATCTGCGTCATGGCCGTGTCCAGAGCCTGCGTCCGTTCCTTGTTCTTCATCGGTAACTCCTTTGTGTCATCGAGCCGACGGATTCGTGCCGGGCCTGTTACGCGACCAAAGGTAAGGAGGGGGTGTGACAGAAACTGCCTATTCCTCCTCGCCCGGCCGGGCAGACCTCGAAATTCGACTCGATATACACCAATTACACCTGCCGAACTACAGTCGTGTTATCCACAGCCAAGGTTAGTGGTCCGTCTGTGAAATAACCAGAGGTAGTCATCCCACACCGCCATGACCACAGCACTTGCGGGTGTCACGAACAAATGTTCGCATTCTACCTTACACGGCGGCTCGGAGTAACACCAGCATTTCCGCTTGGCTTGCCAGTCACCGACAAAACCCCCAGGCAGTCGCATCGCGCGCCAACCCATCCCCGCCTTTTCTGCACCCCTCCTACCCCGCTCGGGCCAGCGAGAACCTCTCCAACGGGTGGTAGGTGGTGCGGGAACCCGCGGTGCGACTCCGATAGAACACCACCTCGGTGGCGCAGGCGCGAATCCTGGCGGGAGGGGCGGCGATTACCGCGGCACGGAGGTCCATTGGGGGCCGGATCCTCGCCAGGGTGAGGTGGGCTCGAAAGGGACGTTCCTCGTGGCCGAACCCGGCCGAGGCCACCGCCTCATCGGCCACTGAGGCCAGCACGGACAACCTGCCCCCGTCGCCCTCCAACCCGGCCCACGCCACCGTCGCCTTGCGCGGCCTCGGAAAGGCCCCGAGCCCGCCGATCCGGTACGGGAAGGACGGGCCGAGATCGGCGGCGTCCAGCGCCCCCATGACCCGCTCCTGCCCGACCCGGTCGGCCCGCCCCACGAACCGCAAGGTGACGTGGAACTTCTCCGGCGGCACCGGCCGGCCCGGCAGGTCCAGAGCGTCACGCCAGTCCCTCACGGCGAAACGGATCTCCGGTCGGAGGGACAGGGCCACGAAGTAGCGGTTCAGGGACGGGGCTATCACTCCCCCCACCACTCGCCCAGGATGCCGAGCCGGGCCAGCTGGAGCACTGTGGTCGTGGCATAGGCCCGGACCCTCTCCCGGTCTCCGGGCATCCGCAGGAGCCTGGATCGGGTATCGAGGGGAGTACGCACCGCCACGGCGACCGTCCCCGCTGGATGACCCAGGTAGTCCGGACCCGCTACGCCGGTGGTGGCCACCGCCACATCGACATCCAGGACGTCGGCCGCTCCCTGCGCCATCGCCACGGCGGTCTCGGCGCCGATCACCCCATAGGCCTCGATCGTCTCCGAAGGCACCCCGAGGGTGTCCCTCTTCACGTCGGAGGCGTAGGCGATGACGCTGCCCCGGAACACCTCCGACGCCCCCGGTAGGAGGCTCAGCCGGGCGGCCACCATCCCGGAAGTGACGGACTCCGCCGTACCGATGGTCCATCCCCTCACCCGCAGCTCGTCGAGGAGGATCTGCTCAAGGGTCTCATCGTCGGTGGCGAAGACGGACTCTCCCATCCGGCGGCGCACCTCCTCCTCGAGCGGTCCGATGAGCGCCATCGCATCCGTCTCGGAACTCGCCTTGGCCGACAGGCGTACCTTGACCTCACCGGCCGAAGCGAGGAAGGCCACCGACGGGTTGGAGGAGGCGCGGTACAGGTCATCCAGCAGATCCGCCACCGCCGATTCGCCGTGACCCCAGGTTCGCAGCACCCGGCTCACCAGCACCTCTCCGGTGCCGGTGGCCGCGCGAAGCCGGGGCAGGACATGGTCGTCGAGCATCCCGTACAGCTCGGCCGGAACCCCCGGCAGGGCGAAGAGCAACACCCCGTCGTGCTCCAGGAACAGGCCGGGAGCGGTTCCTCGGGGATTGACGAGCTGTTCGGCGCCCTCCGGATACTCGGCCTGGCACAGGTTGCTCTCGGGAAACGGCCGGCCCAAGCGATCCCAGAAGGACCTCAGGCGGACGGCCTGCTCCTCGCTGAACAGCATCCGGCGCCCGGTTGCCTCGCAGATGGCGACCCGCGTGATGTCGTCCTGGGTGGGCCCGAGGCCGCCGGTGATGATCAGGGCGTCGGCCCGTTCGAAAGCGGTCCGGATGGCGTCCACCATGCGGTCGTGGTTGTCCCCCACCACCACCTGGTAGTGGGCGTCGAGGC
The DNA here is from genome assembly GCF_965221825.1 of Candidatus Spongiisocius sp. Taxonomy (GTDB): domain Bacteria; phylum Actinomycetota; class Acidimicrobiia; order Spongiisociales; family Spongiisociaceae; genus Spongiisocius. The sequence continues at coordinate 605,556 of NZ_OZ244917.1, forward strand.
CCAGCTCCGCGAAACGCTCCCCCAGGTAGGCGGCGTTGGTGTTGACTGTCTGGCCCAGCAGGAGTTCGGTCCCGACCGCCAGCACCTCTACGATCACTCCGGGCTCCTAAACCCGACCGGATCCTCGGCGGCCCGGGGGCGGACCTCGCCGGTGAGGTCGGTCTCGTAACTGCCCGTGATCTCGACCTCCAACCACTCGCCGGGCTTTCCGGCGTCCAGGCAGATCATGCCGTCGATGTCGGGCGCCTCCCGGTAGGAACGTCCCACCGGCACCCCGTCCTCCACTTGGTCGACCAGGACGGTATGTCGCCTGCCCACCTGCTCGGCGTTGCGCCGGGCTGTGATCTCGTCCTGGACCCGGCTCAGCTCCCGCACCCGGTCGGTCACCTCGTCCGGGTCTATCCGGCCCGGCAGGTCTACGGCCGCCGTGCCGGACTCGGGCGAGTACGGGAAGAAGCCGGCCCAGTCGAGTTCGGCCTCGCCCAGAAACTCGATCAGCTCGTCCACGTCGTCGTCGGTCTCGCCGGGGTAGCCGACGACGAACGAGGACCTCAACGCGGCCTCCGGCTCGGCGTCCCGGATCCTTGCGATGAGGCGCAGGTGGCTGGCGGTGCTGCCGGGACGGCGCATCGACCGGAGCAGGCGGCGGGCGGCGTGCTGGAGGCTGAGGTCGAAGTAGGCCGCCAGCTTGGGGTTGGTGACCATCTCCTCGATCAGGGCAGGCCGGATCTCGGTGGGATAGAGGTAGAGCAGGCGCATCCGGGCCAACTCATCGACATCGGAGACGAACCGGAGCAGGTCCACGATGGTATCCCTGGTCTCCACCCCGATGTCGCGCCCGTAGGCGGCCAGGTCCTGGGCGACCAGGACGATCTCCGAGACACCGACCCGGCACAGCCGCTCGATCTCGTCCCGGATGGAGGTGGGACGCCGGGACCGTTGGCTGCCTCGAATGAGCGGTATGGCGCAGAAGGCGCAGGTCTTGTCGCATCCCTCGGCCACCTTCACGTACGCATACGGGAAGACCGGGGTGGGCCGATGCGCCAGGTCGAGGATGTCCATCGGTGAGCGCCGGGGACCCAGCCGCACCGGCGCCCAGCCGGTCATCGAGTCGAGCATGCCCACCAGCTCGCCGTAGCGGTCAAGGCCCACCACCGCATCGACTCCGGTCAGGGCCTCCTCCAGATCGGTGCCGAAACGTTGCGCCATGCAGCCCATCACCACCATCCGGGCGCCCTCTGCCCTGGCGTCCTCCAGCTCGAGGATGGTGTCGACCGACTCGGCACGAGCCGCCTCGATGAAGGCGCAGGTGTTGACCATCACCACATCCGCTTCCTCGGCGGATACGGCGGAGCGGTAGCCGGCCTGGTGGAGCATGGCCGAGACCTTGTCGGAATCGACCTGGTTCTTGGAGCAGCCAAGGGTGGTTATGTGGATGCTGGGACTGGTGCTCGACCTCACTGCGGGGAGTCTAGGAGGGTGGTCGAAGCGCCCTGCGGAGGCTCAGACCGGCTGCGGGTCCTGGTCTCCGTTCCCGTCCTCCCCGTCCTCCCCGGACGGTTCCTCCTCCGCGGGGCAACTGTTGCTGATCACGCAGGGATGGGCCTCGATGATGGCACGGACCGGTCTGTAGCTGACCCACCACGACTGATCCCTGTCCCGGCCACTGGCGGTGACGGTCCGGTCGATACGCACGGTCCAGCCCTTCCGAGCCGGCTGGAGCACGATCGACTCACCGACCTCCAACTCCGCGTTGGATATGTACCGGGTCGAGGGCGGGTCGACATAGCGGTAGGGACGGGAGACCTCGCCGGTGACGACCCGGGCGTCCGGCCCGCCCGGCGTCACCACCTCCAGGGTGTGCCAACCGTCCTTCCACTCCCCGATCACAGCCCTCCCGTCGTTGTCGCCGTACAGTCTCACCGCCAGGGACGTGTCCGTATAGTCGCTCACCACCAGGACCGGGCTCTCGGTGTCGTTCCGGAATACCAGGTCGATGTGGGGATAGTCGAGGGTTCCCTCGATACCGGGCGGGTAGCGAGGGATGTACACGCTGTGGGGCCGGTAGGAGCTGCCGACGAACCCTCCCCAGAAAATGGCGTTGTACATGGTGGCCGCGTACTGGCTGATTCCCCCGCCGACCGTGTCCGACATCCGATCCACCACCCAGGTATCCGCCGGCAGGTATCCCTTCTCGACGGTCCGGCGGCCCACCAGCCCATTGAGACTCAGCCGCTCGCCCGGCTGCACCACCGTCCCGGTAACGGTGTCGGAGAAGAGTTGGAGGTTGGTGACCCGAGCCGCGCAGCAGTCGTGATAGGTGGTGTACCCGGATATGAGGTGGAGGATCCCATGCTCCTCCGCCACCTCTGCGTAGATTGCCGGAGGCGCCAGGTCGAAGGCTCTGGCCAGGAATTCGACCATCTCGGCCCTGGTCACCGACTCGTCCGGACAGAAGCGGAGCGGATCCGTGGAACAGCCGTTCACCAACCCTGCCGCCACCGCCGAGTCGATGTTCGGGGCATGCACCGTCCCGGCAAGGTCGCTGAAACCTGCCGCTTCGGCGGGCTCCAGTCCGAACGCTCTGGTGAGGAAGCTGGCCATCTCCCCCCTCGTGACCGCGTCGAAAGGGCAGAAACGCGCCGGGTTCGCGCCGCATCCCTGACTGATGCCCAACTCGGCGAGCCGCTCGGGGTAACCGGACCACCAAGCCTCCGCGCCAACGTCCGTGAAACGGCCGGGGACGGGATCGGGTTCGTCCTGGTGGTCGACCGCCCGGACCAGCCAGACCGCCATGACCCGGCGCTCGATCGGCGCCTCCGGACAGAATCGTCCGGTTGCGCACTCGGTCCCCTCCAGTATCCCGAGCGCGTCGAGGGCCTCGATCATGGCGGCACGGCGACCGTCCGGCGAGACATCCGCGAACGAGCGGCTCTCTTCGACGTAGCCGGGTAGCACCGTCGATACGGCCGCGCCCGCCGGCAGCAGGGCCATGGTGGTCAGTGCCAGCGCCAGACCGGCAGCGAGAACCGGCGGTCGCCTCATCCTCGCTGGTCGGCGGCGGCCAGGGGTCCGGGGAACCAGCGACAGTTCAGACCTCTTGGAACACGTAGCGGGCCAGCACGTCGAGGCGGTCGTCGAAGCCGTCCGGATGGAGGTACCAGAGGGTTGCGGCCACGGTGGAGAGCATCGGGTTGCCGTCCTGGGGAGTGAAGCAGAACCCGACGATACGGTTGCCGCCCCGCACCGCCAGCGTTTCCACCGGAACCACCGTCTGGCTGAGGATGCGCCCGTAGTAACCGTGATCTCGCCCGAAGGAGAAGATCTCACCGGCCGAACGCTTGTAGGTGACCGCCACCCTCGGGTTCTCCATGAGGCGCTCTTGGGCCTCCCGGGTAGTGACCTCCCGATCCAGGACGATCTCGAAATGCAGTGCGTGCATGTACTGGCTGTTGACCTTGATCGCCGACGAGAACAGGTCGAGGTCCTCCCCGATGGTCTGGAAGAGGTGATGGGCATCCTTGGCGTGGTGGGTGCCGAACCTCCCCTTGGAATGGGTACCCACCTCCGGTGACGGGATGAACCCGCCGGTCTGGCTGATGTCGTTGGCCCGCCGGATACAGAGGAAGGATCCCTCGACTATGTGGTTGGTCCCGTCCGCATCGAATCCGAGGGTCTTGAGCAGCACGGCGATGTTGTGGGTGTTGCATGACACGATGTGGAGGAAGCGGTCCTCGTCCCGCTCGAGAGCTTGATCGTTGATGCCCCGGGCGTACATCTTGCCGAAGCCGAACTCGGAACCCTGGGCGAGGAACCCGCCGGGGCCGGAGGCGTGCCGGTAGTACTTTTCCTTGTTCTCGTTGCCCGCCGGGGTGCAGTCGACGACCACCGTGGCCCGCTCGATGGCTTCCCAGGCCTCCAGCTTGGGGGCGTGACCCAACTCCTCGAATCCGGCCCAGCGATCCTGGTCGACCGAGAGATGAGCACCTCGGCTCACGAGATCGTTGACCTTGCCCCGCTCGCGAAGCAGGGGCGTTCTCTTGTGAAAAGTCACCTCGTCGATACCGAAGGCTTCCCGGTTGTCGGCCATGAGACCGATCAAGGGCTCCCCGATCGTCCCCGTCCCCACGATATGCACGATCTTGACCATCCGGAACTCCGCCTCCTAGCCGCTCGGCCATGTCTGACGGGTTCTCATAGTAGGCAATCGACCGCAAGATCGCACGACCTGCCCGGCGCGGAGTCACCCACCACCGGCCTGCCGGCGATGGGGGGATTTGGACGGTCCCAACGTGTACCGTTAGCCGGGACCGGCCAAGGCCGGTCCCGCATTGTCACCCGCCCGGGGAAGGTCCGTTGATCCCGCCCGACCTGCCATCGCCCGCAGATGCCGGCCCTGCGATCCGGGAGTTGGGATCCGCGGAACGGAGGGCGGCGGTCGAGGTGATCAACACGGCGGCTGACTGGTACCGGGAGTTCCTCCCGCCGGAGGAACTCCACAGCCCGGAGATGGACGAGTCCGGCTGGGATGCCGAGGCAGAACGGATGACGTGGTGGGGCGCCTTCTCGGACCGGCGCCTGGTAGGAGTTACCGGTAGCGAGCCCATCGGGGACGTGCTGCTTATTCGCCACTTGTACGTCCTTCCCGAGCACCAGCGGAGCGGGGTCGCAGGCGCCCTGATCCGCCATATCGAGGAGATCTCGCCCGACTCGGTCGGGATGATCGTGGCCGGCACCTACACAGCCAACTACAAGGCCCGCGGCGTCCTGGAGAAGAGCGGTTACCGGCCGGCCGCCGACTCCGAGCGCGTTCTCCGTGCCTACTACGACATACCCGAGGACCGCCTCCTCGGTTCGATCGCCTATGTGAAACGGGTCGACCCGCCGGGGCGGCGATCGGAACGCCGGCGGCGAGGGGTCACGGGGTAACCTGTCGGTGATGGTTCCTGCGACACCGGGTCGGCTCACCCCAACGGGCCCGAACCATCACCCCTATCCGCCCATCGTGGGCCCGACCTCGGGATCGAGGCCTTGAGATCGCTCCTTCGCATGTTCGGGCCGGTCTCCGGATACCGCCGGGATGACTGGCGGCTCCTGGGCCTGATGTATCTGGCCGGCCTGTTCCAGGGATACGTGCAGACCCAGGCCGTCAACACCCTCCCTTTCGTCCGGCTCACGTTCGAGCTCTCCAAGGCCGACATGAGCTACCTGTTCGCCATCGCCCGCATCGGTTCCCTGGTTGCCGTCGTGTACGCCGTGTTCGGCGACCGCTGGGGACGTAGAGGTCCCTTCCTGGCGGCGTACGTGATGCTCATGGTGGCCACCGGCGCCACTGCGGCGGCCTTCTCCCCCACCGTGTACACCGCCCTGCAGGTGGTCGCTCGCATGGGTTCGGCAGCGATGGCGATGCTGGCCACGGTCCTGCTGGCCGAGCAGGTCAACTGGAACAACCGGGCCTGGGCGATCAGCCTCTATTCCACCGCCGTGGCCCTCGGATCGGGAGCGGGACTCCTCGCCCTACCGATCGCCCAGACGAGCGAGGCCGGATGGCGCCTCCTTTTCGCCGCCTCGGTGGCCGGCCTGCCCATCTACCTGTGGCTGAGGGGGAGGGTCGAGGAGAGCAGGGTGTTCCGCTTCGATACCGGCGGCGGCCGCGTATTCGCCCCCCTTTTCGGTCGCTTTGCCGGACGTTTCTGGCTGGCCGGCATCTACAGCCTCTCGGTAAGCGCCTTCTCGGCCGTGGCGGTCACGTTCGCTCTCGAACGTCTCGTCAACGGTCTCGGTCTGACCTCCTCCGCGGCGGCTCGCATCCTGCTGATCGGCGGCACGCTGGGGGGGACCGGCTTCTTCCTCGGTGGGCGCATGGGCGACACCCTGGGACGCAAGCCGGCCATCCTCCTCTCGCTGGTCATCGGACTGGCAGGCGGGATCGGCTTCTACTGGGCATCGAGCGAGGACCTGCTCATCGTGGCCGCCACGCTGTCGGCCTTCGGCAGCTCGGCCGCCATCCCCGTGAGCGCCGCCCAGCGAACCGAGCTGTTCCCCACCGCCATCAGGGCCACCGCCACCCAATGGCTGCATACGGTGGCCGTGCTCGGGTCGATTATCGGGCTCACCATCGCCGGAACGACGATCGAGACCTGGAGCCTGCCGCTGACCGTGACCGGGCTGGGGGTGGGGGTGGTGGTGGCGATGCTCGCCCAACTGGTCATTCCCGAAACACTCGGCGACGAGATGGGTCACATGACCACCAACCGGTAGCGCCGGTACAGGGTCGCCAGGCGGAGGACGTTCATGGCGACCAGCGCCCACCAGACGGCGCTGATCGATCCGGCCATCAGCATCAGCAAGCATCCGACCGTCGCGGCGAAGACCATCGCCTTGGCCATGTATGTGAACTCCGTGGCGCCGATCATGATGCCGTCCAGCACGAAGACCAGGCCGTTGAGGGGCTGGCTCAGGGCGACGATCGGCATCAGGGTGATCACCAGCGCGGTCACCGCCGGATCGGTGGTGAACCACCCGGGCAGGTCGTGACGCATCAGCCAGAACACCGCCGCCAGGAGCACACCCCAGCTCAGTCCCCAGAGGAGCATCCGTTGCGAGAAGCGGCAGGCGGCCGCCCGGTCGGTGGTGAGATGGCCGGCCACCAGGTTCTGAGCGGCGATCGCCACCGCATCCACGACCAGGCTCAGGAAGATGTAGACCTGCGCCGCCACCTGGTGGGCGGCCACCTCGGTGTCGCCAAGGCGGGCGGCGACCGCCACGGCCACCGTGAGTGCGGCCACGATCGCCGAGGTCCGCACGAAGAGAGCCGTTCCGGCGCCGATCAGTTCCCGCAGGTCCTTCCACCTGGGACGGACCCGCCGCAGGACCAGCCCGGTCCGCCCGGTCAGGAAGAAGTAGGAGAAGGCCCCGCCACCCAGGGTCTGGGCGATCACCGAGGCGAAGCCGGCGCCGGCCAGTCCCCATCCGAATCCGAAGATGAACACGGGATCGAGAACCAGGTTGACGAGGCTGAGGCCGATGCTGATGAACATGGGGGTCCGGGTGTCGCCCACTCCCCGGTACACCGAGTGGCCGACGGTGATCATCAGGAGAGCGGGCAGGCCGAGGCCGCGGATCCGCAGGTAGGAGACCGCGTGGGGGGCGACATCCGGACCGGCGCCCATCAGGCCGACCAGCTGCGGAGCGGCGCCCTCGACCAGGACCAGCCCGGCCGCCCCCAGCACGGCCGCCACGAACAGGGACTGGCCGGCCAGCTGCGCCGCCCGGTTGCGGTCGCCGATCCCGATCGCACGGGCGATGAGCGGCGTTCCGGCATAGGCCAGGGCGATGAATACGAAGAAAGCCAGGCCGAGGATGCCCGTGACCACCCCCATGGCCGCCAGGGGGACCTCACCGAGGCGTCCGACGAAGGCGGTGTCCACCAGCGCCACGAGAGGCTCGGCCGCCAGCGCCCCCAGAGCGGGGATGGCCAGGCGCGCGATGGCGCGGTCGTCTTCGGTTATCCGGAACATGAACTGATCCGCAAGCTTATGGGCGCGTGACCGCCGTCGATGCCGGGGAACCGGAGCTATAAGCTGGAAGGATCATGGCCAGAGGTGAGGTACGGGCTGACGGGACTGTTCCGTCAGCGCGAGAGCGGGGCTACGCCCGGCGTGTCGTCAACCGGCTCGCTGCTCGCTACCCGGAGATCGGGACGGCTCTCGAGTACGCCAACCCCTTCGAACTACTGGTCTCGACGGTCATATCCGCCCAGACCACCGATGAGAACGTGAACCGGGCCACCCCGGAGCTGTTCGCCCGCTGGCCGACCCCCGATGACCTGGCCGCCGCAGACCCCGAGGAGGTCGAGGGGGTGATCTTCTCCACCGGCTTCTACCGGCAGAAGACCCGCTCGATCATTGCCCTGTCGCAGAATCTGGTGGATCGGTACGGCGGAGTCGTTCCGGATGACATGGCCGAGCTGGTGACGTTGAAGGGTGTGGGGCGCAAGACCGCTTCGGTGGTGCTGGCCGAGGCGTTCGGTCAGCCGGCCATCGCGGTGGACACCCATGTCCGGAGGATCACCAACCGGCTGTCGCTCACGGTCGAGGACGACCCCACAAGGATCGAACAGGACCTGAAGGCCCTCGTGCCCAAGCACGAGTGGCAGCATCTCTCTATGCGGATCATCCAGTTCGGCAGGGACACGTGCAGCGCTCGCAAGCCCCGGTGCTGGGATTGCGAGCTCGCCGGGCTGTGCCCGTTCGAACCGAAGTCGCTCCCGCCTGACTGAACCGACCCCGGCAGCGGTCGGCAGGCGGAGGCAGGTTATTGTGCAGCCCGCATGGATCTCGAGCGCTACATACTTGAGCGGTCAAGCGTCAGCGGCGATATCATCAGCGCCGACACCTTCCTGAACCATCGGGTCGATCCCACCGTCATGGTCGAGTTCGGTCGCCGGATCGCCGCCATCGCCGCTCCGCTCCGGCCGGATGTCATCGTCACCGCCGAGGCGAGCGGGATACCTCCCGCCCTGACCGCCGCCTCGGAACTGGGTCTCCCCATGGTCTATGCCAAGAAGTACGTCCTGCCGGGACCGAGGGAGGCCGTGAGCAAGGAGGTCCGGTCGGCCACGAAGGGTTTCGAGTACACGATCGAGATCCGCCGCCACGTGCTCCAGCCCGGGATGAGGGCACTGGTCGTCGACGACTTCCTCGCCCAGGGGCGAACCGCGCTGGCGCTGGGCGAGATAGTCGAGGAGCTCGGCTGCGAGATGCTGGGGGCCGTGTTCGCCATCGAGAAGGCCTGGGTGGGCGCCCGCCGCCTGATCGAAGAACGGGGTTGGCCGGTCTGGTCGGTTACCCGGGTGGTGTCGGTCGACGGCGGCGTGATCCGGTTTGGCTGAACCCGTCCCGCCGGTCGCCCGGATAGTCGATGCTCTCCGGCGACATACCGGCGACGAGTGCTTCGCCTGCGGGCGGGCCAACCCGATAGGCCTTCACCTGGACGACTTCGACATCCGGGGAGACGACGTGGTGGCGACCTTCAACGCCCGCGACGACCTCCAAGGCACCATCGGCAACCTCCATGGCGGGATCGCCGCCACCGCCCTGGACGAGATCCTTGTGTGGGCCGGGATCCTCCAGGAGCAGGTCCTGTCGGTGACGGGGAAGCTGGAACTGCGCTACCGGCGCCCGGTCGGTGTCAGCGGGATGGTCGATCTACGGGCACGGGTCGAGGAGCGCAGGGGCAACCGGCTGGTGATCAGCGGATCGCTCGATGCGGGCGACGGCGCCAGGAGCGTGACCGCCAAGGGCCTGTATCTGGTGAGCCACACCATCGCCGAGATCATGGAAGCGACCGGGCTACAGGAGGGAGCCGAAGCCTCCCGTTGACCTCCGAAGGATGGCGAATGCTCGAAGCAGCGATAGCAGGCCAAGCCCCTCGGTTGGACCGTTCCGCGTTTAACGAAGGCGGTCGGTCCAGTCGGCCAGGCCCGAGTAGTGGGACCGGGCGTTCTCCCAGCGGCGGTGTTTCTCGACCCGGCTGACGATGCGGGAGATCACCCGGACGGCCGCGGCCACCATGAGGAGCGCGAGGCAGATGCGGGCGGCCACCGCCGGTCCGGTCAGGAAAGCGGTGTCGCACCTGGCTAGACCATCGGCGCACACGCCATATCCCGTGCCGCCGGTCAGCAGGCTGACCAGCATCACCAGGGGGATAACGGCCAGCAGCAGGGCGACCAGGATCAGCAACCCGCGAATTGCCTTCAGGAAACCGATCACGACCGGCAGTCTAGGAGCGAACCGGAAAGAACCGGGGTTAACGCCCGGTGGGCCAACCGGGCACGTCGATAGGAGTCACTGCCTGGCCGGATACAGCCTCGAGCATATCGGCCACCGGGGTGCCGTCCGGGTCACGGGCATCCGGCCACACCTCGACCAGGGGTTCCAGGACGAACCGGCGCTGCCGGTAGCGGGGATGGGGAACCTCCACGGACGCCGTGCAGATGCTGCGGTCGCCATACAGGATGAGGTCGAGATCGATGAGCCTGGGACCCCATCGCGGTCCTCTCACCCTGCCCATCTCCCGTTCTATGCCGAGAAGCCGATCCACCACTTTCACCGGATCGAGTTCGGTCTCAACCACGACCACCGTGTTGTAGAAGGGTTCCTGATCGACCATGCCTTGCGGAGCGGTCTCGTACACGCCCGAAGTCGCCACCACCCTCCCCAGTGCCCGGATGCGTTCCAGCGCGTCGACCAGGTTGACCGCCCGGTCGCCCAGGTTCGTGCCGAGGGCGACGACCGCCCTCACTCCGGCGGCAACTCCGGTCCGGGAAGTGGCCGGACCACCGTCACCGAGACGTCCTCGAACTCCACCCCGATGGGCGCCTCCGGCTTGTGCACCGTCACCTCCGCCCGAACCACCCGGCCGTCCTCGAGGACCAGATCGGCCACCCGCTCGGCCACCCGCTCGATCAGGTTCCACCGCTCACCTGATACCCGCCGGTGGATCGCCTCCGCCAGGATCCCGTAGTCGAGCGTGGACCGGAGTTCATCGGTCGTGCCGGGCTCGGACAGATCGAGACAGGCCTTGACGTCCACCACGAAGGTCTGGCCTTCGGCGCGCTCCCGCTCCATGACCCCGTGGTGGGCGCGAACCCGCAGCCCACGCAGTGTTATCGAGTCGGCAGGATCCGCCGCCGCAGGTCCCCTGCCCTCGGGAGCGACACTCGCCTGGTCCTGTTGGTCGCCCGTGCCTTCGGAGAGGAGCTGGATGATCGTCTGCCGCGCCCTAGGCAGGTCGTAGCCCAGCTTCTCCAGCACCTGGGCGGCCACCCCGTCGCCCTCACGGACCAAACCCAGCAGGATGTGCCCCGTACCGATGTAGTTGTGCCCGAGCTGCAGTGCTTCCCGGAGGCTCAACTCCAGCACCTTCTTCGCCCGGGGAGTGAACGAGATGTGACCGGACGGCATCCGGCGGCCCTGCCCGACGATGTCCACCACCTCGCTCCGCACCGGGTCGAACCGGACACCGAGGCTCAGCAACCCTCGAGCCGCCACTCCTTCCCCCTCTTGGATGAGGCCGAGCAGGACGTGCTCGGTACCGATGTAGTCGTGGTTGAGAAGCCGCGCATTCTCCTGGGCAAGCACCACCACCCTGCGGGCCCGGTCGGTGAAGCGTTCGAACATCAGTGCGCCTACCCGGAATCGTGGAACCGGGAAGGCGGCAAGTCAGGCCGGGGACGGTATGAGAGCCCGCCCGCCGGGACCGAGGGGGCGTCCGATGATCTCCTGGATGACCATCGCCGCCACGCGCGGATCATCCACCAGCCCGGTGAAGACCACGAACCCGGCCAGGATGCCTCCCACCGTATCGTCTACGAAGTCCCGGTGGACGAGGACCTTGCAGTCGGGGTCGGCAAGGGCCTTTTCCAGGATCTCGAAGGCGTGCGCGACCGCCTCCTCTTCGTGATCGTTGTCAACCGGCGCCAGATGGACCTCTATGCCGGCCCTCTCGTAGCTGCGAACGTTCTGGTTGCCGGGGAGCAGCGACACCACGGTGTTGAATCCGGCCTCCACCAGCCAGGAAATCTCTTGCTCGCGCCGGACCCGCCGATGCTGGATGCCCTGACCGCCCACCCGAGATGATGTGGCGAGGCGATCCTGGATAACCCAGGCGAAGTCTCGTGGCTCACTGCCGGTCGGCATCACCCTCATCCATAACAGCCACCATAGCGTCAGCCAGAGCCAGCGCATCCCGTGTGGACGGCACGTCGTGAACCCTCATGACCGAGGCGCCGAGGATGGCGCCGATACCCGACGCCACCGCGGTGACACCGTCTCTCTCCTCCACGGGCCGGTCGGTGAGCGCGCCGAGGAAGGCCTTCCTCGACACCCCTACGAGGACCGGCCGGCCCAGCTGCGCCAACTCGGGTAAGCCGTTGAGCAGGGCCAGGTTGTGATGAAGGGTCTTGCCGAAGCCGATTCCCGGATCGACCGCGATCGCTCGCGGGTCGACGCCCGCCGCCGCCGCCGCCTCGATCCTCCCGCGCAGGTACTCGCCGACCTCGGCGACCACGTCGGCGTAATGGGGATCGATTTGCATGGTGCGCGGATTGCCGCGCATGTGCATGAGGACCACGCCCACCCCGGCGGATGCACACAGGCGAGCCATCGCGGGGTCCTCGAGAGCCGTGACGTCGTTCAGCACCGCCGCTCCGACCCCGATGGCCGCCTCGGCCACCCCCGGTTTCGTCGTGTCGATCGACACCAGCACGCCGGCGGATACCAACCTCTCGACCACTCCGGCAACCCGCCCGACCTCCTCCTGCTCGGAAACCTCGGCTGCGCCCGGTCGGGTGGATTCGCCTCCCACGTCCACGATGTGGGCGCCCTGGCGCCACATCCGGAGACCCCAGGCGACCGCCGAGTCCTCCGACGGGTAACGCCCGCCGTCCGAGAAGGAGTCGGGCGTGATATTGACCACCCCCATAACGATGGTGCCCCGGTTCGGGTCGAGGACGGCACCCCTTACGTGCCACCTCGGTCGCCTCACACGCGGCCCCGATTGATCAGCGAGAACGCTTCGGCCCGGGTGGCGGCGCTGCGCCGGAACTGTCCGCGGACCGCCGAGGTCTGGGTGACCGCACCCGGCTTCTCCACGCCGCGCATCTCCATGCATAGGTGTCGAGCCTCAACGACCACCAATGCGCCACGGGGCGACAGCACCTCCACGAGGGCATCGGCCACCTGGGTGGTGAGCCTCTCCTGCATCTGGGGCCGCCGGGCGAAACCGTCGACCAGGCGCGCCAGTTTGGAGAGCCCGGTCACCCGGCCGTCCGGCACGTAGGCCACGTGGGCGGTGCCGTAGAAGGGGAGCAGATGGTGCTCGCACATCGAATAGAACGGGATGTCGCGCACCAGCACCATCTCATCGTGCTGGTCGGCCACGAATACCCGGTAGAGATCCTCCCTGGGGTCGCGCCGGATCCCGTCGAATACCTCGGCGTACATGCGAGCCACCCGCAGCGGGGTCTCGCTGAGACCCTCCCGGTCGGGGTCCTCGCCGATCGCCTCCAGTATCTGTCGCACGGCGTCGCGGATCGCAGCCTGGTCGATGGCCCGGCCGCTCATGATCAGCGAGAGATCGGATCGGTGGCCCTGGCGGCCGCCACCCCCTCCACCAGCCCCGGACTGCCGCTCGGCGCCCGGATGCGGGGATCCGAGCCGTGCCTGGCCTCCCACTTCGGTACATCGGCGAGGATCTCAGTGATCTCGTCCGCGGCCAGGGTCTCCGCCTCGATCAGCCGGTCGGCCAGCCGGTGCAGCGCCTCCAAATGGGTGGTGAGTATCCGCCTGGCCTCCTCATGGGCCTGTCCGAGCAGTGCCCGAACTTCGTCATCGATCGCCGCGGCCACATCGTTGGAATAGTCCTGCTGGCTCGAATAGTCCCGCCCGAGGAACACCTCGGCGTGGTTCTTCCCGTACTTCATGGGACCGAGTTCGTCGCTCATCCCGTACTCCATGACCATACGCCGGGCCTGCTCGGTGGCCTTTTCGATGTCGTTGGACGCACCGGTGGTCGGGTCGACGAAGATCAATTCCTCCGCGGCCCGGCCCCCCATCAGCATGGCCAGTTGGTCGGTCAGCTCCGACCGGCGCATGTAGTTCCGGTCTTCCGTCGGCAGCGCCAGCGTGTAGCCGCCCGCCCGGCCCCGGGGGATGATGGTCACCTTGTGGATCGGGTCGGCGTTGGGCAGGGCGAAACCGACCAGGGCGTGTCCCCCCTCGTGGTATGCGGTGACCCTCTTCTCGTGGTCGCTCATCACCCTGCTCTTGCGCTCGGGGCCCGCGATCACCCGGTCGATGGCCTCCTCGAGCTCGCTGGGCTCGACCAACTCCTTGTCCCGGCGCGCCGCCAAAAGAGCGGCTTCGTTGATCAGGTTGGCGAGATCGGCGCCGGTGAATCCGGGGGTCTGGCGGGCAATGGCCTCCATATCCACATCCTCGGAGACCGGCTTGCCCTTGGCGTGGACTTCGAGGATGGCCCTCCGGCCCCTGAGATCGGGACGATCGACCACGACCTGGCGGTCAAAACGGCCCGGCCGGAGCAGGGCCGGATCGAGGATGTCGGGCCGGTTGGTGGCGGCGATCACGATCACCCCGCTGGCCACGTCGAAACCGTCCAGCTCGACAAGAAGCTGGTTCAGCGTCTGCTCGCGTTCGTCGTGGCCCCCACCGAGACCGGCGCCCCGGTGCCGTCCCACCGCATCGATCTCGTCGATGAAGATGATGGCCGGCGCAGACGACTTGGCCTTCTCGAAAAGGTCACGGACCCGGCTGGCGCCCACACCCACGAACATCTCGACGAAGTCCGACCCCGAGATCGAGAAGAACGGGACCCCGGCCTCACCGGCCACCGCCCGGGCCAGAAGTGTCTTGCCGGTGCCGGGAGGCCCGTAGAGGAGGACCCCCTTGGGAATCTTGGCGCCCATCGCCCGGAACTTCTGCGGGGACGCCAGGAAGTCCTTGATCTCTCCCAGCTCCTCGATGGCCTCCTTGAGCCCGGCCACATCCTCGAAGGTGACCTTGGGCTGGTCCTTGGTCACCTGCTTGGCCTTCGCCTTGCCGAACTGCATGATCCGGCTACCACCGCTCTGCATCTGCATTATCACGAAGATCATGAAACCGAAGATCAGGAGCCACGGAAGGAAACCGACGATCAGAGCCCAGAACCCGGGGGGCTCGGGATCGATGACGACCTTGACATCGTTGCCGAGGAGGAGTTCGGTGAGCGTTCCCTCATAGTCCGGCGTGTAGAGAACCCGGAACTCGGTCGGTACGTCCGGGACGGTGACTCCCGGGGCCAGCGCGCCCTCCACGGCGTCGGAATTCGCGAGGATGGTCACTTCGGCGACGGAGCCGTTCTCCACCAGCTCCTCGAATACGTTCAGATCGATCTCGCCAGATTCGGCCGGCTGGTTCAGGAACCGCTGACCCAGCAGCACCAGAGCCATCACCACGAGACCGTATAGAACGATGGTGCGGGTGGTCCTACTCAATATCCCTTCCCCATGTTGCTGCCGTGGCGCGGCGAGAGACCCGGTGAGCCCGGAATCGTGGCGTAGCGGAGATTCGCGGTCCCCATCCTACGGGAGAAACGAGCCTACACGAAGATGTAATCCGCACCACGGGGGCGCTCCCCACCGCCTTGCGGGCCTCACCTATAGCGAATGCTCGTCCAGGACCCCGACATAGGGAAGGTTGCGGTAGAGCTGGTCGAAGTCCAGGCCGTAGCCGACCACGAACTCGGGACCGATCCGGAAGCCCACGTATCTGGCCTCGACCGGGACCCGTTGAGTCCCCTCCTTCAACAGCAGCGTGGCCAGTTCGATCGAACTCGGGTTCCTCAACCTGAGGGTTCGCAACAGGTAATCGAGGGTGAGCCCAGAATCCACGATGTCCTCCACCAGGAGCACGTGGCGACCGGCGATCTCCTCATCCAGGTCCTTGAGGATCCGCACCACACCCGAAGACTTGGTACTCGAGCCGTACGAGGACACCGCCATGAAGTCGAACTCCACCGGGATGCTGATATGCCGGGCCAGGTCGGCCATCACCATGAAGGCCCCCCGTAGCACGCCCACCACCAGCAGCCTCTCGCCGTGATAGTCACGGGAGATCTCCTCGCCCATCTCGCGCAGGCGGTGGGCGATCTCCTCCTCACTGATCAAGACCCGACCGGCTTCCACCGCCCCTCCCTCGTTGCCTCTACCTCGACGTACCCCATCGTATCCTCGTCGACCCATCCGCGGTAAGCCCGGCGGACTCCGGGAACCCATAACACCTCACCACCTACTGCCAGCACCGGCCATCCCGGCCGCTCGGCGGGCGGGATACGGGCCTCGGACAGCGCGTCCGCCACCCGCTTGCCTCCCCGTGCCATGGCGATCCGGTCATCACCCCCTGCCGGCCTGACCATCGCCCCGCTCCGGGGCAGGGCGCGGGCGTCGAAGACCTGGCGCCACCGGGAAAGGGGAAAGACCTCGGGACGCCCCGGATGCTCGCGGGCCTCCCAGTTCCAGGCGCCCCAGCGGGTTGCTCCCGGCACGGACAGAGGCGTCGGCGTCGGTCCGGCAGGCCGGTCCCCGGTGCCGATCACCACGTAAGCCCCCACCCGGGCTACCGGGTGTCCACCGGAGACACGACCTTCCGTGCCGTCCACGGCCGCTCTCAGCACCACATCGACGTCACGCCGGACGCCCGGGTAACCCTCACCGATCGTCCGCAGGGCCCGCCGGACCACCCGGGCCGCTAGGGCCGCCGGCAACGTGCGGATCTCGCCGGCCGCGACCCGCACCGAGCCCCCGAGGCTCTCCACCCGGCCGGCCGCGCTCGCCCGGTCGAGGAAGGCCAGGTCGGTCTCGACCAGCCGTGCCAGATCGGCCAGCCTCCGGCCGATGCCGGGGGCCAGCGTGCGCTCCCATCCGGCCAGGGCGCGCCGGATCCTGACCCGCCGGTAGGAAGCATCCTGGTTGGCCGGGTCGTCGGCGAACGGCAACCCCAGCAATGCAGCCAGCTCCCGGATCTGCGTCCGGGTCACGTCGAGCAGGGGACGCACCAGAGCGGGACGGTGCCGGTGGATACCTCTCAGCCCGTCCAGCCCGGATCCCCACAGGAGGTTGCCGAGTACCGTCTCGGCCTGGTCGTCAAGGGTATGGCCGGTGACGATCCGCTCCCCTGTGCCGAGCCCGCGCTCGAGGGCTTGGTAGCGCGCCTCGCGGGCCACGGCCTCGGGCGAGCCCGACCGGGACGTGTCCACCGCCACGACCGCCAACTCGAGGCCGAGCCGGTCCGCAACTGCCCTGGCCGCCGACTGCATCCGATCCGAGCCGGGCCAGCCGTGGTGGACATGCACGGCCCGGTGGCGCCACCCGCACTCCCGGAGCGCCCACGCCAGGACCGCGCTGTCGGCGCCTCCGCTCAGAGCCACCACCAGCGGGCCGGACCCGTCGCCGAGCGCCCGGCCGACCAGAGAGACGACCTCGGCGCCGAGTTGCCCTACGCGACGCGAGCCAACCACGCCTCGGGGGCCTTGATCTCCGCTCTGGTGGGCAGGGTCTCGGGAGACTCCCAGGCCCGGTCCACCGCCGACCATCCGGCCCGCTGCTCCACAGCCAGGATGAACTCGCGTCCCTCGTCGTACTGTCGCAGCTTCATCTCCAACCCGGTGAGGCGCAACAGCGCCTTGACACGGGGATTGTGCCGTCGGCGGGTGAAGAGGTCGGACATCCGTTTCCACGTGGCCAGATGCCGCTGCCCGATCCGGTCCATCACCACATGCCCGTGTCCCTCGACCAGCGACATGAGCGCTTGCACGCGGTCGAGGTGCTCCAACTCGCCGGGGGTAGCCATCAAGCCCAGTACTCCGGCCTCTCCCACCGGGGGCCTGCCTTCCTTGATGGCCTGGCCCGCCCGGGACATGAGGATCTCCAAGCGCGACGGATCCTCGGGCGTGGACTGGGATACCAGGGTTCTGGCCAGGCCCAGAAAGTACTCCCGAAGCCAGGGAACACCCACGAACTGGAGCCGGTGCGTGACCTCGTGAAGCGCCACCCAGAACCGGAAATCGCCGGGACGGAGCTGGAACTTCCTCTCCATCTCCAGGATGTTGGGCGCGGGCAGGCAGATCTGGTCCGCCCGATCATCGGATGGGAGGAGGAGTTCGTACTGGCCCAGGACGCGCCGCGACAGCAACCCCAGCACGGCTCCGGTCTCCATCGCCATCAGGAGTCCGGCAAGGCGGTGGCCCGACCCGGTCTCCTCGGCATGCTCCTCCAACCTCTCCTCCACCGGACGCAGCAACTCGGCGAAGAAGGCCAGGTTGCGCTCCACCCAGGTGAGCCGGTCGATGACCAGCACGCCGGGCTCGCCCGGGCCGGAAAAGCCGGTCTCCTCCTCGACCATGGCGCCTGCTCGGCTGACAAGGGTGGGGGCCATCGACTCGAGACCGGCCAGGTGGTAGCTGTCGGCCAGCGGATAGGAGCCCGCCAGGTATCCGGCCACACGCAGCGTTCGGGCATGGTGCTCGGCTTGCATCAGTCGGGGTCCCACGGCAGCCGGGCCCTGCGCGGCCTCGGCGGGCTCACCTGATAACGCGGTAGCGGTTCTTGGTGACCCTCACGAAGTACATGATGATGGCGCCGACCACCGCGGCGGTACCGAGTAGCAGCGTGGCCGGTACCAGGAACCGGTAGGACCATTCGGGTTCGGGTTCCGCAGGTGGATCGTCGGGAACCGGAACGGCAGGCACGGGCACATCTGCCGCCGGGGTCTCCTCAGCCGCACCGGCCTGAAGGGGGGAAGCGACCAGCCAGACGCAGACGACCAACCCCACCAGCAACCAGGCGACGGACCCCTTGAACGCCCTGGTCTGTCCCGCCCCTGCCATGGCGAACGATTGTACCAGCCTCACCGATGGAACTCGTCCCCGCGGTCGGGTGACTGCCAGCCGGGCGGGATGTCGACGGGGAGGGGTTGGCGGAACACGCCCTCGGGAACCGGGCTGCCGGTGCGGATCAGCGCCAGGTTCCAGGTGGGCGAGAACCCCAGCACGGACCGGAGCAGCCTCACCCCCGCGGCGCCGGCCGTACGGCTGCCCCGCCGCAGCCGTATCCCGAGCAAGTGTCTGATCCGGCCGGGAATGGTCGAGACCGCCCCGAGGTAGAGGAGCCGGTAACCGACCTTCTGAACGCGGTCGAATGGCGGGTCCGCCAGGAAGTCCACCGCCGCCCGCATCCCGGGTGAAGGAGCCAGGTCCGGATGATCCCCCACCCAGCGGGAAAGCGAGGCCGCCTCTTCGGGCACCGGCTCGGCGCCCAGCATCCGACCGATTCGGGCCTGCTCCCGCACGAAGCGGTCGGCGTCGGCCGAGGTCAAGCCAGCCGCCCCGAATGCCCGGTGGGCGGCCAGGAACGAATCGGTCAGCACGTTGTGCACCCAGGCGGACAGGTCCGGAGCGGCTGCCGAGTAGGACCGTCCGCGGTGGGAGGTTCCCTCCACCCGGTCATGCGCACCACGGACCGCCTCGACGGCGCGCTCCACCTCCGGGCAGGCGCCGAAGGTGGTGGCGGTGACGTAGGCGGAGGTCCGGGACAGCCGGCCCAGCGGATCGACCCGGTAGCGGGAGTGGTCGGCGACCCCTGCAACCACCTCCGGATGGGCGCTCTGGATCAGCAAGGCTCTGATGCCGCCCACGAAGGCGGCCACGTCCGAGATCACCGACCAGGATGCGGACCCGGGACCGCACACGCCCGGGTCGCCGGGGAAGTCGAGTGTGTGGCGAAGCGGGTATTCGATGTGGCCGAACGGGCCCGTGGCGGAGGCTCGGACCCGGGTGCGCCACGACTCCCCCATCTTGTCCACGGGGCGGTGAAACTAGGAGGAGCGTTCGCGGATCAGGCGGCGGATACGCTCCACCACCTCGGGAGGAGCTTCGACGCGGGCCCGCTCACGGATGAACCCGCGTAGCCGTTTCTCGAATCGGTAGGCGCGTTCGCAGTTCAGACACTGCCTGAGGTGCAGCCGGATCCGGATCCGCCGGATGGCCCGTATCTCGCCGTCGAGATAGGAGTAGAGCCTGGACGCGGCCCGGAAACACGAGTTACGGCGCATCAATCCCCTTCCCCGTCGGTGGTACGGAACCCCCGCTCCTCCGCCGTATGCCACAATAGCTTCTGCAGCGCCCTTCTTCCGCGATGGAGCCTGGACATCACGGTTCCGATGGGAATCTCCAGCATTCCGGCGATTTCCTTGTAGGAGAATCCCTCGAGGTCGGCCATCAGCACCGGCATCCGGTACTTGCGGGGCAGCTTGTCGATCGCCCGCCGCACGTCCGACCCCTCCAGCTTCTCGAACACCTCGTCCTCCGCCGAGCGTGCCGCTCGATCGGTCTCGGCCGTGGCCACCCGCTTGTAGAGATAGAGGCCCTCCACCCCGTCCAGATCGACCTCGTGAGGCCGGCGCTGCTGCTGCCGGTACCGATTGATGAAGGTGTTGGTCAGGATCCGGTACAGCCAGGCGCGCAGGTTGGTCCCCTCCTGGAAGCCATCGTAACCCCGATAGGCCTTGAGGAAGGTCTCCTGCACCAGATCCTCGGCATCGGCCCGGTTGCGGGTCATGCGCAAGGCGGCCGAGTAGAGGGGATGTGCGTACTGCATCGCGTCCTGCTCGAAGTTCGCCCTGTCTGCCATCCGTCCCGTCCCGGCTACGCGCAGCCCATGAGCGATCGCCCTATTGAACCGGTCGGTGAGATCCCGCTTCCCGGCAAGCGAACCGCGTGATGCATGCGAGCCGGAGAGGGGATTCGAACCCCTGGCCTGCTCATTACGAGTGAGCTGCTCTACCCCTGAGCTACTCCGGCTGGTCCGGCAATTCTAGTGGTCGGCGACTCAAACCCTCATTCGCCGACGGGTAGGCGGCTTCCAGCAGGCGCAGTTCCCGGTGGAGGGCGGAACGGATGGACTCGTTGAGGGTTTCCACGGAACCGGGCTGTTCCAGGTGCGGCTTCGGGTCGATCGGTAATCCGACCACCACCCTGATAGGGGCGCGCCCTATCCTCAACCTGTCCATCGGCATGGCGTGCCGGCTCCCCCAGATGGCCACGGGGACGACCGGAACCGACGCCCGTACCGCCAACCAGGCTGCGCCGGTCTTGAGCGGGACCTCCCCCCAGGCCGCCACGCGCCGGCCTTCCGGGAACACGCCGATGGGGCGGCCCGCATCCAGGTGACGGAGTGCCGCCCTCAACGCCCGGAGCGGCCGGCGGTCGGTCCTGGAGACCGGGATGGAATCGAAGAGAGTGAGCACCGCATCGAGGGCCGGGTGGATACCCCAGATCTCGTCGAGGGCCAGGAACCGCACGGGCCGGCGCAGGGCCAGGCCCGCGATGGGCGGATCGAGCAACGAGAAGTGGTTGATGGCCGCCACGAAGGGACCCTTCGGTAAGGGCGCCCTGCGGACCACCGAATACGGGAACCAGATGGCCAGAACCCTCGCCAGCGGCCACAGCACCACCCAGGCGACCCTGCTCGTAAGCCCCCGGAGGGCGGCCGGAGCGATGGGTCAGGTCCCGGTGGCGTGGGTTTGAAGCTGCCGCAGGTGGTCCTCGGTGCCGAGCGCGATGATGATGTCCCCGGGTTCCAGCACAAACTGCCTATCCGGGTTGGTCAGGAAGGTCTCGTCTCGCCGGATCGCCAGGATGGTGCTCCCGGTCCGGTGCCGGATACCCGCTTCTCCCAGGGCGCGTCCTGCGAGTTGCGAGCCCGAAGCGATCTCGAAATGCGCCATCCGCACCTCGAACTCACCGTCCTGCATCACTACGTCGAGGAAGTCCACCACCTCCGGCTGCGCCACCAGGGCCGCCATGTGCGCCCCGCCGATCTGGTGGGGATTGACCACCCGGTCGGCGCCGGCCTGTCGAAGCTTGGCGATCGCCGCCCGGTGGTTGGCCCTGGCCACGATGAAGATCTCAGAGTTGACCGACCGGGCCGTCAACGCCACGAACAGGTTGTCCACGTCCGAGTCGAGGGCCAGGACCAGCGTACCGGCCCGCTCCAGCCCCGCCCGCTGCAGGACTGCGTCATCGGTGGCATCGCCTCGCACCGCGGGGATCTTGAACGAATCGTCCACCCGGTCAGGGAGCGACCGGTCCACGATGACCACCTGCCTCCCGCTCCGTACCATCTCCTCGCAGATCGCCTCCCCCACCTGGCCGTAGCCACACAGGATCACGTGATCGCTGAGCCGATCGATTCCTCGTTTCATCCTTCGCCTCCGGAAGTGTCCCGTAATCCTGGCCTCGAACATGGTGTCGATCAGAACCCCGAGGGTATACAGACCCGTGCCGGTCCCGAACAGGATCAGCAAGATCGTGAACACCTGATAGCGAGTGCCGAACGTGCCCAACTCCCGGTAGCCGACAGTCGAGATGGTGATGACCGTCTGGTAGAGGGCGTCGAGCCACGACAGGCCCAGCAGGACGTAGCCGATAGTTCCGAGAACGATTACCAGGGCCAGCAGGCCCATCCCGGCCCGGAACCGCGTCCAGCTGACCGAGTCGCCTTCGGGGGGACGCATGGAGGAACCGATCTTCATACCGTGAGGGTAGGCGGAGGGCCTCCCCCACCTGTGCAGGTCAGACCGTCGGCCATCCGGGCGCTGCGGTCGCCGTCAGACCTTGCGGGCCATGAGCAGGCCGTCCGCCACCGGCAGGAGCGTCACGCCGGCCACCCGACAGTCCCGACCTATCTCGGCGCTCAGATCCCGGAGGATGGAGGTCTGCGGACCGGTGTCGGCGGGGTCGAGCACCCGACCGCCCCAGAGGACGTTGTCCAGGATCACCAACCCGCCGGACCGCAGCAGGGACAGGCAGCGCTCGTAGTACCCGGGGTAATTCCCCTTGTCGGCGTCGATGAAGGCCAGATCGAACTCCCCATCCCTTCCTTCCCGGATCAAGCCGTCCAGAGTTTCGACGGCGGGACCGATCCGCAGATCTATCCGGTCCGCCACGCCCGCCCGCGCCCAGTAGCGGCGCGCCACATCGGTGTAGTCGACGCTCACGTCGCAGGCCACCAGCGTTCCACCGTCCCGCATCGCCCGGGCCATGCATAGGCTGCTGTAGCCGGTGAACACTCCCACCTCAATGATGCGGGTCGCGTCCATGAGCTTCACCAGCATGCCCATGAACTGGCCCTGGTCCGGTGAGATCTGCATGTTGGACTCGGGCAGGCGCCCGGTCACCTCCCTGAGCTCGCGGCCCAGGTCATCCTCCCGGAGAGAGACGGCCAGGATGTACTCGTACAGGTCGGGAGAGATGAACGGATTGCCGATGCTCATTCTGCTACCTCGTATCGCTCGCTCGCGTCATGTGAACCACCCGTCGTGATCCTAGAGGGTGCTCGAAGAGACGAGGATAGGTTGGCCTGCGATGCCTCCACCTGGAACTGCCGGACCTGCTTCCGGCCGCTGGACGTTTTTGAAACCCTCCTAGGCACCGTCGGCGAGACGGTTGAAGAGCCAGGTCAGCACCAGCCTGGGGCGCTGGTTCTGCCGGATCTGGACGCCGGCATCGATCACCAACTCCGCCGAGCGCGCCGCCGGACGGGCCGGCACCTTCGCCAGTTCGGTCCTCGGAACGTCCGGGTTGCGGACCGGTCCACCGTGCTGAACGGACGCCGCGTCCACGTACCAGGAGGCCAGCATGTCCAGGCCGGCGACCAGCAATGACATGCCGGTCCGCCGCAGGGCGCGGTCGTAACTGTCGCGTAACGCCTTGGTAACCGGGAGTCCGCGTGCCTTGAGGGCCTCGATTTCCTGCTCGCGGCGGACCTTGATCCCCTCCAGGAGCGGCTCATGGGCCTCGAGCATTTCCTCGGCCAGGCGGAAACCGTCGCCGGGCTCGGACGGGAGCCGGCCCGGAACCGCCAGCCATGAACTCCTGAACGTGGCCGCCTCGTCACCGATCACCATGTCCAGGGCCAGCCCAGGCCTTCCCCCCGCAATCCGGGCGATCATCGACGCCCTCTCCGCCTCGACCTTCCGTTCCACCAGCGCGGCCGCCAGTACTCCCTCCGGCACCCGGCCGAAGCGGACCATCCGGCAACGGCTCGCCACCGTGGCAGGGAGGTCGTCGGCCGACTCGGCAACCAGGACGAACACCGTCCGGGGCGGCGGCTCCTCCAGGGTCTTCAGAAGGGCGTTGGCCGCAGCCTCCGTCATCGTCGACGCCTCGTCGAGGATGAACACCTTCCGGTCGGCCTCCACGGGGCGCAGGTTGGCCGCTGTGATCGCCTCCCGGGACTGGCCGACCCCGAACCCGGCCCGGCCCTCGGGCTGGATCACCACCACATCGGGATGGCTGTTCCGCATCACCCGGTCCCTGCCCGCCTCCGACCGGCTCACCAGCTCCGCCGCGAAGGAGCGGGCCACGGTGGCCTTCCCGACGCCGGACGGCCCGGCGAACAGGTATGAATGGGCCGGGGACTTCGCCTCGGCGCCCAGCGCGTCCAGCGTGTCTCGGTGCCCGATGATCCCGGCGCCGATGGACAACCCTGACATCAGGCTCGGGCCTCCAAGGCGTCCCAGGCGGCGGCTACCACCTGCTCCATCGGGCGCCCACCGTCGATCACCACGAAGCGCTCCGGTTCTTCGCCGGCGAGTCTGGCGAAACCCTCGGCGACCGCCCGCTGGAACTGAAGCCCCTGGGAGCCGATCCGATCCGGCCTGGCCTGGCGCGCCAGACCCTGCTGCGGAGAAACGGTGAGCAGCACCACCACCTCGGGCCAGGTACCCGCCAGGCCGGGCCGGTTGATCCGGCGGACGCTATCCATGCCCAGCCGGCGGCCGGCACCCTGGTAGGCGAGCGACGAGTAGACGGAACGGTCGCTGAGCACCCAGGCTCCCCGGTCGAGAGCGGGACGGATCACCTCTGTGACGAGCTGGGACCGGGCCGCCGCGAACATCAGCGCCTCCGCCCAGGGCGTTACCGGAGGCCCGTCCAGGAGAATCTTCCGCAAGCCCTCCCCCACTGCGGTGCCACCCGGTTCGCGCACCCGTACCACCTCATGGCCCGCCTCCTCGATTAGGAGGGCCAGCGCGTTCGAGACGCTGGTCTTGCCGGCCCCGTCGAT
Source organism: Candidatus Spongiisocius sp. (assembly GCF_965221825.1). Taxonomy (GTDB): domain Bacteria; phylum Actinomycetota; class Acidimicrobiia; order Spongiisociales; family Spongiisociaceae; genus Spongiisocius. The sequence continues at coordinate 630,238 of NZ_OZ244917.1, forward strand.
GCCTTCGAGCGCTACGTAGCGGTTCACCGCGTTACCGCCCCGCCGCCTCGGAACCGTTCAATCGCGGTACCCGGAATCGCCCCGACGGCCCCTCATCGAGCCGAAGGCGCGAGAGGCATCCCGGATCGACCGGCGCACCTCGGGGGGGACATCTTTGAGGAGAGCCGACCGGATGGCGATGATCAGCAACGAGCCCGTACCCAGGATCAGAACGCCGGACAACCCGAAGAGGTTCCGGATGCCGCTGTCGAACGGGGCGGGGAAGACGCCGTCGAGAGCGTTCGCCACCACCACCGCCAGTGCAAACGAAGCCAGCATGGCCATACGGACCAGCGTGAAAAGGGCTGCGAAGGTTCGTCCTCGGAGCGTGTCGTCCACCTCGCCATGGAGGTGGGTGAAGCCCGTGACGTAGGCCACACCGGTCCCGACCCCACCGACCAGCACCCACCCGGCCGCCCCGATGATGGTCTGGGCGAAGGCAGCCAGCGCGATGGCCAGACCGGCCAGGGCCAGGCTCAGGGCATAGGTCAGGTCGAAACGGGTCCGGTCGGAGCTGAACACGGCCACCCCCAACATGCCCAGACCCACCCCGACGCCCAGGGCCGTGACCAGCACCCCGAACCCGGTATCGCCTCCTCGCAGGACGGTCCGGGCGAACGACTGGCCCAGCGGCAGCAGAGCGCTCCCGCCGAACAGGGCCACCGCCATCCCGAACACAACCCGGCGGACGGTGCGGGTCCGGGTGACGAAGGCAAAGCCCTCCACCAGGTCGCGCAGGGGTTGCTTCCAGTCCCGACCCTGCCGGTCGCCGGCGCCGCTCCCCTCGGCCAGGGTCGGCTTGGGGATGCCGATGGTGGCCACGATCGCCCCGGAAACCAGGAAGGTGAGAGAGTCGAAGGCGAAGGCCAGGTCAGGGGCCCGGTCGATGGGACCCACCGCGCCCACCAGCGCGTAGAGGGCAGCCAGGCCCGACCAGGTGGCCGCGCCGATCGGAGCGGTTCCGTAGGCGGCGGCCGCGGAGAAGCTGTTGGCCTTCACCAGCTGCTCCGTGTCGACCAGCGTGGGCACGGCCGCCTCCCGAGCCGGTTGGCGAACCATGGTAAGGATCTCGAGTATCGAAGAGATTATGGCAATGGTGACGAGATCGTTGGCCAGGATCAGCCAGAGCACCACCACCGCACGCCCGGCGTCGGAGAGCACCATCGTCCACTTGCGGTCCAATCGATCCGCCAGTACGCCCGCCAGAGAACCCAGCAGCAGGCTCGGGATGATCCGGCTCACCAGGGGGACCAGGACCGCCGTGCTACCACCGATGCGTTCGGCCAGCGCCAGAGTGGCGAAGAACGTGATCCAGTCGCCCCACGAGGAGGCGGCGCTTGCCCACCAGAGCCTGGCGAAAGCGCCTTTCCGTACTAGTTCTATGGTCGTCCTCTAGGAGGGTACTGAAAGTGAATCTAGCGGGGTTCGCCGGTCGGCCAAGTACCCGGCTTAGCACCGGTCGCCGGGGGGCGACCCCTTGGCAAGGGCTCTTCCAGCACCCTCCGATGTCGCGTCGCACCCTCCGGTTACGCTCGTAGCCGGAGGGCTCGGGCAGTATCGTTCCGGGCCGGCCGGTCGTCAGCGACCGCCCCGTTTTGACAAGCCCGACAGAATGAGGATATTAAGACCTCATGGACAAACCGCTCATCATCGTCGAATCCAACGCCAAGGCCAAGACCATCGGGGGCTACCTGGGAGGGGGCTACCGAGTGGAATCGTGCCAGGGGCATATTCGCGACCTGCCCGACCGCGCCAACCAGATCCCTGCCAAGTACCGGGACCAGGCATGGGCCAGGAACTGGGGGGTCGACGTCAACAACGATTTCGAACCCCTGTACATCGTTCCCGGTGACCGGCGCCGGATCGTGTCCAAGCTGCGGCAGGCGGCCAAGGAGGCATCCGAGCTGTACCTGGCTACCGATGAGGACCGCGAGGGAGAGGCCATCGCCTGGCACCTCACCGAGGTGTTGAAGCCCAAGATCCCGACCCACCGCATGGTGTTCCACGAGATCACGCCGGGGGCGATCCGCAACGCCCTGGCCAATCCCCGGTCCATCGACAGCTACCGGGTGGACGCCCAGGAAGCCCGGCGAACCCTGGACCGGCTGGTCGGTTACGGCGTGTCGCCCGTGCTGTGGCGCAAGGTCAGGAGGGGCCTCTCCGCGGGACGGGTGCAGAGCGTGGCCGTGCGCCTCCTGGTGGAGCGGGAACGCCGCCGGATTGCGTTCCGATCGGCGGGTTTCTGGAACGTCGAGTCCCGGCTCGTCACCGGCGGCGGCGAGGACTTCCAGGCCCACCTGGTGGCCGTCGACGGCGTGCGTCCGGCCGCGAGCAAGGACTTCGACTCCAAGGGGAACCTGAAGTCCACCGGGGTCATACTCCTGGACGGGGACCGGTCGGCCCGGCTCGCCCGGGCGGTCGAGGACTCCCTGCTGCGGATCCGGTCGGTGGACCGCAGGCCGTATACCCGCAAACCCCAGGCTCCCTTCCGGACGTCGACCCTGCAACGAGAAGCCTCCACCAGGCTGCGGTTCGAGCCGGGCCGGACCATGCGGGCCGCCCAGTCCCTCTACGAGCACGGCTACATCACCTACATGCGGACCGACAGCATCACCCTGTCAGAGACCGCCCTGCAAACGGCCCGCTCCGAGGTGGCCAGGCGGTTCGGCAAGGACTACCTGCCCTCCAGACCCGTCCGGTACACCGGCAAGGTGGCCAACGCCCAGGAGGCACACGAAGCCATACGGCCCGCCGGCGACCGGTGGAGGACACCGGAGGAAGTGGTGTCGTTGGTGTCCGACCGCGACCAGCATCTGGTCTACCAACTGGTATGGGCCCGCACCCTGGCCTCGCAGATGGCGCCGGCCCGCGGCGAGTCCACCCGGGTCCGGGCGGGGACCGTTCTCGAGAACGGAACGGACGCGGAGTTCGAGGCGTCGGGCCTCGTGATCCGGTTCCCCGGCTTCCTGAAGGCATACGCCCAGGCTGATCGAGAGCGTCACCTGCCGCGGCTCGAGGTGGACGACCAGGTCACCGCCCGGGACGCTCTCGCCAAGGAACACCGCACGGAGCCGCCGAGCCGGTACAGCGAGGCCTCCCTGATCAAGGAACTCGAGGACAGGGGAATCGGCAGGCCGTCCACCTACGCCTCCACCGTCTCCACGATCATCGAGCGCGACTACGTGTTCAAGAAGAGGACTGCGTTGGTCCCGTCGGTGACGGCGTTCGCGACCACCGAGCTACTCGAACGTCACTTCGACCACCTGGTCGACTACGGCTTCACGTCCCGCATGGAGGATGGCCTCGACAAGATCGCCCGGGGCGAGGAGCGAAAGGTTCCCTGGCTGAGTCGCTTCTTCCACGGGAACGGATCCCCCGGCCTGGTGGAGTTGATCGCCACCGACCGCGTCAAGGAGATCGACCCCCGCAGCCTCTACATCCGCATCGGGGAGGACCCCTCCGGCGCCGAGGTGGTGGCGCGGGTGGGCAGGTACGGCCCGTATCTGGTGAGGGGCGAGGATCGAGCCTCGATACCGGACGACCTGCCGCCAGACGAGCTGACCCTCGAAAGAGCCGTCAAGCTCCTCGATGCTCCTTCGGGCGACAAGATCCTGGGCACCGATCCCGATTCGGGTCTTACCGTCCTGGCCCGCAACGGACGCTACGGGCCCTACGTGCAGCTTGGCGAGCAGGTCACCGGGTCCCGCCAGAAGCCCAAGCGGACCTCCCTGCTGACCGGTATGGAACTGGACTCACTGAGCCTGGAGGACGCCCTGCGACTGCTTTCCCTGCCGCGACAGGTGGGAGTTCATCCCGACACCGGCAAGACGATCGTGGCGGGTCTGGGACGCTACGGGCCCTATCTGAAGATGGGTACCGAGTACAGAAACCTGGCGGATCAGGAACTGCTCTTCACCGTCACCCTGGAAGAGGCGGTCGCCGTGATGAACCGGCCGAAAACCCGCCGAGGGGGTCGAGCAGCCCCGCCCCTCAAGGAGCTGGGCAAGGACCCGGAGTCGGGGAGCGAGATGGTGGTCAAAACCGGGCGGTACGGGCCATACCTGACCGATGGTGCCGTGAACGTCTCCGTTCGGGAGGACACCGTGGCCGGCTTGGGCGTCGAGGAGGCCACCCGGCTTCTCGCCGCCAAGCGGGAGAAGCTGAAGAGCCAGGGCAAATGGCCGCCCAAGAAGAGGAAGCGCTAGTGACAGGCCTGCCCTAGACGCGCCGCCACCGTTGTGGGATGTTGCGGAAGGCGACACCGAGGGCCATGACCGGCAGCACCGTCGCCAAGGCCCGTCCCACGTACGGAACCTGGAGGAGGATCACGAACAACAGGGCAGCCGCCAAGAACGACCCGTAAGGCCCCATCCGGAACCTGGTCACCAGGCCCCACACCCACACGATTACAGGCACCGACCCCGCGATGAACGCGAGCAGGAACGCCAGGAGGGCCGGTACGAGGCTCACCAGACCCGCAATCACGGCAGCCGTCACCACGCCGGGAGGCCCGGCCCAGATGGCCAGGGCAGGGACGGTCACCGGCAGGGTCAGGATCAGGAGGGCCACTATCCCCCGAATCACGATTCCCACAGGGCGCCTGCGCACGCGTTCGACGCAGGCATAGAGCCATCCCGGCCGGAAACGGATCGCCATCAACCCCATGGCGATGAACAGCAGGAAGACCACCAGACCTCCCAGGAGGCGTCCCGCCCTCAACCAGAGATCCGGCGCGAGGGGCGCCCGGCGCACCAGAGTGCCCCCGATGGACGCTCCGGGGTCGATCTCGGCCTCGTCGGCGCTCCGATAGCCGAGGTCTCCGGCGACCACGGCACCCGGCCCGACCCGGAGGTGGTCGACGGTCATCTCCACGTCCCGGCCCACCCGGCCGTCGATCGTGGCGTAGAGGGTCCGCCCGCCGAGGTCACGCCCCAGGCCGCCTTCGGCCACGAGCCTGATCGCCCAGACCAGCGCATCGGCACCGATCTCGCCCCCCAGCACCGCATCCCGGGCCAGGACGGCCACCTCATCCCCCACCTCGCCGGATACCCCTAGGTCGACACCGGCCAGCCGGACCGAGCCTTCCACCGTGCCCTCGATCGAAGCCGTCCGGGCGAAGCCGACCACGTCCCCCTCCACCGTGCCCGTGACCTGGAGGCGGCTGGTGGCCAAGACCACCAGGTCGCCCTCGACTGTCCCGTGGACCCGGACCACCGAGGCCGCGACGTAGAGGCTCTCCCCCACCACCTCCTCCTCCGGGATGATGTATATGTCCCCGCTGACCGTTTGGAGAGCCTCGGGAGCGGCGGCGGCCGTCAGGAGCAGTGCCACCAGACCCAGCCCGAACAGTCTCAAGGCCGGTCGTTCCGAGAGGTGCTTGACAGGACGGGGAGGGGCTGGCCCGCGATACTTCGACCAGGGATTTCGTTGCCACCGATCGGGCCGACGGGACACTTTCAGTACCTTTCTAGGCACCGACCCGGTTCAGCACGTCGAGCAGGGGGCCGGGGAAGACGCCCAGCACCACGGATGCGCCGGCCGAGACGACCAGCACCCAACGGATGCTCCGAGCCACTTCGAGGGTCGTTCCGTCGCCGTCCTCTCCACCGAAGTACATCACCACCACCAGCCGCAGGTAGAAGAAGAAGGCCGCCACCGATGCCAGCAGGCCGGTGATCACCAGCCATTCGTACCCGCCCTCCCAAGCAGAGGTGAACACTTGGAACTTGCCGATGAACCCGGTGGTTAGGGGCATGCCGGACATGGCGATCATCAGTGTGGCCAGAACCGCCGCCACCACGGGCGACCGCCGGGCGAGGCCTCGGTACTCCTCGAAGGAGCTACCTGTGGCGGCATGGCCGCTGACCGCCGTCACCGCCGCGAACGCCCCCACCACCATGACCGAGTAGGTGGCCAGATAGAACAGGACCCCGGAACTGGCCACCAGCCCTGCCGCCAGCCCGGTCAGTATGAAGCCGGCATGGGCCACTCCCGAGTACGCCAACATCCTCCGCACGTCCGATTGCTGGATCGCCATCAGGGTTCCCAGAATCACGGACACCGCCGCTACCAGAGCCAGGCCATCACCCCATGCCCCTGAATAGCGCTCGAAGCCGCCGGTCAGGATGTTGAGCAGGGCGGCGAAGCCTCCGATCTTGGCTACGGCCGCCATGAACCCCACCACTCCTGCCGGAGCGCCCTGGTAGACGTCCGGCGCCCAGGAGTGGAATGGCGCCGCGGTGACCTTGAAACCCAGGCCGACCACGATCAGGCCGATCCCGATGAGCAATACCGCCGGACGGACCACGTGAACGCCCGACAGGCGGGCCGCTATCTCGTAGACGTTGGTACTACCTGTGGCCGTGTAGACCAGCGCTCCGCCGTAGATGAAGATGGCGGAGGCGAAGGCGCCCAGCAGGAAGTACTTCATGGCCGCCTCGTCGCCGGCCGGCGAGCTGCGCACGATACCGGCCAGCACGTAGAGGGCGATCGAGCCCACCTCCAGCGCAACGAAGGTCATCACCAGGTCGGCCGAGGCGCCCATCAGCATGAATCCGACCGTCGCCACCATGACCAGGGCGACTCCCTCGGCGGCGCGGCGGCGCAGCCCGACCAGCATCCGCCAGGCTGCGGCAGTACCCAGCACGGCCGTCACCAGCAGGACGGCCCGCACGGTCACCGATAGGTGGTTCAGGAGGAGGGTTCCCCCGAATGACAGGCCGGGTCCGTCGATGTCGACCCGGCGCCACTGGAATCCGATCGCGATCGCGACTAGCGCGTAGGTCGCCGAGACCAGCCACCCGTGTACGCGGGACGAGGGCAGGGCGAACACGTCCACCATCAGCACCACCACCGCCCCCGCGGTAAGGATGATCTCGGGTGCCACCGCCAGGTAGGAGACGCCGGTCATTCCCCGCTCCCCGATACCACGAGACGGTCACCGCCCGGTTCTGGCGCCGTGAACCCGGTGGTGGCTTCCACCCGTTCCAGGACTGCGTCGGTGGACGGACCGATCACGTCCAACGCCACCTTCGGGTAGACGCCCAGCACGATGATGAGCGCCACCAGGGGCACGAATACCAGCGTCTCCCCGATCGAGAGGTCCGGGACCTGCCGGTTGGCCGGGTCGGTGATCTCGCCGGTGAAGACCCGCTCGTACGCCCACAGCAGGTAGACCGCCGCCAGGATGACGCCGGTGGCTGACAGCACCGTGTACACCGGCAGGGTCGGGTAGCTCCCCACGAGGATCAGGAACTCGCCCACGAAACCGTTCAGTCCCGGCAGCCCGATCGATGCGAAGGCGATGAACAGGAACAGGCCCGCGAAAACGGGCATCGACGAGGCAAGGCCCCCGAAGTCGGCGATAGCCTTGGTGTGGCGGCGCTCGTAGAGGATCCCGACCAGCAGGAACAGTGCTCCGGTCGTGAGACCGTGGTTGATCATCTGGACCACGCTCCCCTCCAGACTCTGGGAGGTGAGGGCGAAGGTCCCGAGGACTATGAAGCCCAGGTGGCTGACCGAGGAGTAGGCCACCAGCTTCTTCAGATCGGGTTGGACGATCGCCACCACCGCTCCGTAGATCACCCCCACCACCGCCAGGGTGGCCATGAGAGGCACGAAGTCGAGGGTCGCCTCGGGGAACAGGGGCAGGTTGAACCGGAGGAGCCCGTAGGTGCCGAGCTTCAGCAGGACTCCGGCCAGCAGCACCGATCCGGCGGTGGGCGCCTCCACGTGGGCGTCGGGAAGCCAGGTATGGAGCGGGAACACCGGTACCTTGATGGCGAAGGCCACCAGGAACGCCCCGAACAGCCACCGCTGGGTGTCGAGGCCGAGATCGAGGTCCAGCATCCCGAGATACGAGAAGCTGATCTCACCCACCTGCTCCCGGTGGATGAGGGCCAGGGCGATGATGCCTGCCAGCATCAGGGCCGAGCCCAGCGCCGTGTAAAGAAAGAACTTGACCGCCGCGTAGACGCGGTTCTCGCTCCCCCAGATGCCGATGATGAACGCCATCGGGACCAGGATCGCCTCGAAGAAGACGAAGAAGAGGAACAGGTCGAGCGACAGGAACACCCCGATCAGGCCCGCCTCCAGCAGCAGGATCATGGCCACGAACAGCCGCACCCGGTGATCGATGCCGCCGGAGGCGGCCAGTGCGACCGGGACCAGGACGGTCGTCAGCAGGATCAGGAGCAGCGAGATACCGTCGACCCCCAGATGCCAGCCGACGCCCAGGCGGTCGATCCAGACGGACTGCTCCACGAACTGGAATCCCGCCTCGCCCCTTTCGAACGCCAGGAAGAGCCCGCCGGCCAGCGGGACCGGTAGCAGGCTGAGCACCACCCCCAGGGGCCGCACCAGCTCCCGGCGGCGTTCCGGAATGAGCATCACGATCACGGCACCGGCCACCGGTACCAGGATGAGGGCCGTGAGGGTGGAGAACCCGCTCATGTCAGATACCCCTCACCACGATCCAGCCGACCACCAGGAGGGCGCCCGCAGCCAGCAGCGAGCCGTAGGCGCGCACGAATCCCGACTGGAGAGGCCGCAGACGGGCCCCGAGCCGGCGCACCGCGACCCCGACCCCGTTGACCAGCCCGTCGATGGCGCGCTGGTCCAGAACGCCCGCGCTCCAATCCGCAATCCGCAGTCCCGGCTTGACGATCAGGTTCCCGTACACGTCGTCGATCCAGTAGCCGTGCTCCCAGGCCATGAGGGGCCGGCGCACCCGGCCCAGCAGGCGCTCCCGGACCTCCTCCGAAGCCCGCCCGTAGATCAGGTAGGCGATGAGGATGCCCACCAGCCCTGCGGCCACCGAGACCAGCGCCAGCGCCGCCAGCAGGAGGCCGTCTTCGGGGGCGTGAGCCACCGGCACCGAGTGGAAGACCGGATCCAGGAAATGCTCGAAGCTCAGCCGGAACGGGGTGTTGACGAAACCGATCACCAGCGTCAGGGCGCCCAGGATCACCAGCGGGACGGTCATGACCCGGGGCGACTCGTGCGGGTCCACCCCGTCGTCCCAGCGGCCTTCGCCGGAGAAGACCATGAAGTACTGGCGCGCCATGTAGAAGGCGGTCAGCAGGGCGGTCACCAGGCCCACGGCCCACAGCACGGTGTAGTACCCGCCCTTATAGAACATCACCGCCAGGATCTCGTCCTTCGACCAGAACCCCGCCAGCGGCGGGATCCCGGCTATAGACAGGGTGGCGATCAGCATCGTGGCGTGGGTGAGGGGCAGCTTCCGGCGCAGACCGCCCATCCTGTTCATGTCCTGCTGATCGGCCATGGCATGGATGACCGATCCGGCCCCGAGGAACAGCAGGGCCTTGAAGACCGCGTGCGTGACGAGATGGAACAGGCCCGCCACGTATCCGGCCACGCCCACCGCCATGAACATGTAACCCAGCTGGCTGATGGTCGAGTAGGCCAGCACCCGCTTGATGTCACGCTGGGCGATGGCGATGGTGGCTGCCAGCAGGGCCGTGAGTGCCCCCACCGTGGCTACGACCCCGCCGGCCACATCCGACAGGCCGAAGATGGCCGCGCACCGCGCCACCATGTAGACGCCCGCCGTGACCATGGTGGCGGCATGGATCAGGGCCGACACCGGAGTGGGGCCTTCCATGGCGTCGGGCAGCCATACGTGAAGGGGTAGCTGGGCCGACTTGCCGGCGGCACCCACCAGCAACAGCAGGCCGATGGCGGTAGCGGTGCCGGCGCCGATCACCGTTCCGGGATCGTGGAGCACCTCCGTGTAGGAGAGGGTGCCGAACGAGAGGAAGATGATCATCAGGGCCACCATGAAGCCGAAGTCCCCGACCCGGTTCACGACGAACGCCTTCTTGCCGGCCGCGGCTGCAGAAGGACGGGTGTACCAGAAGGAGATCAGCAGGTAGGAGCAGAGACCCACCAGTTCCCAGCCCACGAACAGGAGGGCGAAGTTGTTGGCCAGCACCAGGATCAGCATCGAGGCGATGAACAGGTTCAGGTAGGTGAAGAACCGGCCGAACCGGGGATCGCCATGCATGTACCCCACCGAGTAGATGTGGATGAGGGCGCCCACTCCGGTGACGACCAGGGTCATGGTGGCCGAGAGGGGATCCCACAGCAGCTCGGCCCTGGCGCCCAGACCCGGTATCCAGTCGAACAGGTGCACCACCGCCACTGCCTCCTCGGAGGAACCGGCCGAGATGAAGAAGTCGCGGGCCGCCACGGCCGCGTAGGCGAACGATCCGAGCACCGCCAGGATGGCCGGGCCGGCGGCACGGGGCTCCCCGATGCGGCGTCCGAGAAAGTGGTTGAACAGGGCGCCCGCCAGCGGCAGCGCGATGACGATCCAGAGGTAGCCGGTCATGGCGCCACCCGGACCGGGCGCCGGGGGCAGCCGGCCGGACCGCCGTCCCTGCGGGCGTGGCTCATCCCGACAACTCCGACAGTTCGTCCACCGAGGCGGTACGGCGGGATCGGAAGATCGACACGATGATGGCCAGCCCGACCGCCACCTCGGCCGCCGCCACCACCAGCACGAACAGCACCGCCATCTGCCCGCCGATGTCACCGTGGGCGCGGGCGGCGGCCACGAAGGTGAGATTGACGGCGTTGAGCATCAGCTCGACGGACATGAACATGACGAGGGCGTTGTTGCGTAGCAGGAGGCCGCCCGCTCCGATGATGAACAGGACGGCGGCCAGCGTCATGTACCACCCGGGGGTGACGATCACGGACTCGATCATGACCCGGGGCCGGTGTCCGGGCCGGCGGGTGGCTCGTCCTTGCGGCGCGGCCGGTAGAAGGCCAGGGCGATCGCCCCCACGGCCGCCACGATGAGGAGCAGGGACGTGGCTTCGAACGGCAGCAGCCACCTGGAGGCCTGTCGGTCGGATGGCGGACCGACCGAGATGAGGTTCTCGCCGATCTCCTCGATGGTCCCGCGTACCACCGGTGGATCGCCGGAGGCGATCACCCAGTCGAAGCGGCCGGTAACCACCAGCGCGCCGGCGAGTACCACCACCCCCACCAGGACGATCAGCGCCACCGGTCGCTGCACCGCCAGCTTCTCCCTGAGATCCTCGGCCCGGTCCACGCCCACGAACATGATGACGAAGAGGAACAGGGTGATGACCGCCCCGGCGTAGACGATCACCTGCACCACCGCCACGAAGTGCGCCAGGTGGACCACATAGAAGACCGCCAGAGCGAAAAGGGTGGCCATCAGGCCCATCGCCCCGTACACGGGGTTGCGGGCCCGGACCACTCCGATGGCTCCCGCCAGGGTCACCGCCCCCATCAGCACGAAGATGACCAGCTCGACCATCAGCCGTCGGCGCCTTCCGATTTCGCCGCGTCCCCTTCATCCCCGACGGCCTCGTCGGGAAGCCCGGACTGGCCGCGCTCCGGCGGGCGGACACCCACGCCCGCGGAATCCGACCAGGCCACCCGGCCCTCGTAGGCGGCCCGGCCCTGGGGCGCCGTGGCCCGCATCCATCCGTCGGCCTTGGCCAGTTCGTCGAAGTCGGCGAACCGGTCCGTGTCGAACATGTGGTTGGGTCGGCCGTCTCCGTCCACCAGCAACTCGGTCTTGGTGTATATGGCGTCGGTCCGGTTGGTGGTCGACATCTCGAACAACTGCGTGTGGGTGATGGCCTCCGTGGGACAGGCCTCGACGCAGAGACCGCAGAAGATGCAGCGCAGCATGTTGATCTCGTACACGAATCCGTAGCGCTCCCCCGGGCTCACCGGCTCGTCCACCGGGTTGTCGGCCCCCCGGACGTAGATGCAGCGGGCCGGACAGGCGCCCGCACACAGCTCGCAACCGATGCACTTCTCCATCCCGTCCTCGTAGCGGTTGAGGACGTGCCGGCCGTGGAACCGCTGCGGTTTCTCCCGCATCACCTTCGGGTACCGGGTGGTCACCAGGCCCCGGCCGGTGATGGTGGCGATGAACTGGCGGCCGGTCACCGCCATCCCTCGCAGGAATGCCTCTACCGGTCCCATGTCACCCCCACGGAAGCCCGAACTGCCGCACCGCCATCGCCCCTCCGATGAAGAACAACCACACCAGCGAAGCCGGTATCAGCCGTTTCCAGCCGAGTGTCATCAGCTGGTCGTAACGGAGGCGAGGGAGCGTGGCGCGCAGCCATACGTACATGAACAGGAACACCACCACCTTCAGCATGAACCACACGGTCGGGAGGATGGCGCTCACGACCAGCGGCAGCGTGCCGTCCCAGGTGGGACCCGACCACCCTCCCAGGAATAGGGTCACGGCCAGGGCCGACATGGTGAAGATGTTGATGTACTCGGCCAGGAAGAAAAGAGCGAAGCGAAGCCCGGAGTACTCGGTGTGGAACCCGCCAACGATCTCCTGCTCCGCCTCCACCAGGTCGAAGGGCGCCCGGTTGGTCTCCGCCACCGCGGCGATGAAGAAGATCAGGAAGGAGGGAGCGAGAACGAAGACGTTCCAGGCCGGGAGGCTGAGCGCCCGGTCGAAGAAGGTCAGGCTCCCCGATTGGGCGGCCACGATCTCGGAGAGGCTGAGCGTGCCGGTGAAGAGCACTACCGGCACCAGCGACAGGCCCATGGCCGCTTCATAGGAGATGGCTTGGGCAGTGGCCCTGACCCCGCCGAGCAACGGGTACTTGGAGCCCGAGGACCAGCCGGCCAGCACCACCGCGTACACGGCCACCGACGACATGGCCAGCACGTAGAGCAGGCCGATGTTGAGGTCGGCGCCCTGGATGGGGATCAGCCGGTCCTGGCCGCCCAGGTTGATCCGGACAGGGCGACCGAAGGGCACAACCATGAACATCAGGAAGGCCGGAACGGCAGCCAGCATCGGGGCGGCCAGGTAGAGGCCGAGCTCTACCTTGCGGGGCGTGACCTGCTCCTTGAAGAACAGCTTCAAACCGTCGGCCACGGTCTGGAGTATCCCCCACGGACCGGCTCGCTCTGGGCCGACCCGGTTCTGCATATCGGCGACCACCTTGCGCTCGAACCAGATGAGCAGGATGGTCACCACCTGGAGCAGCACGAAGACCACCACCACCCGGAGCGCCACAAGACCCAGGTCGATCCAGTCCATCAGGACGGCTCCCCCGCTGTAACGCTGACGCCGAGCGCGTTGCCCACGGCGTCCAGGCCGGGCTGGTTGAAGGGTATGTACACCGACCCCTCCGCCAGGCTCGGATCGATCCGCACCGGCAACCGCACCGACCGATCCCCCGCCCGGACCACCACCTCATCGCCCTCCGCCACCGCGAGCGAAGCGGCGTGGGCCGGGGTCAGGTAGGCGCTCGCTCCCGGCGCCAGCGGCGCCAGGGAGGGGCAGTGGCGGAGCAGCACGCCGTCGTCGTAGAGGGTGCGGGCCAGGTGGAGGGTGTGGCCGTCGAGCCGGCCGTTGAGATCCTGATGGCGGGGCTCGTGGACGAACGGCTGGTCGGCCGGGTCGATCGGGGCGACCTCGCCCTCCTGGGCGTCCCATTCGAGGTGATCCCAGGTGATGCCGGCGTAGGCGGGCGCCAGCCGGGCGATCTCTTCGGCGATGTCCTGCTCCGAGCCCAGGTTGAGCGGGCGGCCGAGACGATCCGCGAGGTCGTCCAGGATCGACCAGTCGGCCCGCGCCTGTCCGGGTCCGGGCACCAGCCGGTTCACCATCTGAACACGGCCCTCCAGGTTGGTGACCGTGCCCTTCTTCTCGCCGAAACCCAGCGCAGGGAGCACCACATCGGCCCGGCGGGAGGAATCTGTGAGGAAGAGATCCATCGCCACCACGAATCCGGCCCCGGACAGGGCGGCGGAGCCGTCGAAGCCCACCAGGTCGCGGGCCGGATCGGCGCCGCACAGGATGAGCACGTCGACCTCCCCCGCACTGCAGGCGGCGGCGATCCCGACGGCGTCGAGGCCCGGGCCCGGCGGCGCGCCGCCCCACGTGTCGAAGAGGCGTCCCGCCGCACCCTCGACCGGCAGGCGGCCCGGGAGCAGGTCGGGGGCCACCCCCATGTCGAGCGCTCCGAAGGTGTTGCCACGATGGACGAGCGGGAGCAGGGACGCGTCGAGGGAGCGGGCGAAGGCCGCCACCGACTCGGCCAGGCGGGGGTCCTCGGCCAGTCCGGGACGCCCCACCAGCGCGACCAGGGGGCCCTGGTCCAGTACCTCCCGCACCGCCCCGAGCTCCCCGGCGCCGGCCTTCAGCCGGTCCAGGAGCTGCGAACCCTCTCCGGGCCGGTAGGTCAGCTTGTGGGCGGCCCGGTCGTCCAGCCCGGTCCGGCGAGGATGGACCACGACCAGCGTCGCTCCCAACTCTTGGGCGGCCCGCCTGACTCGCAAGTAGAGGATGGGGTGGGTCTCTTTGAGGTCCGGACCCCAGAGCAGGATGGTGCGTGCGGTCTCGAGGTCGTCTATCCGGCCGCGACCCGCCAACCCGGTGAGGAGCCTGGCGGGGAGGCCGTCACCGAGCCGGGCGTCGAGGTGGTTGGACCCCACCGTCACCCGCATGAACTTGGACAGGGCGTAGGCGTCCTCGTTGGTGCCCCGCGCCCCGCCGAGCGCCGCCACCGACTCCCCATTCCCCGCGGTGATGGCCGGCCGGAGCCGCTCCGCCACCAGGTCCAGCGCTTCGCCCCACCCGGCCTCCCTGAATCCGTCCCCTTCCTTGATAAGCGGGGTGCGGAGCCGCTCGGGAGAAGCGATGAACTCGAAGCCGAACCGTTCCTTGTCGGACAGCCAACCCTGGTTGGTGGCCCCGATATCGAGACCCAGGAAGCGGAGAACGCGGTTCTGGGAGACGTGGACGGAGAGGCCGGCGCCTTCCGTGTGCAGCGTCCCGGTGCTCTCTCCGATGGTGAGGTCCCAGGGTCGGGCCCGGAAGCGGTAGGGGACGGCGGTCAGGGCCCCGACCGGGCATATCTGCACGGTGTTGCCCGAGAAATAGGAGTTGAACGGCTCGTCCGGGAAGGTGAGCACCTGGGTGTGGCCACTCCGGCCCTGGAACTCGATCAGCGGATCCCCCGAGATCTCATCTGAGAACCTGGTGCAGCGGGCGCAGAGAATGCAGCGTTCCCGGTCGAGCAGGACCAGATCGCTGATGGGTACCGGCTTGGCGAAGTGGCGTTTCTCCTCCACGAAGCGGCTCTCCCCGGGGCCGTAGGACATGGTCTGGTCCTGGAGCGGGCACTCACCGCCCTTGTCGCACACCGGGCAGTCGAGAGGATGGTTTGCCAGCAGGAACTCGAGAACCCCCTCCTGCGCCTTCTTGGCAGGCGCCGACTCGGTGTACGCCACCATTCCCTCGTTGACCGGCTGCATGCAGGAGGGGACGATGATCCTTCCGCGGGGAGTCTCGATCTCGACCAGGCACATCCGGCACATCCCCACCGGGTTCATCCGCGGGTGCCAGCAGAAGCGCGGGATGTGGGTGCCGTTGTCCTCGGCCGCCTTGATCAGCAACTCCCCGGCGGGAGCCTCCACCTCCACGCCGTCGATCGTCAGACCGACCATCTCCCGCTCTCCCCCGCTCATCTCGCCCGGCCGATCGACACGGGCACCAGGTTGGCCTGTTGCAGCAGGTCGGCCTGCTCCAGGTAGCCGTCCACCTCATCGCGGAAGTACCGGAGGAGGGACACGACCGGGGACACCGCCGAGGGCCCGAGCGGGCAGATGGTGGTCATGGCGGGCGGCCAGTTGAGTCCGGGGGAGATGTTGTCGGACACGTCCAGGAGCAGGTCGGGATCCACCGGGCGCCCCTGGCGGTCCATGATGCGCCGCAGGATCAGGTCGATCCAGACGGTTCCCTCGCGACACGGAGTGCACTGCCCGCAGGACTCGTGGGCGAAGAACCGCACCAGGCGCTCGGCGGCCGCCACCATGTCGGTGGTGTGGTCCATCACGATGACCGCTCCGGAGCCGGTCATCGATCCGTTCCCGTCGATCGCCTCCTTGGTCACCTCGGTGTCGAGGTGGAGTTCTGGGACGAACCAGGGCGCTGAGGCCCCGCCCGGCACCCAGGCCTTGAGCCGGTTCCCGTTGCGGATGCCTCCCGCCAGGTCGAAGATCAGCTCCCGCCAGGTCAGCCCCTCCACGATCTCGTAGTTGCCGGGGCGGTTGACGTGACCGGAGATGGAGCACATCCGCTTGCCGGGCGAGCCCTCCGGGCCGATGGACGCATAGGCCGCGCCGCCCGCCATGATGATCCAGGGAACGTTGGTCAGGGTCTCGACGTTGTTCACGATGGTGGGCATCATGTAGAGGCCCTTGGCGGCCGGGAAGTAGGGCGGCTTCAGCCGGGGCTCGCCACGCCTGCCCTCCAAGCTGTTCAGCAGGGCGGTCTCCTCCCCGCAGATGTAGGCGCCGGCGCCGAGATGGACGGTCACTTCCAGGTCGTAGCCCGATCCGAGAATGTCCCGACCCAGTAATCCGGCCCGGTAGGCCTCCTCGACCGCGGCCTCGACCCTGCGGGCCGCCTTGGGGTACTCGCCCCGGATGTACACGAAGGCGTGGTTCACCTCGGAGGCGTAGGAGGCGATCACGACGCCCTCGAGCATCTGGTGCGGATCCCGCTCCATGAGCTGGCGGTCCTTGAAGGTGCCGGGCTCCGACTCGTCGGCATTGACCACCAGGTAGGACGGGCGGGCCGGCGCCAGGAAGCTCCACTTGACACCGGCAGGGAACCCGGCCCCGCCGCGGCCCCGCAGCATGGAAGCCTTGATGTCGTCCGTGATGCCGGCCGGGGTCATTACCGGGTCGCCGAGCACCCGGCGGAGCGCCGAGTAACCCCCGGTGGCCTCGTAGGTGGCCAGTGCGTGGCTGTTCACCGGATGCCGGTTCATCCGGTCGGTGAGGATCATCGGTAGATCGCCGTTGCCGGCGGTCTCCGACGTGTCCAGGTCCGGGACCCGGCCATTGGACGGGACCGCCGTGCCCAGGGACGCGCAGGCCGGAACCGGTCCGGAGGCACCGGCCGGTTCGGGGATGGCCCAAGGGAACGCCGTCCGTCCGCCGAACCGGGTCTGGAGCTCGTCACCGGTCACCGTCCCTGGCTCCTCGGAGCGAAGCCAGCGCACCATCTCCCTCGCCTTGCCGGGCGTCACGCCCTCGACGAACTCGTAGTTGACCTGGACCGCGGGCGCCCCCCCGCAGGCACCGATGCACTCGACGTGTTCGGGAGTGATCGTTCCTTCGCGGTCGGTGCGGCCTGCCGGCACCCCGGCCTCGGCCTCGACCGCATGGAGCACCTCGTCCGCGCCGTCAAGCCAGCACGAGAGTGACGTACACACCGACACCAGGTACCTGCCGACCCGGTCCCGCTTGTACATCGTGTAGAAGCTGGCCACCGCCACCACCTGGGCGGGAGTCACGCCCACCAGCTCCGCCACCCGGCGCATGCCGTCCTCGGTGAGCCGGTCCGCTCCCCGGTCCAGATCCTCCTTCATGGCGATGTAAAGGAGGGGCATCATCGCCGAACGGGGGCGGGGGTAGCGGGCGATGACCTGCCGGGCCCTTTCCTCGGCGGCTTCCGACCAGGCGTACGTCATCCCCGCCTACCGATCCACATCGCCCATCACCGGGTCCAGCGACGCTATGCAGGCCACCGTGTCGGCCACCAGGGAGTCCGCCATCATGATCGGAAGCGCCTGGAGGTTGGAGAAGGAGGGGGCCCTGGTATGCATGCGCAATGGCGCTCCGCTCCCGTCGGACACCAGGTAGCACCCCAACTCTCCCCTCGGCGCCTCGATCGCCACGTAGGTCTCTCCGGCTGGAACCTTGAAACCCTCGGTGTAGATCTTGAAATGATGGATGAGAGCTTCCATCGACTCGTCGATGCGCCGCCTGGGAGGTGGGGAGACCTTGCGGTCGCCGGTCTTGTAGTCACCGCGGGGCATGGCGCCGGCCACCTGCTCGATTATGCGCAGCGACTGGTGCATCTCGCCGATCCGGACCCGGTAGCGGTCGTACACATCGCCCCGGCTACCGGTAACCACATCGAAGTCGTACGCTTCGATGCCGGAGTAGGGCTGAGCCTTGCGCAGATCCCACGGCACTCCCGCAGCCCGCAGGGTCGGGCCGGTGACCCCGTAGGCCAGGCACTCTTCCGCGGTGATGATCCCGACGCCGCGGGTACGGCCTATCCAGATCGGGTTCTCCTTCAGGAGGTCCTCGTAGTCCGCCATGGCCTGCGGGATCCGCTCCAGGATCTCGGCCACGTCCTCCTCCCACCCGTCCGGCAGGTCGGCGGCCACACCGCCCGGACGGATGTAGTTGTGGTTCATCCGCAGTCCGGTGGTCTTCTCGAAGAAGGCCAGGATCAGCTCCCGTTCGCGGAAGCCGTACATCATCATCGACAGCGCGCCGATGTCCATCCCGTTGGTGGCGGTGGCCACCAGGTGCGAGGACACCCGGTTCAGCTCGGTCATCAGGATGCGGATGGCCTGGGCGCGCGGCGGGATATCCACCCCCAGCAGTTTCTCCACGGCCAGCGAGTAGCAGAGCTCGTTGTGGAGGGGCGCCAGGTAGTCCATGCGGGTGACGTTGGTGCCGCCCTGGAGAAAGGTCAGCGTCTCGGCGGTCTTCTCCATCCCGGTGTGGAGGTATCCGATGATCGGCTTGACCCTGCGGACGATCTCCCCTTCGAGCTCGATGTTGAGCCTCAGCACCCCGTGGGTGGAGGGATGCTGGGGACCCATGTTGACGATCATCCGCTCCTCGTCGTCGACGGTGTCGTCGACCACCCAGTCGTCCACGACGCGGGCGCCCCGCTGCTCGACTCCCCTCTCGACCGTCTCGTCGCGCTCCATCTCCTGTGCGCCCTCGTCGGTCCCGGCCACCATCCACTCCGACACCTCCGGGGCTTCGGTGCCGGACACCCAGACATCGGTGGTGGAGGTCGGCTCGGCCATCATCTCACCCGGTGGGCGGCTTTGAACTGGACGGGGACGGCGCCCACGTCGAAATCGCGGCGTAGAGGATGGCCCACCCAGTCGTCGGGCATCAGTATGCGGGTGAGATCGGGATGGCCGGCAAAGCGGATACCGAACATGTCGTACGCCTCACGCTCCATGAAGTTGGCCCCGGGATAGACCGGCACCAGTGATGGCACCTCGGGATCGCCTTCGGGCACCGGCACCAGTATGCGGAGACGGCGGTTGTGCTGCAGGGAAAGGAGGTTGACCACCACCTCGAACCGGACCCTCCGCACACCCAGGTAGTCGACGACGGTGATGTCCGAACACATCTCGAAGCCGCCGGCTCGGGCCGCCTCGGCCAACCTGGCCAGATCACGGGCCGGAATCCGGATGACGTCGTCGCCTGTCGAGCAGTCAATCTCGGCGGAGGGCACGGCTTCCCCGAGGCTCGCCAGCATCTCGTCGGCGCCGGCCACAGGACCGGGCAAGCTGTCCCCAGGCATCAACGAGCCAACTCCCCCGACATCACCTTGTCCTGGAGGGTCAGTATCCCGTGCATCAGCGACTGCGGGCCCGGTGGGCATCCCGGAACGTACACGTCTACCGGCACGATCTGGTCCACCCCCTGGACCAGGGCGTAGTTGTTGAACATGCCACCGGTCGAGGCGCAGGCGCCCATCGAGATCACCCACTTGGGATCCGCCATCTGGTCGTATACCTGGCGCAGGACCGGGGCCATCTTCTGGGACACCCGGCCGGCCACGACCATCAGGTCGGCCTGGCGAGGAGACGCCCGGAACACTTCCATGCCGAACCGGGCCAGGTCGTTGTGGGCGGTGCCGGTGGCCATCATCTCGATGGCGCAGCAGGCCAGGCCGAAGGTGGCGGGCCACATCGACTGCTGCTGGGACCACCGCATGGCCTTCCCCAGCGTGGTAGTGAGGAGCTGCGGGGGAGCGGTCAGGTGGGCCATCAGGCAGCCTGCTCGCCGGCCGGAGCATCCGCGGTCGATCGGTACCGGGCGCGTCGCGACACGTTCCAGTCCAGGGCGCCGCGCTTCCACACGTAGCCGAGGGTTTCGACGATCAGCAGGGTGAAGATGGCGATGGCGGCCACGCCGCCCCAGCCCAGCGTCCCGAAGACCGACGCCCAGGCGAACAGGAAGATAATCTCGACATCGAAGATGACAAACAGGATCGCGACCAGGTAGAACTTGACCGGGAAGCGCTGGATGGGCTCGGCCTCGGTGACGATGCCGCACTCGTAGGGCTCCAACTTCTCGGCGGTGGGACGCTTGTACGAGATGAGATAGGAAACGATGAGCGATACGCCGGCGAACAATATGGCCAGCACGAGCATGAGCGCTATGGGGAGATAATCGGAAAGCTCCACGCCACCTCTCCGCGGGAAGCCAATCCTACGAACGGGCGCGAGTATCGCCAAAACGGGCCGGCTCCCGACTGCCCGAAATACCCGGATCTGTCACAGGCACATGGCACGATAGTGTCGATGTGCCGAAACCACGACACCACCCCGGTGATCCGTAACGGCGTTGCGATAATCGCCTGCAGGCAGTGCGGCATGGTCGCCTTCCGCAACCGTGACTCCTTCGGAGGCATAGCGGCGCTGTTCGCCGACTACCGCATGGTCGGCCGGGTGGAGGCGATCGGCGCCCCTGCCGGCGAGGTCGTGGCCTTCCGGCCCGCCAACCTCTCCGACCGCTCCGCCATGGACGCGATACCGCCGCACCGTTGGTTCAGGGCCAATCAGCACCTGTGGGTGTGCCATGACGGCTCCGTCCTGCTCCTTGCCCACCATTTCCCTCTGGTATCGCGAATGCTGGGGGCCTGACCCGATCACTCGAGCCGGTCCCGCGGAACTGGGTGCGGTACATGCGGGCGTAGATGCCATCCGTCTCCAGCAGGGCCTCGTGGGTTCCCTCCTCGACCAGCCGGCCCCCGTCGAGGACCAGGATCCGGTCGGCGGCCTGGATCGTCGACAGGCGGTGGGCGATGACGAGCGAGGTACGGCCCACCATCACCCGCTCCAAGGCCTCCTGGATCAGGGCCTCGGACTCCGAGTCGAGATGGGCGGTGGCCTCGTCGAGGATGAGGATGCGCGGGTCTTCGAGGATCACCCTCGCCAGGGCGATCCGTTGCTTCTCCCCGCCCGAGAGGCGGTAGCCACGCTCCCCGACCACCGTCCCGTAGCCATCCGGCAAGGAGGCTACGAAGTCATGGATGTTGGCGGCGCGTGCTGCCGCTTGGATCTCCTCCTCCGTGGCGTCCGGCTTGGCGTACCGCAGGTTGGCCGCGATGGAGTCGTGGAAGAGGAAGGTCTCCTGCGTGACCACCCCGATGGAGCGCTCGAGTGACTCGGTGGTGGCGTCGCGAACGTCCACCCCGTCGATCCGCACGGCGCCCCGGGTCACGTCGTACAGCCGAGGGATGAGGTAGCTCACCGTGGTTTTCCCGGCCCCCGACGGCCCCACCAGAGCCGCCAGCTCACCCGCCTCGATCCGGAAGGCGGCGTCCTCCAGCGCCCAGCGCCGGGTGGGAGACTGCGGGGACCGGGTCTCGCCCGGCTCGCCGGATCCGGCTGACGCCGTCAACCCGGCCGGGTCCGGCTGCAGGTACCTGAAGTACACCCCGTCGAACTCCACCGTCCCGCTCACCGGTCGGAGGTCGGTGGCATCCGGACGCTCCACTATCTCCTGGCGGAGGTCCAGCACCTCGAAGACCCGCTCGAACGAGACCAGGGAGGTGGCGAACTCCACCCGGGCGTTGGACATGGCCGACAGGGGCCCGTAGAGCTGCACCAGGAGGCTCGAGAACATGATGACCGTTCCCAGGCTCATGGTCCCTTGGATCACCAGGTATCCGCCCACCCAGAACACGGCCGCGGTACCGATGGCGCCCACCAGCCCGAGGGCGGCGAAGAACCATCTCCCCACCACCGCGGACCGGACGCCGAGGTCGCGGACCATCCCGGCCTCGGCCGAGAAGCGGGCCAACTCCTCGTTGCGGCGCCCGAACAGCTTGACCAGCAGGGCTCCGCTCACGTTGAAGGTCTCGTTGAGAATGGCCCCCATCGCCCCGTTGTGACGCATCTGGCGCTGGGTGATGGCGCGGAGCATCTGCCCCACCCGCCGGGCCGGGTAGATGAACAATGGCAGCGCGGCCACCGCCAGGAGCGTGAGGCGCCACTCGGCCTGAACCATCACCGCCAGGATGGCCACCACGGAGACCACGTTCGACACGATGGTGACGAAGGTGCCCGTGATGGCGGTCTGGGCGCCGACCACGTCGTTGTTGAGACGGGATACCAACTCGCCGGTCTTGGTCTCGGTGAAGAACCGCAGCGACATGCCCTGGAGGTGGGTGTACAGGGCCCGGCGCAGGTCGTAGATGATCCCTTCCCCCGCCCTGGAGCTCATCCAGCGCTGCAGCGCGCCCACCGACACGCTGATGAGCGGGACCACCACCATGGCCACGCCCAGCAGGGTCAGCCGCCCCACATCGGCGGACGGAATGGCGTTGTCGACCAGGTCGCGGATCAGGAGCGGCGGCACCACCGTCAGGCCCGAGACGACGAGGATGGTGACCAGGACTCCTACCAGCAACATTCGGTAGGGCACGCCGTAGGCGAATACCCGCCGTAACAGCGCCCGATCGATCTCGGGACCGCGCTGGTCCCGGTCGTGGCGCACGTACGACCACCATCCCCCACCGAAGTCGTGAAAGATCCGGACCTCCCGCTCTACACGCCGAGTGTACGGCCCGTATTGCGGTACGGAATCAGGACAGCCGGTCGGGCCGCAACGGGTCCGATGGCTACTGCTCGGCGAGTGCGGCTTCGAGGATCTTGGCCTTGTCCAGGGTGCCTTGTTCCCCGACGGTTACGGAAACCTTGTCTATCTCGCCCGTGAAGGCGAAGGGAGCTTCGTAGTCCGGGCAGACGGACAGGCCCCTGTCCAAGCCGCAGTTGAGACTGCTGTGGCTGGGGAAGACCCAGGGGATGGTCATGCCGATGCGGCCATTGACGGGTTCGGCATCCCCCACGACCAACCGTACGTTGCCGCGATGGTCCGCTTCTCTCTTGTAGATGACCGACACCCTTACCGGACCATCGCCTGCCGGAAGGGGGGCGGTCACCCGGTATTCCCGGATGCCGCACAGGTTGTAGACGAAACGCACCTCTCCGTCCTTGACGAAAAGGGTGTAGCCGCCGAACCGGTTGCCGTGGGCGAAGATGACGCCCTCGGTCACCCCAGAGGGGCAGGGGGAAATCGTGGTGACGATGTCGAAGTCCCGGTTGAGTGTGTTTACCGCTCCCCGGGCGAAAATCGGTTGCGTATCGGGCAGGTACTCGAATGTGTCCCGGTCGGGGCCGACTGAGGGCCGGGGATCGGGCCAGCGCTCGTGCCCACGGTCGTCGATGGGGAGCACGTTGTACCGGCCGGCCTCCACCCACCAGCGGTCAACCAGGTCCTGGACTATGTCCGGATGCTTCCCGGACAGATCGGTGGTCTCGTTGGGGTCGTCCGCCATGTTGTAGAGGAACCAGCGGTCCTGGCCGAAATTGCCCCGGCTGCTCATGGGAGCGTGATCGGCCACCGCCTTCCAGCCTTCGTAGTAGATCGCGCGGTGTCCCAGCATCTCGTAGTACTGCACCCGCTTGCGGGACTCGGCGTCGGCATCCAGGACGCTGTACCACATGCTCACGCCTTCGATCTCGGATTGGGGTACGCCATCGATGCTCGAAGGAGGCTCGATGTCCAGTGCCTCGAGGATGGTGGGCAACACGTCGGTCACATGGTGGTACTGGCGCCGAATCTCACCGGCGGTCTCGATCCGGTCCGGCCACCGGATGATGAAAGGGTCGGCGATCCCACCCTGCCACACGGACCGCTTCCACTCTCGGAAGGGTGTGTTGCCGGCCATCGACCAGCCCCGGGGGTAGTGATTCATGTATCCGGGCCCGCCGATCCGGTCGATGTGTTCCAGGAGCTCGGAGAACTCCGGGAACAGGGCGTTGTACATGGCGTACTCGTTGATGATGCCGTGCTCCTGGCCCTCGAGGCTGGCGCCGTTGTCGGACAGGAACACGATCATCGTGTCGTCAAGGCGGCCGATCCGACGCAGGAACTCCACCACCCGCCCGATCTGGCGGTCGGTGTGCGTGATGAAACCGGCGTAGACCTCCTGCATACGCGTGTACAGTCGCTTCTGGTCGTCCGACAGCGTATCCCAGTCGGCCACACCCCAGTTCCTTTCCGGCAGGCCCACCGACTCCGGCATCAACCCCAGTTGCTTCTGCCGGTCGAGCACCTGTCGCCGCTCCGCGTCCCACCCCTCATCGAAGACGCCCCGGTAGGCGTCGGCGTACTCCAGCGGTACGTGGTGGGGGGAGTGACCCGCCCCGTAGGCCAGGTAGAGGAAGAACGGTTTGGCGGGGTTGGCCGAGTGCGCGCCGGCCAGGTATTGGATGGCCCGGTCGGTCAAGTCGACGCTCAGGTGATATCCGTTGCCGCCGGGACGGTCTACGAACTGGTTGTCCTGGGCGAGGGCGCCCGGATGCCAGTGATCGATCATCCCCATCAGGAACCCGTAGAAACGCTCGAATCCGCGCCCGAGGGGCCACCGGTCGAATGGGCCGGCCGGGGTCTGCTCGTAATCGGGGGTCAGGTGCCACTTGCCCACCGCGAAGGTGTTGTAGCCGCGATCCCGCAGGATCTCCGAGAGCATGCCGTGCTCCGGTGGCATTACCGCGTTGTGGCCGGGATACCCCATCGCCAGCTGCGGGATGCTGGCCATGCCGCAACTGTGATGGTTCCGCCCGGTCAGCAGCGCTGCCCGAGTCGGTGAGCACAGGGCGGTGGTGTGGAAGGCCGAGTAACGGATCCCCTCGGCCGCCAGGGCGTCAATGTTGGGCGTGCGGATCGACGACCCGTAGCACCCGATCTGTCCGAAGCCGACGTCGTCGAGGAGGATCACCACCACGTTGGTCCGGCCGTCGGCAACGGGCGCGGATTGCGGCCAGCGGACATCGGACTCTTCCCTCGTCTTTCCGATTCTTTGAGGACCGCCCATCACCTCTCCAATCATGCTCCACCGGGGCCTGGCCGTTCCCCGGCCTGCCGTCCTAGGCCCCCGAGTCGTCCTCGAGTATCCAGATGTGCTCCTTCGGCAACTCGACCAACACCTGGTCGCCCGTCTTGAGAGTCGCGGACGGCGGGGCGTGGACCGTCCATGTGGTGTCCGCCAGTTGCACGAAGACCTGGGTATGGGTACCCATGTATATCGCCGAGGTCACCGTCGCCGGGAGGCAGTTCTCCCCGCCTGCCCGGTTCGACAGCGTCAGGGTCTCCGGCCGCGCCGTGACTACGACCGGTCCATCGCCGGTGTCGGCCACGTTGTGGCCCACTACCAGATCGCCCGCGCCGGTGCTGACCACGTTGCCGCGGCGAGTTCCGGGCAGGAAGTTCTGGCTGCGGAAGAAGCTGGCGATGCCGGCCGTGCGAGGATGGCGATAGAACTCGTCCGGTTTGCCGACCTGCTGCAGTGTCCCGTCGAACATCAAAGCGATCCGGTCGGCGAGCATGACCGCCTCCTCCTGGTCGTGAGTGACGAAGATGGCGGTGATCCCGAGATCCCGTTGGATCGAGCGGATCAGGTGGCGCATGGTGATGCGCAAGTTCGCGTCCAGGTTGGCGAGCGGCTCGTCGAGCAACAGTACCTTGGGATGGGTGACCAGGCCTCTGGCCAGGGCCACCCGCTGCTGCTGGCCGCCGGACAGTTCGTGCGCCTTGCGGGTGCCGAGACCGGACAACTCGACCCGGTCCAGCATTTCCTCCACCCGCCGGTTGATCTCGCCCTTGCCCATGCCGGCCATCTTGAGGCCGAAACCGACGTTCTGGGCCACGGTCATGGTGGGGAACAGGAGATGCTGCTGGAAGATCAAGACCGCTTCGCGTCGTTCGGTAGCGACGTCCACAACCGACGAACCGTTGAACAAGACGTCCCCGGTGGTGGGGCGGGCCAGCCCCGTGATCATCCGCAGGGTGGTGGTCTTCCCGCAGCCGGAAGGACCGAGCAACGCAACCATCTCCCCGGAGGCGATTTCCAGGTTCAGGTCCTTGACTGCCCACTTGTCACCGAACGCGCGCCCGAGATGGACGAGAGACACATCCGTCATACCTTGCCGAAACCTCCCATCACGGTCGAGCCGCGCCCTAACGACCTAGAGGTCAGGATCAACACCATGACTGCGGGTGCGACGAAGATCAATGTAATCGAGGCCGCCACCGCGGCATTTCCCTGCCCGAGGAACGGGAAGAGCACCATCGGCAGCGTGATCAGTATCCCGCTGCCGATCAGCACCGTGGTCACGTACTGCGACCATGAGATCAGGAACGTGAACAGGCAGGCCACGAACAGTCCCGACGAGATGGCGGGCAACGTGACGTGCCGGAACACTCGTATCTTGTTGGCGCCAAGAGTCCGGGCCGTCTCCTCCAGGGCCGGGCTGTAGTTGGCGAACACGCTGGACATCACCAGGACGAAATAGGGTGTGGCCGGTATCAGGTGGACCAGTGACACGCCCAGGACGGTCGCGGTGAGGCCTAGCCTGATGAAGACGATGTGGATCCCCATGGCGGCCACCAGCGCAGGCACGATGATCGGCATCATCAGAATCCACTCGACTACGCGCTTGCCGCGGAACTGGTGCTGGCCCAGGGCTCGGGCCGCCGGCATACCGACCAGGAGCGCCAGAGTGGTGGTCAGCAGCGCGATGCGTAGGCTATTTCCGAGCGATTCGAACACGCGGGACGTGTCATCGATGGTGTAGGTCCATGCGTCGAGGCCCCACTCGCCGGGAACGACGTCGGGGTAGTGCCAGCGGAAAGAGAAGGACCTGAGTAGCAGCGACACCGCCGGCAGGACCACCGACACCACAATGATGGTTACGGTGGCCCACCGCAACCAGTTGACCTGCCGCCGCTCGGGTAGCAGCTGTTCGCTCACTGCCTGGTCCGGACCTGGGGCAGTCCCGTGAGTGGGTGTCGACATCATCGGATCCTGACCGCCTGTTTCACGTCGACCTCGAGTATCGGGCCAGCCGCCTGTAGGCGATCAGCAGGAGGACCGTTATCACGGCCAGCACGATGGCAATGGCCATCCCCTTGGGCCTCGACGTCAGCTCGGGACGCTGGAACTCTCGGAAGGCTTGGACCGGAAGGGTGGTCGGGAAACTCTGTCCGAGCAGGAGCGGGATCTCGAAGTTCGCGAACGTGAAGGCAAACACGATTATCCACGTGGACACCACTCCGGGCATGATGAGAGGCAACAACACGTGCACGAGCCGCTGCCTCTTGGTAGCTCCCAGGGTCTGGGCTAGCTCCTCGTACTGGGGACCGACGCTCTGGAGGATGGCAAGCACCACCAAGCCGATGAACGGGATCTCCTTCCACATGAACGACAACATCACTCCGATGCTGGCCTTGTCGTACAAGATCGCCGGGAATTCACCAGGAGCGTTGATCAGTCCTAAGGCAGCGGCTATGCGAGACAGGAGACCGCTCTGGGAGAACAGCAGGATGACTGCGCTGGCGGCCACCAGGTGGGGTACGGGGAGAGGAATCTGGAACAGGAACGTCGCCAGACGGCTACCCGAGAAGCGCTGCCTCAGGACGAGAGCCGCGCCGACGGCCAGTACGGTCGACAGCAGCGTGACCGAGAAAGCGATGCGGAACGTGGTCCACAGCGAGACGAGGAAGTTCCGGTCGGCGACCGCGTCCACATAATGGCGGAAGGTGAACTCGGTGAGGCCGGCGGCCGGGAAGTAGCCAAGACTCTGCATGAGGCCGGCCACCAGGCCGCCAAGGAACAGCAGGAGGATTACCGCCAACGCCGGTGTCAGCATCAGTGGGATCTTCAGCCGTTCCTTCAGCGGCGTCTGGCGTCGTTCAAGCGTCATCGACACGAATGCGCTCCCTGCCCGAAGGTCGGGGTGGGGCCGGTTGCTTGATCGTGCGCCGGCCCCACCGTGCTCCTCACCTCTCGGCTAGGCCTCGAGGACGTTCTCGATCCAGCCCGCCTCCATCTGCGTCGGCCATGAAGCGTGCGGCTCGGGCAATCCGGCCGCGGCAAGCACGTCGAAGGGAAGGGTTGCCACTCCCCGGTCGTACGAGTTGAGGATGTCACGCTCCTCCTGCGTCCAGGTGTTGGTATCGGTGGGGAGTCCCCATCCCCACTGTTCCGGGTTGGCCTGGATCAACTGGTTCTCGGTGCTCAGTATGTGGTTGGCGACAATCATCGCGCCGGCCGGGTTGGTGGCATTCTTCGGGATCGTCACGTAGTTCTTGTTGGTGAGCGTTCCGGTGTCCATCACCCACGTGCGGATGGTGTCGGGGTAGGTCCCGTTGTTGATCAAGGTTGACGGTCGCCGCGGGTTGAGCGACATGCCGAAATAGACCTCGCTGTTGGCCAGCAGATCCTGCAGGGCTCCGATACTGGTCGGATAGGTGTCGCCGCCGCGCCACAGATCGGGCTCAATGGCGTTCATGTATTCCCACACCTTCGGAGCGATGCTGTCGAACACCGCCTGGTCGAATGGTTGCTGGAACACCGAGTAGTCGTCGGCCGCCCAGTAGAACATGTGCTTCACGAAGCTCAAGCCGTGGAAGTCCGGCGGGGCCGGGTAGGTGAACAGGCCCGGGTTGGCGTGAGCCCATTCCGCCAGAGCCTCGAAAGTTCCGGGCGGTTCCGGCACGAAGGCCGAGTTGTACACGAAGACCATCTGCGCAGAACCCCATGGCGACTCGAGGCCGTCAACAGAGACACCGAAGTCGTAAGCGATCGATGGATCGTCCCAGTTGACGTGCACGGCGTTGGGGATCCCCTCCGACCACGGCCCGAACAGCAGGTCTGCCTCCTTCAGCGTCTTGAAGTTGTCTCCGTTGATCCAGATCATGTCGACGCTTCCGCCCTCGGTCACTCCGGCTTGATGCTCGTTGAGGACGAGGTTCACGGCCTCGACGGTATCGCCGAGCGGAACCCGGTTGAGGGTGACGTTGTAACGCTCCTTCACCACATCGCCGATGTAGGTGTCAACCCAGCTGTTGAGGTTCTCGTTGCCTCCCCACATGTGCCAGTTGACCGTGGTTCCGTCAGCGGCGGCGAGCACGTCCTCCCAGGTGTCGTACATGGGGACATGAACCTCGGTCCCCATCATCTCTTCCATTGCCTCGGTAGTGGTCGGAGCTTCCTCTGCCATCGCCTCGGTGGTGGTGGGAGCCTCTGCCATCGCTTCGGTAGTAGTTGGAGCTTCCTCCATGGCTGCCGTAGTGGTTGTCGCCTGGGTCGTGGCGGCAGTTGCCGGCGTGCTGTCGTCGTCGGACCCGCACGCGGCTGCCACTAGGGCGAAGACCGTCAAAAGTAGGAGAACGGAAAAGGGTTTCCGGTTTCGGGCAATCATCAGATCCTCCCTCCGAGGTGATTGCAGGAGCAGTTTGCACATGGTTGCAAGGCCGGCGGGGGTAGATGCGCACCGCCGGAGCCTTGTCCGTCAACGAGACCGTAGATACACCTGCCATCGGGTGTCAATATAGGGTGGGCGACCAGGTGGAGATACTGCAGCCCGGAACTGCCACCGAGCGAGGCGGTCTCGAGCCTGCGAACGCTGGGCCGAGCGTGCGCCATAGGCAGGCGGTGGAGTAGGCTCGCCGGATAATGAACGGCGGTGGGACAGAACGGAAGCCGCACGCGGTCGGTGCGACCGAAGGTGACGGCCGCAGGCCCGACGTGTTGCTCATCATGTTCGACGACATCGGCTTCTCGGACCTGGGTTGCTACGGATCCGAGATCGACACTCCCAACCTCGACGCATTGGCCGCGGGCGGTCACCGCTACAACAACTTCCATGCCACGACGCTCTGCTCGCCCTCTCGGGCCTGCCTGCTGAGCGGTCGCAACCACCATGCGGTGGGCATGCGGATGCTCACCGGGACCCGTTACGACTACCCCAGCGGCCAGGAGCGGATCACCAGGAGGGCGGCGCTCATCTCCGAGGTGCTGCGCGAGTCCGGGTGGAACACATTTGCGGCGGGGAAGTGGCACGTTCTTCCGGCTGACAGCCAGGGACCGGCCGGGCCCTACGGCGACTGGCCTCTGGCCCGGGGCTTCAACGGTTTCTACGGGTTTCTGGGGGGTGCGGCAGACCACTATTACCCCGAACTGGTGCGTGACAACCATCACATCGAGCCTCCGGCCAGGCCGGAGGACGGATACCACCTGACGGATGACCTGATAGACCGCTCCTCACGGTTCGTCTCCGACCACATCGCCCACCGCCCCTGGGACCCGCTGTTTCTCTACCTTCCTCTCGGTGCTGCCCACGCACCGCATCATGCTCCCCCCGAGTACATGGAGAGGGTCCGCGGTCGTTTCGACGCCGGCTACGACCGGATCCGCGAGCAGAGGCACGAGCGGCAGTTGGAGGCCGGCATCATCCCGCCGGGTACAGACCTGCCGCCGAGCAATCCCGATGTTCGCCCGTGGGCGAGCCTTACCGCGGAGGAGCGTCTGGTATCAGCGCGCCTGCAGGAGGCTTACGCGGCCTTCATCGAGCACACCGACGCGGCGCTCGGGCGCCTCTTCGATCACCTGAAACGGGTGGGTCGCTGGGACAACACGCTCATCTTCGTGTGCTCCGATAACGGGGCGGCCATGGACGGCCGCGATATCGGGGCCTTCGGGCGCATCCACTTCTTCAACGACATCGAGCCGGGGGCGGCGGAAATCATCGATCGGATCGACGAGATCGGAGGTCCCACCGCCGACTCCCAGTACGCAAGGGGCTGGGCACAAGCCTCCAACACACCACTCAAGTGGTACAAGCGCTACACGCACGGCGGAGGCATCAGGGTTCCGTTGATCGTCAAGTGGGGGGACCGAACGGCTTCCCCCGGCGCCGTGCTTGATCAGTTCCACCACCTGATCGACATCGCGCCCACCATCTACGAGGTGGCGGGAGTGGAGCCGCCTGCCGAGTACCTCGGGCGTTCCCAGTTGCCGATCCACGGCAAGAGCATGGCCTACACGTTCGGTGACCCGACGGCGCCGAGCCGGAAGGGCCCGCAATACTTCGAGATGACCGGTCACCGGGGGATATGGGCGGACGGATGGAAAGCGGTCACTCGCCACACGCCCGGCGATCCCTATGCCACGGAGGAGTGGGAGCTCTACCACCTGGACGAGGACTTCTCCGAGTTCACCGACCTAGCCGCCTCCGAGCCCGAGAAACTGGCTGAACTCGACCGCTTGTTCTGGCGCGAGGCGGAGGCCAACGATGTGCTGCCGCTCGACGACCGCTACATGGAGCTGTTCTGGTCCTACAGCATGGACGAGCGGTCTCCGCTCTACCGGCGGCGGGTCGACTATTACCCACCCCTCAGCCACGTCGAGCGGGCTGCCACACCCCCGATCGAGCACTGTTCCTACAAGATCGAGGCGGTCGCCTCCGGCGAGATGGAGGGCGTGATCGTTGCCTACGGCCACCCGACATCCGGCTTCGTGCTGTACATGAAGGACGGACGCCTCCACTACGAGTACAACGCGGCGGGTCCGGTCATAACCCACAGCATCTCCCTGCCGGACGACGATCCCCTGACGTTAGGGTTCGAATTCGACCTGCTGGGTGAGAGAGACGGTCGGGGTCGCCTGAGCGCCGGTGACCACCGGGGTGGATGGTTCGACTTCGACCGCGTACTGATCTGGATCTCCCTTGCCGGTATGGACGTGGGCCGTGACGAATACGGTCCCATCAGTACTCGCTACGAAGCGCCCTTCCCGTTCCAGGGTGTACTCCAGCGCGTCACCTTCCGCCTCGGCAGCGAGATCAAGGTCCCCCGCCGCCGCGACGACTACTAAGACCCACCAGGATTCAGGGGACGGGATTCCCCGGCCGGTAGGAGTCCATGAACACCTCCCGTCCCTGGCGGGAGGAGTCGTAGATGGCCATGATGATGGCCAGCGATACCCGGGCGTCCTCACCGGTGAGCACAGGATCACGATCCTCGCGGATGGCGTCGACCATGTCCTGGAGCTGGATCCGGTGGCGAGTCTGCGGATAGGCCCAAGGGTCGTCGATGTCGGTCAACCCGAAATCCGGGTCCAACTCCACGCGACCCTCGTCACCCTTGACATCCCACACAAGGAACTTGTCGTACTGGGCATTGGCGACCACGGTTCCCAGTTCTCCATGCAGCTCGACCCGGGATTTGAGGGCGGTCCGGACCGAGGAAGTACTCTCGATGATCCCCATGGCGCCGCTGGCGAAGCTGACCACCGCGGTAGCAGTGTCCTCCACCTCTATGTCGTGGAACTGGGTGGCCACCCGTCCCATCACCGACCGCACCGGCCCCATCAGATACTGCAGCAGATCGATGATGTGGATGGACTGGGTCATTAGACAACCCCCACCCTCGAGCGCCTCGGTTCCCCGCCAGGCGGCAGAGGCGTAGTAGGCAGCCGTCCGGCTCGACTTGTCAACCGCATCGCTCAGAAACACCCGCCCCAGACGACCCGAGTCAACCGCCTCCTTGAGGGTGCGCGCCACCACCCCGAAACGCATCTGGAAGACCACCCCCAGCTTGGTGTTGTTCGCCCGGCAAACGCCGATCATCCGATCGGCCCTCTCCAAGGTGGTCTCGAGAGGCTTCTCCACCAAGGCATGCTTGCCGGCGTTCGAAGCGGCGATCGTCACCTCGGCGTGCATACCGGTGGGAACCGACACAACCGCCACATCGACATCATCGTGTTCCACCAACCGCCGATAATCGGTGAACCAGTGTCTGGCACCGTGGGTCTGAGCAAATCTCCGAACGTTGGGCTCGTTCCGGCTGCACACCGCCACCAACTCGGCGCCATCGACGAATTCGAGTTCCTTGGCCATGAAGCCGCCCGACATGCCGGTCCCGACCAGACCGAAGCCGATTTTTCCGTCTCTCAACGCCATCGCCCTCCAATCGGAGTGTACCGCTCCGGATGAACCGCCCCGGGTCATCGGAGGGCGACGGACACCCCGGTTAGCCGAAATCGGCACATTGAATCGGTGCGGTACTCACATGCGGGGAGAGAGCGACCACCAACCACCAACCACCAACCACCAACCACCAACCACCAACCACCAACCACCATGTTCGATCCCACCCGGCCTCCCGGCCCGCCTACGCTCTGGGGATCATGCGAATCCTGGTGCTGAACGGCCCCAACCTCAACCTCCTGGGCGGGCGCGCCCCGGAGGTCTACGGCTCGGCCACGCTCGACGACGTGGTCGAGCAGTGCCACGCGCGCTCGACCCGGCTCGGCCACCGGCTCGACACCCTCCAGTCCAATCACGAGGGGGAGCTGATCGAGGCCATTCACGCCGCCCGGGAGACCGCGGACGGGATCGTCTTCAACCCGGGCGCCTTCTCCCACACCAGCTACGCGCTCCACGACGCCATCGAGGCGGCCGATGTCCCCACCGTCGAGATCCATATCTCCAACGTCCGGGAGCGGGAGCCGTGGCGGCGTATCTCTGTGACCGAACCGGCCTGCGTGCACCAGATCTTCGGTCGGGGCGTCGCCGGCTACCTGGACGCCATCTCCCATCTTCACTACCGGCGGGCCCATCCGCCCCTCACCCTGTCATACGGACCACACCCCGACCAAGTGGCCGACCTGCGGCTTCCCGATGCTCCCGGACCGCACCCGGTGGCGGTCCTGGTCCACGGTGGCGGGTGGGCCGACCCCTACACCCGTGATCTGATGGACGGGGCCGCGGTCGACCTGACCAGGAGGGGAACGGCCACCTGGAATGTCGAGTACCGGCGGGTCCCGCCGGTGGGCGGCTGGCGGGACTCCATGGCGGACGTATCGGCCGCGGTCGGCGCCCTGTCCCCCATCTCCGACGACCATCGCCTCGACCTCGAACGGGTGACGGTCATCGGACACTCGGCCGGCGCCCAGCTGGGATTCTTCGCCGCCAGGACCGCATCCGTGCGGCCGGTCGGCTTCGTCTCGCTCGCAGGGATGCTCGACCTGGAAAACACAGGTTCCGGATTCGACGACCTCATCTCGGCCTTCCTGGGTGATGACCGCCGCGCTCATCTCGCGAAGGTCGACCCCATCAAGGCTCTACCCGGCGGGTTCTCCACCGTGGCGGTGCACGGCCGCCGGGACCGATCCGTGCCGCCCGATCAGAGCCACCGGTTCGTCGAGGCGTCCCTGGCGGCCGGTGACCCATCCCGCCTGGTCGAGCTGGCGGATGCCGACCATATGGACGTCATCTCTCCCCTCGCCGCCGGATGGGAGGCGGTGGCCCGCGCATGCCTGGCCGGCTAGGAATGGGCTGAAGAAGCCCACTCGGCCCGATAGCCCGACGAAGGAACCCCAGGTCGGGGCCGGCTGGGTGGGCGTGTAGGCGACCTATTCGGCACGCTCCTCAGGTCCGCTCAGGTTTCAGGCTCCGGGCCGGAGCATCTCCTCCCGACGGATTGCCCTCATGCGAGGGCCGCCTCACCGAAAATGCCCTTCACCTCGGCGTAGAGCGACGACGAGAGTTCCACCTTCTCGTCCAGCCTGTAGACCTTCCGGCGCTCTCCCGCAGTGAGATCGATGAAAACCGGCGCCGGACCCGGATGGTTGGACAGCACCTGACGGAGCTCGCGCAGCGCCTCCGTGAAGGCCGCCTGATCCGTGAGCGCCGCGTAGGGCTCCAGATGTAGCCGAAGGTCGCTGTCGGGGATGAGCTTGGGCCGGGTGATCCGGTAGGCCCGGACCTTCACCTCGTCCCCCGGGTTGTTCAACCTGCCCTCGACCACCATGATGGCGTCCTCCTCGAGTAGCTCCCCGACCGACGACAGGGTCTTGGGGAAGGCCACCACCTCGACCGTGTTGTCGAGGTCCTCAATGTTGAAGTAGGCCATCTGCTCCCCCGAGGACGTGTAGCGCCGGGTGATCCCGCTGACGATCCCGCCGACCCGCACCCGTTCCCCGTCCGGCAACGCCGCCAGCCCGGACACGGTGGTGGTGGCGTGCTGGGCTAGGGCCCGGTCCAGGCCGTCCAGCGGATGGTCCGACACGTAGAGGCCCAGCATTTCCTTCTCGTGGGCCAGCAGTACGTTCTTCTTCCATTCGTCTCCGGGAATCGCCACCTCGTCGAAGTCCGGGACCTCGGCTTCCCCGCCGAACAGGCTGAACTGGCCCGCGTCCTCGTGCCGCCTCCGGGCGAGGGTGCGCTCGATCAGCAACTCGGCCACCTCGTTGAGACCCCGCCGGGCATGCCCCAGGTCATCGAACGCGCCCGCCCGGATCAGCGAGGCCACCACCCGCTTGTTGAGTGCCGTGCCGTCCACCCGGTTGGCGAAGTCCTGGAAGTCCTCGAAGGCGCCCCCGGCGTGGCGCGCCTCTATGATCTTCTCGACCACCGCCGACCCGATGTTCCGCACACCCGAGAGCCCGAACACGATCCTGCCGTCCCGGACGGTGAAGTCACTCTCGGAAGCGTTGACAGACGGGGCCGACACCACCAGGCCCATCGTTCGGCATTCGCTCAGGTACATCCGGGTGCGGTCCTTGTCCCGTCGCGATGACGTGAGCAGTGCGGCCATGTACTCGGCGGGGAAGTGGACCTTGAGGTAGGCGGTCTGGTAGGCCAACAGGCCGTAGGCAGCGCTGTGCGACTTGTTGAAGCCGTAGCCTGCGAAGCCCTCGATCGAGTCGAACAGGGCGCCCCCGAACTCCGGCGGGTTGCCGCCGCTTACCACCCCGTCGACGAACTTGTCCCGTTCCCTGGCCATGATGGCGGGGATCTTCTTGCCCATCGCCTTGCGCAGGGCGTCGGCGTCTGCCATCGAGTACCCCGCTATGTCGCGGGCGATCTGCATGACCTGTTCCTGGTAGATCATGAGGCCATAGGTCTCGCTCAGCACGCTCTCGGTGGCCGGATGGGGATAGTCCACGGGGCTGCGCCGGTTCTTGCGGTTGGCGTAGGCGTTGTGCCAGTCGTTGGACATCGGCCCGGGCCGGTACAGGGCTACGAGGGCGATCATGTCCTCGAATCGGTCCGGCCGGAGGCTCCTGATCAGGGACCGCATGGCGGTGCCCTCCAACTGGAAGACCCCGATGGTGTCGCCCCGGCACAGCATGGCGTAGGTGTCGGGATCGTCCAGTGCGATCCCGTCGATGTCATGGAGGGTGCCGGTACTGCGTTCGATCAGGTCCAGTGTTCGATCGATGGTCGACAGCGTGCGCAGCCCGAGAATGTCCATCTTGAGCAGCCCCAGCTTCTCGATGGCATGCATCTCGTACTGGGTGACCACCTCGGCATCCTCGCCCTTGCGCTGCACCGGGACCAGATCGGTGACCGGACGGGGAGCGATCACCACCGCCGCGGCGTGGATCGAGTCCTGGCGGCGTAGCCCCTCCAGACCCCGCGCGGTATTCAGGACCAAGCGGACATCATCATCGTTGCGATACTCCTCCCGCAGGGCGGCGGCGTGGCTATGCCACTCTCTGGTGATGGCATCGGCCTCGGGGCCCGGGGGGTTGAAGCAGATGTCGAGCGAAGCCTCCCGTCCCAGGACGGGATCCGGCATCAGCTTCGCCAGGCGGTCGCCCATCGCGTACGGGAAGCCCTGGACCCGGGCAGAGTCGCGAATCGCCTGCTTCCCCTTGATGGTGGAGAAGGTGACGATCTGCGCCACGTGATCGGATCCGTACCTGTCCGCCGCGTACCGTATGACGTCGCCGCGGAAACGCTCGTCGAAGTCCATGTCGATATCAGGCATCTCGCGCCGCCCGGGGTTCAGGAAGCGCTCGAAGATGAGGCCGTACTCGATCGGGTCCAGGTCGGTGATACCCAACGAGTAGGCGACGATCGACCCGGCCGCCGACCCCCGTCCCGGGCCGACCCGGATCCGGCGCGACTTGGCGTAGCGCACCAGGTCCCAGACGATCAGGAAATAGTCGGGGAAGCCCATGTCATCGATGATCCGCATCTCGTGCTCTATGCGCTCCCCGACCTCGCCGCCGGTCTCGCCCTGGTAGCGCCGGCGAGCGCCTTCCATCACCAGCTCCCGCAGGTAGGACATGGCGGTGTGGCCGTCCGGCACCGGAAAATGGGGCAGGAGCATCTGATCGAAGTCCAGGTGCACGTTCGCACGCTCGGCTATCAGGAGGGTGTTGTCGCACGCGCCGGGATAGGTGTCCTCCGGGAAACGCTCGCGCATCTGCCGGGGGGTCTTCAGGTAGAACTCGTCGCCGTCGAAGCGAAGGCTCCGCTCCGGGTCGTTAACGGTCGATCCGGTCTGGATGCAGAGCAGGACATCGTGGGCGGCCGCCTCGTCCTGGCGGGTGTAGTGGGCGTCGTTGGTGGCCAGGAGCGGGGCGCCGACCCGCTCGGATATCTCCACCAGGTCGGGGAGGATGCGTCGCTGGCTCTCCAGGCCCAGGTCGTGGAGCTCGATGAAGAACCGGTCCCGGCCGAAGATGTCCTGGTACAGGCCGGCAGCCTCCACGGCCTTCTCCAGGTCTCTCCGGCCGCCGGCATTCCCGTTCTCCCGGGGCGCGTCCGGGGCGAGCAGGGTGGGCACGTGACCGGACAGGCATCCGCTGGTCGCGATTATCCCCTCGGCGTACTCGGCCAGTAGCTCGTGGTCCATGCGGGGCTTGTAGTAGTAACCCTCCAGGAAGGCCCTGCTGACCAGCTTGACCAGGTTGGCGTAGCCGGTCTGGGTCTCCGCCAGAAGGGTGATGTGGTGGCGGACGTTGTCCCGGCCGGTGGGCCGGTCGAAGCGGGAGCCGGTGGTGAGGTAGCCCTCCACACCGATGATCGGTTTGATTCCCGCTCCGGTGGCGGCCCGGTAGAAGTCCACGGCGCCGTAGAGAACTCCGTGGTCCGTCAGGCCCAGCGCCGGCTGGCCGGCGGACACCACTGCGGCCACGGCGTCGTCGATCCGCGCCGCGCCGTCCAGCATCGAGAACTCGCTGTGCACGTGGAGGTGAACGAACCCGTTACTCACCATGCTCATCCTTGACCGCTACCCATCGACCGGTCAGGGGCACCCAGCGCTCCGGAACACTAGCGACTCTCGGCAGATCGGGAGTCGTCGACTATTCCGTCGGCACCTCTCCGGTACCGGGCCGACCGAGGACATCGAGGCTCGACCGGAGATCGAGGGGAAGGGGCACCTCCACATCTAGTTCATGGCCGGAAACCGGATGGCGGAGGCCGAGCCGGTGGGCATGGAGCCAGACGCGCCCCGGATCGACTCCTGCCCCGGCGGGCCGGCCGTAGACCCGGTCCCCCACCACGGGACGGTCGATCGAGCCCAGGTGCACCCGGATCTGGTGGGTGCGCCCGGTCTCGAGGGTCACCTCCAGCAGGCTCAGCAGGGGACGATCCCACGCGGCCAGACACCGGTAGTGGGTGACGGCGGGCTTGCCGCCGGGACCTACGAACCGGCGCGCCCGCCGCCGATCGATCGGCGCGTCGATCGTCCCGGAGGCGACGCCGAAGCCGCCGTGGGTAAGGGTGAAATAACGCCGGCGTACATCCCGGGCGGCCATCGCCTCAGTCAGGCGGCGATGGGCAACCGGACGCCGGGCGATGAGGATCGCTCCGGAGGTGTCCATGTCGAGGCGGTGAACGATCCCCCAGCGCGGGTACTCGCCCACCCCCTCCACCTCCGGCCACCGATGGAGGAGCGCCGAGACCAGGGTTCCCTCGCCGTGACCGGGTCCCGGATGGGTGACCATCCCCGCGGGCTTGCCGACCACAGCCAGGTAGCGGTCCTCGTAGTGGACGTCCAGTTCGAACGGATACGGTCGCAATGCGGGGGTCTCGGGAGGCACGAACCAGAGTCCGTCTCCGGCCGCAAGCCGCGTGCCGGGCCGGGTCCTGCTGTCCGGCCCCGTCGTGACCCGGCCTGCCCGGCCGGCCTCGATCATCCGCCTGGCCCCTGCCCGGCTCACCCCGGCCAGCCGCGCCAGGACCAGGTCGAAGCGGGCGCCGTCCAGCGACTCGGGAACGGTCAGGTGCGTCTGGCCGCCCATACGAGGATCACCACGCCCACCGTGATGGCGGAGTCGGCCAGGTTGAAGGTGGGCCAGAAGCTGAAATCGATGAAGTCCGTGACCGCCCCGGAGAGCCAGGGTCCACGGAAGATCCGGTCGCCGAGGTTTCCGATCGCCCCGCCGAGCACCAGGCCCAGACCGACCAACTCGCTGGTGCTCCTGGTGCGCTCCACCGCTACCAGGATCAGGAAGGCGACGAGGAGGGCGGCCAGGCCCAACCAGGCCCCGTAGCCCTGGAACAGAGAGAAGGCCGCCCCCGAGTTCTCCGTGACCGCGAGCCGGAACCACCTGGGAATGATCACGAGGTCGTGGTCGGCCAGCGCCGTCCGCGCCCACAGCTTGCTGATCTGATCGGCTACGAGGACGGCTCCGCCCAGGAGGCCGGCGTTGATGCGTCGGCTGGTCAGCGCCGGAGCGAAGCGCACTTCACGCATAGGCTGGTCTGCGGAAGTGCCCGCAGCCGCGCCACCGGGATGGGACCTCCACAAACCCGGCAATCACCGTAGGTGCCGTCCTCGAGCGCCTGCAACGCACTGCGGACCTGGCCGAGCAGGTCGCGGCTGTTGCGGTCCACCGACAACTCCTTCTCGAACTCGAAGGCCATCGACCCGCCATCGGCCGAGTCGGGATCAGGCCTGCGCTCGGCGGAGGTCTCCGCCATCCTTACCTCGCTCCGCTCGGCCTCGTGGTCGGCGATGACCACCACAAGGCTCCGCTCCTTCTCCTCGAGGAGCCTCTTGAAACGTGCAAGTGTGGACTCGGCCAGCTTGCGACGAGACGCCATACCGCTCTTCCCTCCGGGTGCGACTGTGGGGGCCGACTGAAGGTAGCAGGTCGGAAACCCGACCGCAGGCATCGCCCATGATCGTCTCTGCCACCTGGTGGGGTCGCCGCCCGAGCCGGTACCCGCGCCATCCACTACGAGCGCCCGGCGGCAGGTCGATCCTGCAGCCGTTTTCCTCGAAGGGCAGCCGGACCGGCGACACATCGCTAGCCTGTCCAGGCCCGAACCCGCCACTCCAGGATCATGCCAGCCAGCCAACCCGCCTCCCCGCCGGTCTCCGACTTCATCCGGGTGCCTCCCCGGCTCGACCTCCCGGCCCTCGACGCGCGCATCCTGGAGCGTTGGGACGAGACCGGCGCCTTCCAGGCCTCGGTCGAGATGCGACCCCACGAGCAGGAGTACACGTTCTACGACGGTCCCCCGTTCGCCTCCGGGAGCCCCCACTACGGCCACATCCTGGCCGGGATCATCAAGGACATCGTTCCCCGTTACTGGACCATGCGAGGGCATCGGGTGGAGCGCCGCTTCGGCTGGGACACCCACGGCCTGCCGGTCGAGATGGAGGTCGAGCAGCAACTCGGCATCTCCGGCCCCCGCCAGATCAAGGATCTGGGAGTGACGGTCTTCAACGACGCATGCCGCCGGATGGTCGAGGTGACCACCGCCGACTGGGAGGGCATAACCCGCCGCATAGGCCGCTGGGTCGACTTCAGGGACGACTACAAGACCATGGATCCCGAGTTCATGGAGAGCGTCTGGTGGGTGTTCCGTGCCCTCTGGGACAAGGGTCTGGTCTACCGGGCCTTCAAGGTACTTCCATATTCATGGGCCGCCGGTACCACCCTTTCAAACTTCGAGGTGAGCCTGGGCGGCTACCGCGAGCACCCGGACCCCGCCATCACGGTCCGCCTGGAGATCCTCGAGACCCCCGACCCGAACGGGCCGGCCCGGCCCGGCGACTACCTGACGATCTGGACTACCACGCCCTGGACGCTTCCGGGGAACCTCGCGGTCGCGGTCGGCCCGGACATCGATTACGTGGCCGTCGCGGACCGCGGCGGCCGCCATTGGGTGGCTGCCCGGCGGGTGGAGAAGGTCTTCGGCGAGGACATCGAGCCGGCTGCGGTCGCCACCGGGCGCGAGCTACTGGGGGTGCGCTACCGGCCGCCCTTCGCCTACTTCGAGGATCGGCGCCACCAGGGGGCCTTCCGGGTGATTCAAAGCTCCTCGGTGACCACCGACGAGGGGACCGGCCTGGTCCACATGGCGCCCGCCTACGGCGAGGAGGACCTCTACGCGCTGGCGGACGCTGACCTGGACGTGATCGTCGACCCGGTCGACCTGGAAGCCCGGTTCACCGCCGCCACCCCCGACCTTGCCGGGCTGCATGTGTTCGAGGCGGCCGACACGATCATCGGCCTTCTTCAGGAATCGGGAGCACTGCTGCGGAACGAGCAGATCGTCCACTCCTACCCGTTCTGCTACCGCACCGATCAGCCTCTCATCTACAAGGCCATCCCGACCTGGTTCGTACGGGTCGAGTCGATCCGTGCCCGGATGGTGGAGTTGAACGGATCGATCCACTGGGTCCCGGGACCGGTGGGGGCCAACCGGTTCGGGAACTGGCTCGAGGACGCCCGGGACTGGGCGGTCTCCCGCAACCGGTTCTGGGGGAGCTGCATCCCGGTCTGGGAATGCGATTCCTGCGGCTACCAGGAGTGCATGGGCAGCCGGGCCGACCTGGCCGACCGGACCGGAGTCTGGCTGGAGGACCTCCACAAGCATGTGGTGGACGACGTGACGTATCCGTGCCCGTCGTGCCCGGACGGGCCGGGCACGATGGTTCGCGTGCCCGAGGTGCTGGACTGCTGGTTCGAGTCCGGGTCGATGCCCTACGCCCAGTACCACTACCCGTTCGAGAACGAGGAGCGCTTCCCGCGGACGTTCCCGGCCGACTTCATCGCCGAGGGTCTCGACCAGACGCGGGGATGGTTCTACACCCTGCACGTGCTGGCCGCCGCCCTCTTCGACGAGGTGGCCTTCCGCAACTGCGTGGTCAACGGCATGATCCTGGCGGAGGACGGGCGCAAGATGTCGAAGCGCCTCAAGAACTACCCCGAGCCCTCCGCCGTCCTGGACCGGTACGGGGGAGACGCGGTCCGGGCCTACCTGATCGACTCGCCGGTGCTCCGGGCCGAACCGCTCCGCTTCTCGGAAGCGGGGGTGCGTGAGGTGGTGCGTACGGTCATCCTGCCGTTCTGGAACGCCTATTCCTTCTTCACCACCTATGCCGAGGCCGACGGTATCCGGTTCGACGACCTCAGGTCGGCGCCCGCCCCCGCCGACCGACCCGAGATCGACCGCTGGATACTGAGCGTCCTGCAGTCGCTGATCCGGCGGACCAACGAGATGATGGAGGGCTACTACCTGTATGCCGTGGTGGGTCCGGCTCTCGGCTTCGTCAACGACCTGACCAACTGGTACGTGAGAAGGTCCAGGCGCCGGTTCTGGAGGGCTCGGGAGGGCAACGAGGCCGACAAGCAGGCTGCCTTCGCCACCCTCTACGAGGTGCTGGTGACCTTCAGCCGCCTCCTGGCGCCGGTGCTGCCCTTCATCACCGAGGAGATCCACTCCGGCCTGGTCCCGGATGCCTCCAGCGTCCATCACACCGATTACCCGATGGTGGACGAGGACACGATCGACGAGGATCTCGAGAGGTCAATGGACGTCGCCCGCACGGTGGTGACGCTGGGACGGTCACTCCGGTCGGATCTCTCGATCGGTGTTCGCCAGCCACTGGCGAGCCTGGCGGTGATCACCCGCGATCCGGAGGTGACGGCGGCGGTTCATCGTCACGGCGCGGTGATCGCCGAGGAGTTGAACGTCAAGGAGGTCGGCACCCGCGATGACGAGCTGTCGGTGGTCGAGTTGGTGGCCAAGGCCAACTTCAAGCGCCTCGGTCCCCGCCTCGGCGCAGCGGTCCGGGAAGTGGCCGCAGCCCTGGCCGGGCTGCCGTCGGAACAGGTGGCGGCCCTCGTAGAGGCGGGTGGGATGACCGTCGCCGGCCACGAGTTGAGCGCCGA
This sequence comes from Candidatus Spongiisocius sp., assembly GCF_965221825.1. Taxonomy (GTDB): domain Bacteria; phylum Actinomycetota; class Acidimicrobiia; order Spongiisociales; family Spongiisociaceae; genus Spongiisocius. The sequence continues at coordinate 673,163 of NZ_OZ244917.1, forward strand.
TGACGTGGTCGTCACCAGGAACCCCCGTCCGGGTATGGCGGTGGCATCGGACGGCTCGCTGTCGGTAGCCCTCGACACGGCGCTGACCGATGACCTCAGGAGCGAGGGTTGGGCCCGCGAGGTGGTGTCGCGGATCCAGCGCGCCCGGCGCGACCTCGGGCTCGAGGTCGCCGACCGGATCCGGCTCCGGTATCACACCGAAGACGACCTCCTCTACGAGGCCATCGACAGCCATGCCGACTTCATCGCCGGCGAGGTGCTGGCGGTGGCGATCCTCTCAGGCCCCATGCCAGGCGGGATGAGATTCGAGATCGGCGGCAGCGCCTTGTCTGTACACCTGGAGAAAGCGACCGGCTGACGTCACTTCCGGGACCTGATCCGCACGGGCGGCGACGCCGGCCCGACCACGAGTCTCGTCTCGAGTCCCGCCCTGGAGAAGACCGCGAAAATCGCCACACCCAGCCCTGCGGGCCCTCCCCCACCGCCGCCACCTGGTCCGAGACGCGTCCCGCCCTGCCCGGCGGGGCGGTCCCGAACGACTTGATCCCTCGATCGGTCCGGCTGACGTCGGTGCTGAACCGCTGGTAATTTCGGTAATCCAATAACCTATAACGAGGGTGTGACAGTTTCAACCCCCTTGTTGCCGGATGGCCCCCGGCCGAGAGTGAAGACGGATCTCGGACCGGTGGATGCGCTGCTCACCGGGTGACAACCCGACCGGCCGGCGATGCGGGACGCTTGACCACGACCAGGCACTCAGCACCCGCCGCGCCTACACCGTGGCGTCCTCCATGGGGAACGACATCCTTGGCTCGCCCCCGGGAGCCTGCTCAGGAGAACCGGCGGGGTGAGACCGAGTCCAACCCGAGGTCGGTGGGCCGGTCGCAGACGATCTGGGCGACCAGGCGGCCGGTTACCGGCCCGAGGGACAGACCGAGCTTGCCGTGCCCGACGGCGTAGGTGACGTTGGCCCAGCCGGGTGACCGACCGATTATGGGAAGCCCGTCGGGCGTCACGGGCCGCAGGCCCGCCCATCTTTCCAGCACGGTGAGCTCGGGATCGAGTCGCACGCGGGATCGGGCGTTGGCCTCGATCTGGGCCAGCCGCCGGAGAGAAGGCCGGGTGTCAAGGCGCCCGAGTTCGAGCCACCCGCTCATCCGCAGCTTGTCGCCTATGGGGTTTACGGCCACCCACCTGTCCCCTATCAGGAGGTTGTTGCGAGGACCCTGGCTGGGCGCCGCCACGGTCATGCTGTAGCCCTTGCCGGCCTGGACGGGAACAGACTCGCCGAGAAGGGCGGCCACCCTAGGGGTCCATGCGCCGGTGGCGATCACTACCTCGTCAGCCACCAGGTCGCCCCGCGAGGTCACCAGGCGGTCGACCGCGCCGCCGGAGGTGCGCAAGTCCATCAGCCCCGTATGGGGGACGAACGCGACCCCGCGTCCCGACAGCACCGACACGATCCCGGACATGAACCGGGCGGGATCGAGGCCGGCATCGTCGACACACCGGAATCCCCCGATGACCTTCTCGTCCAGCGCCGGCTCCAGCTCGTGGAGTTCGGCGGCGCCGTATCTCTCGACGGTCACGCCGTAACGCTCCATCGTGTCGGCCTCGTGCCGGCCCGCCGCGAAAGCCGCCTCGTCCCCGTAGACGTAGAGGAGTCCGAGCTTGCGGTAGTCGCAGTCGATCCCGTCACGCTCGATCCAGTCCACCACCAGGTCGGCACTCAGGAAGCCGAGGTCGCGAAGGGCGACGGACCCTGCGTGGGCCGCTCGTGCGGTGCAGTTGCGGGCGAAACGGACCATCCAGCGCAGGTACGCCGGATCGATCGACGGCCGCACCGTTACCGGTCCGGTGCGCCGGATCATCCCGCGCACCACGCCGGACAGCACGCCCGGGGCGGCCATGGGGATCAGATGGCTCGGCGTGACGAGCCCGGCGTTGCCCGCGGCGCTCCCGCGAGCGATCGGCCCCCGGTCGATGACGACCACCTCGCGACCGTGCGCCGCCAACTCGTATGCGGCGCACAACCCGACGACCCCGCCGCCGACCACCGCCACGTCGGCGCGCCGGGGCAGGGATGTGACGGGAGGCGACCCCTCGAACGATCGATACGACATCTGGCAACCCTTTAGACGGCTACGGGAGCGGGGTGGGACCGTCCTGCGGTTCTGCGGGCGTCATCGCGGCGCGAAACTGGTCCAGCAGGTGCTCGCCCGCCTCCAGCACGTTCTCGACCATCTGCTCCGAGGTCCGGGCCGCCTCGTCGATCATGTCCCGAACCCGGGCCACTGCCTCGTCGGCCTGGACGGTCACCACGGTCCGGGCCTTGGCAGGACCCTCGGCAATCCGAGACTCACGGCACTCGTCGAGCGCCTCCCGCAATCGCTTGACCTCGCGCTGCAACCGGTCGTGAATGCCCTCGTACTCGGAGATCGTCTGGACCACGATCTCGAGAAAGGCGTCCACCTCGTCCGCGGCGTACCCGCGGAGGGAGACCGAGAACTTGACCGCCTGGACCTCGTTCGAAGTTATCCGCATATGATCCTCGTCAAGATCAGTACCGCCATGATCAGGATGATCGGCGACAGGTCCAACCTAACGCCTCCAACCGGAATGGCGGGAAGGTGCCGCCGGAGTGGCCGGAGCGGCGGATCCACGATCCGCGACAGCACCGCGACCGCCCGGCCGACCGGGTGATCGCCGGGAACCTCGATCCAGCTCAGGACGGCCCGGGCGACGACCGCAACCACGTAGAGTTGCGCCAGATTGCAGATCAGCCGGATCAAGCCCGCCTCAGACGTCCAAGTCGTACAGGCCCATGGAGGCCAGGCGCTGTAACTCCTGCCGGGTGATGGTGACTCTTGGAGGGCGCACCAGCAAGACTCCCGTGGCCGGTTTCTGGATCGTCCCCTCCAGCGCATACACCAGGCCGCACAGAAAGTCGACCAGCCTCCGTACCGTCGGAGGATCGAGATTCTTCAGGTTCACCACCACCGGGACCTGCTCCCGGAGGACATCGGCGACCTTCCTCACGTCATCGAAACCGTGGGCCTCGAGTATCTCGGTGTAGCTGGCCGATACGACGGCCGGCTCC